>JAVETC010000004.1:0-140960 GCA_034006225.1 Desulfuromonas sp. | reverse complement strand
CATCAAAATGTTGATTAAATAGGTGCTGAATGCTTGAGGATTCCTCTGGTATCCAGCAGTGCGTCAAACGCTCGGGGTGGTCAAAATTAAGTTGGCACAGGTGGTCATTTTTAGGTTGTCAAAACTAGGCATAAAATGGTACTCCAGCAAACAGCAGGCTAATATCTGGATGCACCATATCACCGGCATGTAAAATAGCATCAACATCGGCAAAATACTGTTCCATCAGACGGCTAATTAACTTTTTACCCTGTGCTAAAGAGTGAAAATGGGTATCAGAAATCACTCCAACTTTAAACTTTTTAGCTAACATCGTCGCTAGTTTCCAGATCTGCTCGCTCAAGCACCGACTTAGATAGAGGCTTGCGCACCTTAACTCCTAATTCTACAAAGTGATTAGCCTGACTGATAAGGTTTCCGCGTCCTTGAGTCAACTTAGCCATGGCCCCCTGATATGTATTGTCAACTGTAGCTAACTGTACCCCAAGTTTTTCCATATCATCAACAAAACCACGCAATTTATCGTACACGGCTCCAGCCCGCTCGGCTATCGCTTGGGTATTCTGGTTTTGCCGCTCATAGCGCCAGATATTTTCTATAGTACGTAGAGTTGCCAACAAAGTAGTCGGCGTTACCACTACTATTCTGCGCTCAAAAGCGTGGTTAAATAAATTATCGTCAGCTTGGAAGGCGGCCATAAATGAAGCTTCAATAGGCATAAACAACAGCACAAAATCCAGCGAACGCACCCCCTGCAAGCCGGTATAGTCCTTGGCGCTCAGCTCCGTTATATGCTGGCGCACCGCCGCCACATGGTCACTCAAAGCCTGAGCTTGAAGTTGGCTGTCCTCTTCATTACAGTAGCGTTCGTAAGCAACAAGGGATACTTTTGAATCGACAACTACATCTTTATTTTCGGGTAGATGAATTATGACATCCGGCTTTAACAGTTTTTTATCGGCATCACGAAACGCGCCCTGAGCTTCATACTCCACCCCAGCACGTAATCCCGACTGCTCCAAAACTCGTTCTAAAACCAGTTCGCCCCAGTTACCCTGTGCTTTTTTATCCCCTTTAAGGGCGCGGGTCAGGTTCATGGCTTCACGATTCATCTGCACATTAATCTGCCGCAAATTTTCCAACTCAACCTTCAAGGAACCACGTTCACGTACATCGTTCACATAAATATCATCAACCTTTTTTTTGAAATCTTGTAACTGATCACGAAACGGTTCCAGAACTTGATGTAAATGTTCACCATTTTTAGCACTAAAAATTCGCCCCTTCTCTTCAAAGATCTCCTGTGCCAGAGTCTTGAATTGATTGGATAATTCTACGCGGGACTGACTTAGCAGTTGTAATTTGTCTGCGGCTTGTTGCTGTTGCTCGGTCAATTTAGTGGTCAATTCGGCGACCTGAATCTGTTCCTCATTTAACTGAAAGCGCACTTTCGCCAATTCGTCTTCGCGTTGGCGCACAGTCTCCTGCACTTGTTGAAGATGAAGATTTTTCTCTTGCGCGCGTACTAACTCTAAATTTATCTGCTGGATTCTGTGTTGAGCTTCATCATGAGCAACTTTTTGCATTTGCACTTCATGCTCCAATACCGGCACGCGCACAGACTGCATCTGGGCAACCTGATAATCACCCTGTAACTGCTGCAACTGTTGGCGCAGCCCTGCTACCTGGCGCTGCAAAAACACTGCACATCCAAGAAAAAGAGCACATAAAAAAGCTAATAGATAGATAGCATTGTCCACCAATGCCACGTTAAACAGATCAATCAATTTTCAAGTTCTCATTCAACCGACGCCGAGAGATCTTAAAAGTTGCCTGCATCTGCATAACCTTCCGGCCGTCTGAGTCTAATAATTCAACGACAGCGTCCCACAATCTCTCCTGCACTTCAGTTACTGAGCTTCGAGCCGTTACTATACCCTGCAGGACTGGGTGCAAAAAATCGACCTCCATGTGAGTGGTACCAAAATGCGTACCCGCCGGCACAACACTTTTAATAGCCATCACTGCCGCAGTATCGGCCAAAGTCACTAGAGCACCACCGTGCAACATACTACCACCGTTAGCGGATGCGGCGAGAAAAGGCATAGTCAATTCGGCCTTCCCCTCATTGGCGCTAATTATTTCAATGCCCAACATTTTTTCAAATGGCGCACAATCTATCCATTTATGCAAAATAACCTGATGTGGCCCTAGTCTATTATCAGTATCCATGTTGTTCGACCTATTGATATTAAGAACGGTTATGTATGGTAAGGCCCTGCAAAAAATTACGGACTATTTGATCGCCACACGCCTTATAGTTTTTATGTCCCTGTTTACGAAATAGTGCACTCAATTCCGCTTTCGAGATCTTAAAATTGGCTTCGGAAAAAATATCTAGCATATCCTGTTCACACAGCTGCAGAGCTATGCGAATTTTTTTCAAAACCATATTATTGTTAAGTGTAACAATAGCTGTGACAGGTGTATCATCGCGCCGACCACGGGTATAAATAATTAATCCATCTAAAAATTTATCCAACACAGCCGCAGGCATTTCCTGATAGCCACGATCATTTTCATGCTTAAAATATCCTCCGAGTTGCTGTGCATCAACCTTAGTGTTTGTTAAGGCAAATATCTCGATAATGGTCGCATCACTCATATTAACGGCATAACGAAAACGACGAAAGATATCATTATAGTTCATAATTGTTTACCATTTGGAGGAAATTTTCGGAGTAGATTTATACGATTAACCAAAAAGACACAAAATACTTGATTCGTTCTGATTTATTAAGCTATAACTGTCAGCCTTGGCTCCGTAGCTCAGCTGGATAGAGCAATCGCCTCCTAAGCGATAGGCCGCGCGTTCAAATCGCGCCGGGGCCGCCAAAATAATCAAGCACTTAGTGATACTAACACTAAGTGCTTTTATTTTTTTACAGCTAAATTTTAAACAAATTTTGTCTCAATAGTGAATTAAACTGAACACTTTATCTTGCGGCAACCGTTTTCTACCCTCAAGAAAATCCAACTCAGCTAAAAAAGCACAGTCTACTAATTCAGCGCCGAGACTTTCCACCAGTTCGACAACCGCAGCGACAGTACCCCCAGTAGCCAGGAGATCATCTGCGATAAGCACCCGATCACCAGGCTGCAGAGCATCTGCATGAATCTCCAAAGTATCTGTTCCGTATTCGAGAGCATAGGTTTTTTTTATGGTTTTATTGGGTAACTTTCCTGGCTTACGCACTAAGGTTATACCGACACCAAGTTTATAGGCCAAAGCTGCACCAAGAATAAAACCACGCGCTTCCACACCTATAATTCTTTTAATTTTTTTATCCCAATAACGGTGAGAAAGCAAATCCACCATCCGCTGAAAGCTTTTTCCATCTTCAAGCAAGGTAGTGATATCTTTAAAAATTACCCCTTTTTTCGGGAAGTCTGGGATATCACGAATTATTCCTTTTAATTCTTCCACTTATGCACTCCTATTTCAATTATTCGGCACCACTGTGCTCGCGCATTATCCGCCGCAGGGTTTCAAGACTTTTTACTTCGATTTGGCGAATGCGCTCCCGCGTAACACCGTAGCGTTTACCAATTGTATCTAGGGTCTCTGGTTCATGGTCATTCAAGCCAAAACGAAGCATTAAAATCTCTCGTTCATTGACTTTTAACTCATTAAGCCATTTCGATACAAACAAAAACTGATCTTTGTTTTCCAGCATCTCTACTGGAGTTAGAGAGCTAGAATCTTCAATAGTATTTAACAGCGAATAATCGCTGTCTTCCCCCAGTGGACGTTCTATAGAGTATGTTTTTTTCACCAACTGCTGCAAGTGACGCACCTCTTCCACGTCACTGTTCATGATTTCGGCTATATCCTGCTCCGATGGTTCGTGATTGAGCTGTTTTAAGGCCTCTTTCGTTGCCTTTAACATACAATTTACCCGCTCAGCTATATGCACTGGCAAGCGAATTGTACGCCCCTGATTTACCAAAGCACGTTCAACAGATTGACGTATCCACCAAGTGGCATAAGTAGAGAAACGACAACCTTTACTCACTTGAAACTTCTCTACTGCTTTTATTAAGCCTATATTTCCCTCTTCAATTAGATCAAGAAAAGGTAATCCACGGTTCATATATCTTTTGGCGATTTTAACCACTAAGCGCAAATTTGCTTCTATCATTTTTGCGCGCGCTTCATTATCACCTTTGGCCATAAGTTCAGCCAAGCGAATTTCATCCTCAGCTGTCAGTAATGCGGTCTTTTGAATAGCATGAAAATAACACTCTATGGCATTATCGCAATCTACATCTCTGCTCTCCTTAACAGCCTCCTTCGACGTAACCTTACCGTGCATAGAACCTCCAGCTAGCAAGCAAACCATCAAAGCCACATCTTATTAAAGCGCTGTCATTACTTCAAGTAAAAAGCTGGATCAACAGCCTTTTTATGTTGCCATACTTCGAAATGGAGCAGACCTTTTTTAGAATGAGGAGAACTGCCAACTAGAGCTATCTTTTGCCCAGCGCTTACGTAGCTTCCCGAGCTGACCAGCAATTTACTATTGTAGCCATATACCGAGTACAGAGCGCTATCATGCTCAATAATTATCACATGGCCAAACCCGGCAATTCCACTGCCGCTGTAGATGACCTTTCCCGCAGCAGCGCATACTACAGCAGTGCCAATAGCAGCTGATATATCAATCCCCTTACTAGGCACAGTAGCCGCAATGTTAAATTTTTTAACTACTTTGCCCTGTACTGGCCAGATGAATTTATGCTGCAGACTTTTGGAGCTGGATGTTTGGCCATATTTAACCTGTGGAGATACTTTTTCAGCCTTTACCTTTGATGGTAACGAGGCCTTAACCGCAGGTGTTGTTTTTCGCACAGTGGTTGGTTTAACTTTGGCATGATTAGCGCTGGGAACAACGGCTACAGTGCGCGTATATCGAGCTCCAGGAATTAACAGAGACTGGCCGACTTTAATTTGAGTAGGATTTTTAAGGTTATTGCTCGCAGCTATTTTTGCTGCGGGTACATTATAGGTTTTAGCAATGCGGTACAGAGTCTGACCAGGCTGCACAATATGCCGCACACCTCTACCCGAACTATGCGAAACACAGCCGGTGGATGTAATTAACAGCAGAAATAGCGAAACTCCAATTGAGCGCATATCCACAGCATCCCGGTCAGGAAGGAAAAATCAAGTAAGCATATAACGTATTACGATAAAACCGCCAATTAATAACGCAGCAAACACTAGAGTAAGCCTATTGAAATGCTCATCTATGATTTGCCGTGCACGATCACCATAACGGTAAACCAAGGCTCCAATTAGATAAAAACGCAGGCCACGACTAACAGTTGAGGCAAAAATAAATACTGGAAAATTTAGATGAAATACCCCAGCACCAATAGTAATCACTTTATACGGAATAGGGGTAAAACCAGCAAGAAATACAAACCAGAAATTATATTTGCTAAAAATAAGTTGAATAGACTGAAAAATCTCTGGGGTAAAGCCAGGAACCCAAGTAAAAAACCACCCCGCCGCAATATCCCATAGACTATGCCCAATAGCATAACCTGCGACACCACCAAGAACCGAACCAAGAGTGCACAAAGCCGCGCTGCGAAATATTTTGCGCGGCATAGAGATGCCAATCGCAATCAACAGCACATCTGGAGGTATTGGAAAGAAAGATGACTCGGCAAAAGCCAACACAAATAGTGCAACTGCAGCATAAGGAGTATTAGCCCAGTGCAACACCCAATCGTACAGTTGGCGCAATATACGCATCAGCAGCACCACCTTAGCATAGTTACTCTTTCCAACCGTATTTACCAATCAAGGGGACAAAACGGCAACCCAAAACATCTTCTTCAGCAAAGGTCTGTTCTGAAGTACGAACTATGCGTTTCAAAACCTGCGTTGTTCCATCGCCAACAGGAATTACTAGACGACCACCTACAGCCAACTGATCTTTATATATTGATGGTACTGACGGTGCACCGGCGGTAACAATAATTGCATCGAATGGAGCCTGCTCACTCCACCCACAAGTGCCATCAGAGACTTGAATATGTACGTTGGAGTAGTTAAGACTATCGAGGACGCGGCGTGCCCGCCGCGCTAGACTAGCAATACGCTCCACAGAATAGACATGAGCTGCCAATTTTGAGAGTACCGCCGCCTGATAACCTGATCCTGTCCCGATCTCTAGCACACGGTCACCAGGCTGTAGTTGCAGCGCTGCTGTCATAGCAGCAACGATAAACGGCTGTGAAATTGTCTGTTTTTCACCAATTGGCAACGGATAATCGGAATAGGCTTGTGCTTGCAGTGCATCTTCTACAAAGAGATGACGGGGAACCTGCTCCATAACCTTTATGACCGCTTCATCTGTGATTCCACGCGCAATAAGATGCTTGGTAATCATGCGGCGGCGAGCTATTGAATAATCCATCTACGACCAATTCCCGACATATAACAGACGACAATATAAGTGATTCAATGACAACTAATACAGCAAACAGAGAAAACTTTAATCAAGCATTTTACGTAAAGCAACTAATTCATCCCGTAATTGCACCAACAGTTCACGATCAGTGACAACAAGGTCAGAGCTCTTTTTAGAGGCACTACGCAGTGCTTTACGCGCACCAGCTATAGTAAACCCATCATGGTACAGCAAATGCTTCAGACGTAAAACTAACTCGATATCTTTTTTTTGATATTGCCGCTGTTTACTACGGCCTTTTGATGGACTAAAACTACCGAATTCGGATTCCCAATAACGCAAAACGTGAGGTTTAACACCAGTAATAGATGCAACCTCACCAATTTTAAATAATAATTTATCGGGAATCTCAATATCCATGGAATGCTTTGAGAAACGAAGGGGAGAACTATTCCCCTTCGTTGATTGCGGCTTTCAAAACTTGACTTGGTTTAAAAGTTAAAATTTTTCTTGAACTTATCTCAATCTCTTCACCAGTCTGAGGATTGCGACCACGGCGTGTTGCCTTTTGTTTCACAACGAAATTACCGAAACCAGCAATTTTGATTTTGTCACCATTTTCAAGAGTCTCTTTTATCAACTCAAAAACAGATTCAACAATCTCGGCGGATTCCTTCTTAGAAAACCCTGTTTTGTAATAAACATTTTCCACAAGATCCGCTTTTGTCATATTTCCTCCAATAACTTAAGATCATTCATAGACCATTGATTTTTAACGGTTTATAACACAGCACATTTTCACTAGCAAGATCTATCTTAACTCTGCATCAAGATTCTTTTGTAATGACTTAACTATTTTTGCGTGCATTGCATTGATTTCGTCATCGGTAAGAGTTTTATCCAATGAACGATATCGCGCTCTGATTGCCATACTCTTCTTACCCTCAGGCACACCTTTTCCACTATAAAGATCGAAAAGGGTAATATCGTCAAGATTCTTCACCTTAACCTTGGCCACTACGTCAAACAACTGCTGCGCACTTACTTCAGCCGCAAATAAAAAAGCACTGTCGCGATAACAATCAGGGAAACGCGAAATAGGCTCAAATGCTTTATCGCTGCGTTTAGCAGTCTGCAAAGCAGCTACATCAATATCAACTACATAAACCGGTTGGTCAATAGCATAATTCTCCTGAACCTGGGGATGCAGTTCACCGAGCACCCCGATCAGCACTTTATCTTGAAACAGACAACAAGATTTACCAGGATGGAGATACGGCTGTTTAGCGTCGCACTCAACACGGAACTGGTCAAGGTTTAACTGTAGACACAGGGTTTCCACTATCCCTTTTAAATCATAAAAATCTACTTTTGCGTTCGATTGCGACCAGCCTTCACGCTCCCTACGACCAGTCATCGCCGCACACAAGCGCAGCGTCTCTTCTGGCTGCTCTGCTCCAGCAACTACATTAAATACCGGGCGTAATTCAAATAGTTGCAGATCAGTACTGTGGTACGACAGATTGCGCGCGACTGTTTCCAACATCCCAGGCAGTAAACTGGTGCGCATAACCGACTGCTCTTCAGTTAGTGGATTTAATATCTTGATATTTTCTCGGCGCCTGTCATCAGCGACCAAACCTATTTTATCCCAAGCACTCTTTGAGACGAAAGAGTAGTTGATGATTTCACTAAAACCTGAATTGACCAGCGTATCTCGCAATACCTTGGCAACTAGCTGCCCATCTTCGCGGAAACGACGCACCACTCTACTTACTGGCATGGTAACCGGAATATTATCGTAACCATTTAAACGCGCCACCTCTTCGATCAGGTCGATCTCTCGCTCTAAATCGTGGCGTGCCATAGGAATAGTTACCAGCAGAGCTGGTTCATCATCCACCACAGTCGACTGCGTAGGTAGGTCAATAGAGTTAAGCAACTTCTCAATCTGTGCCAAGGACAAATCTAGACCAAGCACAGCATTGTTACGGGAGGCAGTAATAGTTACTTGGCGCTGAACCAACTCTTGCGGATACACATCAATTATTCCAGCGGCAATAGTACCACCTGCCAGCTGCTGAATTAGCGAGATTGCCCGCTCTAATGCCAATGGAAGCATATTGACATCAGCACCACGTTCAAAGCGATGAGATGCCTCACTATGAATACCAAGACGCTTGCTGGTTCTGCGTATACAGGTGGGATCGAAATAGGCACTTTCTAGTAAGATATCAACCGTATCCTCTGAAACCTCGGAATTTTGCCCGCCCATGATACCAGCCAGAGCTACCGCACCTTCACCATCACAAATAACGACATCAGTATCCTGCAGTTGCCGTGATTGACTATCCAGTGTTGTAAAAGATTGCCCCTGCTGAGCACGCTTAACAACTATTTTTTTACCACGAAGGCTATTAAAATCAAAGGCATGGAGGGGATGTCCGAGTTCCATTAGCACATAATTAGTAACATCTACCACGTTATTAATGGAGCGCATGCCTACAGACTCAAGACGCTGCACCAACCAGTCAGGAGACGAAGCAATCTTCACTCCTGTGATCAGACGCGCCATATAGCGTGGGCACCCGTCAATATTCTCAATTGTAACTGAAGTCTGGCTATCAATAGTCTCACTGCCCTCAGAAATAGGAAAATTGCTTGGCAAGTTAATACTTTTGCCGACAATCGCCCCAATTTCGCGCGCGACTCCAACAACACTTAAACAGTCGGCGCGGTTAGGAGTAAGTCCTATTTCATAACGCACATCTTTTAAACCCAATGCATCAAACACTGGAGTGCCTAACGGCAAATCCGCCGGTAAAATCATTATGCCAGCAGACTCTTCAGCGAGGCCGAGCTCTTTTTCAGAGCACAGCATACCTCGCGACTCAGCACCGCGAATTTTAGATTTCTTTATCTTAAAGTCACCAGGCAACACCGAACCTACTTGAGCCAACGCAATAAGATCGCCGGTCTTATGGTTTGTCGCTCCGCAAACAACAGGAATAACTTCGCTACCAGTGTTAACTTGACACAGGGTCAAGCGATCAGCCTGCGGATGAGGTTCTACCGCTTCCAGTTTAGCTACGATAACCGAATCTAATCCAGCGCCCAGATATTCCATGAAATCGACTTCAAGGCCAGCCATAGTTAAGCGATGCGAAAGCTTATCTGCACTAAGATCGAAATCAACATATTCCTTTAACCAGTTATAAGTAACAATCATGAACTATTTCCTTTATTTTTCTCACTGCCATAATCACAGATCTGTAGAAAACAAACTTGTTTATCAGTTATTAAAACTGGCGCAAAAAACGGATGTCATTCTCGAAGAACAGGCGCAAGTCATTGACTCCATACTTTAACATCGCAATGCGTTCTAACCCCATACCAAAGGCAAAACCACTATAGCGTTTGGAATCATAGTGAACCGATTTGAACACCTCTGGATCTATCATGCCGCTACCCAAGATCTCCAACCAACCAGAGTTTTTACACACCCGACAACCTTTCCCACCACAAATAACACACTGAATATCGACTTCAGCACTAGGCTCGGTAAATGGAAAGAAAGATGGCCTAAAGCGCACGCCTACCTTTGTCCCAAAGCACTCGTGGATAAAGGTAGTCAAAATGCCCTTTAAATCTCCAAAGGTGATGTTTTCGTCAACCATAAAACCCTCTATCTGATGGAACATGGGGCTATGGGTAATATCTGAATCACGCCGGTAAACCGTACCAGGGGCGATAACGCGTAATGGTGGTGCATGTTTGAGCATCGAGCGTATCTGTACCGGTGAAGTATGGGTACGCAAGACCACTTCATCACTAATATAAAAGGTATCCTGCATATCACGAGCAGGGTGATCTTTCGGCAGGTTAAGAGCCTCGAAATTGTAAAAATCATGTTCAACTTCCGGCCCCTCTGCTACGCAAAACCCCAGGGCTGAAAAAATATCTATAAGCTCTTCAGTAACTAGAGTCACTGGATGCTTGGTTCCCATATTAAGGCGGCGACCAGGCAGGGTTACATCTATATTTTCATTAACCAACCGGTCATTCATTGCTCGTGATTTGAGTAACTGCAATTGCTGCTCAAATGTTTGAAAAACTTGATCTTTTACCCGATTAGCTACAGCGCCCAATACTGGGCGTTCCTCCGCTGACAAGCTACCCATCTCCTTCATGATGGAGGTAAGTTGTCCTTTTTTTCCCAGAAAGCTAACACGAATTTCCTGCAGTGTGGCTTCATCTGGCGCAGTAGACATTGCTGCGTTGGCTCGTTCCAACATCGATTCAAGTTTTTCTCTCATAAAAGCTACCCCTTACTCAACGCTTATTTTGCACACGCTATAAACAAATGATGGAAGCCACAGGGCTTCCATCACTAAAGATTCCAAATGAAAAAAGAGACAAGGATCTCCTCGTCTCTTTTTGTTGTCTTTACTGCAACTGAGCTTTAGCTTTTTCCACTACAGCACAGAAAGCGGATGGATCAGTTACTGCAATTTCTGCCAGCACCTTACGATCCAGAGCAATCTCTGCTTTTTTAAGACCATAGACTAAGCGACTGTAGCTCAAACCACTCAGACGAGACGCTGCATTAATACGCGCAATCCACAAAGCACGAAAATCACGTTTTTTAACACGACGATCACGATAGGCGTAATTTAGTGCCCGATCAACTGCTTCGGTAGCACTGCGAAAAAGTTTACTCCGCGCGCCACGATACCCTTTAGCGAGCTTTAAAACCTTATTACGTCTACGTCTCGCTTTAAAACCTCTTTTTACTCTCGGCATTTTGTACTCCTTACAATATTAAAATAAGCGCCATGTCAACACGACAAAGGCACTGCCGGATCTACAGGGGGAGACAATATTCCCCATAGTTCACGGACTTAAAGCCGAGTTACCTAACTCTAGATATACGGAATTAGGCAACTGATATTTTTATGATCAACACCAGCAACTACTGTTCCACGGCGTAAATCACGTTTGCGTTTAGTGCTTTTTTTGGTCAGGATATGGCTAGTAAACGCTTTATTGCGGCGAATTTTGCCGGTACCTGTTTTACGAAAGCGCTTCGCAGCACCACGGTTTGTTTTAATCTTGGGCATTCCCAATCTCCTTCATTCGTCTTTTTATATAACTTAACCCCACAGGGTTAACACTCTATTTTTTATTGGGAGCCATCACCATATGCATGAAACGTCCTTGCATACTTGGGAAAAACTCAACTACACCAATATCTGAAACCTCTTCAGCAACACGTTTCAATAATTCTCGGCCAAATTCTGGATGAGTGACCTCACGACCACGAAACATGACAGTAACTTTAACTTTATTACCGGCATCAAGAAAGCGACGCACATTTTTCACTTTAACATTGAAATCGTGAATTTCTGTTTTGGGCCGCAACTTTACTTCTTTTAGTTCGACTCGCGCAGTTTTCTTCTTCGCTTCAACGGCACGCTTCTGCTGCTGATATTTAAATTTACCGTAATCCATTATACGGCATACAGGGGGTTTGGCTGATGGTGATACCTCCACCAAATCCAGACCGCGTTCGACAGCAGCCGCTAAGGCATCCTGTACCAGCATGACTCCAAGCTGCTCACCAGCATCGTCAACAACCCGCACCTCTTTCGCACGGATATCACGATTAATATTTGTTTCTTGCTTAGCTATGGTGCCACCTCCTAGTTATATTTTTTACACTCATCCAAAACGAATTGGCTAAACTGATCAGTTGACATCGATGACAAGTTCTCACCACTACGATAGCGTGGTGTAAGTGTACCCTCATCCATCTCTTTGTCGCCAATAACTAACATATACGGAATCTTCTGCATCTGTGCTTCGCGAATTTTGAAGCCTAGCTTCTCATTGCGTAGATCCGATTGCACCCGCACACCAGCTTCCCGCAACTTAGCAGTTACCTGCTTAGCATAATCAAGCTGATTATCAGTAACATTGATAACAATAGCTTGTACAGGTGAGATCCATAGCGGAAATGAACCAGCATAGTGTTCGATCAATATACCGATAAATCTTTCAATCGAACCTAAAATAACCCTATGTACCATAACGGGTCGATGCTTTTCACCATCTGAACCTACATAATTAAGATCAAAACGCTCAGGCAGGGTAAAATCGCACTGAATAGTAGCACACTGCCAATACCTGTCAAGAGCGTCCTTGAGCTTAATGTCGATCTTTGGTCCATAAAAAGCACCATCGCCGGCATTTACATCATATGGCAGACCAGAATCTTTCAATGCAGATTCCAATGCGTTCGTTGCACGCTGCCAATCTCCATCACTGCCGATCGACTTTTCCGGTCGTGTGGACAACTCCATTTCGAATTCAAAACCGAAGATACCCATCACGTCTTGGACGAATTTTAAAACAGACTTGATCTCATCATCGAGTTGATCTGGCGCGCACAGGATATGAGCGTCATCTTGAGTGAAACCACGCACCCGAGTTAGCCCGTGCAGTACACCAGATTTCTCATGACGATGTACGGTACCTAGTTCAAAATAGCGTTGAGGAAGGTCGCGATACGAGCGCAATTTGCTCTTAAAAATTAACATGTGCGCCAGACAGTTCATCGGCTTAATGCCAAAGCTTTGCCCTTCCACCTCGGTGAAATACATATTTTCACGATAATTTTCGTAATGACCCGAAGTCTTCCACAAGTCAGTACGCAAAATTTGTGGGCCCTGAACAATATCGTATCCACGGCGCAGATGTTCACGACGCTCAAAATCTTCAAGCACGGTGCGCAACATAGCGCCCCGAGGATGCCAAATAACCAGCCCAGCACCGGCTTCTTCGCTAAAGGAGAACAGGTCTAATTCACGTCCTAGCTTGCGATGATCGCGTTTACGCGCCTCTTCGAGATGAGCAAGATGCGACTTGAGTTGTTTTTTATCAGGAAATGCAGTGGCATAAACCCGCTGCAACATCTGCCGTTTTTCATCACCGCGCCAATAAGCACCAGCAACACTGGTCAGCTTGAACGCCTTAATACGCCCAGTGGATGGCAAATGCGGCCCACGGCACAAGTCAACGAAATCACCTTCACGATACAATGAAACAGTAGCGACGTTTAAATCTTCGATAAGCTCGACCTTAAAATCTTCGCCCATACCTTTAAACAGTGCAATTGCTTCTGCACTACTAACTACACTGCGTTCCAGTGGAAGATCGGCCTTAACTATCTCCTGCATACGTTTTTCAATTGCAGCGAAATCATCAGGAGTAAAAACATGGTTTTCACAGTAAAAATCGTAATAGAACCCATTTTGGACCGCTGGTCCAATAGTAACCTGCACATCATCACCGTAAATATCCTTAACGGCGTGCGCCATCACGTGAGCTACGGTATGGCGATAAACAGACAAACCTTCAGCAGTATCCAAGGTAATAAGCTCTAAGCTTGCATCATCAGTTAATGCAGTAGAGACATCACACAACGTGCCGTCTACACGGGCAGCAACGGTTTGACGCGCCAAGCCCGCACCTATTGATTGTGCAATTTCTAAACAGCTGGTACCGACTGCACACTCACGGTGTGAGCCATCTGGCAATTTTATTTTAATTTGCTCCATAGCATAATCTCCTACTCGAGCACAAATAGTGCGCGCATACGCAAAAAGGCACCCTGGGGATGCCTTTTGTTCTTCATATGTAGCAGGTAAATGGTAGGCACGGGCGGTATCGAACCGCCGACCCCCACCGTGTCAGGGTGGTGCTCTCCCACTGAGCTACGTGCCTATCTTGCTACAACGGGAGCAAAACTTACAAAAAAGACCCAACAAAGTCAAGACCTTTTATTTTGTTATTGCTATAACTTAACAAAATAAATGCAAAGACCCTCGCTCTACTGTACCTACACTAGCATTTCGATATATTTTCACAATTTTTGCTTGCCAACCCCAGATATACAGAGTTAGTTTTACCTCTTACTTAATGAATTGATATTCGCGGTTAAATTTACAGCCGAGTACGATTTGCAATTATCTGCGTTTTAAACGCATAAAAGCCCAGTAAAACACAAACATTTACGAGGTTTACCTTGAGCACTATTATTGATCTGCTACAAACTAGCTGCCAAAGAAATCCTAACAAGACAGCTCTGAGGGAGAAAGTAAAAAAATGCTGGAGCTGTCTTAGCTATGCCGATATTTGGCGCGATTCTGATATGGCAGCCACAGGGCTCCAGCAACTTGGGGTTAAGGATCAAGATCACGTAGCCCTACTATCTCCATCATCAAATCGTTGGATAATATCCTACTTAGGTATACTGAAAATTGGCGCTGTAGCCGTAGCTGTGGACAAAGAGTTAAAACAGAATGAGTTACGTCACATTTTAAGTGATAGCGAAGTTGTTACAATTTTCACCACCCAATACTATGTTGAAACGATCATAGAGCTTAAGCAAAACCTGCCTAAGCTTAACCATATTATTGTTATGGATAGCACCACGGATCAATTTTCCAAGGATGCTGCCATCTTTGCCACTATTGGTGACCTAATCAGCGAATGGCATCAACTAGTAAAAGAGTTAAAGATCCCGCGTGAAAGAGCTGAGCGGCTAGAATCGATAGCCAACCGTGCGCATACCATGTTAACTACGCCCAGCACTGATGCAACATCTCCACATATAGATAGCGTGGATAAATTTTCGCCAACAGCTAACTTGCTCAAGGAGGCACGCAAAAAAGGTGTTCTGCTACCATACGACACCTTCACCGGTAATTGTGTCCCGACACCAGTTCAGATAACTCCAGACCACAAAGCAGTAATTCTATATACATCAGGCACCACAGGTCGTCCAAAGGGGGCGATATTGAGCCATGGAAATATTACCGCTAACATCAAAGATCTAATCCCACACTTTCATCTAAATAACAACATTCACACCCTGTCATTTTTACCGATTAATCATATTTTTGAACAGGTTTGCGGTGTACTCTTGCCATTGACTTTGGGTGGCACTATATCCTTTGCCGAATCATTAAAAAAACTGGGTGAAAACCTTGCAGAAGTAAAACCAACATTCCTTCTTGCGGTGCCTGCAGTTTACCGAATTTTTCTCGATCGTATAATGCGGAATATAAACAGTAAAAAGCTGTCTAAAACGCTCTACACACTACCAGGCACACGTAAATTGATTGAGAAAAAGGTGCGCGAAACACTCGGTGCTGGCACCGTATTCGTCAGTGGTGGAGCAGCTCTTGATCCTACTATTTCTGCCAAATTTAAAGAGTTCGGCATCTTAATCTACCAAGGCTACGGCATTACAGAAACATCACCAGTCATTACCGCCGAACAACCTGGGTCAATGTTGGTAGGTAGCGTCGGCAAACCTTTGCCCTCGGTACAAATAAAAATAAATGATCCCAACGAAGATGGTGTCGGCGAGATAAGCTGCAAAGGGCCAAATGTCATGTTGGGCTACTACAAGAACGAGAGCGCCACCTCTGCGGTACTCTCTGACGGCTGGTACTATACCGGAGATATGGGCAGAATAGACAGTAATGGCTTTTTGCATATCTGCGGACGCGTCAAAAATCTCATAGTTACTCCCAATGGTAAAAATGTGTATCCTGAAGAGATTGAGATTGAGTTGCTCAACAGCCCATTTATCCATGAAGTAATGGTTTATGGCCACAAAGTTGGCCCTGCAGCGGAAGAAGTACATGCACAGATCTATCCTGATCAAGAGATGATCGATAGTTACGCACAAGAACAAGGCACCTATCCATTAGATATACAGCAGGTTGAAAAACTTATTCGGTCAGAAATACTCCAAATAAGCAAACAGTTAGCTGACTATAAACGGGTTAAAAAGTTCACCCTGCGTGAAGATGAATTCCCTAAAACTACTACACGCAAAATTAAACGCTTTGCCGTAGAGGCCGATATCAGTGCTAGCGAGTAATAATCTACTCAATTTAAAACTCTACTGACCGCCGATAGACACAAAAAACCACCATAAAAATTTATGGTGGTTTTTTATTAATCTAGCCAACAATGCACAAAAGAGTTATTTAACCGCAACCAAGGAGAGAAGAGTTATCCTTAGCATACTTCGTAAAATACTTGAGTAAGTCCTCTTTTTGCTGTTCTGTAAGCTCCTGCCACAACGCTTCATGACTACCCTTTTGCGGAGCATTGACAAATTTAGTCCACGCCGCCTTAGTTTTAGAATTCAAGCGCAGTCTTTTTGCTTCCCCACCACGTTTATGACAGTTCATACAATCTTTTTTGTATATGGACTTACCATGTCTCCAATTGGCAGCAGCAAAAACTGTACTGGTGCAGGTAACTAAGAAAACCATAGCAATCAACAGTGATAAACCTTTTCTCATATGCTATTACTCCTTGGGCTAGGGTTATTTGACTCTTAATCAGCTAGACGGAAGGCATCTATCGAAGACAACAACTCTCCTGATTGAGCACTTAAACCAGTGGTGATTGCTGCCGAGTCCTTTACTTGTTGCAATGTTAATGATGAAATTTCAGATACCTGTTTCATTACTGCTTCAACATTTCTTGTCATAGCAAACTGATCTTTGGAAAGAGCGGTAATTTCGTCAACCACGGTTCTGGACTGGCTAATCGCCTCCTGAATCGCGCTAAAGGATTCGCCAGTATCTTGGGCCAGTTTAGATTGCGTTTCTACCGTTTTTGTCTCCTCCTCTAACGAGAGCGTAACTTCGTTTGCCTCAGACTGAATTGACTTAATTACTCCGCCGATCTGCTTAGTTGCCTCAGCCGACTTATCTGCCAAACGTTTAATCTCATCAGAAATAACAAGGAAGCCGCGCCCCTGTTCGCCTGCACGAGATGCCTCGATAGAGGCATTCATCGCCAGAATTGTCGTTCTAGTAGCAATTTCAGAGATTAACTGTGAGATAGTGCCAATTTCCAGTAACCGTTCAGACAGTGACTTCATTTTCTTATTGATAACCTGAACGGTGACACGAATCAGCTGCATACCTTCAATATTATCATTTACCAAGTTACTCCCCTGAGCAGTAACTCTATCCACCTGGTTGGCAACCTGCTGCGCTAAAGCGGCCTTTTCGGTGATATCACGAGCAGCTATTTCTGATTGATTTACAATCTCTGTAGCCTTAACAACCTGGCTGGACTGCGTCTCGGCACCCATCTCCATATCCTGGAAAATACGGATCAAGTTGCGCGATTGTTCACCTACATCGTTAGCGTTAAGCTTTGTATCCTTGAGCAGTTCAGATAAACTTTCCACCATCAGGTTATAAGCATCGGCAATAGATCCAAAAGCATCCGCAGTAACTGGTGCCTTCATAGTTAAATCACCATCGGCTGCCTCACTAACAACCTCTAAAAAGCCGATTAAGTTTTCCTGAGTGGTTTCTCGCTCGGTATCAGCTATAATTGCGTCCTTATATTTCTCAATTAAGCTGTTGTAAAGCAATGCCGTTGTAGCAATTTCATCTTTAGCATTCAATTTGACCGCGGACAGATCACCCTGTAACGCGCGCTCTATCGACATACGCAACTGTTGCAAGGAATCATCCAGTTTTTTATTCCAGTGAAATCCGAGGTACACAAATAACAGCAACAGCAGCAACAGAGCAGCCGCACCACCATAGTATATTTGATCTTGTGTTGCCTTCTGCTGCTGCAGGCCAATAACCTTTACAAACAATTTTTCCAGTTGCCCCAATGCACTATTAAACTCTCTTACATCCTGATTCAACTTTGCATAATGTTCTAATTGTGAATTTACACTGGCACCACTTAACAAACTATCCGAGACCTCATCGACACTAACAGAAATATCAGAATATATTTCGTATATAGAGTTCGCCACTTTTTGTATTTCATAACGGCCAGTTGCGGTTGCCGCAATCAGCTTATCCACGTTTACCATCATAGTATCCATGTGATCACTAAGACGGTCTACACTCTCATCAATGGCGCTCTTGTCTTTGGACAATGCGGCAACTGTCAATTTCCCTTCCAGGGCTTGCAGATCTGAACCATTACGAGACAATTGCTCAGTAAGGGTTAAATTTGCAACAGTTACCTCTGTTTGCTGCTGTGCCAGCTGGGTTAAGTAAATATATGTCGCCACACTTGTTCCCAGAACCAACACCACCATAAAGCTCAACGAAATAATACTTCGTCCAGCGATTTGCTTTATTGAGAGTGTATTTAATGCTTTTTCTGCCATAATTTAATGATCTCCCATATAGTCAACAAAATAAGCTGATTTTATATGCTGAACAATGTGTGCTCGCGAATCAAATCAAGCAACGCATCCTCATCAAAAGGTTTAACTAAATAGTTCACGGCACCTAGGTTAAATGCTTTCTCTTGGTGTTGTGACCCCGAGCGCGAGGTAATGACTGCTACCGGAATATTGCGCAGCTTAACTCTTCTTTTTATTTCTGCCAGTAGCTCATAACCATGCATTACCGGCATTTCTAAGTCAGTCAAAATCAAGTCTACCGACTCTTCATCCAGCACAGCTAATGCCTCAGCACCATTGGTAGCGGTTAAATAGTCGATACCATTGGCCTCTAAAATCATTGAAGCATATTTGCGCACGCTAAGTGAATCATCTACAACCAATACACGTGGTGCACGCTGTTTGTGCGGTAACAGGGTATCAGCATTAATGGTGCTCGGCTCAGCCACGCCTGCATCGAGCTTATCCACTACCTGCAACAAACGTGTTGGATTCACCACCAAACGCACGGCCCCACCACCAGAAACACTAGTACCGGAGAAACACGGCATATCGGCCAGCAATTTACCAAAGGGGCGAATAACGATATCCTCTTGACTTACTATCTCCTCAACTAGCATCCCTAGACGCGCACCTAATGAGCGGACAAAAACAACACACTGGCGCGTAGTATCAATGGCGGACAAATTAAACTTATTGTTCAAATCCACAATGCGATAATTTTCACCGTGATGCATTACCTGATCATCGACAATTTGCAAAGAACCAATCTCTTGAATCTCCTCAATCAAACTAGAGGGCAACACAAAGAGTTGTTTTCCAAGACGAAATTGTATGACGTTGATAATTATTAAGGAGAGAGGAATATTTAAGATAAATTCGGTACCTTTACCAACCTCGGTTTTAACCTCGATCGTGCCATTCAGGTCGGACAAGCGATCCAAAACAACATCCATGCCTACACCACGCCCAGAGGTATCGTCTGCTTGCTCTTTTGTACTGAAACCAGCGCGGAAAATCATATCTATATAGTCTTGCTGTTCTAGATGATCTTTTTCATCTATCCAACCCAAGGCAATAGCTTTTTCCCGAATAGCCTTAAACTGTAGCCCACCACCATCGTCGGATATGGTAATAGTGGCGTAATTACCTCTTCTGACCGTGTTTATCTTAATTACACCGGTTTCTGGTTTATTGGCTGCTACACGCTGCTCTGGCTCCTCAATACCGTGAGCAACCGCATTGCGCAACACGTGCAATAGTGGATCAAACAGACCATCGATAATTGTGCGTCCAAGGCGAGTCTCGCCGCCTGAGAGACGCAACTCTACGGGTTTGTTAGCACTAAGCGATAAATTCCGAATGGTACGTTTAAAACGCTGATATAGTTCATCAACTGGTAAAGTTCTGATCTCAGAAATACGCTCTTTCATCTCTGAGGTCATGCGATCTATTGCGTCAACATCAACGCTAACTTGACCAAAGAATTGACGAATCGAACCTACGGCTTCGTTGATGTCATTGCTTATCTCGTGCAACTTGCGCGAGAACAGATTCAGTTCATCATAACGGTCAAACTCGAGTTCTTCGAAATCAGCAATTATCGATTCACTATCTTCTGCCCCTTTTTCCTCAGGATTAGTATATTCATAACTCTCCGCAAAATTAGCCACTTCCCCCAATAAGCGCTCCCGAGCAAAATCTATTTCATCCTTCATGGTTTCAAATGAACGCAATTGATCAAGCAGGTGAGTCTTGGTTATAGTCATCTCACCTAACAGATTCATCATTTGATCAATCTTATCGACACCAACTTTGACACTATTGCTAAATTGACGCGCACTTTCAGTGCGTGGCGCTGCCTCCTGCTGCAATTCACCAGACTGTGCAGCCTGCAGCATCTGACAGGCTTGTAAACCAAACAAAACTGAAGTCTGTTCGTAGTCTGGCAGATGAGTCATCTGCAACAGATTCCGCATGGTATCTAGAGAAGCTAACATAGCGTCGAGCAGTGGAGCCGTCAGCACAACGGTGCCTGACTTATAACTCTCAAGCAGGTTTTCTAGTTCGTGTGATATTTGGCTAATGGTATTAAATTTGAGAAGAGCTGCGGCTCCTTTTAGGGTATGGGCAGAACGGAAAAGCTTATCAATCAGTTCTGTTTTAGCGCCAGTACTTGAGCTATCTTCTAACTGAAGAAGACCGCCCTCTAAAATAGTCAGATGCTCTTCGGCCTCTTCAAAAAATATATCCCGTGCTGTCTGAGAACTTACCATCACTAAGCCTTCACGCTGTTTTGCTCAAGAAACTTATTTACATCAATTTTATGTCCGGCTGTTTTCAAGCTAAGATTTGGCAACTGATCACTAATAAATGCCATTAGATCAGTATCAGTGCGCGCCACAACTAAAAAATAGCTGTTGGGAAATTGGAGGTTGCGTTTTTCCAACTCGGCCATATTAATAACGGGAATAACGTTGCCGCGTAAATTGATCAACCCAGAAATATAAGCTGGCCCGTAAGGCAAGAAAGTTATCGGTTCTCTTTCGGCAATTTCCACTACGTTTTCTATTGGGATATAATATTGTCTACCGCCATAAAAAAAGCGGCAACAAACCGGCTTCACAGATTCATCAGTGCTGGTAGAAGCTTGGTGGAGCTTCATCATAAACGGCAGAGCAAAATCGTTAATAAGATCGGACGTAATAGCTAGGTGGCTTGCGTCTTCATCTACTAAAACCTCTTGTTCTGGCTCTTCGTCAAACTCAGGCTCTAACTCAGCATTGCGTGCATATTGCAGCAAGTCTGATAATTTAGAATATTTACCCCGCACAACATCTATATCATCAGCGGTAATGGTACTCCCGGATTTTAAATTATCTAAATACTCCTCCAACCCCTTTGCAATACGGCTAGAGTGCATTCTCTTGACCAAGCCGGCAGTACCCTTAATGGTGTGCGCTGCACGTCTGGCGTCTTCTAGAATATCCGCTGAAACCAATTGAGTGTTCTCTTCCCACACCTGCACTAACTTATTTATCAGGGACAAACCTTCAGCAGCTTCTTCTATAAATATAGGCAGTAAACTTTCCTGTAATCCCGCCATTCAAACCATCCTTACCAATGGTTGCAACAAATAAAATCTATGCAATTGTTGCTAACCCAGATTGATATAGCACCTGACAGGCTTTACGCACTACAGCCTCGTCTAACGCACTTTCTGCACAAACAACTCCCAGGGTGCGAGCGCCATCTAGTTGCAACATCAAAGACTGTTCATCTTCATGCAGAAGACCATCCTGTGCAGCTACCGCACATTGAGGCATGCGGGTAACAATCAAATTATCATCATCAAAAGGGGCAGATAACTCGAGAGAACGCACACCTTCGAGCAATACTTCAAACATGGGGATTCTAAACTTAATATCCTCTAGATTAAACGGCAGCTCATCTTTCTCTAAGAAAAAGTTCCCCTGCTTAGTATGTAACCCTGTGTTCAAAGCGTCCTGAGCATGTCTCTGTAAATAGTACATGAGATCACTATCGGATATTACCCCCTGTTCTACCAATGCGCGCCCAACAGGTATGTTCGTATTCCGCGCTTCCTCAACAATTTTTGTCAAAGATTTTGTATCGCATTTGAAACGATTATCGCTACAGATCAAATCTGTCAAAAATTTATGTTTGCCTTTCTGGCTAGCCGTAGCAAAAACAAATCGACCATCTTGAATAAAAATTTCTGCAAAAGTATCATCAGAAAAAATTGACAGCCGACCGTTCTGCCGAGTAACAGCGCAAAAGCACAACACCTCGGGTAACGACATGCGAGTAAGATCGCCAGTCATAATCAATGTCTGATGTTTGATAAGTCCTGTTTCGCGCAGGGTGTCTGCCATGACATTTTTCATCAAAACAGGGAAGTCTTTTTGAAAATAGTTGCGTACAACCTTATCAAATCTATCGTTGATAGAATCGAGTAACTGATCCATATCAGTAAGAACACCAGTCGTTTTTGTGCTCGTCTCAGGTGCACTTGTCGCCGACTGTGCCCCAGAATCTTTCTCAGAATTATCACCAATCGGCAAGCTGAGCACTTCACCAATCTTAGCTATCAAATCATCAGGCTCGAATGGTTTGGTGAAATAATGGACAATACCAAAACTCTCCTCAAATGCTTGGCCGACAACCTCACTTTTTGATGAGATCAGGATAATAGGAATATTCTCCAAAGCAGCATCTTCGCGCAGTGCTTTGCAGAACATGTGGCCATTCATGCGTGGCATCACAAAATCGACTAATACTACATCGGGAACATGCTCTTTAGCTAATTCAAGACCACGCTCTCCATCTTCAGCACTAATAACTTCATAATTATTTTGCGATAGTACCAACTCTACTAAACGACGCACGGTCGGAGAATCGTCAACTACTAAAACTTTTCTTTTATCTGTCGTCATGTTTTCACACTCCAGAATTTATTATTTTTACTGGCGCAATATATCCATAGCTTTAGCCAACGAAACTTTCATCCGGTCAAAAGCATCAGCTAACAGTTTGATTTCATCATTAGTTTTAACATTAAATTCTACGTCCAACTTACCGCGACTTATCTCTTCAGATACTTCAACGATATGCTCTATAGGTCGTACAACACTACTCACGATAAAACGGTCTACCGCAAATAAGACGAGAAGGAAAAACACACTAAAGGCTGCGGAAAAATAGCCAATGCGCTTATACGCTTCCTGCTGAATAACCTCCGTAGGCACATAAATGAAGCGCGCACCAACAACATCACCTTCAAGATAACCGTAACCGGCCCGCGTACCGTATTTTTCCACTTGGCTAGGGTGAGCTACGTCAGGAGTATCATGGCAACTGATACAATCGGAACCAGCAACCAGCGGTTTTGCTACTGCATAAAACTTAACCCCATCGCGAACAGCAAAGCCCTTCCACTCGTCGTACTCGCCATCCTCGAAGGCCGTAATAATATTATCTTCAAATTCATCGGAGAGGTTATCCATGTTGAGTGGATTAGGCGAGGCATAACGAAAGATGTATTCGGGGTATTCTTCTTGAATATAGCGTGCAACTTCTGTCAGCATGAGCACGCCTACCCCGCCTTCGGGAAAATACGCGTCTTCGGGCAAAAGATCTTCGGCCTTAGGACGAATCACATTATGTAAATACCGTGCAGAGTTTGACATTACAGTAGCAAACAAATCGGTCTTTTGTTTCGCTTCCCGTACAACGTCTTGCTCCAAAAAATAACTACCTCCGGCAACAACTAACGCCAAAGAGACAACGTATACTGTGACCAGCATAAAGACAATTCGCTTACGAATAGACATATTCCTAAACATACATCCCCCATTTTTGGAATTTAAATTTACAAGTTAAGCACTAAAAAGTTATCTATGCATTTTTTGAAATTTATCGCGAAATGTCTCAGGAAGATCATTAATAACTTTATCTACAAGTTCGTTATAGTCATTAGAGTTCATCTCGTTACCCTGAACATAACCAATCTTTTTAATATAATTTTCCATCATAACAACGCCTAGCGGACCAACTATATCCACGTAGTGATTAATCATTTTAGAAATATTTTGTGCGGAGACTGATTGACCAGCGGCTACATTAGCTGGCGCCGCAACAAAAACTCCAGCAGATTCTTCCCTAGTAGCTGCATCACCTAACAGCTGTGCGGTAATTGGTTCGGGCAGACGCTTTCTCGTCTTGAACCCCTTAATAAAATTTGCCTCTAGCAGTGTCTTACCGCTAATGGCAGCTAAAGTCTCTTCCGGTGACAATAGTCCTAATTTAATAAAAACAGCTTCGCCATTTTCAATATCAACTTTACACAAATGGGTGGTGTCAGCGAACTTAAGCGCTAACTGCCCAGTCCCCTCGGCTGCGTACCGTTTAAACACCGACGCCAATTCCACTATGCACCCCCTAGATATTTCTTTACAGCTAGCAAAATTTCAACAGGTTCATAAGGCTTAGTTATATATTCATCTGCGCCCTGTTTTTTACCCCAAAACTTATCACTATCTCCAGACTTTGATGTTGTAAGGATAATAGGAATATTCTTATAGGCAGGATCTCTTTTTAACGATCGGCATACTTGAAAACCATTTTTATTCGGCATAACAACATCGAGGATAATAAGATCGAATGTCTCTGATTTTACCTTTGCTTCTGCTTCGGTACCATCCACTGCAGTTACTATTTCGTGTCCAGTTCCTTTTAGCGCATCTAGTAAAAAAGCCATCTCAGTTTTGCTATCATCGGCAATAAGAATCTTAGCCATAAAATCTCCTGTAAAAGAGTCTCAACCTTGCTGATCAATACAGACAACTAGCAAAGAGTAGACCAACTTTTTAATAAAAATCCAACTAACTACGAACCATAATACTTAGTATGTAATGAAAAATTTGCAAAATCAAATCAAATCCAAATAAAACTTTTAATAATTAAGTCATTATGACATGCAGTAATATTATTTACTGCGTAAAATACTATTTAAGCCAAGCTAACATATTGATTATTTCATGCCCAACAACACCAATCTAATCAATGCCATTATGTTTGTTAAATGGCGTATTGGAGTGGTGTTAACACTTAAACATAGATAAATTGCAATAATTATGTATATTAATTAAAAAGGGGGAACAATCTCACCCTATGTACGGATTGAATGTTTCCCCAGTAATCAGCCTCTATGCAGTGTAAAAAAGCAGCGTTTTAAGCCAATTCGTTTTCAATCCTTACAAATAGACTTTTTTCCATAATAATTGGTAGACTGTTGATCTTATCCAATGACCTAAGCACGTTACTCTCACGGGCACCATGAGTCATAATGACTATGGGAACACAACTGCCAAGTTGGCGCTCTGGTTGGATCATAGTACGAATGCTGATGTCAAATTCACCCAAGATAGTTAAAATCTGCGCCAACACGCCAGGACGGTCTTCCACCATAAACCGGACATAGTAGTGGCTGGAGATATCGGTGATCTTGCGGATTGGCAAAGTCGTCACTTGATCGGTCTGATAGCCTAAAGACGGTGTCATGCTCCGGTTATCCCCCATGACATTACGTGCTAAGCTCATCACATCGCCCATTACCGCACTGGCTGTAGCATCCATTCCAGCGCCTCGACCATTAAGCATAACTGGGCCGACAAAGTCACCAACAAGACTCACAGCATTAAGTACCCCTTTAACATCAGCTAAAGGCAGGTTGTCAGGAATCATAGTAGGATGGACTCGTGCCTCGATACCGCCAGCAACCATTTTACCAATGGCCAGCAATTTTATCTGATAGCCAAATTTGCGCGCATATTGGATATCCAGAGCACTTATTTGGGTGATTCCTTCCGTATAAATTTGATCAAAATCAACCCAAGTACCAAAGCACATGGAGATTAATAACGATAATTTGTGAGCGGTATCAACCCCTTCAATATCAAAAGTCGGGTCAGCTTCTGCGTAGCCAAGCTCTTGAGCATCTTTAAGCACAACAGCAAAGTCGTCGCCATCTTCTGTCATTCTAGTAAGAATGTAGTTACAGGTTCCATTCAAAATACCGCATACTTCGCTAAACTGGTTGGCACACAGGTTTTCACGTATAGATGCCAGAACAGGGATTCCACCGCCAACTGCTGCTTCGAGGAGAATGCTGACCTTGTTATCATTAGCTATCTCCAGCAGCTCTTTGCCATGCACAGCCATCAAAGCTTTATTGGCAGTAACTACATGCTTTCCATTCTCTAAAGCTGTTTTAACAAAGCTACGTGCTGGTTCATAACCACCAATAAGTTCGATAATAATATCAATATCTGGGTTAGTTAATACTGCGTTGGCATCGTTAGTCAATACCACCCCATCCAGATTAACACCGCGATCGCTAGTGGTATCCAAATCAGCTATAGAGTGTAGAATTAAGCGTGCTCCCAAACGCTTTTCAATAACTTCAGCGTTACCCTTAAACATCTTCGCAACGCCAGTACCAATAGTGCCGAAGCCGAGCAATCCTACCTGTATCTCTTGCATATAAAACCTCTATTGTTTTTTTAGTTGTGCCTGTTTTGCAACCTTATCCAAAACTCCATTTAAAAATGCAGGAGTATCTTTGGTGCCGTATCGTTTTGCAATCTCAATCGCTTCGTTGATAACAACACCAGAGGGTGTCTGTGGTGTCCACACAAGTTCATAACAGGCTAAGCGCATAAGAGAAAGATCCAAACGCGGCATACGATCCAAAGCCCAGTTTTTAGAGATATCCAGTAAAAGTTTATCAATATCTTCCAAGTTTTCGTAGACACCAAGAACTAACTGCTCAGTAAATTCGACAATATCCGCCGCTAAAGGAGAATCGGCATCTGTCGGCTCACCTAAAACATCCTCTTTAAAACGAAAATTATGCCAAAAATTACGTAGAACAACATCCACTGGTTCTTCCTGATCGTACAGACTGTACAGTACCTTCAGGGCATATTCGCGCCCATTGCGTCGCGTTCCCAGTGCCATCTATTGAATACTCTTGAAAAGGTTTATCATCTCGATTGCGGTCATTGCAGCATCATAGCCTTTATTTCCAGCCTTAGTGCCGGCACGTTCGACCGCCTGCTCAATGGTATCTGTAGTAAGAACACCAAATGAGATCGGCACGCCCGTTGCCAAGCTAACTGAAGCAATCCCCTTGGTTACTTCATTGCTCACATAATCAAAATGTGGAGTTGCGCCACGGATGACAGCACCAAGACAGATCAGAGCATCATATTTTTTCACGGATGCGGCCAATTTTTGTGCAGTAAGAGGAATTTCGAAAGCACCTGGTACCCGTACTATATCAATATCGGCTTCACGCGCCCCATGACGAACTAAAGCATCAATGGCACCTTCAACGAGGCGTTCACAAATAAAACTATTAAAACGCGCGACAACAATACATATTTTGTGCCCACTAGCATCAAGCTGTCCTGCGAAATTATTCACCATGATCACACTCCCTACCCTGCATAGCAGTTAAATATTTTCCAACAGATGGCCCATTTTATTTTTTTTGGTTCGTAAATAGCATTCATTAATCTTATTTGCTGGCATTTCAATGGCTACCCGCTCTACAACAGTTAGTCCATACCCCTGTAGACCGATAATTTTTTTGGGGTTATTGGTCATTAAGCGAATAGTTTTCAGACCTAAGTCAGCCAAAATTTGTGCCCCGATACCATAATCGCGCAAATCAGCTTTGAAGCCTAAGGCTTCATTGGCTTCAACCGTGTCACGCCCACAGTCCTGCAAGGCATAGGCTTTGATTTTATTAACCAAGCCAATACCGCGCCCCTCTTGACGCATATAGACAACAACCCCAGACCCAGCTTCTTCTATCTGCGCCATTGCCGCTTGCAACTGTTGGCCACAATCACAGCGTTCAGAACCAAATACATCTCCGGTTAAACATTCGGAATGCACGCGGACAAGCGTAGGAGTGTTTGGATCAATTTCTCCCTTGACTAGGGCTACATGCTGGGCACCATCGACATCATTTTCATAGGCGATCATCTTAAATGTCCCACCATAAATAGTCGGCAAAGTTGTCTCTGCAGCACGATGCACAAGAAGCTCTTTGCGCATACGATATGCCACCAAATCAGCAACACTAATTATTTTAAGGTCATGTTTTTTGGCAAAAACTTTCAACGATGGCATGCGCGACATCGTACCATCTTCATTCATAACCTCGCAGATAACACCAGCGGGTTTTAAACCGGCGAGACGAGCTAAATCTACAGAACCCTCTGTCTGCCCCGTGCGCACTAACACCCCACCTTTGCGTGCACGCAGTGGGAACACGTGCCCAGGACGTGCCAAATCATCCGCAGTAGATTCATCCGCAATGGCCGCCAGAATTGTTTGAGCTCGGTCTGCCGCAGAGATGCCAGTTGTAACACCACAGCGCGCTTCAATAGACACAGTAAAGGCCGTACCAAAAGACGAGGTATTATTCGATACCATGAGCGGTAAGTTGAGAAAGTCTGCGCGCTCTTCTGTCAACGAGAGACAAATTAGACCGCGCCCCTCCTTAGCCATAAAATTAATCGCGTCTGCAGTAACCATCTCAGCAGCCATGGTTAAATCACCTTCGTTCTCGCGATCTTCGTCATCTACTAAAATAACCATTTTACCTTGGCGTATATCTTCCAAGGCTGCTTCTATTTTATCAATCGGCACAGTTTGTCCCTTTCACAATCAAGTTTATAACAACACGAAATATCGTTGGCAGAACACAATCGTCTGCATAGCAAAATCACATAAATCCATTTTTAAGCAGCTGCTCCATTGTTACACCTGTAGCAGCGCTATTTATAGCTGTTGGTTGTTGGGCGGTAAGCAATTTTTCCACATAACGGGCAAGGATATCTGTTTCGATATTGACCATTGAACCAACAACCAAGTTTTTCAATGTTGTCTGTTCCAAGCTGTGAGGAATAATCGCGACACCAAATGAGTCTGAGTCTACAGTATTAACCGTCAAACTTATGCCATCTATGGTGATTGACCCTTTAGCCACCACGTAACGTAACACAGCAGGAGCTAATTTAAACCGAAAACGTATGGCATTACCATCGTTACTGCGCTCTAATACCGTAGCAACGCCATCGACATGACCACTGACTATATGCCCACCGAGACGATCGGATAATAGCAGAGCCCGTTCCAGATTAACCTCAGACCCAGGTGCAATTTTTTTGAGGTTAGAACAGGCAAGAGTTTCCGGTGAGACATCAGCAACAAAATTTCCGCTGCTACATTTAACCACCGTTAAACAGATACCATTAACCGCAATGCTGTCCCCCAGTTTGATCTCATGTATAGGCAATTTAGTGGCAACGTGCAGTTGCACACTGCTACCACTATGGCGCAACTCACGCACGGTACCGATATCTTCAATTAAACCGGTAAACATGAGACAACTTCCCCCTCAATTAACACATCACCAGCAAAGCACGTAGTACGCACATCGGTAACGTGTAGCGCATCAGCCAAGCGGGAAACTCCTTGACCCGAGAACATGGCCTTTCCATCATCACCACCAAATAATTTAGGGGCAAAAAAGAACATAACGCGATCTATATATTTAGCATTAAATAACGCCATGTTTAATTCAGCCCCACCCTCGACTAGAACCGTCTGCACTGCATGCTCAGCTAAATAGTCCATCACCGCTGACAAATCAACCTTCTGAGAACGACTAGGCATTTGGACTACTTCTACCATAGGCATTTTCTGCATAGCTGCAATTTTCTTCTGATCAGCCAATCCAGTTGTAAATATGATAGTTTTCGCCGCTGATGAGAGATTAACTATGGCGGCATCAACAGGCGTACGCAGGGTAGAATCAATGACAATCCGCAGTGGATCACGCCCTGTATTAGGAAGACGGGTGGTCAAGCGTGGATTATCCCGCACAACAGTGCCCACACCAACCATGATAGCATCGACTTTGTCACGTAGTTGATGAGTATACTGACGGCTATGCTCATTGGTAATCCACTGCGACTCACCACTAGATGTGGCAATACGCCCATCCAGTGTCATAGCTGCCTTAAGGATCATAAAGGGTTGTTTGTGGGTAATCCATTTAATAAATGGCGCTACTAAGCGGCGACACTCAACAGCACAAACACCTACTTTTACAAAGATACCAGCAGCACGCAAGCGGGAGATACCTCGACCACTAACCTGAGGATTGGGATCTTGGATACCGACAAAAACTCGTGCGACTCCAGCCGCTATCAAGGCATCACAACAGGGCCCAGTACGGCCATGATGGGAGCATGGCTCCAAAGTAACATATATATCAGCACCACACGCCTGCTCCCCAGCAGCACGCAAAGCAAAGATTTCAGCATGTGGTTCACCAGCTTTAGGATGAAAACCACTACCAACAACCACACCCTCTTTGACAATAACAGCTCCAACAGGCGGATTTGGAGCAGTTCTACCTTCCGCGCAGCGCGCTAACTCCAGCGCTTGCTGCATATAGTCTTCTGGGCCACTATCTTGGTGCCCAAAATGCTGTTTGAGTTGCTGCTCCACAATAGCCACTCTTGGTCTTACTCCTGCATATTAGGTGGTGTCTGACCACCTAATATATCTTTGAGTTCCTGCATAAACTCGTTTATATCCTTAAACTGACGATAGACAGAAGCAAAACGGACATAGGCAACTTCATCTAAATTATGTAAAGCGCACATGACCTTTTCACCAATTTTACTCGCCGGGATTTCACGCTCAGGACTCTCCTGAAACTCTATCTCCATTTGGTCAATTATTTTATCTATCGCCGCAATTGAAACAGGGCGTTTTTCACAGGCACGTTGCATCCCGCCAATGATTTTACTACGCTCAAAAGGCTCACGCCGACCATCTTTTTTTATTACCAATGGCAAGGTATCTTCAATCCGCTCATAGGTTGTAAAACGTCGGTCGCAATCTGAGCACTCGCGCCGCCGTCTGATGCTATTGCCCTCTTTACTCAGGCGTGAATCTATAACCCGAGTATCTATGCAGTTACAAAATGGGCATTTCACAGCAATAACCTTTCACATAGCAAACAGCGGCAAAAACAACTGCTAACTTTCATACTGACTGATCTGCATCGCAGACTCATTCAGCAACTCCACAGCCAGAGTATCGGGATAACCTTCAAGGTAAACAATCTTTTGCAGCCCCGCATTAATCAACATCTTGGCACAGATGACGCAGGGTGCATTAGTACAGTACAGAGTGCCATCAGCAATGTTAATACCATGCTTAGCCGCCTGAATGATGGCATTTTGTTCTGCATGTAGACCGCGACATAACTCGTGGCGCTCACCGGAAGGAACCCGCATTTTCTCGCGCAGGCAACCGGCAACGGCACAATGAGTAATACCTTTCGGCGTACCATTGTACCCTGTTGCCAGAACATTTTTATCTTTAACTATAACGGCCCCTACTTGGCGACGCATACAGGTAGAACGGCTAGCCACCAAGCGGGCTATGTCCATAAAGTATTCTTCCCAAGATGGCCTATGCATATTATTTCAACCGATAATCATATAGAGGAAATTGCTTACACAGTTCAGTAACCTCAGCATGAATAGTCGCCAACACGGCATCATTCTCGATATTTTTCAGAGCACGATCAATCCAGTTAGCAACCTTAGCCATCTCCGGCTCTTTTAACCCGCGTGAGGTTGTCGCCGGTGTGCCAATCCGGAAACCACTAGTCACAAATGGAGAGCGAGTGTCAAAAGGAACCGCATTTTTATTTACTGTAATTCCAGCTTTTTCCAACGCAGCTTCAGCCATTTTTCCAGTAATTTCACTACCGCTTAAATCGACCAAAATGAGATGATTATCAGTACCGCCAGAGACAAGGTTATATCCACCGGCAAGCAGTCCCTGTGCAAGGGCTTTAGCATTTTTAACTACCTGCTGGCCGTAGGCGGTAAACTCGGGTTGCAATGCCTCCTTAAATGAGACAGCTTTTGCTGCAATAGCATGCATCAATGGGCCACCTTGGCAACCAGGGAAGATGTTACTGTTTACTGTTTTAGCAAACTCTTCACGGCACAAAATCATCCCGCCGCGTGGCCCACGCAGAGTCTTATGTGTAGTTGTGGTTACAAATTCGGCGTAAGGAACCGGGTTTGGATGCTCGCCTGCAGCAACTAAGCCAGCGATATGCGCCATATCAACCATAACTTTAGCACCAACTTTGTCGGCTATCTGCCGAAACGCACTAAAATCAATAATACGCGGATAAGCACTGGCACCTACCACAATCAATTTAGGTTTGTGTTCTACCGCCAACGATTCAACTTCATCGTAATCAATAGTACCTGTTTCACGCTTAACGCCGTAGGGCACAATATTGTATAGCTTACCGGAGAAATTTACCGATGAACCGTGGGTGAGGTGGCCACCATGGGCTAAATTCATCCCCAACACCGTATCACCTGGTTTGCAGGTGCTAAAGTAGACAGCCATATTGGCTTGTGAACCAGAATGGGGCTGAACATTGACATGATCTGCACCAAATAGCTGCTTAGCACGATCAATGGCCAACTGTTCAGCGATATCGACAACTTCACAGCCACCGTAGTAACGCTTACCTGGATAACCTTCAGCATACTTATTGGTAAGCACCGATCCCTGTGCCTCAAGGACAGCCTCGCTGACAAAGTTTTCTGAAGCTATAAATTCTAAGTTATATTCCTGTCGTTTAGTTTCATCGATGATTGTTTGGGCAATTTCTGGATCAACTTGAGCGAGGGTTTTCATAGAAATCTCCAGTTCGTATGTAAAAAAAGGCGCAGCGCAAATTTTAGCTATGCGCTTCATGAAGAATCACGGGTAATAGATAAAAAATGATGGGCAGGCCATTGGCCTACCCATCTATATTGCGTATAAAGTTATGCGTTTTCAGCGTTGTGATCAAGCAAGCTGATTTTATTTAACCTATTCTGATGACGCCCCCCAGCAAAAACTCCATGCAACCAAATATCGACCATGCGACAGGCCAAATCTGGATCAAGGACACGCCCACCAAGAACAAGAATATTGGCGTTATTGTGCTCCTTAGCCATCTGAGCAGTAAACTCATCGTGCACTAATGCAGCCCGGATATTCGGAAATTTATTTGCCGCTATCGACATACCAATTCCGATACCGCAGATCAAAATGCCCTGATCTTCAGCGCCAGTTGATATAGGTTCTGCCACAAGGGCTGCATAGTCAGGATAATCTACAGAATCTTCAGCGTTAACGCCAAGATCATTAATCTCTACACCCTGAGTGCGTAAATGGTTAACAATTCGCTGTTTTAGCGCCAAACCACCATGATCACAAGCAATCAACATATAAATACCCTAAATTTTCTTAAATAATAAAGTTGCGTTAGTCCCGCCAAAGCCCAGTGAATTTGACATGGCGACATTAACTTTTACTTCACGGGCAGTCTTCGGTACATAATCCAGATCACACTCCGGTGAAGGATTGTCCAGGTTGATAGTTGGAGGCACAACACCAGTCTCCATAGCCTTGAGACAATAGATAGTTTCTAGGGCACCAGCTGCGCCTAATGCATGCCCAGTCATACTCTTAGTCGAGCTAACCATTACCTTCTTAGCATGCTCGCCTAAGGCTGAGTGAATTGCCATGGTCTCATACATATCGTTAAAAGTAGTAGAGGTGCCATGAGCATTGATATAATCGATCTCATCGATATTAACACCTGAATTTTTCAGTGCCATCTTAATGCAGCGTGCCGCACCTTCACCACCAGGAGCTGGTGCCGTTAAGTGATATGCATCAGAAGTAAGACCGTAACCGCAGATTTCACCATAGATTTTGGCTCCACGCTGCACTGCTGACTCATACTCCTCCAACACGACAATACCAGCGCCCTCAGCCATAATAAATCCGTCACGATCTTTATCAAATGGACGGCTTGCCGCCTGAGGATCATCATTGCGAGTTGACAACGCCTTCATAACACAAAAACCGGCGATGCCCAGAGGGGTGATAGTTGATTCAGTACCACCAGCAATCATTGCATCAGCATCGCCGCGTTTAATAATATGGTAAGCATCACCAATTGAGTGAGTACCTGTTGCACAAGCTGATACTGAAGACAGATTAGGCCCTTTAGCGCCATAGCGAATGGAAATTTGACCTGGAGCTAGATTGGTAATAAGCATAGGAATAAAAAAAGGTGAGACACGTCTATAGCCACTTTTATTTAGTACATCATGGTATTTCTCAATTGCCGGAAGTCCACCCAAACCAGAACCTACCAAAACTCCAACTCTTTCTGCATTTTCCTCAGTTACCTGCAATCCAGAATCATTCATGGCCATCTCTGCAGCAGCAAGTGAGTACTGAATAAAGAGATCCATCTTCTTGACCTCTTTAGGTGGCATGAAATCTGTGGGATCAAAGTCTTTGACTTCGCCGGCAATTTGCGATGGCAGTTCCGAAGCGTCAAAGCGAGTAATTAAATCTATGCCAGATTTTCCTGCCGTCAAAGCTGACCAGTTTTTCTCTACACCAGTACCTAGCGAGGACACAGCACCAATACCTGTCACGACAACTCTACGCATAATTACTTCCTTTTTTAAATTTGAGTTTCCAGGTTGTACTCCGAGCTAAAGGCTCGGAATTATTTCAAAAAAAAGCTATTAGCTCTGTTTTAAAATAAGCCTGACTATTTAATAAAAAAGGAGGATAGCTATATTGCGTATCCTCCCTTTTAATATATTACTCCGCTATCAAGAATTACTACTTACGTATTCAACAGCATCTTTTACAGTTTGGATTTTTTCAGCATCTTCGTCAGAAATCTCGATATCAAATTCCTCTTCAAGAGCCATAACCAACTCTACAGTATCTAAAGAATCAGCACCCAGGTCATCCATAAATGATGCTTCAGCGGTTACTTGTTCATCTTCTACACCTAGTTGCTCTGCAACAATTTTTTTTACTCTCTCTTCAATTGAAGCCATGTTGTATACCCTCCATGATTGTGTTTACAGCCCTTAGCTGAAGTGTTCGAAGCCATCTCGCTGAACCTACAGAGAAACAGCGCTTCTTTACATATACATGCCGCCATTTACCGATAACTCATGTCCAGTAATATAACCGGCTTGTTCCGATGCTAAAAACGTTACAGCTGCAGCCACATCTTGTGGTGCACCAAAACGTCCTAGCGGAATCTGTGCTGCCATATCTGTACGAACTTTTTCTGACAATTCTGCAGTCATATCGGTCTCTATAAAACCTGGGGCAACAGCATTAACGGTAATATTACGCCGCGCCAACTCACGTGCATTCGAACGAGTCAGCCCTACCAGACCACCCTTGCTCGCACAATAGTTCGCCTGCCCGAGATTACCCATCTGCCCAACTACAGAACTGATGTTAATTATACGACCATAGCGCTTTTTGGTCATAAATTTAGCTACCGCACAGGTGCACAAAAAAGCACCTTTAAGATTTATGTCCATCACCGCATCCCAATCATCCTCTTTCATGCGCGCTAAGAGAGAATCACGGGTAATTCCTGCATTGTTTACTAAAATATCAATTTGGCCAAAGGCTTCAATGCTGGCCTGCACCATAGCATCAACCTCAGCGGCCTTGCTTACATCTGCGGCAACAGAAATTGCTGCACCACCTTCACTATGTATTTGCGCTACTAGGTCAGCAGTATCTTCAGCGTTACGACTAACGGCAACAACCTTAGCCCCGGCAGCAGCTAAATGTTGTGCTATACATTTACCAATACCGCGCGAAGCGCCCGTAACTATAGCTACCCTATCTTGCAAATTCATACATCAGTCCCTTCAGCCTAGAGAGAAAGTGCCTTCAGTGAGGTAATATCATCCACGTTTGCTATCTTTGCCTTACGCTCAATACGACGAATCAGTCCGCACAGAACTCGACCGGGACCAATTTCAATAAAATTGGTCACACCGTTGTCTAACATATAACGCACAGATGAATCCCAGCGTACCGGAGCACTGACTTGAGTAACCAACAACTCTTTTACTTTAGAGCTATCGCTATTAGCGACTGCTTCTACATTAGTAACAACAGGCGTGCTCAGTTGATTAATACTAACAGTAGAAAGAACCTGACTAAGCTGAGCACCAGCTGGATCCATAAGCGCACAGTGAAATGGTGCACTTACCGGCAGCATCATAGCCTTACGTGCCCCCTGCTCAGTGGCCAACTTTATGGCACGGTCTACAGCTTGAGTATTACCAGCAATGACAATCTGCCCGGGACTATTATAATTGGCTGCTGAGACAACTTCTCCATGGCTAGCTTCAGCGCATATCTTTTCCAGCACATCAGCTTCTATACCCAAAATTGCGGCCATAGCACCAGAGCCAACCGGAACTGCCTGCTGCATAAAGGTTCCGCGTTGACGTACTAATTTGACTGCATCGGCAAAACTTAGGGCATTAGCCGCTACCAGTGCAGAGTACTCGCCTAAGGAGTGCCCAGCAACAAAATTAGGTTTTAACTCTGTCTCTTGCTGAACAACCCGCAAAGCAGCAACACTCATGGTTAGTATCGCAGGTTGAGTATTAGCAGTAAGCTTTAACTGCTCATCTGGACCTTCATAGCACATTTTGGCTAAATCAAAGCCTAGAGCATCGTTCGCCTCTTCAAAGACTTCACGTGCAGCAGCAAAATTATCACTCAGCTCCTTGCCCATGCCAGCGTGCTGCGCCCCCTGCCCAGGGAAAATAAAAGCTAACATCTTTTTACCTTGAATAGTTAGATATGACTACCAGCGCAACAGACATGCACCCCAAGTAAAACCGCCACCAAAAGCATCGAACACGAGGATATCACCGGCGTTAAGCAGGCCATTACGATTGGCTTCATCCAAAGCAATTGGGATGGAAGCACCTGAAGTATTACCGCACTTATCGACATTGACATACATCTGATCATCACGCAGCTTCAGCCGCTTGAGGACAGCATCGAGAATACGCTTATTTGCCTGATGTGGGAACAGCAATTTAACGTCTGCTACTGTCATAGCATTAGTTTCTAAAGCCTCTACCGCGACATCATACATAGAGCGAACTGAAACCTTAAATACTTCATTACCAGCCATATGTAGAAATGGTAGACGCGCCTCAATACCAGAGACCGAAGCTGGATGGCGTGCGCCAAACCCAGGTTGGTATAAAAGATCCCAATATGAGCCATCTGAGTGCAAATGACTTGATAGTATACCCTGTTCGCCCTCTTGAGCTTCAAGCACAACTGCACCAGCACCATCGCCAAAGAGGATACAAGTATTGCGATCTTCCCAATCAATTATACGGCTCAGGATCTCAGCACCAATTACCAAAGCACGTTTAGCAGTACCGTTCTGTATATACTGAGCTGCAGAGGTCAGCGCATACACAAACCCGCTACAGGCAGCAGAGACATCCCACGCAGCAGCATTAACAGCACCAAGTTTATTCTGTACTATGCACGCAGTTGAGGGCCAAGGAAAATCACCAGTTATAGTGCCAACAACAATTAAATCAATATCACTTGCACTAATCCCAGCCATTTGCAAAGCGCGATTTGCCGCAGTGACTGCAAAATCAGAAGTCATCTCACTATCAGCAGCAATACGCCGTTCAACAATACCAGTGCGCGCTAAAATCCAATCATTTGTGGTATCAACCATTTTCTCAAGATCGAAATTGGTTAAAACCTTTTCCGGTAAATAAGAACCGGTACCAATAATGCGTGCTCTTTTCACTACGTTTCCCCTTATGTTTGCAAAGCCAGAATAGAACTATGCAACACCTACAGTTTTAACAGCAGCATCAGTACCAGCTTGAAATTTATCTAACTGCTTAACTAACTCACTGATCATCTGTTTATCAACACTGTTAGCGGCTTGGCCAATGGCATTAGTCACAGCTTTAATACTTGACCCACCATGGCAGATGATACTCGTGCCTTTAATTCCCAGCAAGGGTGCACCACCATACTCTGCATAATCTACTTTTTTCTTAAAAGCTCGAAATGCCGGGCGTGCTAAAAGATAACCCAACTTAGCAAGCACGCGGGATTTCAACTCCTTCTGCAGCATCTGACCGATAGATTCAGCTAATCCTTCAGAGACCTTCAGAACAACATTACCCACAAAACCGTCACACACAACAACATCAACTACACCACTATAGATGTCACGTCCCTCAACGTAACCAAGATAATTAAAGTTGTAGCGTTGGAGTAACTTATGGGTTTCTCTGGTTAGCTCATTGCCTTTTTTTTCCTCTGAACCATTAGATAACAACCCAATGCTTGGTGAAGGTTTGCCCATAATGTGCCGAGCGTAAAAATCACCCATTATGGCAAAGTGCTCGAGATGAATGGGTTTACAATCTACGTTGCCCCCAACATCAAGAATTAAAGATTGTCCAGAGACAGTAGGTAGTATTGTAGAAATTGCAGGGCGCTCTATGCCATCCACACGTTTCGCAACAAACATTCCTGCCGCCATTGTAGCGCCAGAGTTTCCAGCACTCACCACAGCCTGCGCCTCACCAGACTTAACCAGTTCATACGCAATCCTTATGGATGAATCCTTCTTGCGTCGTACGGCATCAGACGCTGAGTCTTGCATGCCGACGACTTCAGAAGCATGATGAATGCTAATGTTTAGGTTTGACGTATCGTGCTTGTCAAGTTCTTGAGCAACGCGCACAGAGTCGCCGACCAAAATGACCGACATTCCCCATTTTCGAGCAGCAGCTACAGCGCTCTCCACCTCTACAGCTGGAGCATTATCGCCACCCATAGCGTCAACCGCAACCACGATTGATTTCATCAAAAAAACCTAGCTCTCAGTTTCTAAAACATTACGATCTTTATAAAAACCGCAGCTAGCACATGCACGGTGAGACTGTTTAGGCTCATCACATTGTGGACAAAGGGACATACCTGGTGCAGTTAAAGCATCATGCGCGCGACGCATATCACGTCTTGATTTTGAAGTCTTTTTCTTAGGTACTGCCATGAACTTAATCTCCTCTAAGCTCTATTTTCAACGACTATGTCAATGATCAATTAATAACAATCACGACAATTATAAATGTTACCAACACCAACGGTACTGATAACCGGACAAAAGTAAACCGATTCTACCCTATTTTTCAACCTTAAAATCTTTAAGTGCTGCAAAGTTAAGATTGGTAACTTTGCCAGAACAGTTGCATGTGCTTTTATTTAAATCAACTCCACATACCGCACATAGCCCTTTGCACTCCTCCGTACACAGAGGCTGTTCTGGTAACAACAGCACGACCTGTTGCTGTATCTCCTCGACAAGGTCGATCTGATCCTCAACAATTAGTTCCAACCCCATGTCTTCAGCGGTCAACTCTAGCTCTTGACCATCATCATCAGTAACCTCGGGTAATTGTTCAACATATGTCTGCTGAAATTCTGCACTAATTTCCCGCCGACACGGCGCTAAACAGCGACTACAGGGCAACTCCACACTAACAGAGATAGTACCATGCAACTCGACCATACCGCCGACCACGTCAGCATCCAGATCAACCACAACTGGGGTCAAAAATACACACTCGCCACTCTGCTGCAGTTGCGCCAGCACTGGAAAACTTGCAGCACTCTTTTCAATCCTTAGCTGCAGCCCATTTTTCTTTAAATCACTAACCTGCAATTGCATATAAGATAACCATATATTAGAGAAAGCGGTCAGTATAGGTACTGCCTTTCTTTTGTCAAGAGAAATGATTCTCACAACAACAAGCAAACCAATTCACACGCAGAAAAGAGACTTTACATTTCTCTCAAACATTGTACCTTGCAAGACAAATCGCACCAATTAAACCAACCATCTGTACAGAAAAATACGCACCTCTTAAATTAGCCGCATACAAAAACTTAAATTTGCCCCAAGACACACCCATGATTAAATTTAGCTAAATACGTTCAGGGCTGAGATTAATAACCATGCCAATATTTCACAGCAAAAAATGCTTCAAAGTTGGGGTAAAATTTTACACGGATGCTAACAAAAAACTTGACATTCAAAAATACTATAGAGTTTAAGGTACTTATAAAAATACACACAAACTCTGTTGATAACCTGTTGGTAAAGCTGTTATTACTATTCAGGATACAGCACTTAAAACCACTTTCAACATATTGCCTATTTTTTAGGCATCAACATAGTTGCTATAATTTCAATATGTTAGCTAACTAGAGTAAACAGAAAAAATACAATGCCTTTTTTTACAATTCGCCACAATCACGCAAATTAAATTTAGCACATTGAGAGGTCAGAAATGTTCATAAAGTTCTTGGTTTTATTCATTTCAATCCCCGCTATAGAAATCTATGTTCTTTTAGCTGCTGGTGATTTAATTGGCCTATGGCCAACCATAGGGTTAATTATTTTAACTGGAGTCGCCGGAGCATATTTGGCAAGAACTCAGGGAAGTGATACAGCACGACGTATTCAAATTGCACTAGAAAATGGAGAAATGCCAACGGAAGACCTACTAGATGGTGCGATGATTTTTGCCGGAGGCGTGACCCTATTGACCCCAGGATTCTGCACCGACATGCTCGGATTCTGTCTTTTATTACCCGCCACCAGATCTTTAATTAAAGATTTAGTGCGCAAATGGATCCAAACAAAAATCACCAACGGTCAGATCCATTTGCACTACCGCTAACTGGAGAAATTACTACGCGGGCTTTTGCGCCCAAACAAAAAACACCGGATAGGCTTGTTCACCCTGAGGACGTTTTTTCACAATGGTATAGGCAGTGGTGTGCTGTACATTCACTAACCCCAACTTAACCAGCTCGTCACATAACCATTGTCTATCCACACCATGATGCTCCACTCCAACTGGGTCGGCATGAAAGGTACCGTCTTCGGCGTCAAGGTCAGCCAGAGCAATAGTTCCTCCCGGCTTTAAAGAGGTGATCAGCACCTGTAACATGTGGCTGATGTCGGCCACATGATGCAACACCATAGAGCTAAAGACGAGGTCATAATGCTGTGCGGGCAAACTAGGAACCGTCGAGTTGCTATGGACTGCAGTTATATTATCAATACCAAGCTGAGCCGCTTTTTGCTCCACTACTGCGAGCATCCCTTCGGCGCTATCCACAACAGTTATATGGTGCAATAACTCGACTAAATTAAAGGTTACCAGCCCAGTACCGCAGCCAAATTCCAGTGCATCCAGCTTAGCATCAAATGTTAGATTTTGTTTTATCGCTTCAGCGACTGCCGATGCCAGCGCAACTCGGCGCGGTTTTTCATCCCACAGTGCAGCTACTTTATTAAAATCTCGCTTATTTTTCCCCGGCGACTGCTCTTTTTCCATGTGTGTAAAGACTCCTATACATAAGTATTATGCCACCAGCTCTGTTAAATAATTAACCAAACAGGGTGAGCTGCGTCTCAAGTTTACTCTCAGATTGATTATGTAGTTCGTACCACCCATCAAAGGATGGAAAATATAGTGCACAACGACATTTATGTTCTGGATATAACTGTGCCAGATAAAAGGCATAAGTCTCAAGCTGCTTGCGATAGTGCTGATCCTGCTGGGCGTAAAAGCTAGCATGAGATTGGCCTTCGACTGGGGTGGCTGTTTTATAATCCACAATCCACCGTTCTCCCGCATCCACAAAAGTCCTGTCGACAATCAGATTAAGGATATTATCCTCATCATCTACACCACTGATTGCAAGCTCACAACAGGAGTGCGAATGTGGCTGCAGAATCCAGTTGCCGCGAGAACTTGCTACAGTAGTTTGCAACATGGAGACGATCTGTTGTGCGTACTGTTGACACAACTCTCTATCAACACCAGCCTTAGCCAGCTGGGCCAATATTTTTGGCTGCAGCTGCGCAATCTTACCGGCCCCCCAACTATACCCTTCCTGACTAACTAAATATTCCAACCAAGTATGGGTAACCGTACCAACTACAGCAGGAATACGCTGTACCAGTTTAGCGGGAGCAGACATACCAATGCCATCAGCATCATGCACTGACTCATCAGCGCGTGCACAATTAACTTGTGGCGTCGCTAAACGCCAGAACTTGGCTGACACTCTATTGTGCACTAAAGATGGCTCTACGCCAGATTCTGAACTATCTACGACAGCATAATGTTGTACCGCTGGCCACAGTTTTTCCAACAGAGAGCCCTTAGCAGGAAACAACTCCTCATCTTTATTGAGCTCAGCACGGCCAAAGAGATAGATATGTCTCTTCGCCCGAGTAACTGCAACATATAGTAACCGGGAAACTTCAAAATCACCTTTACTTTTATCAAGTTGCTCAAGCATTGCGTAGATTGGATCAGAAACTTTATCTGCTCGAGCTGCCAGCGGAGCCAGTAACAAACCATATTCAGCATGTTCTTGCCAGCGCAATAAACTTTTATCATCAGCGCGCGCCCGCTTACCCAAACCAGGTAAAATAACATGATCAAACTCCAGCCCCTTGGCGCGATGAATGGTCATAACTTGCACCGCTGCAGTATCAGCTATATTGGTATGAAATAGACCGTTTAGCTCATCTTCTAATTGCTCAAAGCTGAGCAGATCGCCACCGCAATCCAACTTTTCCAGCAACAACAGCAGCTGCTCAATATCTGCACACTCGCTAGCGCCATAGCACTCTGGGCCACGTAACTGCAGCCAGGTCTCTTCAACCAGTTGACGTAAATCACAGCGTCCGCGTTTAGCCACAGCGGCGCCTAGCACTGGCACAATGGCCTGCACGCGCTGGCGACCATCAGCACTCAATTGAGTTAATAATGTCTGCTCCTGCAACATGGACAACAGGTCGCTATCCGTTTGACATTGAAAAACTAGTAGATCAGCTAAGCTGAGTCCACACCATGGCGCGCGTAGCACCGTCATCCAACTCAGATGGTCACCGCGATGCAACAGAGCTCTAGTTAAGGCAACAGCATCCGAGACCACCGGCCGCTGACTTAAGGGATCAATATCCTGCGCCTGATAGTTTATTCCAACAGCGCGCAAGTGAGGCAAAATTGCGCGCAGATGAGTACGTGATCGCACCAAAATCGCGATTGACTGCTCTGGCTGGTGCTGAATAATCTGCTGAACTAAAATAGCTATCTTAGCCGCCTCAGTGGGCATATCCAGGCTGTTATTGATGCAAATCTGTAGTGCATCAGCCAAAAGTGGTGGTTTAACCGCCTGTGCATGGGCATAGCTCACCGCACCACTAGAGGCATCTTCATTAGTCGGAAAAATATTGGCAAAGCTGGAGTTTACCCAATCAACTACCCCCTGTTGCGAGCGAAAGTTGGCACGCAACTGCAACTGCTGCAACGCTATACCATTAATCCCCGCGCTACCCGCACGTAGAAATAAACCAACCTCTGCTTCCCGAAAACGGTAGATTGATTGCATCGGATCACCGACAATAAACAGGCTGCGCCCATCGCCCTGTTCCCAGCCGCTGGTTAGAGTTTGCAGCAGTTCAAACTGCAACCATGAGGTGTCCTGAAACTCATCTACCAATATGTGTTGCAAACGCTGATCCAGAGCTAACAGCTGTTCGCTCGGATTGCCGCTATCAACCAAAGCCTGTCTAGCGCGCACCGCAATTTCAACAAAATCTACCTGAGAGCTAGCACTAAATTCCAACCACAGCTGCGCCACGGTTTGGGGTAACACCACTAACAATGCTTGCAGAATTTGCCACTGATCCTCCGAGTATCGCGGCGGCGGCAACTGGCGCACCAACTGCCACAATCCAGTGGGAGCACCACTGTCACTCAACCCGCCCAGCAACTCAGTCATCCTCTTTTTCATGCTGGCGCCAGGTTGCTCTTTGCCAGCCGGGAAACCACAATTTTTGTCTGGTCGCTTGCGCCATTGACCATCTGCAGTCAGCAACAGATCAGCTAAGCCTTGCCACAATTGCAAATCCTCAACATCTGCACGCGGAAATTTCTGCGCAGAATCAGCAAAGCAGTGTAATACGCACAGCGGCCTATCCGTGCGGGCACAGTGTTGCGCAGCAAAACCACCAAGCTCCAGCAGTTGCTGTTGTAGCTCAGGATTGATACTGGCGCTTAATTGGCGCAAAAAACCACCGACAACCTGCGCCAAAGCCGTCTCAAGTTCTGCGCGCACCTGCCCTGCTCCATCGCCACAATGCGGCAACAGGTGGCGCAACCACTGATCCCGCCGTGCCAATAACTTAAGCAGCATCTCCTGTAAGATATCCAGACGATTATCCAGATGCAGCAGCAGTCTTTTTATAGCCTGATTAAGTTCATCCTGAGCATGATGGACATGCAACACCTTGGCTACCGCTTGGCGATATAGGACTTCAGGACGTTCATTTACCTGCGGCAAACCACCTAACCTAGTCAACCACGGCATACTCTTAACCAACGAAGCATTAAAACTGTCAATGGTCTTAATCTGCAACTGCTCTGTATGCTGGAACAGATGCCAACCTCGCGCTCGATCATTAGCCAGAACACCCTGCGCTAATTTATGCGTCAATCTGGTATGGCTCAAGGCATCCTCAGCCAAGGGCTCTTCAGCCTGGCTCAACGCCATCAGCACGCGCTGCACCATCTCTGCTGCCGCTTTACGGGTAAAGGTTATAGCGAGAATCTCATCGGGACGCTGCACGCGTCCTAACAGGGCTAAGTAGCGTTGAATAAGTAGCTCAGTTTTACCGGAACCTGCTGGAGCGCGCACTATACAGGATAGCTGCGGATCAACAGCGCGACGGCGCGCCTCAGCATCTACTAATTCAGTATCAGCCATTGAACCCTCCATCACTATCATTAGTTTCAGTATCTTCAACAGAGATATTCGCTCCCCCAATACGGCACAGGCGCTGGAGATCGCAAAACTGGCACGCCTGAGCATTAACAGGATCAACCTGTGCCTGCGCTAAGGTAAAATCCTGTGCCGACCGTTCCAACTGCTGCTGCCAAGCATGCAACAGCTCCGACCATGAATAGATATCGCGTTTACTGGCACCACTTTTAGCCACGCTTTTAACCCCAGAGAGCAACTCATCAGCGCTGGCCACCCCCTTAAAAGCACAATCACCTGCTCTAATCTGGGCAAAAGCTACCCCCATCACCTCGCCATATTCGCTATCAGCACTATCGTTGGCATTAAGCGCATAAATGGGCAATTGTGGCTCCAACAAGCGCTCCCCCAGCAGATCTTTGCCATGCACCAAGCCAGTTTTATAATCAATAATTATCTGCCCACCTGTGGCCAGGCAATCAATCCGATCCGGTATCACGTTAAAGCGCAATGCGCCAAGCTGCACCACCTTGGTCTGCTCTAGCTCCATCACCTTAAAGGGCGCTCGGTTTTTTTCATATTGCTGCAACCAGTCGATGATGAGCTTGGTCAAACGCTCCACTTCGAGGGGCAACAACTCCAGCGCCTGTCCGTAGAGCAACTGCTGCAATTTTTGTTTGCAGATAGAGCGCACCAGCTGGTACAGCTTGTCATCATCAATGGCGCATAAAGCTTGCTGACTACCGACCTGCAGCCAAAACTGTTCTAAAATTTTATGCAGGACTTCGCCGCGCACTCGATTATCCACACCGGGCTGAATAGCTTCCAAGGCGCGCACTTTGAGACGACAGTGAACATAGGCGCGAAACGGACACAACGCCTGCTCACGCAGAACATTGGTGCCACCACTAACATCTATGGCGGGAGCACTATTATCTATAGATGAGCCATCATGAGCAGTAATGAGCGGAGCTCCAACATCGTCTGCAAGATATTCCCAATCCGCACTATCTACGCCATGGAGCGCACTGGGTAGTGCATCGGACTGCTCGAGTTTATAGGAGCCGGAGGATGATACTAACAGCGGTTGCACAAACGGGCTGGGAGATAACTGGCGATCGTTATCCGCACAGGGAAAACTCAGCACCAACTGGGGCGCGGCACCGAGCAGACGTTGCAAAGTCAACTTTGCGAAAACGTTTTCATGCTCAATACTGCAATGTGGCATCTGATAGTGGCGTTGTAAAGCCACCGGTAGAAAAGGATTATGCTGCACGGCACCAGGCAACACCCGATCCGTCAGCCCCATAACCCACAGGGCATCAAAATGTAAACCAGCACTTTCCAGTAAACCGATAACCTGCAACCGTGAATCCTGCGCTTGCGCCTGAAACAGTTGCTCATGCGCTAATTTATTCAACAGTGACAGAGCGCTACTGCGTCCAACCCGATCACAGACAACACCAAGTGCTGCCAATTGCGGCAATAGTTTATCCTGCCAAGCGGTCAAGAGCTGATAATCACTGCTACTGAGCGCTCTTGCGCCTGGCCAGCCTACCTGACTGAGTTGTGACTCAAAATGCTCCGCCCACTGCGGCATAGTTTTTTCGTCCCGCGCTACTAGCGCCGCGCGCACAGCAACTAATATTTTAGCGAAGGAGCTGCAAGCGCAGCCACGTTGCCGACACAGATCAATCAAGTCATTAAGTTTGATAGAGTTAATGTTGCGTCGGCGCAACCAGCTTTCAAAATTGGCGCGCGCACCTGCGTCGCTATCGCTGCCGCTTAGCCAGGGTGAACGCAACAGATAGCTAATACTCTCAAAATCGGCTTCATCCTCAAGGGCTAACAGTGTCAACGCAGTCGTAATCATCCCCTGACGCGCCAGAGGTTGTCCCAAGGAGACATTGAAGGTGTTCACCGGCACCAAGTCGGGATATTGTGTCTGCGCGAATTCATGGCGGAAAATCCGCTCTATCTTGCCATGCAACTGCTCTAGATTTGGCACCACCACAGCGACCTTGCCAATCTGGCTCTCCAGACATGAACGCGCCCAACGCGCGGCAGCACTAATTTCACTCTGTTCATCGGGGCAAGCGACACAGCTGAGGTCAGCGGCTATGCTAGTTGATGGTTGCACCACTTCAACAGCAGTGCCATTCTGCTCCAGTTGGCGCAACAGCTTGCTTTGAATGTTATTTAGCTGGTCAAAGCCGATAAGAATCAGCTGCTGCGGGTGGGAAATCATCTTGGCGGCAAAGGCATCAATGACAAGCTGCGTCAGTGCAGCTATATCCAGCCAATTATGCTGTTTACACAGTTGCAAATAGGCCGTTCGCCAGCGCAAGAAGGCGCAATGTTCTGGGGATAGATAACCCGTAGGCGAGTCTGGATAACCGGAAGAGTTGCTAAGCGCGTCAGCACCACCAAGCAATTGATGTGCCTGAAATGCCAGTTTGGCACTAGCTTGAATCTGCAGCAAGCTCATAGAGCTGTGGTGCAAATCCGCACGTATGACCTGCTGCCATAAAACATCGGCCTGGGTATTGTCGAGTAGCCGCCCATCTTCTCCAAGAGCGGCAAGGCAACGGCGCAACCAGCTCGGCAAAGTAAGTATTACTGGTCGCTGCCACACCCGTTTGCCTGCGGATTGTTGCTGCGCAGCAAATCCTGCGTGCAACGTCCTCTCCAAACGCCGATTTACGGTAACAATTACTGCCCCGTTAGCGGCCGCTAGATAGTAATCGGAATATATGCTCAATAGTCTACAATCATATAGTCAACTAGTTTCGTGGCAGTGGTTGCTCAGCAAAGGATAAGCGATAAACTCCACCAGCTAATTGATCAGTTATGTACAGGCAGCCATCACTGCCAACAGCACAGTCAGTTGGTTGTCCCCACGGCTGACCTTCGACACTCCAGCCGGACACTAAATCGATTCCCCAACCTAAAATACGCCCATCACTACCTAACGGCACCCCCATCAAGCGAAACCCCTGCTGGCGCTTGCCAGAGTCGAGCCCCGTCATCGACATATACAGCATATTCTTAAAATAGTCAGCGCCATGTAACTTGGCTCCAAAAGCTAAACCGCTAGGTATTGAATTGGCGGGCAGTTGCATTATAGCTGGCACGGTAGTTTGGCATATCTCCACCGAACCAAGTTTAGCGTCCGGCAAACGATTGCCGTAACAGGATGGCCACCCATAGTCACCTTCGGCGCGCAGAACATTTAACTCGTCTGGATGGACAAAGTAATCGATTGTTTCTGGAGAGTTGTCCGTGGCCCAGAGCGAGCCACTTAGAGGATGAACTGCTAAGCCACGACAATTATACAGCCCAGTGCTAAACAGTTGCAATTCGCCATCGGCTAACACGCGCAGCACTGCGGCTTGCTGCCAACTGCTGCTCTTATAGTCGCCAGACAGGCTGACATATAGATGATTATCGACCCCCAGAACCAACGCATGTGCCCAGCGCTGCGGATATGCCAATAACTTATCAGTAATAAGCTTCTGTGAATCGGCACAATAATCGTTATTATCGTCGGCAAGAGAGAATAATTTAGTCGCGGTGGCAACACACAGCACACCATCTTTAAAGGCTAGGCCAGAGGGTCTATCCAGCCCTGCAGCAAAGATCACTACCCGCTCGGCTATGGCGTCACCATCATCATCGTGCAGTGATACCACTTGACCGACCTTGGGCAGGCTAACGAACACCACACCGGAGCTATCAATAACAATACTGTGAGGTTTAATAAGACCCGCAGCAAAGAGTTCTAGGCTAATACCCTTGGCAAGATCTAGTTCATGCTTACCGGCGTGCCAGCCACAGTCAAGCGCAGCCGGAACCTCCAACTGCCTACGCTCGACCGGCAGCAGATGCTGGTGCAGATTGCGATAATTAGCATCATGCTTAGCCACCTCATTGAAGGCACGAAAGATATTGACCTGTACCTGCGGTGGCCATATTTGCACGACAATAGCGTTAGCCGATAGAACCGATATTGGAATCGCCAACAATAGCGCTCCGCGCCCGCAGTTTTTCGCCACCAGAGCAGCTGCACCACCGATCAACACTGTAGACAAAAACCACAGTAAGTTACTGGCCACCGGCAACGAAGGTATTGCCAGCGTAATAAATACGCCGCCAGTTAATATTAACGTCCACAGGAAGAACCGGATAATTGCGTGCATAACTTTGCGCTTTTACTCCGAAGTAAATTTCGAGTTCAGGTGCTTATCAGTCGCCAAGATGCTTATTAGGCACTAGATAATTAACCACGTAATCGCGTACCGCAGCAGTTAAGGATGTTTGCCGACCGGCATATCCCGTGGCACGCAATTTACTCACATCGGAGCAGGTATAATATTGATATTTTTCCTTTAGATGCTCAGGCATATCGATATACTCAATATTAACCTCACGCTCTAAAGCAGCGAAAATAGCTGCGGCCAACGAATTCCATGAATTTGCTCCGTCACTACCAATATTGTAGATACCGTTAATCTCCGGCTTATCGAGAAAATATAGAGCCATATCGACAACGTCTTTTACATAGACAAAATCACGCATCTGTTCGCCATCGGCATACTCTTGCCGATAAGATCTAAACAGGCCTATTTTACCGGTGGATAAAATCTGATGATAAGCCTTGATGACCAGCGAGCTCATATCTCCCTTATGATATTCATTGGGTCCGAACACATTGAAAAATTTTAGCCCAACGATTTTGTCCAGCAAACCTTGGCGTGCTGCCCATTGGTCAAACAGCTGTTTAGAATAACCGTACATATTGAGGGGACGCAAAGAGTCCAGTTCGGCCTCGTCGTCACGAAAACCACTGTCACCATCGCCATAGGTTGCCGCACTGGAGGCATAGATAAAGCGTGCGTCACAGCGTTGCGCAAACAAAGCCAACTGCTTGGTATATTCAAAGTTATTATGCAATAGGTAGCGTGCATCTAGTTCGGTTGTAGCCGAACAGGCACCCATGTGAATAATAGCTTCAATCCCCTGCTCATCAATATTTAGATAATCTTGCACCTGGTCATCAATTACCAACTGCATAAAATCATCTTTTTCCAGATAATCGGCAAACTTAAGTGGAGTGAGATTTCGCCATTTTTCACTGGAACCAAGAGAGTCAACCACAACTATGTCACTACGCCCCATCTGGTTCAGTTGCCACACGATAGCACTACCAATAAAACCCGCCCCACCAGTTACAATAATCACAATGCATATCCTTTTTTATAAGAAAGCTAAAAGTTATCCTTGATAATACCTAATAAGCTCGGCAGTTTAACACTATTACACTGTCTGCGTAAACAGCACATTACCCATACAGAATGGCTATCTACTCAAACACAACCAGCGCGGCAATCAATATAATATAACGGTGTTTTGTTTAAAATAGTGGCAGCTACTTTTTAATTTAGCTAAAAACCCATATCAACCTGAGTTCAACCGCTATCCACACTAGGTTAACGCTCCCATTTCTACCTTTAAATATCCAAAACCAAGAGAAACATTTTGTGTACTTTCGACTAGTTAATCCTATATAAAAAATCTATACATCCGATAAATAGATTACAACAGATCGGGTATATAACTACAATTTTAGCCACAAATTAAACATGGTTACATTTTACTGCGAATAAACTTGACAACCTATAATGGACAAGATTATTCTGCCGATTAATTATAATCATACACTTTAGCTGATCAAGAAAGTTCAACGGAGAACTTTATATGTACCTGACAGCTCCTCCATTTCGCCGCATAAATTTGTTGCATAATAATCACTTAACTACTGCAAAATTAAACTTATTTATTGAGCGAGAGCAAAAGAAAGGATTCACAGTATATGGCCAAAATTACAGAAGCACTCGAATATCACAGATCTGGTCGTAAAGGGAAGATAGAGGTAATTGCTACTAAACCTTGCGACACCAGTCGTGACCTTTCGTTAGCTTACAGCCCTGGCGTAGCTGAGCCCTGCCTTGAAATTGAAAAAAACCCTGAGGATGCCTACGAATATACCGCAAAAGGCAACTTAGTTGCTGTTGTATCCAACGGCACAGCGGTACTGGGCCTCGGTGATATTGGCCCACTAGCAGGTAAACCAGTTATGGAGGGTAAAGGAGTTTTATTTAAGCGTTTTGCTGATGTTGACGTCTTTGACATTGAGCTCAACACTAAAGATCCAGATGAGATCGTTCGCACTGTGCAGATTCTAGAGCCAACATTTGGCGGTATAAACCTTGAGGACATTAAAGCTCCAGAGTGTTTTTACATAGAGGAAAAACTCAAGGAGACAATGAACATCCCAGTTTTTCACGATGATCAGCACGGTACAGCAATTATCGCCAATGCCGGATTGATCAATGCGCTGGAGATCATTAAGAAAGATATAGCCGATGTTAAAATAGTGGTAAACGGAGCCGGCGCCGCCGGCAACGCCTGTGCACAGATGGCCATCACTCTGGGCGCAAAAAAAGAGAACATGATCATGTGCGACAGTAAAGGGGTTATTTACAAGGGTCGCACCGAGGGGATGAATCCCTACAAAGAGCGCTTGGCCACTGAGTTGCCAGCACGAACTCTCGCAGAAGCTATGGTTGATGCCGATGTCTTCTTTGGAGTATCAGCCAAAGATGTCGTAACTAAAGAGATGGTTGCATCTATGGCTCAAGACCCAATCATCTTTGCCATGGCCAACCCTGATCCAGAAATCAGCCCCACCGAAGCCTTAAAAGTACGCAGCGATGTTATTGTTGGTACCGGTCGCAGCGACTTTCCCAATCAAGTAAACAACGTACTATGTTTCCCATTTTTGTTTCGTGGTGCATTGGACACACACGCTACTGCCATCAATGATGAGATGAAAATGGCGGCAGTTAAAGCCCTAGCTAACTTAGCCAAAGAGGACGTTCCCGATTCGGTTATCAAAGCCTATGGCAATACCAAATTTTCTTTTGGCCGCGACTATCTTATCCCAAAACCTTTTGATCCACGTGTGTTGTTACACGTGGCTCCCGCAGTTGCTCAGGCCGCAATAGACAGTGGCGTTGCCAGACGTAACATCGGGGATATTGCTAAATATACCGAATCGCTCGAAGCACTACAGGGTCGTTCCAAAGAGATCATGCGTACCCTCATCAACAAAGCTAAATCAGATCGCAAGCGAGTGGTCTTTCCAGAGGGTGATGACACCAAAATTTTGCGTGCCTGCCAGATTTTGGTCGATGAAAAAATTGCTATTCCCATCCTACTTGGCCCTGAAGATAAAATTAAAAACAAAATTAAAGAGCTCGGTCTCGATCTTCATGGCGTACAGATCATCGACACCAAAGGCAGTCCGAAGAACCGTGAATACACCGACGAGCTATTCCGCATGCGCCAGCGTAAGGGTGTTACTCTAGCTGAGGCCAGCCGCACAATTTGTCGTGAGCGCAACTACTATGGCGCGATGATGGTACGTATGGGCGATGCAGACGCTATGCTATCAGGGGTAAATCACCACTATCCCGAAACTATTCGCCCCGCCCTTGAAGTAATTGGCAAACAGAGTTCAGTCAGTGGCGTACATGGTCTATATATGCTGGTATTCAAAAACGAGGTCATCTTCTGTGCCGATACCACAGTGACTATTGACCCTACAGCAGAAGAGCTAGCCGAGACTGCTATTTTAGCCTCGAATAAGGCACGTCAGTTCGACGTTGATCCGCGTGTCGCCATGCTGTCATTTGCTAACTTCGGCAGTGTTAATCATCCCTTTACAACCAAGGTTAGAAAAGCCACAAAACTGGTCAAAGAGTGGGCACCAAATCTGGTTGTAGATGGTGAAATGCAAGCTAATGTTGCGCTAGATCCAGAGATAACTGAACGGCAGTACCCGTTTTCAGGCTTAAAAGGCAACGCCAATGTTTTAATTTTCCCTGACCTCAACTCCGGCAACACAGCATATAAACTCCTCGACAAACTAGGTGATGCTGAAGCGGTTGGCCCAATCCTCATGGGGATGAAAAAACCTGTTCACGTGCTGCAGCGCGGCGATGATGTTAACGATATCGTCAATATGGCGGCAGTAGCGGTAGTTGATGCTCAGGTCTCCACGGATGAAGAGATCACCAACGGCTTTCACTAAGAATATCTTTCCACTAAACTATAGATCGTAACAAGAGGCAGGTCACTAATATGATCTGCCTCTTTTGCTTTTGCAGCCCCATAGAGCCGGCACCCAGCAAAACTGTTAGCAACTAAGCCACTTTTATTCCGTAATTAATCCTGATAGAATATGGCTTTATTTTCAACTACACCTATGGAGACAATCATACCATGCGCTATAAAAGCACCCGCGGCCAAGTAAACGGCATATCCTTTAAAGATGCTGTCATGATGGGCCTGGCCACCGATGGAGGATTACTGCTACCAGAGTCCATTCCCCAATTTACTGCCGAGCAAATAAACTCTTTTTCCTCCATGAGCTATCCCCAGATAGCCTTTGAAGTCATATCGCGCTTCACCGGTGAAGATTTTCCTGCCGCAGACCTGCGGGCATTGATTGAGCGCTCATACGCTACTTTTGACCATCCCGAAGTAACACCACTTATCCATAAAGATGGCGTGTATATTCTGGAACTGTTTCACGGCCCCACCTTGGCCTTTAAAGATGTTGCCCTACAACTGCTGGGCAACCTGTTTGAATACCTACTGGATGAACGTAACGAAAAGATGAATATACTCGGTGCCACATCAGGTGACACCGGCAGCGCAGCTATCTATGGAGTTCGTGGCAAAGATAAGATCAATATCTTCATTATGCACCCACAGGGCAAAGTGTCGCCCATTCAAGAGCTGCAAATGACCACAGTAACTGACGACAATGTGTTCAACTTGGCTATTCGCGGTACTTTTGATGATGGTCAACGCATAATCAAAGAGATTTTTGGTGATTTAGATTTTAAAACCACCTATGCCCTAGGCGCGATAAACTCCATCAACTGGGCACGGGTACTAGCTCAGATTGTCTACTATTTTTACGCTTACAGCCGCGTACAAGCAGAGACTGGCAGCAAAACCATAGATTTTTCCGTACCAACCGGTAACTTTGGTGATATTTTTGCTGGCTACATGGCCAAACGCATGGGTTTACCTACCAGCAAACTGATTCTTGCTACTAATGAGAACAACATTCTCTCCCGTTTTGTCCTCAATGGCGACTACTCGGTAGACAAAGTAGTGGAAACGCTATCGCCATCCATGGATATTCAGATAGCCAGCAACTTCGAACGCTACCTGTACTATCTGCTCGATGAAGACAGTGAATCACTGCGTGGTTTGATGGAGAGCTTTGCCATCAGCAACAGTCTGCAATTTGATGAGCAACTGCAAAGCAAAGTGCGTCAAGATTTTGCTGCGCTCAGCGTAGATAAACAGGCGACTCTGGAGCAAATAAGCAGCTTCTATGCAGAGACGCAATATATTCTCGACCCCCACACCGCTGTAGGCGTGAAAGCAGGAAAAGAGCTCAGCGATCCCGATATTCCATTGGTCTGCTTAGCAACTGCCCATCCGGCCAAGTTTGGCGAAGCGGTTCTGCAAGCCATTGGCAGTCAACCACCAGTACCTGACTCACTAAAAGATATCGAACAACGGCCACGGCGCTGTGACATCATCGACGCTGAAACTGAACAAATTAAAGCTTACCTCAGTAAGCGCACACGCTAGAACTAAAGAGTTAAAGCTATTTCCACAAAAAATCCCGCACTAGACTGTAAGTGCGGGATTTTTTTTATGCTCTACTCTACAAGTGGCATCAAACAGTTACAAACTTAGGCTGGCAAAACTTTTTTCCACGCATCAATGCTAACCTGCGAAAATAGTCCCGCTTTGGCATAAGGATCATTAGCCGCAAATTTTTCCGCCGCAGCGCTCTCCTCTACATCAAGAATAACCACGGAACCATTCATGTTTCCAGCAGCATCCAGTGTTGGCCCAGCGGCAATCAATTTATCCCCAAAGCTTTTCAGGTACTCAATATGGGCTGGTCTGTTTTCCATGCGCACCGCCAGTTGATTCTCCTTGTCAACACAATGAATTACATATAACAAAGCTACCTCCTATCTATAAATTACCGTTTTACTTACTCATTTGACCATTTTTTGCAACTTGGCCAACTCATCATCTCGCAAAAAACGCGTTTTCCCCGGCGCTAAATTACCCAACTCTATATTCGCCATGCGCACCCTCTTGAGTGAACTAACACTGGAACCAACGACGCTACACATACGCCGTACTTGACGGTTGCGCCCCTCAGTTATAGTTAATTCGAACCAGGTATTGCGCGCGGAACTACGCACATGCGCAATTTTGGCTGGCGCGGTAATCCCCTCTTCCAACATTACCCCCCGTTCGAGAGCCTGTTGCGCATTGGGCGAAAGAGTACCGCTAATTTTCACTAGATAGGTTTTAGGTATTTTATGGCGCGGGTGCAGAATATGGGCAGCGAGATCACCATCGTTAGTCAACAACAGCAACCCCTCAGTATTGAGATCAAGACGCCCAACGGGAAACAGGCGTTGACTAATATCCTGCAAAAAATCATTTATTGTCGGTCGTCCTTGGGGATCGTTTAAGGTAGTGACATAGCCAATCGGCTTATTTAACAGCAGATACACCTTTTCTTGTTGTTTGCCAAGTTCGACCCCATTGACACACACCTTATCTACGCTTAGATCGGCTTTATCCCCCAACTGAGCAGGTTGTGCGTTAACAGTAACACGCCCCTGAGAGATCCACTCTTCGGCCTTCCGTCGTGACGCAAGTCCGGCTTGAGCGATTAATTTTTGTATTCGTTGTGGCTGTGACATCAGTTATCAAAATCCATTTCTAGAGATAGCGCCGCATCGTCAGGGGCAGTAAACTCTTGTAAGTTCGGCAGGCCGGACAGATCCTTTAAACCAAAATATTCAAGAAAATATTTAGTTGTTCCATAGAGAGAGGGTTTGCCAGGTGCATCTTTTTTACCGACCACTTTTATCAGTTGCTTTTCCATCAGTAGACGTACCAAACCACCGGATTCCACGCCGCGTAAATACTCAATCTCTGCCCGAGTAACCGGTTGGCGATAGGCGATAATTGCTAGGGTTTCGGTAGCAGCCTTGGACAGACGGGTACGCCTTGAGCTCTTGAGCTTTAACACCCAGGGTGCATATTCTGGGCGCGTGCGCAGCTGAAAACCTCCAGCTATCTCCTGCAACAGGATTCCACGGCTCTCTTGGGCATAGTCCACAGTCAACTCCTGTAGGACTAAACGCAGTTGCTCACGCTCAACTTCAAAGATGGCGAGCAATCTATCCATCCGCAAAGGTTCATCACTGGCAAATAATACCGCCTCTAAGCGTGATTTTAAAGTTGCGCTATCCACTACTCTTCCTGACTAGTGCAGTCAGAACTGCAGTTTTGAGTGTGCACTGGATAAATATATATCATCCCTTGCGGATTAAGCTGAACGATTTTACAGCGTTGTAATTTAACACACTCCAGAACTGCAATAAACATAACTACAATTTCAAGGCGCCGCGGCAAATCGGAAAAACATTCATTAAATGGCATATGCTCTCGCCCATCCAAGAGCGCACGCAACTTTTGTCCAGCTTCAGCCACAGTCAAATCGGTGACATATACCTCATGGTATGGCGGCTCTACTACCCGTTCCAGAACGCCTCTTAACGCCTGTACCAGTTCGAATAATCCAACTTCACCGGTAACATCAGGTGCCAGGGTACTCTCCGCCATATCCGATTCAGCATTTTCTGGCCGTGCAAAGACATCTCGCTCTAACTGAGGATATTCGTCTAGCTGCTGGGCACCATCTTTATAACGCTGGTACTCCAACAACCGGTGTACCAATTCAACACGAGGATCGATATCGAGATCATCACTACTTTCGATGGGCGGTACTGGGAGCAACATCTTCGATTTAATATGGATAAGAGTAGCCGCCATCAGAAGAAATTCGCTAGCGACATCGATATTCTGTGCCTCCATCTGTTCGAGGTAAAACAGATATTGCTCAGTAATTTTAGCTATGGGGATATCGTAAATATCCATCTCATGCTGGACAACGAGATGCAGCAAAAGATCTAAAGGGCCCTCGAAACTGTCGAGTTTTATCGCATAGCCGCTAGCAGCGTTCACAACTAATCAATGGCTAAAGAGAAAACTAACAACCGCATTAACGACCTCTACATGTTGACCAGCGAGAATTGATACTATGGATAATATTATCGGACCAAGCACTGTGGACCAGATATCGGTAAAAAACACCAGCGCAATAACCAACATAAACCCAAAGGGTTCTATGCGCGACAATATGGCAGAATAGCGATTAGGCAACATAGCCGACAGAATTCTCCCCCCATCTAAGGGTGGAATTGGCACGAGGTTAAACACCGACAATATGACATTAATATATAGACTAAAGGCTGCCATCATAGCCAATGGCTTCGTCACGCCAGCAATATTAAACGGCAAACTTCCATCGATAAATCCGATGGTCTGTAGCAACAGCGCCGACGCCATAGCTAACAACATATTCGCTCCAGGGCCAGCGAGTGCGACCCACAGCATATTTTTTTTGGGATTGCGTAAATTGGCAAAATTCACCGGCACCGGACGAGCCCAGCCAAAACCTACAAATAGCAGAGCTAGTGTACCCACGGGGTCGAGGTGGCGCACGGGATTTAGTGTCAGGCGTCCCAATAGGCGCGCGGTTGGATCACCGAATCTGTCAGCCACATAACCATGAGCAACCTCATGAATGGTAACTGCCAACAGCGCAGGAACAAGCATAATTGAAATCTTTATTAACATATGTTCCATAGGTTATAAAATCCCTATCACTGATTGCAATTTGACATTATCTCGACAACAACTGAACAATAAATGCCGTCTCATCCTCTTTGGTAGTAACAACTCCATCAATTTTAGCAGCAAGAAGCTGGTGCAACATTGTTCCAACATCAGGGCCAGCGGCCACTCCCAATTGGAGCAGGTCGGCCCCATTTAAGACAGTTTTTATGCTGCGCAACTTAGTAACATAGTGTGAGAGTAGCGCTCTGACTGTTTCATGGCTCGTTTTCGCCATGAAATATACCAACATTTCACTACTGGCTCCATGTAACATTTGGCACAATTTGCTTTTGGCCAATTTAGCTGGATCGTTATGATAACGCTCTAGCTGATTATAAGCAGCTAAATAACGCTCGCGCTCTTCACCAAACAGATGTGCTAATCTTTGCGGTAGCGCCAAACGCTCGCACAACTGTTGCATCTGTACCAGAGTCAGAGCAGCGCTTAAGCACAAAAAATATACCGCCTCACGCTGCACTCTGGTGCCACTATATAACAGATCATACCAAGCGATAGTTTTACTCGCTTGCGAGAATTGCCCTGTTATCGAATCATCCATCTTAAAGCCTGCAGACAAAAACTGCAACAATCCTAACTGTTCTAAGCGTTGCACAGCGGGCAGAGGATCATCTTCAGCTAAAATAATCCACAGCTCGTGAAATAAGCGCTGCTGATTCACCTTTTCCAGAAATCCCATAGCCACAGCACTGCGCAGTAGACGCTCGGTGTGCATCCCCAGCTTAAAACCTAAACGCTGCTCAAAGCGCACCGCCCGAAACGCGCGCGTAGGATCTTCGACAAAGCTGAGATTATGTAACACGCGGATAGCTTTTTCGTGCAGATCACGCTGCGCGCCAAAACAATCGATCAACTCACCATAGCTATCATGATTCAAAGATAACGCCATAGTGTTGATGGTGAAATCGCGGCGATACAGATCCGACTTGATTGAGGCTTCTTCCACGATGGGCAATGCCCCAGGCTTTAGATAGTACTCCGTGCGCGTTGAAGCAATATCGACTTTGAAACCATCGGAAAATATTATCACTGCGGTAATAAATTTTTCGTGGCAGCGGACACGGCACTCAAATTGCTGTGCAAATGCGCGCGCGAACTCTATGGCATTGCCTTCAACGACAATATCGACATCGAGGTTTTTCTGCCCCAACAGTAGGTCGCGCACAAAACCACCCACCGCATAAATTTCCAGTTGCTGCGCAGCTGCTACATGCGACAGGTCCAAAAGTAACTGTCGCACCCTGCTGGGCAGACGAATATCCAGCAACCGCGTTACCTGGCGGCGATTAAGACTTAGACCATCCTCCTGTCCAGCTCTAGTCACCACATGGCGTAATTTACGCCCCTGAGTAACACTATGACGCAGTAAATCGGTGCGGGTAACTACCCCAACCAATTTATCATGTTCAACAATAGGCACTAAGCGCTGGCGCTGATCAACAACCAATTGCTGAATTAAGGGGATATCTCCATTCGGCGGCGCTACGCCAAACTCTATCGTCATGTATTCGCCTACTAGGGCAGCGTCTAAACCGTGATGTACCGCACGTTCAACCGTCTGCCGGGAGATGAGGCCAACAACCTGCGCCTTAGCATCAACTACCACCAGCGCATTAACGTGGCAGCGAGTAAGTTTAGCGCGCACCTCAGCTATTGATTGCTCGGCAGTTGTCACCTGTACTGGAGCTGACATAAGGTGATGAGCCTGCCAGTGCGGTTCTATTGTCTGCTCCAAAACTACCGGCAGCATCTGCATTACCTGCACCAGAGTCTTATCATGCACCGTAGCCGAAGCTGCACTAGCATGGCCGCCGCCACCGAAGCTCGCCATAACAGCTCCAACGTTGACCTCATCGATCTGAGAACGGGCGACCAAAAACACTCTATCCTCTAAACGCACCGCCACAATTACCACGGCAAGATTTTCTATATCACGAATTTTATGTGCCAGTACCGCCAGATCCCCGACATAACAATCAATAGAAGCCTGAGCTAGATAGACATCAACACCATGAATGGATACCAGTTGCAGTGAGCGCAACAACTGATGTAGTAACTCGACCTGCGAGCTGGTCAACTCGCGATTTAACGCCGCAGCTACCTTTATCATGTTAGCGCCGCACTCACGCAGATAAGCCGCAGCCAAATAGTCATTTTGACAAACAGTAGGAATTAATAGGTTAGCGGTATCTTCGTATAAGCCCAACATCATCATGGTAGCCTGCGCCGCAGTTGGCAGCAACTGTTTCTTCTGTAACTCGGCAACCATGATAGTTACTGTTGAACTAACCCCGGTATCGATAATTCCACCCACTGCACGATTTAGTTCCACTGGCGGGTGGTGATCATAAATTACCACCTCCACATCTTCGCGCGCTAAGAGTGGTGCAAAGGGACCAATGCGTTCTGAGGCATTAGCATCAACAATAATTAGACGTTTAACTGTGGAAAAGTCGACATTTTTGCAGCGTTCAAATACCAGGCTGCTGCATATTTCAGTGGTTAAAAAGTCGCGCAGGGCGGGCTCTTGAGAGCCAGCGAAAACCATAGCAGCATCAGGATACACCAACTTCGCTGCCACCATAGCCCCGAGGCAGTCAAAGTCTGCATTGACATGAGTTGTAATAACATCCATTGAATACTGCCCTAATGTAGCTGGAGTATGCTAACTGTGTAGGCTACCAATCCAGTCGTTAATATCACCAATACCCTGTTGGGTTAAAAAGGCAGTTATGCCATCAATAATTTCATCCATAGAGCCTGGATTTACCAGATTAGCCGTACCCACCTGAACCGCCTTGGCACCGAGCAGAAGAAATTCCAAAGCATCCTCAGCACACATAATTCCACCAACACCAATAACCGGTATTGATACTGCGTTAACCACCTGATGTACCATGCGTAACGCTACGGGTTTTATTGCCGGGCCAGACAACCCACCAGTTCCGTTGGCCAAACGTAATCGACGGGAGTGAATATCCACAGACATGCCGGTCAAAGTATTGATACAACAGATTATATCTGCGCCAGCCTGCTCAACGGCCCGTGCCACAATGGTGATGTCAGTAACATTGGGGGTCAACTTGGCAATCAGCGGCTTAGTCAAGCATCTACGCACCTCGGACACCACCTGCGCTGCTGCGATCGGATCGGTGCCAAAAACAATGCCGCCCTGTTTTACATTAGGGCAGGAGATATTCAACTCAACAGCTTTAACAACATCTATATGCTCCAGCTTGTCCGCTACCTGAATATACTCATCCAAAGTGTTACCAAAAAAATTGGCAATAACCGGAGTGTGCAACTGCTGTAAAAATGGTACTTTATCGCGCATAAAGGCATCGATACCAACATTTTGCAACCCAATCGCATTCAACATTCCTGATGCTGTTTCGGCAATGCGCGGGGTAGGATTACCTGCTTTAGGCTGCAAAGATAACCCCTTGGTAACCAAGGCTCCCAATTTATTCAATTCCAGATAATTGCTAAATTCAGCCCCGTAACCAAATGTACCCGAAGCCGGCATCACTGGATTGTCCAATTGAAGCCCAGCCAAATCAACGGATAATGCTGGCGACGTATGCATGCTGTTATTTTTCATGTTGACCATCCTGTGTCGGCCACGCTAGATCCTCGGCACAAAAAACTGGCCCTTGGCGACAAGTACATAAATAATCGGGATGCGCTTCTGCATGGTTTTTACCTGGCACAACACAGCCTAAGCAGGCTCCTACCCCACAGGCCATAAGTGCCTCCAATGACACTTGCAACGGTGCACCAGCAACACAACAGATATTGCGCACTGCGGCCAACATAGCATTGGGACCACAGGCATATACTGCCGCATCGGGAAAGTGCTCCAGTTGACGTTGTAACACGTTAGTTACCAGACCAGCCTCACCGAGGCTACCATCATCAGTTGCCACATAGGTCTCGACCCCAAGACGCTCAAATTCCGTGATACACAGAATATCATCACGGGTACGCCCACCCATCAACAATCGGACCTGTGCACCATTTTTGCTTAACTGTTCGGCCAACATATATAGCGGCACCAAACCAATACCGCCGCCGACCAGCAAATGGTTCTCCACTTGTGGCGCAATAGAGAAGCCGGAGCCTAAGGGGCCAAGCAGCTCAACACAATCCCCACTTTGCAAGCTCGACATCAACGCAGTACCACTGCCGACAACTTTGTATATCAATTCAACAAATTCTCGTTGCGGCAGTTCGTTGCACTCAGCAGGCATCGTCCCAACACGAAAGATCCCAAAGGGTCGACGCAACAAGGGCTGATTAAGCTGCTGGATACGCAACATAACAAACTGCCCCGGAGCAGCATGGCTGACATAACCAGGGGCGAGGATCTTCATGCGGTAATAACCGGCAGCGACCTCGCTATTATGCAGCACAACAGTTTTTAAATTTTTCATTTTACCAATGAACCTTTCGCCGACGCTCGGCTCTTAACTAGACTGACGCCGCCACTGCATCAATAAGGCATCTTCCCCATCCGAGTAGTAGTTTGTACGCCTATCAACAGTAAGAAATGCAAACTTTTCATACAGCCTGATGGCGATTGCATTACTACTGCGAACCTCTAAAAACGCACTGTCTATTTTACAGGAGTCAATATAACTAAAAACGCAATCCATAAGCACCCTACCCACTCCCATACCGCGCAGTGATGGGGTAGTAGCAACATTGTGAATTTCTACTTCAGCGGCAATATCCCAAAAGCAGATATAGCCTGCAATTGACTCATCCACCACACAGAGTATGACATGGGCTAATGGATTATCCAATTCGCGCTGAAACAGCTCTCTCCCCCATGGCTTACTGTGGCAATCCTGCTCAATAGCAACAACATCAGTTAAATCCTCGGTAGTCATGGCACGCAACTTACAGACTTTTGCACATTCATGATAGCTTGCGAGGAATGTAGAGAAGAGCGCTGGGTATTTTTGTTCGCATTTATTCATTTAGGAATAACTGACAGCCTTAAAATTTGGTATAATCTGCGGATGTATAATCATATTGTTAAAGAAATATGTGCGTGGATTTCATTCTAAGCTACCAGCCACCTCGTGTAAAGACAGTAAAGAAGTTCAATAATGATAGCGATACAGGTGCAATAGAGCGAATTTGACATTGACAACACATAGTCCATGTTTTATTACTGACGCCACTTTTAGCACTAGGAGTTAAACTTTGGAAAATAAAAAAGCAACATACAAAGATGCCGGCGTTGATATTGATGCGGGCAACAGATTCGTCGACATGATAAAGCCCCTTGTCAAGTCAACCTCTCGCCCTGAAGTATTAACCGACATTGGTGGTTTTGGTGGCCTGTTCTCGTTTCATAGTGACAAATATAAAAAGCCAACTCTAGTTTCATCAACAGATGGCGTTGGCACCAAACTTAAGCTGGCGTTTATGATGGATAAGCACGATACCGTCGGTATCGACTTGGTTGCTATGTGCGTCAACGACATTATTGTGCAGGGTGCCGAGCCACTATTCTTTCTCGACTATATGGCGACAGGCAAGCTTTCGCCCGAAAAAGCAGCTGAAGTGATTAAGGGCATAGCTGAAGGGTGCAAACAGGCGGGATGTGCCCTAATAGGTGGTGAAACAGCTGAGATGCCAGGTTTTTATGCTGCTGGAGAATATGATGTAGCTGGTTTCACCGTTGGCGCGGTTGATAACGACAACATTATTGATGGCTCGTCGATAACTGTTGGCGACAAGATTATTGGCATTGCCTCCAGTGGCTTGCACTCTAACGGCTTCTCCCTAGCGCGTCAGGTATTTTTTGACATCATGGGTCTGAAACCCGAAGATACCCCCGAAGGATTCAGCCAATCAATAGGCATGGAACTGCTGACCCCAACGCGTATCTATGTCAAAACCATCCTTAATCTGATTCGCGATTTCAATATTAAAGGTATGGCGCATATTACTGGTGGTGGCTTGCTAGAGAACATACCGCGAGTACTACCCAAACACTGTCAGGCCGTTATAACAAAAGACAGTTGGGAAAAACCTGCGATTTTTACCGCCCTGCAAGCTGGTGGCAATATTGATGATACCGAGATGCACCGCACCTTCAATAATGGTTTGGGTATGGTTTTAATTGTTCCCAATGACCAGAGCGAAGAGATATTGATCAGGCTATCAGGATTAAATGAAACAGCTTGGGAGATTGGCGTTATTGAGAAAGATACTGCCGACCTACCCAGCGTCAAGCTGGTATAACGCAAAAGGTACGGGAGCTAAACGTGGCCAACAAACTACGCATCGGTGTCTTGGCATCAGGTGGCGGCACAAATCTACAATCAATTATTGACGGATGTGCGACAGGCTTTATCGACGCAGAAATTGTGATCGTTATTGCCAACAACCCTGACGCCGGTGCCCTGACCAGAGCTAACAAAGCAGGTTTAACTTCCCAGTGCATCAATCATCGCGAATTTTCCCACCGTGAACAATTCGATAAGGCCGTCGTAGCTACCTTGGTAGAACACAAAGTCGATTTGGTTGTGCTAGCTGGCTTTATGCGCATAATAGGTCAACAATTTATAGCGGCCTTTCCCGAACGGATAATGAATATCCACCCTGCCCTTCTGCCAGCATTCCCAGGGTTACATGTGCAACAGCAAGCTTTAGATTACGGCGCACGCTTCTCTGGTTGCACAGTACATTTTGTAGACGGTGGTGTCGACACTGGACCAATTATAATTCAAGCGGTAGTGCCAATTCTAGAAAATGACACAGAACAGGAGCTAGCGGCACGGATTTTAGTGCAGGAGCATAAGATATACCCGCAGGCGATACAGTGGTTTGCCCAAGGGAAAATAACCGTTCACGGGCGTAAGGTAATCATTGCCGACCATGATCAAATTCAGGATACTCAGCTAATCAACCCACCGCTTGCCCAATGAAACAACTACAACCTGTATTAGTAAGCGCCTGTCTGCTTGGTCTAAACACACGCTATGATGGGCAAACAAAGCAGTGCCGTGCAGTTAAAGAGTACCTAGAGCAGCACCAACTGTTACCCATCCCGATCTGCCCTGAGCAACTGGGTGGATTGACTACCCCACGCTGTGCCAGCTCTTTTAAGTGCGGCGACGGTCTAGCCGTTGTAAATGGCACAGGGGCGCTGTGCACGGAAATCGGCCAAGACGTAACTGCCAATTTTTTATCCGGTGCCCAGCAAAGCTTACTGATCGCCCAGCTTACCGGTTGCAGTTCAGCAATATTTAAACAGCGTAGCCCTTCATGCGGGGTTAACTTCATCTATCAAGGTCAGCATATTATTGCTGGCCAAGGGGTAACAACAGCATTACTGGCACAGCACGGCATAACCATAATTAGCGAGGAAGATCTAGCAGATTAGGATAATTAGTTTCACCATAATTATCCCTTGCGTCGATAGCAATATTATGCTAGTTATCTGTGTTCAAAAAACTTAGGAGGTCTACAGAGATATGTCCAAAACATGTGAAATTTGTGGTAAAAAACCGGTAACTGGCAATAACGTCAGCCATGCACATAATAAAACCCGCAAAGTATGGAATCCAAACCTGCAGAAGGTTCGGGCGGTACAAAACGGTGTGGTTAAATCAATGAAAGTTTGCACCCGCTGCATTCGTGCGGGCGCAGTAGTTAAAGGCTAAGTTAAGCTGATAATTAAAGCTTTTTTGTGCGTGACAAAATCAATAAAAAAAGGGAACTGGATAACCAGTTCCCTTTTTTTATTTTAACCATTGCAACTTTTAATCAGTAGCGGTAATGCTCAGGCTTATATGGTCCAGCAATATCCAGATCCAAATAGTCTGCCTGTTTCTGGGTCAGAGTGGTCAACTTTGCACCAAGCTTAGCTAAATGCAGTTTAGCAACCTTTTCATCAAGAATTTTTGGCAGTACGTAAACATCTTTTTCATATTTATTACTGTTTTGCCACAGTTCCATCTGTGCTAACACTTGGTTGGCAAAACTGTTACTCATAACAAAACTTGGATGTCCGGTAGCACAACCTAAATTGACCAAACGGCCACGTGCCAACAATGTAACTCGTTTACCATCCGGCCACTCTATCTGATCGACCTGAGGTTTAATTTCGTGCACTTTAAGCGTTGGGTCACGAAATAGCGAATCAACCTGAATCTCTGAATCAAAGTGGCCAATATTACATACGATGGACTCATGTTTCATCTGATCCATATGTCTACGGGTAATAACATCCACATTTCCGGTGGTAGTTACGAAGATATCCCCCCAGGCACAAGCTTCGTCCATATTTACGACATTGAATCCCTCCATGCATGCTTGCAGAGCACAAATTGGATCAATCTCAGTAACTGAAACCATAGCTCCCATACCACGAAAAGCTTGCGCACAGCCCTTACCTACATCGCCATAACCCAAGACCACACACTGTTTACCGGCGATCATTACATCAGTAGCGCGCTTAATACCATCGAGCAATGATTCACGGCAACCGTACAGATTATCGAATTTACTTTTGGTTACCGAATCGTTGACATTAAATGCTGGGAACATCAATGTTTTATCTCGTGCCATTTGATACAGGCGATGCACCCCAGTTGTAGTCTCCTCACTTACGCCAATAAGATTTTTAGACAGCTTGCGCCAGTAGCTACTATCCTCACTAAGTGTACGATTTAACATTCTGTCCACAATACGAATCTCTTCGTGATCGTCACACACTGGTGGGATTTTGTCGGTTTTTTCATACTCAATTTCGCGTTGAACTCCGCGATGCACTAACAGTGTAGCATCACCACCATCATCAAGAATCATGGTTGGCCCCTGAGGAAACGCCAGAGTTTTTTTGGTATATTCCCAATAGTCTTCCAAACTCTCACCTTTGATGGCAAAAACAGGAACTCCAGTAGCCGCAATAGCTGCAGCTGCATGATCTTGGGTAGAGTAGATATTGCAGCTTGCCCAGCGCACATCGGCACCTAACGCGACCAGCGTTTCAATAAGCACAGCCGTCTGAATAGTCATGTGCAGTGAACCAGAGATACGTGCCCCAGCTAATGGTTGGCGCTCGCTAAACTCTGCACGTACCGCCATCAATCCCGGCATTTCGGTTTCAGCAATAGTGATCTCTTTGCGGCCCCAGTTAGCTAAAGACATATCTTTCACGATAGTTTCCGCATTAATCTCACCGATATTGTTACAAGTCATGTAACTCTCCTAAATTAGAGTTATGAATTTTCAGCCCATGAAGAATTGGACCAGAATAGACAACAAATAGATAAAACAGATAAAACACCAACCAGCTCAATATACCTAGAATCCAACCGCATGGCGGTTTCAATAACAGTGGCAATACAAAACGTTCATGCACCGCCAGCATAGACTCTCTTTGTTGCGCGCTAGCATACGGAATTAACCAGCCACACACATAACATGCAAACCATGAATATTCCATTATGATGTGGGCGCAGCTATACCAAAAAGCAAAATATTGTTTAATCGGCAGACGCTGCAATCGCTGGGCACAATACTCTAACAACTGACATACAGACTGATCGCGATCCCCGTCTGGGGCTGCTGCAGCCTGAGGACTTGATGATGAACAATCTAACAGCCCAGTCCCTCCGGCGATAATCAGGAGAGTATTAAGCGTTATTCTAGAGCAAATTCCCTCGTTCACATAGCGCCGTGTTGAGGTGCTAATAAGCTGAGGTAATAGTACCCAGGTGGCCTTTTTTTCAACAGCATTGGCAAAAAAAACATCTTCAAGGGCAGAGACATCCTCACGATAAGGACCGACCCCATGCCACAGAGATTTGCCAAGCATTATCCCTTGGTCACCATAGATAGTGCCATGCCGATTCAACGCCGACTTTTCACCTAAATAGCGGTAAAATTTTTGTTTTTTATCTTTATGCTGAAACTTTAACCGAAAATGAGCGGCAATCTGTGCTGGTTGGCAGGCATGAGCCTCTTGGTTAAAAAATTCAACCGCATCGCGAAGCAAATAGGGCAGATGCCAACTACTATCGGCATGAAGAAACAGCAACAGGTCACCACTGGCTTTTTCTGCGCCACGATTCATCTGCACGGCGCGGCCCTTTGCACTGGGCACTACAACAATTTTATGTTTACTCCGTACTGAGTACTGTGCAATCAACATCTCGGAACCGTCGTCGCAGCAGCTAACACTAAAAATAATTTCCAGCGCTAATCCGCGTTGCAATTCCAAAGCGGCAAAAAGACTCTGAAGCGTTTTAGCTTCATTGAAAACAGGGATAATAATAGACAGATTTGGCTTAGATAAACACATATGGTGTTCTGAATCGCATAAGTAAAAATAAAAAAGCAAGGCAGTATTTTACTGCCTTGCTTAGCAGATTGTTTAATTGCAACTACAGACCAGCACGGCTGCGTAGAGACTGTATGCGGTCAGTTTTTTCCCAAGTGAAATCAGGTAATTCACGACCAAAGTGACCATAGGCAGCGGTCTGACGATAGATAGGACGCAGCAGATCCAGAGTTTCAATGATCGCTGCAGGACGTAGATCAAACTCCTCACGAACAATGCGCGCAATCTGATCAGAGGCTATCTTGCCAGTGCCAAAGGCATTGACCATAACAGAAACCGGTTCAGCCACACCAATTGCGTACGCAACCTGCACCTCGCATTTACTAGCCAAACCAGCAGCGACAATATTCTTGGCTACATAGCGTCCCATATAGGAGGCGCTGCGATCCACTTTAGATGGATCCTTACCGGAGAAAGCTCCACCACCATGTGAACCCTGTCCACCGTAGGTATCAACAATAATTTTCCGTCCAGTTAAACCACAATCACCCACGGGGCCACCGACGACAAAACGTCCTGTTGGATTGATAAAGAATTTAGTCTCTGCATCAATCAGATTTCCTGGCAACACCTTCTTGACCACCTCTTCCATCAGTGCCTCTTCAATCTGACGATGGGTCACATCTGGATCATGTTGGGTAGACAGAACAATTGCGTCTATACGTACTGGTTTATCATCAATATATTGAATAGAAACCTGCGACTTACTATCTGGGCGCAAAAAATCTACCACTCCAGCTTTACGAATAGCCGCAAGTTGCTGAGTCAGTTTGTGGGCAAAAACAATAGGCATTGGCATAAATTGCGCGGTGTCATTACAGGCATAACCAAACATCAGCCCTTGATCACCAGCTCCCTGATCCTTGAACATACCCTCACCCACAGTCACCCCTTGCGAGATATCTGGCGACTGACGATCCAGAGAGGTCATAACAGCACAGGTGTTGGCATCAAACCCGACATCAGAGCCGATATAACCAATTTCGCGAATTGTTTGACGGACAATTTCTGCATAATCAATTTTCGCATGTGTAGTTATTTCACCGGCTAGCATAGCCATCCCAGTGGTTACAAGTGTTTCGCAGGCAACACGTGCATATTTATCCTCAGTTAAAATAGCATCGAGAATCGCATCAGAAATCTGATCAGCCATTTTATCTGGATGGCCCTCACTAACAGATTCAGAAGTAAACATAAAATCGGTCATTGGCATTACGGTATTCCTTTCACACCTTAAAAATTACTCTATGTTTAATAAGCAACATAGAACTGTAAAACACCAGTCTAGCGAGCTTACATCATGTGATGTTCGATACTATCTTCAACCTCAAATTCGTAAGCGTACTCTTTTAGTGCCACATTCACAGCGGTGGCAACTTCTGCTGCAGTAGCAAAACTCCACAAAGATTCCAACAATTTTTTGCCCTCTGAACTATGCCACTGGCGCAATAACTTTTTCACGCGCGAAATACCACCGCTATTCATAGATAGTTCACTGTAGCCCATCGAAATGAGCAGCGCACTGTAAATTGGTTCGGCAGCCAACTCTCCGCAAATACAGGCGGGTATACCCGCAGACTGAGCTGCTTGAGCCACCTGAGCCAACGCACGCAAGATTGCGGGATGAAACGGCTCGTACAGATAAGCAACATGCTCATTACCACGATCAACCGCAAGACAATACTGGATTAGATCGTTGCTGCCAACTGAAAAAAAGTCTACTTCAGCAGCTAATAGGTCAGCAATGAGAACTGCTGCTGGAGTTTCTATCATAATACCAATCTGAATATCTTTATCGAAAGCAATATTAAGTGAGCTGAGCTCTTCCATCACAGCCGTTACCATCGCTCTACAAGAGCGCACCTCTGCCACGCCAGTTACCATGGGAAACAGGATGCGTATCTTGCCCAGCGCGGAGGCGCGCAATATTGCCCGAATCTGAACTTGGAACAGCTTCTGTTCATGCAGCGACAGGCGGATTGAGCGCAACCCCATGGCTGGATTAGCTTCCTCATCCAGACAAATATCGGGCACAAATTTATCTCCACCAACATCAAGCGTCCGAATAGTAACTGGGTGAGGTGCAGTCTGTTGAATAATACGCCGATATTCAACAAATTGTTCCTCTTCGCTCGGTGGTTGCTGTCGCGCTATATACATAAACTCAGTGCGTAACAGACCAATACCGGTTGCGCCATTGTGAATGGCCAACTCTGCTTCATCAGGAAACTCAATATTAGCTTTTAGCTCAATCTTTATACCATCACTAGTCTGCGCTGGCAGCTCACAGTACTCCTGCAGTTTTTGCCGATACAGATCATAGCGCTTTTGCTTGGCTAGATATTTTTCAATTGTTACAGGACAAGGATTTATTATTACACAGCCACTACAGCCATCAACAATAATCACTGCCCCAGGTACAACTTGGTTGGTGATATGTTCCGTACCTACTACAGCGGGAATCTCTAGCGACCGTGCCAGAATGGCCGTATGGGAAGTACGTCCACCCAGATCAGTAACAAAAGCTACGGTTTTTTTCTTATCCAACTGCAGGGTATCAGCTGGTGACAGATCATGGGCGACTATAACTGATCTCTGGACGAGGCTACTGATATTCTGTTGAACCGCACCGCGAATATTGCGCAGCACCCGCTCGCCTACAAGTTCTATGTCCGAACCTCGTTCGCGCAAATATTCATCTTCAATACTATCAAAGGTTTGACGAAACTGGCGCAATACTCTCTTCAATGCACCAGAAGCATTAATTTTATTATTTTTTATGATCTGAACTGTAGCATCGCACAGCATTGGATCATTGAGAATCATTAGCTGAGTATCAATAATATAGAAGTGCTCGGTCTGAGAGTTGTGGGACAGGCCATCCTTAATAACCTCGAGTTGCTGTTTAGCCAGCAAGAGAGCCGCGGTAAAAATCGCAATCTCGCCCTCAACAGCAGTTTCCTGAATATGATATTCCAGAACTGCCACACGGCGTCTATCCAAAAGATATAGCTCGCCAATAGCTATCCCTGGGGAAGCCGCAACCCCAGAAACACGCACATTTAGCGGATCACTCTTCGCCAAATTTGTCATTAATGAGTTGTCCTATCGCAGCCAATGCCTCTTCTGCATCAGCCCCCTCAGTACGCACCTTAATCAATGATCCTTTTGGTGCAGCCAACATTAATATTCCCATAATACTTTTACCATTTACATCTAAATCATCTTTTTCAACAAAAACTTCAGCGCTAAATTTTCCAGCCAACTGTACAAATTGCGCTGCAGCACGCGCATGCAGCCCCAAACGATTTATAATTTCAAACTCTTTTTCTGCCATACCAACCTTTAAATATTTCACAAAATAGATGTAGTAAAAACTTACTACATAAGCAATTTGCTCAGGGTTGTCACACTGACAATAACAGTACACAACACAATTGCCGTTGGTACCCCTTTCCGCAAACAAAAAACAGCTGCTAAGACAATAGCAACTACAAGAGCATTGGTAGCCATAGCCCACCCTAACGGCAGGTGGGCACCATGAACCAGCACTGCGCACACTGCGCCAAGAAGTACCACAGTGGCACGTTTGAGAACCAGAGCCACATCAGCAAGGTGAGCACGCTGTACCATGCCGATCACCGCTGCTCCATGATTATAACCGATCCACACGCCACAAATGCGCACAACAACTACAGGAAGATTAAACAATACCACCAATAAGATCGGCGCCCACCAAAAGCCATATGCAGCCAAAGCAACAGCAAAGCAGCAGATTAAAGAGCGATATCCACCCCAAAACAGGGCATCACCAACAGCAGCAACTGGAGCCATTACTGCATCAGCATATTGATGTGCCTCAATTGGCACGTCGCATCCTTGGCTGTGCTTAGCTTCTATAGCTATGGTTGCACCGGCAACACTAGAGACAAAAAAGGTGTTGGTATTAAAGTATCTTAAATACTTACTCAAAACCGCAGCTAATTTATCGGAAGGGTAAAACTCACGCAACTCTGGCAGCAAGGCCACACACCAACCTAAACCTTGAAATTGGCGATAATTCCAGCTCGACTGCACAAACAAACAGCGTAATGCCAGCCGCAATAGACCCCACTTAGAAACTGCAACTGGCACAGGCTCAGACATCACACAATCTCCAATATGGCATAAGTAACTGCAAAGCTAGCTACAAACAATGCCACAGTATGGCGCCCACGAATAACAGCTAAAGTTGCCGCGATACCCGTGATAGGAAAAATAGCTGCTAGCATGCGCCCATCAACTGGGAAGAGAAAGGCTATTTCATCAATATAGCCCAAGCCTATATTTAGGATAAAATTACCACTGGCAATTATAAAACCGGATGAAGCTAAAGAGGCGACGGCAAAAACGAGAAGACCACAGTAGTGATTTGCCACCAAGGAGCGCCAGCAACCACGCTCCAAGTTTCTCTGTGCGTGTAGAAAGAGGCGCTCATTTATGTGGCGCGCCCAGACGTCAAAGCATTTACCAATTTCGGCAAATACCACCACCAACAAGCCAACAGACACCACCAGTTCCCAGTGATGTTCGGGCAGGTGCACAGCAAATAATTTTATTAAAACTACAGCGCCAATAGCTGCTTGTGTATCATCTGGAGCAACAGCAGCACCGACAGGTAGTCGCATCAGCCAAAGAAGTTCTAGCATTATCCCCAATTGTAGCGCCGGGACAAAGATATCTAATAAATAACCCATGAGCGCAGCGCAAACTAAAGGGCGAGCCAGCATAACCGAGGCCATGGCAGTACGATCTAAACCTGCCACAGTAGATACAGCAGCAACCATCAGCCAATTTGCTAAATTCATAGACTACCTTAAAGAACGACAGTTGCAGTCCCAATGCAGCACCTTATCGGTCGGTATACACTGAGCGCTTATGTCAACGCCACACTGTGCTAACTGCTCTAAAGCCTGCAAATCATGGGTATCCATATACAATGTTTTTGATATACAGCATTTATGTTCACCGATGTGCATATTGCCCAAATTCAGCGCTTTAAAAACCAAGCCTCTTAGGTACGCCTGCAACGCACTATTTGGATTAGCAAACAACACCAGAACATTCTCTTTGGCAGAATCTAAGCTCTTACAGAGCTCTGGAATCTGTTCATGGGAGCAGATCTGCACCGCTATCGTCGATGGAACAACCGCTTGCATTAGTTGGCGACGAAAAGCATCCTGTGCCACAATATCATCCACAACTACAATAGATGTTGCCCGCACATAGGGGACCCAAGCCTCAAGCACCTGACCATGAATCAACCGATTATCAACACGCGCTAAAACTATCGCCATTAACTCTCCACACCACACAGAATATCGCTGGTTAAGACAATACTCTTTTGCCCATAGTTCCGCATAAATGTTGCCAACTTTGGCAAATCCATAGAGTCACGACTACTAGAAAATTTGAGTAAAATTGGTAAGTTTACCCCGTTTACTATCTCCACACGATTACTACTTAAAAAACGCGCAGCAATATTAGCCGGTGTACCACCAAATAGATCGGTCATAATAAGCACACCATCATCACAGCAATCAACTGCAGCTATATCCTCTTGCAATCGCTGCTGCATACTCTCCAAATCGTCATCAGCACTAACAGAGAGACAGCGTACATGACTTATTGGCCCTACTATGGATTCTGCAGCATTAAGTAACTCGGTAGCCAAAGCAGCATGGGTAGCAATAATAAGACCTATCATTCTTCCCCCTTGACTAGATCGCGATGAAAGACCTTAACATTTTGGGTCTCCTTCATCTTAGAGTGCAGCGCTTCAACAACAGCAACACTGCGATGATGTCCACCAGTACAGCCAACTGAGACCGTAAGATAACTCTTACCTTCTTGACGATACTGGGGCAACAAAAAATCTAGCCAATCAGAGGTGCGCTGAATAAATTCCTGACTTTGCGGATAGGCAAAAACATAATCGCGTACCGCTTTATCCAAACCAGTAAAGGGGCGCAGTTCAGCAACATAATGAGGATTAGGCAAAAACCGCACATCGAGTACCAGATCGGATTCCAGAGGTATCCCGTAGCGAAAGCCAAAGGATTGTAAACGAATCACCATCGGCACTACTTGATTGCACTCACCGTGCAGTTGGAGCAGCACACTAGCCTTTAATTGATGGACGCTGAGTTCGGTGGTATCAAATACCACTGACGCCAGAGTGCGCAGCGGCTGCAACATGCTGCGCTCTTGCGCAATAGCATTAGCTATATTGGCATGAACCATCAGTGGATGGCGGCGTCTAGTCGTAGAAAATCGGCGGATCAATGCATCATCCGTAGCATCAAAATAGTAGATATCTAGCTTATGCCCAGCAATCCTAACCTTTTCGAATGCAGCGCTACTCTCGGCTAAAAAACTGGGGTTTCGCACATCCATAACTATAGCGACACCACGCCGAGCAACTATTTCTAAATCGTCCTGCTCTAAAAACTGGCCCATTAAAGCTATAGGAAAATTATCAACTACATAATAGCCCTCATCTTCGAGAACACGTGCTGCTGTGGATTTACCCGAGCCGGAGAGTCCAGTAATAATAACAAAATGCATCACCTACTCCAGATCATCACCGATAATAACATGTGAACGCAACTGCGCAGTTTCCGCCATGCGCGCCTCTAAGCGGTCTTGGAACTCTCTGGCACTGTTATATCCCATCTCTTTTAGTAGTTGATTACGCGCAGCAACCTCTAAAATAGAGGAGATATTCCGTCCCGGACAAACAGGTACCTTCAATAAAGGAATCTTGAGTCCCAACAGTTCATAATATTGCTCATCTAGACCTAGGCGATCATAACTTGCCCCATTTTCCCATTCGAGCAACTCAATGGCTAAGTCAATTTTTTTGCGCTCACGAATTGCAGAGACACCAAACAGATGCTTGATATTTATGATTCCTAAACCGCGGATCTCCATGTGATAGTTTAGCAGATCACTGCCCTCACCAAAAAGTACAGCTGGCAGTTTAGTACGCACCCTAACCACATCATCGGCAACCAAGCGGTGTCCGCGCAGGACCAAGTCCAGAGCGCACTCACTTTTACCTATACCACTTTTACCTATTAACAACACTCCGACGCCAAAGATATCTACCAATACGCCATGCACAGTTGTCGCAGGCAACAACCGTTCCTCCAAAAAATTACTGATCATGGAGATAAAGGCAGAACTTTTCATCTGTGTACGTAATACGGGGATGGAGTGTGCTGCGGTTTTTTCCAGAAAGATATCGGGCGGCTGTTGCCCTTTGGTAATGATAAAACAGGAGAAGTTTAATTTGCACAGAGCTTCAATATTTGCAGCAGCTGTTTCGGTAGATAACTGCGCAAGATAGCTTAACTCAGTAGAACCAAGAATCTGCAGACGATTTGCATGCAAGAAATTCAGATGGCCAGCCAGACCTAGACCCGGCTTTTGGATACGGTGGGATTCTATCGTTTTATCTAACCCGTCGGCACCAGACAACACCACTAGGTCGAGTCCAGTATCCTGTTCTTCCAATAACTCCCTAATACTTAACTGAGCCATAGACTACCACCAATCGATTAAGTAACCATGCTATAGGGATTATAACACTTGAGTTATGCCGCCTCTTTATTGCGGATGATCTGATATATCTCTTCCGCAGTAACTGCGTCCATCAACTGTGCGCGCACAGCTTCATCTTTGAGAAGTTTAGATATTCTCGCCAAGGTTTTCAGGTGGACACTAATAGAGTCTTCCGGTGCTAACAATAAAAAGAATAAGTGTGCTGGTTTGCCATCCATGGAATCAAAATCAACCCCTTGTTTACTACGGCCAAAAGACAAAACCAGTTGATCAATATCTTTTAGCTTACCATGGGGTATAGCAACACCTTCACCGATACCGGTGCTACCTAGACGCTCACGTTCCTGAAGGACTTCTAAGACCTGATCGCGCTTTAGTCCAGATACAGAACGTAATAACACGTCAGTCATCTCTACCAACACATCATTTTTATTTACTGATTTGATGTCAGCCTCTACTGAGGCCGGATTTAGCAAGTCAACAATATTCATAATCATTCGTTTGCAAAAACAGCGCGGCATCAACTTGCCGCGCTGATATTATTAGTTATCTTATGCTTCAGGGATAATTAAACCGTAGTTTCCATCCTTGCGGCGATATACAACAGTCACCTGCTCGGTGGTATCATCACTGAAAACCAAAAATTCTTTATTCAACAGATCCATCTGCATAACCGCTTCATCAACCGACATTGGCTTGAGAGAAAAACTGTGGGAGCGAATAACTTGTGGCTCTGCATCTTCAACTTCAAAGCTGGCTGCTTCGTAAATAGTCTTGGTTATATTGCGCTCCCTACCTTTACGGGTAGTATGACGCTTTAATTTTTCTTTATACCGTCTAAGCTGACGCTCTAGTTTGTCTACTACCTCATCAATAGAAGCGTACATATCATCAATAACTTCGGCTGACGCTTTGATGGTAATACCTTTAGCTATGATAGTTACCACACTTTTATGACGAATTTTTTTCTCTACCGACAGTACTACCTGGGCATCAATGGGCTCATCAATATACTTATTTACCCGAGAGACTTTCTCTTCTGCATAAGCCTTTACTGGCTCACTTACGTCCATGTGCCGAAATGTTACTGAAATGTTCATGAATCCTCCTTGTTAATTATCAGTCAGTAGCGATAGCCAGCATGATTACCAATATAAACACGCCCACACTAAACAACCTAGTAAAGTATTACCAATGTACTAAAAAAACCTTTTACGCGCAGTAGATGACCCGATTCCTAACATCTCGCGATATTTAGTTACTGTCCGTCTAGCAATATCGATACCCTCAGCGTGGAGCAAAGCAACTATCTTCTGATCAGAATAAGGTTTTTTTTCATTTTCTTCAGCAATTATTTCTTCGATTCTAGTTTTAACACTTTCTGAAGCGATAGATTCCCCGCCAGTAGTGCCAATACCACTATTAAAAAAGAACTTTAGCTCCAACAAACCCTGCGGAGTCTGCACATATTTATTGGTAGTAACCCGGCTAATTGTCGATTCATGCATCTCAATATCATCTGCCACATCACGCAAAACCAGTGGTTTAAGATGGGTAATACCGTGATCGAAAAAATCACGCTGAAATTTAACAATGCTTTTAGTTACTTTTTCAATAGTACGTTGCCGTTGGTGAATACTTTTAATCAACCATAAAGCGCCGCGCATCTTTTCTTGAATATATTCATTTGTCGCGGCATCAACGGTCTTACCAGACAGAGCATTAGAGTAGTACGAACTAATACGTAAGTTGGCTAAGCCGTCATCATTAAGGGAAACAACATAGTCATCACCCACCTTATGCACGAAGATGTCCGGGGTAATATATTGCACATCTGACGAGCCATATTGACTACCTGGATATGGATCAAGGGTAGCCAAAACTTGAGCCGCTTCAAATACCTCCTCAACACTAACTTTGCACTGTTTAGCGATTACTGGATAGCGCCGCTCCTCCAACTCTTTAGAAAAATCACGTACGATACGTGCAGATAAGGAGTCCTCCAAACCTAAGCCGCGCAACTGCAACAATAAACATTCAGGCAGACTACGAGCAGCAACCCCAGGAGGATCAAACTTTTGCACCGCAGCTAAAACACTCTCCACCTGACTATATTCCGCACCACTCTGTTCAATAATAGGCTCCAAGCCACCTATTAGATAGCCATCATCATTGATATTACCAATAATCACTGCGGCAATCTGTTTATCTACATCACTAAACGCTGATAGATTGAATTGCCAGCGCAAATGATCACCTAGCGTGGTTTGAGAAGTAAGCAGATTTTCATAAGAGGGCTGATCATCATCACTGTAGTTTTCGCTAGCGCTACCACCTTGCGAGTAACCCTGAAGATAGGTCTGCCAATCATCGATTTGCGCTAAACCGTCAGTCTCGGCTACTTCCTGAGTTTTCTCTATATCGGAGGCAAGTGCTGTCTCCGGTTCTGGTGACACATCGGGTTCTGTCTGTCTAGCCTCTTCCACAACTGGGGTATCGTCCAATACCGGATTTTCTTCAAGCTCCTGATTAACCACCTCTTCTAGTTCAACCCGCGAAAGTTGCAATAACTTAATCGCCTGTTGCAACTGTGGAGTCATAACCAGTTGTTGACTTAATTTCAATTGTTGGCGTAATTCTAATGCCATCAGCTACCCTAATTTAAGTTTACTGACATCAAATACGTCAGTTTCGCACAGGACTAGTTCTCTACAGACGGAAGCTTTCACCCAGATAAATTTCACGTGCTAAAGGACTTTCTGCAATTTGAGCAGGTGTTCCTTTTTCTAAGATTGTACCATCATTGAGGATATATGCACTATCGCAAACACCCAAGGTTTCGCGAACATTGTGATCAGAGATCAAGACCCCAATGCCTCTATTTTTCAAATCAACGATAATATTTTGTATATCAATAACAGCTAACGGATCTATGCCCGCAAAAGGTTCATCTAACAAGATAAAACGGGGATCAATAACCAACGCCCGCGCAATTTCTGTGCGTCTGCGCTCGCCACCAGACAGGGCATAGCCTGGTGTTTTAGCAACATGCCCGAGACGGAACTCATCAAGAAGTTGCTGTAAACGTTTTTGGCGTTGTTGAGCATCGCCAACATGATATTCCAATATCGCCAGCAGATTCTGTTCAACCGTCAATTTACGAAATATTGACGACTCTTGCGGCAGGTAAGCTACGCCAGCAGCAGCCCGCTGATACATTGGCCATTCTGTCATATCCTGCTGATCAAGAGAGACTTTACCCTGCTCCGGTTTAATTAACCCAACAACCATATAAAAGGAGGTAGTCTTACCTGCGCCATTGGGGCCCAACAGCCCCACGACCTGCCCGGATTGCACCGCTAAGGCTACATCGTTAACTACTCGGCGTCCTTTGTAAGACTTCTGCAAACCGGTTGCGCTAAGTTGATGTGCATTCACTACTGTTGACCCTCGGGGACAAATACTGCCTTTACCCGCTGCTTCTCACCACCCTCAACAACACTGCGATTATCGTTTAGATAGACAACAATACGCTCACCAGCTACGTTATTGTCCCCCTGTACTACACGCGGATCACCAGTCAGCACAATTCGTCCCTCCTGATTATAATACACAGCTTGCTGTCCAGTTGCCACGCGGTCGAGTTGGACAATACGCACATCCTGCTGCGCGACAACCTTATCAACCTGTTTTTTCGTGCTGTTGCTGCTACTTGCAGCCTTGCTGTAGTATACCGTCATCTTTTGCGCATAGATAAATACTTCACCTTGCTGCGCTTGAACATCACCAATAAAGACAAAAACACCAGTTTTATCATCAGCTTCCAACTTGTTAGCACTGATATTTACTGGCTGATTGCTATCATGTTTAATCTCTTGTGTCTCGGCATAGGCAGTACTATCTAGTAGGCTACCACACAAGACTGCATACAATGCAATAATAGTGAAACTGAGTAAGCGCACTACTGACCTCCATTAAAGGGCTGAGGGTAATAAATAGCAGTTACATTTTTTTTCAGCACAAACCTACCATTACCAAGATCTCCAGCTAACCCAACGCCTGTAATAACAAAATTTTCACTGGTAATTTTAACCGCATCAGCTGTAGATATTTGGCCATCTTTTGATGACTTACCTACAAAATCAACCGAATTACTGGTAAAACGGTATCCATTTTGTGTCGTAATTACCACGTCACCACTTGCGTGAACTTTGCTCATCGCCGAATCTATAGTGCCAGTTTTAGCCGTCAACTCAACATCACCGGCTTCATCTTGGTCAAATAATTTCAAGCGAACATTCTCAATAACTGTCATCTCCTTGTTGACATCATGATCAGCAGAATCAGCAACAAGATTCCAGCGCGCCACACCATCTTCGGTTTCAGTGTAGTTCAATTCATGCAAAGTAACATCAGATTGCATGACTATATCTTTCAGCTCTTGTGCTGGTTCATCGGTGCGCTGATAGAACAGCACGACAACTACTAATGATGCACAGATGAGCACCACAGCCAACATCAGAAAATAACGAATGCGCTCACGAGTAATCATGGAAACATCTTTGTATTATCCCGCAAAATAACGGGCGGTAATCTCATCCCAGTGCCCAGATTCGTGCAACAACATATCACATATTTCCCGCACCGCTCCGCAGCCTCCGGCGCAGGTAGTAATATAATCCACATGTGGCTTAACCTCGGCACAGCCATCAGCGACCGTAAATGAACAACCAACGCGACGCAAAATAGGTAGATCGACTACATCATCGCCAACATAAGCCACCTGCTTCTCGCTAAAACCTGTTTTAGCGAGAATTTGTTCATAGGGCACCAGCTTATCCTTAGCCCCTTGGTAGACAAACTCAATATCCAACTCTTGCGCCCGATGGGTAACAATAGCAGATTCGCGCCCTGTAATTATGCCTACCGAAACTCCGGCGCGTTGTAACATTTTCAATCCATGGCCATCGCGCACATTGAATGCCTTGCTCTCAACTCCATTGTTATCGTAAATTATGCGCCCATCCGTCAGCACACCATCAACATCTAGCAGCAACAGACGGATCTGAGCTAAAGACTCTTTCACACCACACCTGCCTTAAGTAGATCGTGTAAGTGGACTATACCGACGGGTTGTTTATCTTCCTGCTGCTCAAAAACAAACAGGGAAGTAACAGAATACTGCTCCATCTGCTGCAGCGCTTTAGCAGCCAAGTTTTGGCGCAAAATACGCTTAGGATTAGCATTCATAACCTTAGAGATTAACCATTCCAGAGATTCGGTTCCAAGTTCGAGACAGCGGCGTAAATCACCATCGGTAAACACTCCAACCAATGCAGAGCTTGCGTCGACTACACCAGTTATACCCAGCTTTTTATTGGTAATTTCAAACAGGGCCTCTTTTACCGTTGTCTGCTCAGATACCAGTGGTATCTCCTCGCCTTGATGCATTAAATCATCAACGCGCAACAACAGACGCTTGCCCAAAGCCCCACCAGGGTGAAATAGAGCAAAGTCCTCAGCTTGAAAATTTTTCTCCTGCAGCAACGCAACCGCTAGAGCATCCCCCATAGCGAGAGTTACTGTAGTACTAGCTGTAGGTGCCAAGCCTAGAGGACACGCCTCCTTAGTTACAGATACATCAAGGGAAACATCACCGGCACGCGCCAAGGTACTAGACAGATTGCCCGTCATGGTAACCATACTCAAGCCCATGCGCTTAATAACCGGCAAAATGCGTAATATCTCCTCAGTCTCACCGGAATTTGACACCGCGATAACCACATCACCCTTTTTCAGCATCCCGAGGTCACCATGAATACCCTCAGCTGGGTGCAAAAAGAAGGCGGGGGTTCCTGTTGAGGCCATAGTTGAAGCGATTTTTTGGCACACTAAACCTGACTTACCCATACCGGTTATCACCACACGCCCAGCGCAAGAACTGAGCATCTCAATGGCAGCAGAGAACGTGGAATCAATGCGCTCGCGCAGCGCCAGAATAGCCTCAGCTTCTATGCTTAGGGTGTGCCGCGCACCTTCTAACACTTTTTTTGGGTCTATCATAATTTTTTCACCACTGCATCCAGTGCCAACAACGGCGTTAACAGACTGCGCAAATCTTTAAGATAAAGGGAATTTGGTCCATCACAGCGTGCGCACTCTGGATCTTCATGCACTTCGAGAAACAGACCATCAACGCCAGTTGCCACCGCAGCGCGAGACAGAGATGCTACATATTCGCGTTGTCCAGCTGAAGCGCCATCCGCTCCGCCTGGCAGTTGCACGGCATGTGTTGCGTCGAAAATAACAGGATAGTTCAACTCACGCATAATAATTAAAGAGCGCATATCGACAACCAAATTGTTATACCCGAAGGTGGTGCCTCGTTCAGTCAAAATAACTTGGTTATTACCGGTCGAGGTTATTTTACCAACCACATGGCGCATATCCCAGGGAGCCTGAAACTGCCCCTTCTTTACATTAACCACCTTACCAGTGTTACCTGCGGCAACAAGCAAGTCAGTTTGACGACAGAGGAAAGCGGGGATTTGCAGAATATCTAAAACCTGCGCCGCAGCACTCACCTGAGTCACGTCATGGACATCGGAGACAACAGGCACAGCAAATTTCTGTTTCACTTGCGCTAACAGCTCTAGGCCTGCATCCAATCCTGGGCCACGATAAGAGGTAACCGAGGTACGATTAGCCTTGTCGTATGAGGCCTTAAAAACAAAATCGATACCTAGCTCGGTCGTAAGATTCTTAAGAAAGTCAGCGATACGAAAAGTAGTCTCAGCATCTTCCAGCACACATGGCCCAGCGATAAGGGCAAATGGTTGCTGACCACCAAAACTTGCATTACCAGCATTTACCGTAGTAGTCATGATTTCCTCTTTGACTGTTTAATACAGGCCCCAACAAAGGATTCAAACAGTGGATGTGGTGCCATAGGTCGAGAGCGAAACTCAGGGTGAAATTGGCAAGCCAAGAACCACGGATGATCTGAAATTTCAACTATTTCAACCAGATCATTGTCTGGATTCACTCCGGATATCTCCAGACCAGCATCGGATAAAATCTGGCGATATTTATTATTGAATTCATAGCGATGACGATGGCGCTCGGCAATGTTCGCTTGTCCATAAATTCGTTGCGCCAAGCTACCTTCACATAACTGGCAATTGTAGGCACCAAGGCGCATGGTACCACCCTTAGTAGCAATAGCGCGCTGCTCCTCCATTATATGAATCACGGGATTTTCAGCTTCTGGTCGAAATTCACTAGAATAAGCATCTTTAAGCTTGCACACATTACGAGCAAACTCAACTACCGCCATCTGCATGCCCAAACAAATACCAAAAAATGGTATCTTATTTTCGCGCGCATAACGAATAGCTGCCGTTTTCCCTTCGCTGCCACGCTCGCCAAAGCCACCGGGAACTAAGATTCCGGCAACATCGTCAAAGACATCGCCAATACCATGGCGCTCCAAAGATTCGGAATCAATATATTTAAGATTCACACCGCAATCGTTACCGATACCGCCATGAATTAACGCCTCAGATAAGGACTTGTAGCTCTCCGTTAACTCGACATATTTACCGACAATCGCGATAGTAGTTTTAGTCAGCGGCTCTTTAATGCGACGCACAACCTCATGCCACGCAGTAAGATCGGGCTGTTTAGTCCATATTTCCAGACCGTCGACTACCCGCTCATCCAAGCCCTGCTCGTGATAAATCACCGGTACTTCATAGATAGAGGCAACATCCCGCGCAGTGATAACCTCCTCTTCACGGACATTGCAAAATAGAGCGATCTTGTTTTTCATGTCGCGAGGGATTTCGCGGTCACAACGACACAGCAAAATATCTGGCTGTATACCTATCTCACGTAACTCTTTAACACTATGTTGTGTTGGCTTGGTTTTTAATTCACCCGCAGCAGCCAAATATGGCACCAGAGTCAAATGGATATACAGCACATTATTGTGGCCTAAATCACTGCGAAATTGGCGAATAGCCTCTAGAAATGGGAGCGATTCGATATCGCCAACAGTCCCACCAATCTCAACAATGGCGATATCTACACCCTGAGCATTTTCAATGATCTTGCTCTTAATCTCATTGGTAATATGCGGAATAACCTGCACTGTCCCGCCCAAATAATCACCACGGCGCTCTTTTTTAATAACCGCATCATAGATCTGCCCGGTAGTAAAGTTAGATTTACGCGACAACTTAGCCGCGGTATAGCGCTCATAGTGCCCCAAATCCAGGTCGGTCTCAGCACCATCATCAGTAACAAAAACTTCGCCGTGCTGAAACGGGCTCATAGTTCCCGGATCAACATTGATGTATGGGTCAAGTTTCTGCATAGAAACACGCAGACCACGAGCTTCCATCAATGCACCGATAGATGCCGCTGCAAGTCCCTTCCCTAAAGAGGAGACAACGCCTCCAGTAACAAACAGAAACTTAGTTTTCATCAAACTATCCTCCACTGAAAATTCATCAGTTCTTCCTTCAAATATTAACCTAAATATCGATTACACCGCACAGAAAACCCTCAATAGCACAAGCGGCGAACTTTACACTGAACCAGCTGAAAAGAAAAGCACAAACGGTGCTCAGCAGTCCTCGCAAACCGCAGAGAACACCTCCGACAATGCAAGGCCCAACTAACCTAACCCTCTAACTTTGCAACTATAGAGCGTACTTTTTCCAAATCTTCTGGAGTATCAACACCTAATGATGGCTGCGTGGCTTCAACAACCTGAATTTTATAGCCATGCTCCAACGCCCGCAGTTGCTCCAACTTTTCTAATTGCTCCAGCGGGGTGGCCGCCAAGGTAGGATAACTAAGCAAAAATTTGCGGCGGTAAACATATAGCCCAATATGTTTGTAAGCAACACAGGGCATTTGCTGCTCAACACTAAGCGGCAACTGCTCACGTGGACAGGGGATAGGCGAACGGGAAAAATATAGTGCTGCCCCCGAGCGATCGGTTACTACCTTAACCACGTTGGGATTAATAAACTCAGCCACCTCATCTATCCGCACCATCAAAGTACCCATGGCAATATTGGCGTCAGCCAGCAATGGTGCCACAGCTAGGTCTATCATCGCTGGATCGATTAACGGTTCATCACCCTGAACATTGACGATCAAATCGCAATCTAAGCCCGAAGCAACCTCCGCTAAGCGATCTGTCCCCGTCTCATGCTGAGCGGAGGTCATACAGAGTTCACCACCAAACTCACGCACCACTGCCGCAATGCGCTCATCATCAGTGGCAACAATTACTCTACTTACCAAAGTTGCTTGACAAGTCCGTTCATATACCCGCTGGATCATACTTTTGCCATGAATATCTACTAGCGGTTTACCAGGAAAACGTGTCGACGCGTAACGCGCCGGAATGATCGCAACTATCTGCACTATTTCACCTTTGCTTTTGCTGTTTTAGCTGATGTTTTTTGACAACCGGAACAGAGTCCATATAGTTCCAAACGCTGATGTGACAGAGTAAATTGATATTCACGCGCTGTTTGCATAAACAGAGCCTCGATTTTATCGTCCTCAAATTCGATAATTTTACCACAGGCATCACAAATCAGATGGTAGTGGTGTTCTTCATTTATATTGGGTTCATAACGGGTTTGGCGGTCGCCAAAATGACGTTCGCTAGCTATTCCACTCTCCGCTAGCAGCTTCATTGTGCGATAGACAGTTGCGTAACCGATATTCGGATTATTGTGCCGCAGGCGTAAATACAACTCTTCGGCTGATAGATGAGAGGGTGAGCGCAAAAACTCCTCTAAAATTATCTCCCGCTGGCGCGTAATCTTCAGCCCATGTTTAGCTAAATACTCGCGAAATGCCTCTTCAACTGCCCCCATGCCACCTTCTCCTCAATTGAGATCAACATAGCGGTGAACTTATCAAAAGCACCACTTAGCGTCAACATAACTCAGCGTTGGTAAAAAACGCAAAGCGCCACCTCCGGCACAAGCGAACATAGCCTGCGAGGTTAAACATAGATACATTGTCAATAGTTAAGTCTACGCCTCAGGAGTAAACTCCTTGTGCCGTTGCCAAACATAATAGAGCAAGGGGATGACAATCAGCGTCAACATAGTCGAAGCAAAAGTACCAAAGATCAGAGCCAGAGCCAGACCACCAAATACCGGATCACTGATCATAACTGCGGAACCAAACATAATTGCCAGCGCCGTGAGCAAAATGGGTCTAAACCGCACCGCACCTGCTTCCAAAACCGCCTCTTGAAGCGAATAGCCGCGGCGGCGATAATCGAGGATAAAATCAATAAGCAACAGCGAATTGCGCACAACAACGCCAGCCAAGGCGATAAACCCTATCATCGAAGTGGCATTGAATGGCATATCAAACAGCCAGTGCCCAGGGAAGATGCCCACCATAGTTAGGGGAATTGCCCCCATAACAATCACCGGCAACATAAATGATTGGTAGTAACCCACCAACATCAGATAGATAAAAATTAGAGAGACGATAAAAGCGGTACCTAGATCACGAAATACATCCAGCGTCAAACGCATATCGCCACCCCAGAGTACCTGCTCATGAGTAATATCATCGGGCTGGGATGCTACAAACCCCAAGTTGGCAGTGGTCAGGTTAACTCCATTAGGCAGCTTTGCATTGTCAAAAATCTTATCAAGGCTTAAGGTCGCATATACTGGGCTAGCATTGAGCATATCGCCCATAATATATACCACCTGATGTTGATCACGATCCATGATCGGTTTAGCAACGCTGGATAGCTCGAGCGAAACTATTCCGTCTAGAAGCACCTGTTTCCCCTGCTGATTGGTAATACTTAGATCGAGAATCTGCTGAATCCAGGCACGATCGGCGCGCTTAAGTTGCACAACAATATTAACTGGCTCCGGCTTATCAGCACCGCACAAGGTCCCTATTTTGGCACCCACAACATAATCTCGTACCAATTTTGCTACCTGTGCCGGAACCAACCCTGCCAACAACGCTTTTTCCTTATCGACCCGAATAGTATATTGCGCTGCGTTAGCGCTGACCGAATCATCAATATTGATTAAACCATAGATATCGCCAAATTCTTTTTTAAGAATTGCGGCGCTTTGGCGCAACTTTTCATAATCTGGGCCATACAATTCAGCAAGCAGTTGCGAACGTACCGGTGGCCCCGGAGGAGTTAAAAACAGTTTGATCCGCGCCTGAGGAAAAGCAGCACGCACCGGTGCTAAATCGTGCCATACACTAGTTGCGACCTCGCTAGTATGCGGACGTTCATGGCTGGAGACGATATTGACTACAATCTGCGCCAGATTTGAGCCAACGCGCATGGTATCGCCGCGCACCATACCGGCAAAGCTCAACGGCCCAGTACGCCCCAAATAGGTCGCATAATCGGTTACATAATCGGCCCGGCCCAACACCTCAGCAACAGCCAATGCCACGCGGTTAGTCTCATTTAGTGCCGTACCGCTGGGAGTATCCACCTCCAAGACAAAGGTGTTGACATTGCTATCGGGCAACATCTGCAAATTGACTCCCAAAGCACTTATGGGGCCATTCATCCCCGCAGGACGGATAAACTGCCACAGTGGCATCATCATGGATAAGATCAACAACACCATAACCACAACAAAAAACAGGTTTCGCTGCCATACTCCGTTCATTAGCGGTTTTATTGTTACCACGTAACTGCGATGGAAAATATCCTTGGGCTTTTCAGCACGCTCTTCCATATCCAATTGCTGATGGGCATCAAGCAGAACAGCTTTTTTCCTCAGCCAACGCACCGCAATATAGGGCACCACTACATCGGCCATAAGTAGCGAAGTTAGCATCGCCACTGGCACATTAATCGGGATGGGACGCATGAATGGCCCCATCATACCGGTAACAAATAGCATCGGTATGAACGCCAAGATAACTGTCATAGTTGCCATTATCGTCGGGTTACCAATTTCGTTGGTTGCCCGCACGATAAGCGCACCAAAATCACGCGCTGCGTCCTTAGTATGCTCAATATGGCGATGGATATTTTCGATAACCACAATACCGTCATCGACCAAGAGCCCCAGAGAGAGAATCAGGGCAAACAGAGAGATACGGTTAATGGTGTGCCCGAAGATCCAACCGACACCAAGCACCACAAAGAGCGTAAGGGGCACAGTAAGGGTGATTACCGCAGCTTCGCGCCAGCCTAAGAATATTAAGAGGATAAAAGCTACCACCACTATAGCTATGGATAGATGCTCCATAAGGGTATTGACGGCATCATCCGCCCGTTGTCCATAATTACGGGTAACGACAACATTAACACCATCCGGCAAGACTTCACGTTCAATGATATTAATTTTATGGAGAATATCCTTGGCAACCTGGACGGCGTTGGCACCGCTGCGCTTACCGATAGCCAGAGTCACCGCTGACATCTGTACCCCAGCAACAACATTGGGCGTCGCCACCCCATAGGCAAAAGTCGTATATTGATCCTGATGGAGCGGACCCAACCTTACCGTCGCTACATCATTGAGGAATATTGGTTTATTATTGGCCTGACCGATAATCAAGGCGCCAATTTCCGGAATTGAGCGGCAAACATCACTAACTCGTACAGCATATTGGCGATTCGCGTTTACCAAGTTACCTGCAGGTACCACCACGTTTGAGGCACGCAACACATTGAGCAGCTCTTCTAGATTCAGGCCAGAACTGGCGAGGCGTTGTGGATCAATATCTATACGAATCGCGCGTTGTTGCCCCCCAATCACCTCACTATCACCAACATCGGGGACACTACGCAGCTGCTCCAGCACCCGCATGCCAATCTCACGCAGATCAAGAGGATTAAACTGCTCCGAACTCAGCGCAATAGTCATTATCGGCACATCGTTAATGCCCACACTCTTAACCAGTGGCTGCATTGCTCCAGGCGGAAGCCGATCCATATTACGCTGCAGCTGATTATACAACATCAACAAGCTGCGCTCCTCATTGGCTCCCACCTCAAACTGAACAGTAACCACGCCCATATCGTTAAGCGCATAACCGTAGGTGTGCTCAACCCCTTTCATGGTTGCCATTAGCGCTTCCAAGGGTTTAACCACGTGATTATGGATCTCGGTAGGACTATAGCCCGGGCTCACAACATATATTGACGCGGCAGGAACAACAATCTCGGGGTTATACAGCCGTGGCGTAACAAAGACGGCTAACAGACCCCATAAGATTATGGCCAACATAATCAACAGAGTAAGCTTGGTGTGCAAAAAACTTTTGGCTAGCCAACCGGCAAAATTTAGCGGCATCTGTTTATCTGGGGAGTTCATAGGTTACCGCCCAAAGCGAGCTGCACCCTCACCCCATTGTTTAGTTCGCCAGCGGCACTGACAACAACCCTGTCGCCAGCTACCACTCCAGACAGAACAACAACCCCATGAGCACCAGAATCACCCAGGCGAACCATGCGAAAAGTAGCCACGCCGCTCTCATCTACCACAAAAACGCCATCAAGACCTGCACGCCGTTGGATAGCCTCAGCAGGCAGCAGCACTCCTGTTTGGGTGGCAACCTGAATTTTAACTCGGGCAAAAGCGCCACTGGATGCTCCACACTCCTCCGGCAAATTGAGTTTAACGCTATGGCTATGACTCACCGGATCGGCGGCAGCAACCATGCGCGCAACGGTGGCCTGCACAGGCTGCGCAGGGTTATTGCTGTCTGCAATCTCTACCGCGACTGGCATGCCGATGCGCAACTGCTCAAACGCCCGCTGACTGACCTGCACCTCCACCTGAAAATGGCCAGCGCTCTGAATGGTCATCAGCGGCTGACCGGGAGAAGCCAACTGGCCGAGATCAATATATCTGTTCACAATTGTACCGGCAAATGGGGCGCGCACATCAACATAGTTCAACTGAGCCTGTGCTTGCGCCAATCCAGCTTGGGCAGCGGCACTGTTGCCCTGAGCAACTCGATAGCCCATCTCTACCTGTTGAAATTGCTGCTGGGGCACCGCCTGCGCTTGGTACAACTCGGTAAAACGTTGATAGTTGGCCGTAGCCTCGGCAAGCACCGATGCAGCTTTGGCAACGCCCGCCTGCGCCTGAGCAATGGCCGCGTTGATATCGCTGGCATCAAGAGCTAGCAACAACTCACCTTTTTGCACCAATTGCCCCTCATGCACAGGCATTTTTTTGACATAGCCCATCAAACGAGATGCAACTTGCACCTCATTGGTTGAGTTGACCCGCCCAGGAAAAGTTGCGAAAATAGGTAGAGGCTGTTCGCGCACCACTATGCCCTGTGCGCTCACTTCAGCAGGGAGCGAGCCCTGCACTGCAGCAGCATAAGACCAGCTATGGCACAACAATACCGCCAGCAACACAAGCCACCAAAGTTCAATTGTTTTATTCAGCATCAACATTAGCAATCCGTTCAGTTAAGATCCATTCAGTCGGTGATATTACTAGCAGCCAGTTGCTCTACGCTATTTATCGCCTCTGGCGTCAAGCGGCCTAAAGCCAATAGCACTCCAGCACGCTGCATTATCTGCTGGTAGTTGGCGGCGACAAGGTCACTGCGCGCTTGATCCAGCTGCGTCTGAATCTGCAACAGCTCAGCCATAGTTGACACCCCTTTTTGATAGCGTAGCAGCTCCAGTCGTTCCGCCTCTTCGGCTTGCTGGATAGAGAGTTCACACACGGCTACCCGCTCCGTAGCCAACTCAGCGTCGCGCCAAGCCGCATCGAGTTGCAAGCGCAACTGATCCTGAGCCATACTCAAACGGGCAGTTTGTTGATTTAAACGAGCATAAGCCTGATCAACAGCCCCACGCCGCACACCGAGATCAAAGAGATCCCAGCTCACTACGCCAGCCACTAGGGTTGAAGACTGTCCGCCAAGTTCGAAATCGGGATTGTTCCACTCTTCACTGACCATCAGGTTAAAATGGGGCAGGTAATCAGCCTTAGCTATTTTAACCTCAGCGCTACCCGCAGCCACCTGCTCCTGCAAAGCGCGCAACCCAGGGTTGTGCTGCACCAACTGCGCCCGCAGTGTGACTAAATCATCCGTCGGCAGAGATATGGCGAGGTTGTCGCTCACGCTAAACTGTTGGCCAAGTTCAGAGCCAACTAAGAGCTGTAACTGATCATAACTTTTAGCCAGATAATTTTGCGCTTCACGGTGCTGAAGCTTGACCGTACCCAGATTCAACTGGGCGCGCAATTGATCGTTCCGCGCCACCACCCCCTGCACGCATAGTTTATCTGTCAACTCAGCGTATGAATTAGCAGCCTGTATCGCCTTGGCAGCAACATCCACAAAAGCTACAGCAGTGCGCACTCCGGCATAGGCTTTCAGCACCTCAAAGGTGAGCTGCTGTCTCGCCAGCGCATCACCATGCTGGGCAGCATTGAGATAAGCCTGCGCCTTGAGCAGATAGCCATAAACTTTGCCGCCATTAAAGATGGGGATCTGCAACTCAAGCTTACTCTGGTAGTTATCTGTCCAGCCTGGGTCGTTGAGATTATCCGGCTCGGTATACAGGGTTTGCGCTACCAGCGGATTAAACTCAGCCGCCCCAAAATCATTGAAAGAGGCTTGTCCCTGACTAAGCTTCATACCAAAGGCATTCATAGCGCCATCAGAACCACTGGCGCTGTAAGATGCCTGCAACTTTGGGAGAAGATTCCCCTGTGCCTGCTGTAGCGCCCCCTGCGCTTCGGCAATTTTAGCACGCGATAGCAGCATCTGTGGATTTTGCTGTAAGGCTAATTGATTGGCTTGGGCGAAGGTAAGGGTAGCTGAACAAGCCAGAGCTGACCACCCCACACCCAGCACCACAAGCATTGAGATTAAACGCCAATTTAAGACCATTTCACTCTTCATCTCTTAGCAACTAGGGCAACAGCTGTTTAAGGTAATCTACCACCTGTGGCGCGCTCCAATCGATACCACCGATAACTATTTCAACCACCACGCCATCGGGATTAACAATAAAAGTTTCAGGAAATTTTGCCACCCCGTACTGTTTATGCACCACACCATCGACATCGTAGGCAACAGTAAATTCAACGGGTTGTCGTTGCACAAATCTGGGCACAGTTATCGGCCCATCGGCCTCAACATTAACCGCAACAATTGCAACCGGTAAATCAGCTAATAAGTTTTTCAATCTATTCATAGAGGGGATCTCTTCGCGGCACGGTGGACACCAAGTTGCCCAAAAATTGACCACTACCACCTGACCGCGCAGCGCAGACAACTGCACAGTCTGGCCATTCATATCCTGCAGTTGAAAATCTGGCGCCATAGGTAGCGCCTGCCCCATATCCAACTGCACAGTATTGGCACTAGTGCTACTATCTTTTTTGTTCACAACAACAAAAGCCACCAACAGGGCAATGGTACACAGAATTAACCCAATAACAATTTTCTTCACCACATCCTCCTTAAATTTAATTGTCACCACGCCAGCACAACCGGCGCAATGGCACATCAGATACTCAATTAGGCATCAAAGCAATTGACCTTAATTGGCCACGCATGAAATACTCTATCCTTCGTAGCTTATAAATGTCAAAGGTTAGAAAGGATCAATACCGTGGGGCGTGAATTCACACCATTTAATATCGGCAATAAATTTTGCATTTATCCTGAAGATTACACACAAACAGACAATAACAGAATAAATATTACCATGGCGGCAGGTGCCTTTGGCTCAGGTGAGCACGAAACAACAGCTTGTTGCCTGGAAATAATGGAGAATCTACCTGAAATCAAAGGGGCACGAGTATTGGATCTGGGCAGCGGTACCGGAATTTTATCCATAGCTGCGCTAAAATTGGGGGCGCAAAGTGCCCTATGTGTAGATATAGACCCAGCGGCAATTGTAACCTGCCAGCGCAACTGTGAACTCAACAACTGCGCTAAACAGGTAAAACACCTGTGCGCCACCCTAGACAAGGTAGAGGAGACAGATTTTGATTTTATCTTCGGCAATATTTACGGGGATATACTGCTTGAGGTTGCTGCTGATTTAGTAGCCAAGTGCGCACCTCAGGCCCCACTGCTCTTATCGGGCATGTTGTACGAATATAATTTCGATGTGCGCCAGAAGTATCAACGCTTGGGATGTCAGGTGCTAAAAAATTCGATGCTGGAGGAGTTCAGCACAGTTTTGTTGCGCAAAAAATAGCCCAGCATCTAGCGTAATAAAGCGCATTAACTTAAGCAAAAATTACCCGTTAGCTACTAGCCACAGCATAAAAGCGTTTAAATATTAAAGGATAAATGCTACTTTAATTAGGATTGTTTTGACAATTACTAAAGCTGTCAACTCACTAATGGGGCTAAATGGAGAAACAGACGCTCATAATTGTAATCTCAGCAGTTTTTGGCTTAGGTAGCGGCATCATCATGCATCGTTCAGATTTCTGCATTGCCGGTATGTTCCGCGATCTATTTTTATTTCGCAACAGCCCATGGCTACGGAGTCTAGTGCTTTTAATTGCTATTAGCATGCTGCTTTTTGAAACAGCGCGCCTCCTAGGCATACTCAGCTACTCCCTGCCCTCACCACTCTTCGGCCTACCAGCTTTAACCAATCTGCTCGGTGGTATAATCTTCGGCATTGGCATGGTGCTCGCTGGCGGCTGCGTAGTCAGTACCCTATATAAACTCGGGGCCGGAAGTTTGCCTGCGGCCTGCGCTTTTATCGGGCTATTGATCGGCAGCACTCTCTATGCCGAATTTCAACCGCAGTGGCAACAGCTAGACAACGCAACACGCTTGAGCGATGCGGCCACCCTCCCTCAGCTATTACACTTGCCGCAAACTCTTGTTATTTTTATCACTCTAGTCGTGCTGAGCGCTATACTCTACCGTTGGCACATAAAAGGGTTATTACTGCGTCCCAGTTGGGTATCTGGCTACCTTCAGCCTCGCACTGCAGCTGTATTGTTAGCCGTAATCGGCTTGCTCTCTTTTTCTTTGCTCGGCATGCCCATAGGAGTAACTACTAGTTATGCTAAGGTTGGATCATTTGTTGAGGAGATTCTCTACCCACAGCACTTTGCACACCTAAGCTATTTTCACAAGCAGGGTTTTGAATATCTGCTCCCCCTGAGCAACCAGACTCTACACGCAGGAGCTGGCCCTTTTTGGGATGGCTTAGCGCTAGTGCAATTTCCCCTGATCGTGGGAATTATTGTCGGTTCTACGCTCTCAGCTATCAGGATGAAAAAGTTCAACTGTCACTTTAACATCCCCCCAGTTCAGCTGCTATCTGCTCTTATTGGAGGGATTATTATGGGCTTGGCAGCACGCATGTCCACCGCCTGCAATATCTGGCATCTACTCGGTGGACTGCCATTGCTCTCACTACAGAGTATTTTATTTACTCTAGGATTGATTCCAGGCGCTTGGTTAGGAACTCTATTATTTACCCGCTTCGTCGTGAAAGCATAAACAAGGAGGCACGAGCATTGATTGAGAAAACAAATCAACTTATAGAGATTAATGTCTGCGGCCAAATCTGTCCTTCAACGTTATTAACAACTCTACGTGAAGTCAACAAACATAGAAAACTATTAAGCACCGGCGAGTTGTGCTTAGATATACTGACAGATAACCACGACTCGACTATTCGTATCTGCGAAGCGGTCGGTAATATGGGCTACAATGTTGAAGTTGCAGAACAAGGCAACTACTACAGAATTTCCATCGCGAAAATAGCCATTAACAAGAGTCTATAAATGATGCATAGCGACGCAGGACATAACGAGGCTGCTCCAGCAACTCCAATTGATGCTTTACAACAACAGATTGACCAGTTGGGTGTAGAGAACAGACGACTTAAACAGAGCGAGCAGGATCTGCACGATTATATTCGGAGCAAAACCGATCAATTGCTGACAGTCATGGGCACATTGCCGCTACACCCCGAAGAGCTCGACAATGAAACCTTAATAAGTGTCGACCCCATTGGTATTGTGGGCGAATCTTTCTCACAGGTCATTGAGCATCTGCATGAGACCAACGAAACTCTGCTGTTTGCCATGGGCGAACTGCAAGCTATCCTAGATTCCGCCGGTGCCAACATTATGGTTGTCAACACCGACAAAAAGCTCACCTCTTTCAATCGCAGAAGCCGAGAACTGTTTTTCCCATCCGCAAAAAATCCGCTGCAGCTATGTTGTCATGACGCCATCTGCCACAGCAAAACACCTCCTCCAAATTGTATTTTTAACCAGGTAATAGACACGCAAAGCATACAAAAGAATTATGAGTTTCACATCAATGAGCGCTACTACAGTGTTGTCGGCTCACCGATCAAGGACAAAAACGACAACATCTCGCACGTTGTCTTAGTCTACTCAGACATAACCGAGCGCAAAAGGAATGAGCAGGCTCTATTTGAAGCCGAAAAGCGCCTCGACTCTATTCTCAACAGTGCCCAAGCGGGAATCCTGTTGATAGATCCGCTGACGCATAAAATCATCTACGCCAATCAGGCAGTAATTGAGATGACAGGAATTGCGCGTGCCGACCTGTTGGAACACCAATGCCAAAATTTCATCTGTCCCGCCTCAACAGGTGGCTGCCCGATAACCGACGGTCTACAGGATCTTGACAAGTCTGAGCGCATCCTCTTAACAGCCAAGGGTCAAGAGATTCCAGTTTTAAAAACTGTCTCTAAGGTGCTGATAAATGGTAAAGAGCATCTAGTTGAAAGCTTTATCGATATATCCGAACGCAAGGCAGCTGAAGAGAAGCTGCGCGCCAGCGAAGAGCGCTACCGTGCTCTTTACTCAACCATGCAGGAGGGTGTCGCTCAATATCGCATGCACTATGATGCACAGGGAGCGGCTAGCGACTATGAAATTATCGATATCAACCAAGCTTTCGAAAAAATCATTGGACTAAAACGCTACCAACTCATTGGCCATATGGGCAGCACTATCTACCCCTTAGAAGATGGCAAAGCAGCCTGTTTGGACATCTTTAATAAGGTTACCGAGAGTGGTATTCCCACCAGTTTTGAGTTGACCTTAAAAAATTTAGGGATGACCGTCAACATTGCGGTGGCAAAAATCTCCGATGGCCATTTTGCGACAATTTTTGAGGATATAACTCAACGCAAAGCGGATAAGGAACGCATTGAAAAACTAGCTTTTTTTGACCAATTAACCGAACTGCCAAATCGCACCCTTATGCATGATCGTCTCTACCAGATGACCTGCAGAGCAAAACGCAACAACGCCAAAATATGCCTATTTTTCCTCGATCTTGACCACTTTAAACGCGTCAATGACACTCTTGGCCACGACATGGGTGATCAATTGCTTAACGTGGTAGCTACTCGTTTGCGCAACGTCTTGCGCGATTGCGATACCATATGTCGTCTGGGCGGGGATGAGTTTGTGGTTCTGGTCGAGGATATGGCCAATCGCAAAGACGCCTCAATGGTAGCCTGTAAAATATTAGAATCTTTAGCACGTCCCATAATCCTTAAGGGCAAAGAAGTTTACACCTCGACCAGCATCGGCATCAGTATCTTTCCCGACGATGGTAACGATCCCGACTCAATGCTTAAAAATGCTGATGTGGCCATGTATAAGGCAAAAGATAGCGGACGCAACACCTACCGCTTTTACTCATCGGAGATGAACTCCTCGGCATTGGAAAAAATGCTCCTGGCTAACGACCTAAGAAAAGCGTTAGAGAGAGATGAATTTTACCTCGATTACCAACCGCAACTGGATCTGCATGCTGGTTGTATCACTGGTACGGAAGCACTGTTACGCTGGCGTCATGCGGATTTAGGCATAATTTCACCAGAGGATTTTATTCCATTAGCGGAAGAGACCGGTCTAATTCTATCCATCGGCCAGTGGGTTATGGAACAAGCCTGCCAACAAACCCGTGAAATTCAACAATGCTGTAATAAGCCGCTGCGGGTAGCGGTGAACCTCTCCACCAAACAATTTCAGGATCCCAACCTGCTCTCCTACATAAAAGAGATTTTGGCAAACACCGGCTTGCCCGCGCAGGATTTAGAGTTAGAGATAACCGAAAGTATTTTGATGGAGAACGTTGAACAAGCACAGCATATTTTACATAGACTAAAACAGATGGGCGTAACCCTAGCCATTGATGATTTTGGCACCGGCTACAGCTCCTTAAGCTACCTAAGAACTTTTCCCATTGATCGATTAAAAATAGATAAAAGCTTTATCCAACGCATTACTACCCATCAAGATGATGCCGCTATTGCTGAAGCAATTATTGTCATGGGTCATGTAATTGGCAGTAAAATAGTTGCCGAAGGTGTAGAGCATAAAGAGGAGTTGGCTTTTTTACAGATGAAAAATTGCGACGAGGTTCAGGGCTTCTATTTCAGTCGCCCTCTTGATCCCGAATCTTTAATTCAACAAATTTGCAACCAGCCTGAATTCTGTTTTTACAATGCCGAATAGAAAGTCTGCTCGCGCGCAGCAATGGTATCCAAAAAAAATGTCAAAGCTGCATAGCAACAGAAAACAGAGGCGATCGCGTCTCCTAGTTAAAGATACCCCTCACTCGCTAAGCAGTTGTGCATTGGCATATTCAAAATGTTGGTAATCGAGCAGATTTAACCAGTTGCCGCCCCAATCGAAACCTTGATCTATAAAGGCGTTTACCGCGGCTGAACCTGCCTGCAGGCAACCCGTCACCTCTCTGTTGCGCGCAATATACTCTCGAGCAGCGGTAGGCAGAACAAGACAATCCTCTGGTTGTGCACGACAAAAGCTTAAAACAGGTGCCGTACGGTCATAGCCATGGCGACGTAAAAAGTCTCCCTTCCCAGTACTAGCGTCCCAGCCCAGCGCCTGTAGTGCGCTACTTTTCGGCACAATATAGGGATTTTGCAGTGGGTTAATATCTATAGCGCCACCGTAGCTATGTTTAGAAAACACCCCCAGCTTTCCGGTAATATCGCGACAGTTAAATGCTGAGCTGTTGTTGGCTTGCATAGAGAGATCATCATTAGCATTGTAGTTCTCTATCAACTCCATTTTTTCTATGGGGTAGTGCACAGCATAGAGTTCGGCGAAAACATTCAACAGTGAAACGGCTAATTTACGATGTACTACCAGTTCGCCAATCTTGATTTGCCCATCAAATCCCCAGTGCGTAAGAGCTAGATAACTTAGGTCGCTTAACTCAACGGGACAGCCCTGATGCCAACTCTGCTTACGCAGCATCTGCTCTTCAACTGCCAGCGGCAACGTGGTAGCGATACCGTAAAAGCCCTCGGTTGTTTGCAGTACTCCGATAATATTGCGTGCTCCTGAGGTGCGCGCGAGTATCTGTTGTTCAGCATCTTTAGCCATTTGCACCGGCAGATTAGGAGCAGCACAACCCAAGAGAACGACTAGCAGCATGATGGAGCTATAAAAAGTGATCATCTTGGGCAAATACATAATCTCTCCACATAACTTAACGGCAAGTAAAAATTGACCAAGTACAGCTAAAAAAACAGCACCATGGAATCTCTATAATCAGTGAATTTGCACCGATAACAACAATAACTCTAGATAAAGCCGATTAACTCAGGGGCGCTAACCTCCACCATCTGCTTTTGCTCTGCATCATCGCGTAAAAAACTAAAATCAGCAAAATCGAAACCAGGTGCTACACTGCAGCCAACCAAACTATAGGCTCCAGTAGTTTCTGCCCCTTGATAGCAGCCACCAGAAATAATTTCTACATGGTGCCCATTATCCGCTCCGAGAAGGTGCTCGCTGGTTACGCCGTTAGCAAAAGTCAACAAGCGGAGCGGCGCACCGGCATAAAAGTTCCAGATCTCGTCATGACAGACTTTGTGCAACCGGCTTACCTGTCCACTAACCAGTAAAAAGTATATATGGGTAATTGCTGGTCTGGTGCTGGAGACCGCAGAGGATATAACACTTTGCCCAGAGCGATAAACTTCGCGGTAAAATCCGCCCTCGGGATGGGGAATCAGGTCATAGCGCTCAATAAGCTTTTGCAGCATCTGGCTATCCATATTGTGGGTTGAGAAACTCAATAGACTGTACCCTGTTGTTGAGCGTATTGCTCTAACACCTCGGTCGCTGCGGGGCGGCATAGATCACGCACCACACTGATATTACGCGCAGCGTACTTTGCAACCCAATTCTCTGGTTTATCCCCCTCATCAAAACCAATCTTACGCGCATCCTCATCACGGGCACCACATAGCAGGCGTGAAATCCCCGCCCAGGGGATAGCTCCCATACACATAGCGCAGGGTTCGGTAGTGCTAAATAGTTCATAGCTGCGCTCAATATTGCTATTGAGTAGATAGTTACCCGTTGCTTGCTGAGCCATAATCAGAGCCACTATTTCGGCGTGCATTACTGAGCAAGTTGTGGGAATAACCAGATTAACTCCGACCGAGACCAGTTGCCCTGTGGATCTTTCAAATACCGCTGCGGCAAATGGCCCCCCACCATGAGTAATATTATGGCGCGCTAGTTCAATAATCCAAGCCATCTTTTGCTGATCCAAAGCTAGCTCTGGTAAGGGTTTATCCAGCTGCTGAATAAGCCAAGCGGGCAGGCGTAAATTAAACTCTGAATGCTGCATAATTGATCCTTTTCGCACGGGTAACATTGCATGTTTTACGCTAGCGGAACTATCTCATGCCTTATCAGCTACAGCAATAGGCTGGCTACTGTTGCGGTCATGCTGGTTGCCAAGGTGCCAGCCAGCAACGATCTAAAACCAAGGGCGACAATCTCTTGGCTGCGCTCCGGTGCCATAGCGCGTAACCCACCGATCATAATACCAACACTGCCGGGGTTAGCAAAACCACAGAGAGCATAGCTCATAATACGCAAACTGCGCTCGCTCAGCGTCCCAGTTGGTAGCTGTGCCATATTGAGATAGGCAATAAACTCATTGATAATAGTCTTAGTGCCAAAGAGTTCGCCAGCGATCTGCGCCTCACTCCAGGGAATACCCATTAACCAGGTGGCTGGAGCAAGAACAAATCCCATAATCTTTTGTAAACTCAAAGGCGTGTCACCCAGAGGAATAAAACCCAAAAGCATATTGCATAGCTGTACCAGCGCCACCATGACAATAATCATGGCGATAATGTTGATGAGCAGCTGAACTCCTTGAATAGTCCCCTTAACAATGGCATCCATGCTGCTACTCTCTTGGCACTCAACTTTCCATTGACCAAGGGTCTGTTCCGCACTTTCAGGAACCATAATTTTGGCAATAACCACCGCAGCTGGGGCACTAATAAGTGAGGCAGTAAGGATATGACCTGTAATATCCGGAAGCACCGCACTGAGTATGGTTGAGTATAATACCATCATCGTTCCGGCAATAGTTGCCATACCACAGGTCATGAGGGTAAAGAGTTCACTCCGGCTAATGTGGCACATATAGGGACGAATCAAGAGCGGCGCTTCAATCATGCCGACAAAGATATTCGCCGCCACCCCCACCCCCTCAGCACCACCGAGGCCTAAAGTTTTTTGCAACAGATAGGACATGCCATTAACAATACGCGGCAGGATGCGCCAATAAAATAGCAGTGAAGATAGCGCACTGACCAGAAGCACCATAGGTAGTCCGCGAAAAGCTAGCACATAGGCGCTCCCGGCAAAAGGCTCAACAAACGGCAGTGGGCCGCCACCTAGATAGCCAAAAACCATACTGGTTCCAGCCTGGGTCGCCTGTTCTAGCGCTAATACTAGCTGATTTAGTAGCAGAAACAGCTTTTGCAAGAGGGGAATTTTGAAGATCACCGCGGCCAGAAAAAATTGTAAACCTACACCAATCAATACCAATTTAACCGGAAACCTACGCCGATTTTCGCTGCAGATCCAGGCTATAAAAACAAAGACACCTAAACCACAAAGACTCTGTAAGGCCATATTTTCACTTCTCTATGCTAGAAAAATTACGCAAACGCTTTGCGAACTTAATGGGTAAACAGCAATGGCTGCTAGCAACCACTACTCACCGACAATTCTCTCTTCAACAACACCAACCACCGGCTCAGAGCTGGCAAGCTTAGCGCTCAAGGCATCTAAAGCTAAGATGCCACTATCCACACAGTGCCCATCAGCTCGAGTGCACGCCTGCTGGAATGATTGGTAATAATCACCGCCATTAGTGAGAAAGTTGACGGTTGCTATTCTGTAAGTAGCAGCGAGATCAACTGCAGAGCCAGCCACCTGTAGTGATGTTACGACCCCTCCAGCTACAAGAGCACCAGGACACGAAGCTGGCGGATTGATTTGGTTACGCATATCTGCAACGGTATCTCGGCAGTAAGTAAGGCGCAGACCTGACACTTGCGGAAAGGCTCCCGATGAGCGCGCAGTCATCGTCGCGCTGTCAAAGGCCCAGGTTAAACCCTTATCCAAAGCCATAACTAGCTCGTTACCAGTCACATCAAGAGTTGTTATACTGTTGCCAAAAGGCAGCAGCGACAACAGATCGCCGAAGGTTACACTGTAGGGTGGAGAAGTAGCAATATCGACACTCTGCGGGAGGCTGCTGCGCAGCATACCGCCGTTGATAAGCGCCGCAACCGCGCTATCACAGCGAGCACCAACGGCGAGAATAGCATCGCTGACCAGATTTCCCAACGGCATCTCTTGGCTGCGCACGCCGGGCATACGCTCGCCAGCAAAGTAGGTGTCGATCTCACCAATGACAACATTACTGAAGGCGCTGATCGGCTCTTTATAGCGCGCTACCTGTTCGGCGAGTTCGATATCTGCAGCTATATCAGCACTAATAGCAATGGGCTCACCCGACCAGTTGCTAATGTGGCCATGGCTGTCAAAGGTGATATCAATCCGCCCCAGCAGTTTTCCCCACTCATAGGCACCGACTAGCAGCACCGGATAGCCCTGTTCATCGCTAATTACAGTTGGGTAATCACCATCCACTTGCTCTGCTAAATATTCGAGTGGCGCTCCAGCGCTATAGGCTGATTCAGGAAGCAAGAGAGCATGATCGTGTGCGCACACCACTACATCTAGCCCACTTAACTGCTTAGCTAGGGCAATATCCTCTTGATAACCAACGTGAGAAAGAAGAATGATTTTATCGATTCCCTGAGCGATTAGGTGATCGATCTCTGTCTGAATGCTCATACGAACATCATCGACGACAATGGTGGTCCCACCTTGGGAGATATTGCTGAGCAGTGGAGTCATTGCGCCTAATACGGCGATCTTGGCACCCTTTTTATCGAGAATAACGCTACGCTGAATTTTATCCACCAGATCGGGCTCGGCAGCGACATCCAAGTTAGTTGCGACAAGCAGCGGGCGCAATGCTTCGCTCGCATAACTGCTGCCAGCAATCTCGATAGCGCCACCATTGAGGGCACGAGCTAAGGCAACCGGGCCTCTATCAAATTCGTGATTGCCTAAGGTGACGACATCATAACCGAGTTCATTGAGCGCCATGATATCAGCCGACCCCTGCCACGCATTATAGAAGGTGGTTCCTTGGAAAAAATCTCCCGCATCTACAAGCACTACTTGATCGGCACCCACCTCAGAGCGAATCGACTCTATCATGGTTTTACGCCGCGCTACCCCACCCTGTTCTGGCTCTTCAGATGGGGTAAAACTTTCCAGATGGCTGTGTGTGTCGTTAGTGTGCAGCAGGGTAATAGTGGTATGCTGTGAAGATAAGCGACTCGCGCAACTGGCTAGGCATAAGAGCGTTACCAACACCATGAGCATACGCAACATGCTGAGTAGGTTTCCAGAGCTAGCAAGAAGCAGTTGATTTAGTTTTACCACGTTGTCGATCTCCAGATCTTGCGGTTGACTTTTACCTCACCTTAAGTAGCGCCGCTAACAGGATAACACTATTTGCCCCCGTGACTGAGCTCTTACATAGATCTGTTCAACAACCGAGTTTGCTTATACGCTAGGACTCTACTGTTCTACCTTTTTAAGCTCCTGTTGCCGGTCACGGTCTAAATCCACCTGAGCAAAGCTTTTGGTAGAGGGTAGTTGCAGGTCAAAGCGCTGCAAAGTATCGACTCCAAGTTTAACATCAGCAGTGCTGAAACTGATAACATGGCCACCAGAGGTGCGATCCTCGTTCAAAAAATGGAGATGAAAGCCAGGAACATTTACCCCTTTAACAAAGCTGGGACAATAAAATCCCACCATCACCCCACGCACCTGTTTGAAGTTGAACACCGGTTGACTTTTTACCACCTCGACTAGGGGCGCGTAGGGTTTGTTTTGCCGGGGGACACTGCGCGTGGTAACTAGGTCAAAAAAACCATCAAGCCGAAAAGCGTAAAATAGATTTGGCGAAAGCCCAGCCTTACCGATCAATTTGTTCAGATCTTCCTGTGTGGAGCCAGCTGGTAGACTAAGCTGTTGTTGGGCAGCAAAATTGGTAACACTGGCAAAGGGGGTGGTTTCGTTATCGGCGACGATGTGGGCACTGCCATCAGCGGAGACGCGATACACCAAACCGTCTACAACAAGCATCTCACCATCTAAACCATCGAAAGTACCAATGCCAAAGTCGCCCTGACGCTTGAGATCTTCCATCGTGGTAACACCATCGTAGAGCCCAGCCAATAGGGCATCAATAGTTGAAACCTGATGCAGTATCTCGCCAGCAAGTAACCGCTGAGGAACAACAAGAGTTAAGCTCAAAACTATGATGATCTGCAAGGCCAACAAAAAACGTTTCACGACAAATTCTCCATGTATAATTTGAGATAAAATTCAGGCTAGTGCCAACAGGAGTTAAACTACTAGTCTTTCCATTAACATTTTGGCAGTTATTTTGTACCAGAATGGCTAAAGAGATTAACCATACAAAAAGCGGCAAAGTTTGCAAATACCCCCACGACTAGACCGTCAAAGCCCCCCGGAGTTCCTAGAAGACGATTCCACACCACAACCGCGAGAATGCCGGCACTAGCGCCACAGACAAAGGCCATTTTTGATGATTTAACGCCCAGCAGAGTGGCGGCCAATGGCACGAGAATAATCGGTGACCAAAAGTTGTAGGCATAGATTAAAATATCCAGCAAACTTTGGATACGCACGGCAATAATAATGGCGATAGTTCCAGTAATTAGGGTAGCAAAACGTGCCAAAAATAACCCTTTGCGGTCACTGAGTTTCTCTTTACGCAGGGGGTTAATAATATCGTTTACTATGGCGACAGAAGCACTGTTAAGAAAAGAGTCGGCTGAAGACATCACCACCGCAATGATCCCCGCAATAACCAAACCGCGCAAACCAATAGGCAATGAAGATTGCACCACGTAGGGGATTGATAGATTAGGATTTAAATCGGGATTCATTGCCAGCGCTACTAGACCAATCGACCCAGCAATAGCAAAAAACGGGATGGAGTAGAGACCACTCCACATGGTGCCACGACTCAACTGTTGAGCATCTTGACAGATAAATAGCCGACGCACATAGGGCGGAACTAGAGTCTCACCAAGTAAAAAGGTGAGAAATAGTGAACAAAATTGCACTGGGGTGACATTGCTGAATAGAGAGAAGTGATCCTCAGGTATAGTGGTAAAAGCTTGGTCAAAGCCACCTAGGTGGTAAATACCCATGATCAAGGCCAGTGGCATCCCTATCGACAGCACCACAAATTGCAGCACGTCAGTAGCAACCACGGCGCGCATGCCACCAATGGTGTCATAAATAATAATGATCCCCATACCGATCATAATACCTGTCGGCACTGAGATACCTAAAAACAGGTTAAAAAGATAGCCCATGCCGCCGATTTGAGCACCGAGAATACCCGCACACAGCAAAACAGAGAAGATGCCCGTAACCACCTTGCCAGTTTTACCGTAATCAACCTCCATGACATCACCCACAGAGATTGCCGTAGGAAAGCGCCCTGAATTGGGGGCTATAAATTTAGCTACCAGGATCTCCTTGAGGCTAAAGCCCCACAGCACAACGATATTAACGATACCTATGGTAAACACCTTTTCGGCATTGCCCATGGTAAAGCCGCCACCAATAAATGATGCCGACAGGGTTGCGGCAATAATAAGAGCGTTATAATCACGCCCCGCAACAGCATACTCTTCCAACCCCTTAACCTGCCGCCCAGCCCAGATTCCCAACCCTAGCACGCAGGCAAGATAACTGATGATAATCACCTGATCAAAAGGGGTCAATTCAAGCATGTATATAATACTCCATAAAATGGGTTAATCGATGGCACGACCTGTACACAGCATGTTCAGGTAGTGCTACTCTGCGCACGGTCGCGCCTTTTTATACATTTTTTGGGCTAAAAATTCAACAAACTACACACATTAAAAAGCACAATAGCATTAAGCCAGTATCCAGCAAGATCACCTAAAGCTGAAAAGGTAGATGATACATCTGCCTCTAAAAGAGGATTGGGTGGAGAATATTATGGGTAGAAAATTGCCAGCCACAGAGTAACGACATCTGGGTCGGTCCAGGTGACGCGATGTTTTGTGTGCGCGGGGATATTGATATAATCACCCGCGTGGAGATGAACTTCTCGATCATCGGCAAACAGGATTGTTCCTGCGCCGCGCACCACGACAACCCACTCATTTTCCGCCTGATCATACCAAAAATCTTCGTCTGAGCTGTGCCCCTTGGAGAGGATTCTCTCAACCCTTACACTGGAATTATTTAACAGCTCATCCACTACCTCATGGTGAAAAGCATCAGGAACTGACGCGAAAATATTCTCCATAGTGCGTCCTCTCTACACTGATTTAAGTAACTGCGTTGGCGTTTGTTAAGCAGCAACTATATTCCGGCACTATTATCCAACTGATCAGATGTTCTCACTTTCTAAGCTGCCTAGACGTACTGTTCCAGCAGAAGATCGGCAACACTTTCGTCTAGCAGTTCACGTTTCTGCACGCGATCGAAGGTAGCCATCAGGTCGACAACGCGAGCACGCTGTTTACGCTCGTGCTGGTAATCCTCAATAATTTGTCCTTTATGCATCATCACAATGCGGTCAGGCAGATCTACCGCCTGCTGCATAGAGTGGGTCACCATCATGGCGGTAAGATTTTCGCTGACAATAATTTCCCGCGTTAACTCCGCTACCTTGGCCGCACTTTTAGGATCAAGAGCAGCGGTGTGTTCATCCAGCAGTAGCAAGCGCGGTTTAGCCCAGGTCGCCATGAGCAGGGTTAAAGCTTGGCGCTGTCCCCCAGACAGAGTACCTATAGGATTATCCAGCCGATCCTCCAGCCCCATCTTCAGGGTACGCACTCGGTCAGCCACAGCCTCACGCAAAGAGCGATTAACCGCTAGGCCAAGTCCACGGTGACGCCCACGTTTCATGGCAATAGCGATATTTTCGGCTATGGTCATATCCTGGGCTGTACCCGCAAATGGATCCTGAAATACTCGGCCAATAAACTGGGCACGGCGATATTCTGGCCAGCCAGTAATATCCTGCTGATCGAGTTGAATAGTCCCCATATCGGGAGTAAACACCCCGGCAATAGCATTTAGCAAAGTACTCTTGCCCGAACCGTTGGTCCCGATAACTGCGGTAAAACTACCCGGCTCAAGATGTAGATTGATATTGCGTAAAGAGTGAACTTCATTGACAGTGCCCGCGTGGAAGGTTTTACTCACTCCATTAATTTTAAGCATGGCGTCCTCCCCGCTTTAATCTACGTCCCAAAGATGAGAAGCTGCCAGGTGCAACCAACGCCGCAAACACGAACAGAGCGGTAACCAGCTTCAGATCATTGGGGTTCAATCCCCAACGCAGCGCGATAGCGATCAACAGGCGAAACAGGATAGTACCGAGAACAACCCCGGTAATTGTCAAACCTAGGCCAGTTTTACCCACAATAGCTTCACCGATAATAATACTCGCCAACCCCCAGACCATCATACCGATACCCATCTGCACATCGGCAAAACCTTGATACTGTGCCAGCAGCGATCCCGACAACGCTACCAAGGCATTTGCCAGGGCTAAGCTAAACACCACCATAGTGTTGTTATTGACCCCCTGAGCACGCACCATCTGCGGATTGTTACCTGCAGCACGCAAGGCGGTACCAAAATGGGTCAAAAGAAAGTAGCGCAACAGGATACCGCAACCGCTGACCACGACTAAGCTGGTTATAAAGATCGCCATATCCCCAACCGGAACCTGCCAGCCAAAAACATTCAGCCGCGTCTCAGTACTGACAAAACGCTGCAGTAGCGTCTGCGGTAACTGCGAGATGGTTTCTACATCTAACAGCGGAATGTTACTGCGACCCATAATACGCAAATTTACCGAATAGAGCGCAGTCATCACCAGAATACCGGCGAGAATCTGTTGAATTTTAAAGCGCGTATGCAAAATAGCGGTAACCATGCCGGCGACACCACCGGCCAGAGCCGACACCAGTGCCGTAAGCCATGGTGACCATCCCTGCACTAACAAAACTGCCGTAATAGCCGCCCCGAGAACGATCGAACCATCTACGGTAATATCGGTGAAACGTATCATGCGAAAGCTGATGAGCATCCCCAAAGAGAGCAGCGATAAGATCAGCCCCATAGTAAAAGCGCCAATAACCAGACTCATGCCAACACCTCCGGATTCTGAATTTCACCAAACCAGCACGCCCCGCGAATCAGCGCGCTTTCTCCGAGGCCAAGCACCTGACGTCGGTCATCTAACAGATGCATAACTGTCAGCGGTGGCGATCCACTAAAAAACGGCACCAGAGCGTCCTGCATAGCGATTTTGCCATTCTGCAGCGGTTGGCGCGCAAACACCGTGGCGTGCATATGCGCGGCCGCAAAGCCAGTATCATTCTGCGCGGCCGAGGGTAGCGGCGGCACCAAGGCGGTAGGCTGCTTTGTCGCTACTCCAACAATTAGTGCCTGTTTTCCACTATGGCTACGCTCGCCACAGAAGCTCAGCCAATCCCTGATCTGCGGATATTCGATAGCTTGATCGGCAGCAAGCATTATTGGTGACTGCACTAAGGTTGCGCCAACTAGCCCTTCAATTTCCCCCAGAATGACAAAAACCAGCGCAGCAGCGTCACAACGCGCGCGCATCAAGTGCAACAACTGCGACATAGAATATTCGGGGTTGCTCGCAGATGGAGCAAAACGCAGCAGATGCGCCATTGCGCCGCGAAACTCCAGCGCTTGAGCACATTGCAGTTGCGGGATAAAACGCTCTTCCGCGACCAGATAATCCGCCGGAGACTGCTCCTGCGGCGGTTGAAACACCACGTTGCCCGCAACAGCCAGAAATTCCCCCAGTGTGGTGCCAGCGTCCTCACCCGGCGGCTGTGGAGCACCAATGCCCAGAGCAACGGAATTGGGTTCAAAGCGCAACGGCATGAGCTGCCCTGCATCTATCTGTTGCCACGGCCGCCAGAGCGCTGGCACCGCCGCCGTCACTGGAGCACTGCTCTCTAGGGCATAATATGCCACCTGTTCCTGTTCACAACTGCCCTCAGCGCTAGCGCTAAGTGGAGGAATAGTACTGACATCTACCTCCATCCACATACCGAGACCAGAAGATAGCAGCGTCTGTTTTACAAAGGCCTGAGCGTTGACGACACCAAACTGCCCACTCACCTTATTGAGCTCTTTGTAGACTTGCATCATGGCCCGAATGCCCGCAGAGCTTAGAAATACCAGTTCTGCAGCATCGGCCACCAGCCAGTGTTGTCCTTGACGAATCTGCCCCATCAGGGTGTCGGCAAAAAAGTCGGCCCAAGTAGCATCAAGGCGGCCCTGCACTTTCAGCAGAGTACAGGTTCCGCGCTGTTCGAGTTCTATCTTCATTGGTTATTCTCCTCCTGACTAACGCCGCTGTCGCGGTTAAACACCAGCGCCTCTTCCTGCAGTCTAGTCGTGAGCTTGATATTATATTTTTGCGCCAGAGAGCGGTTGATCAGCAGTTTTTCCGAGCGCGTATTATGAAAAGGTATCTCTGCGGGGCTGGTACCACGCAGTACACGTAGTGCCTTTTGCGCCGCCTCGATACCTGCATCGTAGTAATCTCGCGATAGACAGATAACTCCGCCATCCTTCATCTGGTCACTGTCGAATACGTAGGTAGGCACAGCATTTTCAGTGGCCTTACGCGCAATCAGAGCAAACCCCGGCCTGGTCATATTGTCTACTATCTGCGCTACTACATCGATATCTCGACTACACAGCTGAGCAGCGGCCTGCGCCACATCAGCACTGGTACTCACCGGCACCGCTTCGAGTTCTAACCCCTGCGCCTCGAGCGCCTCTTTAAACCAATCTTTATACAACACACTGTTGATCTCGCCGGGAGTAAACAGGGTACCGACCCGCCGTGCTTGGGGTAATGTCTGGTGAATAAGGCTGGCCATCTCGCCAAATGGAGATCTGGTAGTAATGCCGGTAACATTGGCTAAATGCTCAGTTTCACTTTTACCCGCTCCGGCAAGCACCCCATCCCCCACGCCGGTGAACACGATCGGAGTATCGTCTCCGGCAAGGCGTAGAGCTGCTTGCAGAGTTGGTGTGGAGACCACCATCAGCAGGTCAACATGATCCGACTTAACCGAGGTCATAATGCTCGACAACGTCGACATATCTCCCTGAGCATTGAGCACGCGCAACTCATAGTCACGCCCCTCAACCAGCCCTGCAGCAGCGATACCGGCTAAATAACCTTCGAGGCAGCGCTCGGCAAATTCGGTTTCACTGTAGAGGACACAGCGCAATTGCAGCGGCTCACGGCTACCATTATTGCGCAAAGATAGCGTAGCTTTACCCTGGGGCAGCTCTGGGTCGAGGCGCGCATAGCTCTTGGTTGCACTGATCGGCATCTCAGCGGGTGATACCCCAGCAAGCACCCTGACCACTTGATGCCCAGACTCACGCCCCCAATCGTAGTAACTTTCGCCAATACCACCATCAGCACCCTTTGCAACTAAGGCAATATCGGTGGTAAATATGGGGACATCAGCTCCTTTAGCTACCTTGTGAATAGCGGCAAATCCGGTTATAGCTAGGTTATCTGTCGAGACAATGATGGCATCGGCCCCACGTTGAATTAGCGCTTGGGTTGCCATAGGCAAATCTGAAGCGGTTGCCACAGTGGACTCGATAACTTCTATCTGTTGATCTTGTCCAGCGCTACGCAACTTTTCTACCGAAATAAGAGCATTCATCTGCGCCGGATTATACACAATACCTACGGCGCTTAAATCCGGTACGTACTTACGCGCCATCTCCAAAACCTTGGCAACGGGGGGATCATCATGGATACCAGTGATATTTTGTGGGCAGCCCTGGGCAAATAATCCCAGCTTGGCAGGATCGCTGGCCACGGTAAAGACAACGGGAAAGGCGTAATTTTTTTTAGCCGCCGCGATAAAGACCGGCGTAGTTAAGGTGATCAGCACATCCGGCTGTTCTTGAGCCGCCTGATCAAGAATTTGCATCACCTGAGACATATCACCCTGAGCATTAAAATGTTTCATGGTGTAATCGCGGCCCTGTTGCAAACCCATCTCGTGCATACCCGCCATAAGACCATCCATGGCGTTGGTAAGAGAAGCATTTTCGACTAGATTAACCACCACCAGTTTAGCGGGTCGTTCTCTGTTGGCGCTGAAATTGAAAAATCGGTTCGCCCGCTGTAGCAAGGCACTGGATGGAGTAACTCCCGCACGCTGCATAGCCGCCAGATCGAGGGTTAGCTCATGCGTCTTCGCATAGGTTATGGGAATATGCGCCGCAGATTCACCCAGTAGCAGCCGAGCACTCAGCCGCGCCAGCGCCTGGCCATCAGTATATGGCCCAGGGGCACAGGAGAGCAGAGCACCAGAACCCATCAGGGAGATATCCTCGGCAATAATTGGTACATCCTGTTGACGGCAGGCCTTTACCATCGCCGGCATACCATTTGCTACCGTGTTATCCGCCATAGAAAATACCAGATCAACACCTCTACTTAACAGGCTGCCAATCGCTTCTGGCACCTCGCTAGTGCTATATACCGCCACTTGGTGCAACTCCATACCCTGACGTTGCAAGATTTTTTTCAGGTCAATAATCTCTTTAGCAGAATTAGCTTCCGAAGGATTGTACAGAGCTCCGATGGTTTGCGCCTGCGGAAATAGCCTCTTCACCCAAGCAAACAGCTCTGCAGATGGCAATTTTTGAGCGATACCAGTTACCTGCGGTAGATGGTGCTCAAAGCTCTCACCGGCTCCCGCCTGCAAAGGGGCGGAGACAAGGCCAAAAGCTATATCCACTCCATCTGTATGGGCAATAGCGCTACTTAAACTTGGCGTAGACATAACAACCAACAGATCGGGATCACTGTGCAGCAGACTCGTGATAGATTGGGGCAAAAAGGACATATCCCCATTGGCATGTTGCATTGTCAGCTCTAGGTTCTCCCCCTCGATAAAACCTAAGTGTTGTAGCTCATCACGAAAACCAGCAATGGCATAGTCAAATATGGGGGCAGGAACAATGTAATTCAGAGCAATGCGGTAACTCTTCCCCTCTTCTGGTTTTAGCGTAACACTATCCTTATTGCAGGAATCGGCCATGGCCAGACGCTGCTCTAAGGCTGGAGTTAGCTTCCAGTTGTCACTAAGTTGCAGCAGAGCATCGCGATTTACCACCAACTGCTCGGGAATCACATTGTCTATACGTAACTTAGCCGGATCGGCTCCTTTAAGAATATCAATGGCAACGTCGGCAGTGTATTCACCTACTTGAAAATAGTCCGCTCCCAAACCAAAGAGTAATCCGCGCTTTACATCATCGGGGCTATTGCTGAAGGCGGCAATCTGGGCAATGGCCGCCTGCTTGACTATTAAGTCCACCGACGACATAGCAACAGTATCCCCGCCAATCCAGATGGCTTCGATACCTTTGCCAATCAACGAGCGCAGAGCCTCAGGAGCTTCGGAGGTATTGCCGGCATTCACCTCAACCAACTCTATCCCCAGCTGCGCGCAGATGCGCCGTGCCTTTTTTAGGCAGGCTTCAGAGCACTGTTCGCCAGGGTTCCACATGGTGCCCACCCGCTTTAGAGCTGGATTCATCTGCTTAGCGATGCGAAACGTGTTCTCCACCGGCTGAAAAGTACCAACGCCGACTAGATGCGGCGGGTGCTGGTCTGCCTCAGGGCCGCTGATGCCAACACCACTTACATAGGGATCAGTTACGGCACCAAACACCTGAACCTTAGTGCCAAGTGCGTTGGCGCGTGCTACGGTCTGCAAAGATATGGTACTGGAGGTTATAACTATATCGCTCTGGCCAGCGACAATCTCCTGCGCAATAGCCGTCGCCACCGAGTAGTCTCCCTGGGCATTATAAAGACGGATATTCGCTCGCTGCGGCGCTACATAACCACGCTCTTGTAGTCGATTCAACACCCCATCTACATGAGACTCAAGCACGCGCGTCGAAGCATTCTGCATCACAGCAATAACAGGATAGCTAGATTTTTCCTGCTGTTTATGCGCAGAGTGCTGATCCATATCCGACAACAATAAAATTAATGATGCCACCATAATTAGAATAACGCTGAGCCAAAGATGTTTAATAATTGTCTTCATAACTTCCTTTCGAATTACAACTGCTATATCCTCGCGGATTAAAGCTCATGCTATGCAAGTTACATTGAGAACGAATATTCCATTTTTTAGCTGCAGGCAGTAGCTTGAAACCATAATTATCAGTCGAGATAAATATTACCTAGTTATGTAAAAACGTCACAAATCCTACTTTGAGCAATATTAAGAAGTCAACATAAATAAAAAAGGCCCTGTATAAACAGAGCCTTAATTACTTAATGTATAAAACTATAAAGGTTAGATCTATTCCCACTCAATTGTTGCCGGTGGCTTACTGGAGATATCATAAGTTACGCGATTTATCCCCTTAACCTCGTTGATGATGCGGCTGCTGATGTTGGCTAAATCGGCGTAAGGCATGGGATACCAACCGGCAGTCATAAAATCTTTAGTCTCCACGGCACGCAGCGCCACCACATATTCGTAGGTGCGTCCATCGCCCATAACTCCAACACTTTTTACCGGCAAAAATACCGCAAAGGCCTGACTGATTTTTTCGTAATGGCCAGTTCTATACAGCTCTTCCATGTAGATGGCATCAGCCTGACGCAGGATATCGGCATACTCTTTTTTAACTTCGCCAAGAATACGCACCCCTAAGCCGGGGCCAGGAAATGGGTGGCGCCACACCATCTGATGCGGCAAGCCCATCTCTTCACCGATAGCGCGTACCTCATCTTTAAACAACTCACGCAGCGGCTCCAGTAACTCTAGTTGCATATAATCGGGCAGGCCACCTACGTTGTGATGACTTTTGATATTGTGTGCTTTACCGGTTTTCGCCCCAGCCGATTCAATTACATCGGGATAAATTGTCCCTTGAGCTAACCATTTAGCGTCGGTAAGTTTCTTGGACTCCTCTTCAAAAATATCGACAAACAGGCCACCGATAATTTTGCGCTTTTTCTCGGGATCGGTCACTCCAGCCAGCCCAGATAAGAACCGCTGCTCAGCATCGACACGGATAACCTGTACGCCAAGATTTTCCGCGAAGGTGCTCATAACCTGATCACCTTCGTTGAGGCGAAGGAGGCCATTGTCAACGAAGACACAGGTCAGTTGCGCACCTATAGCCCGATGAATCAGTGCGGCAGCCACCGAGGAGTCCACCCCACCCGAGAGGCCGAGGATAACCCGATCACTACCAACTTTTTGCTGAATTCTACCGATGGCATCTTCGATTATCTGCCCTGCTGTCCACTGGCCACTGCAACCACAGATTTTGCGCACAAAAGTGTCAATCAGCACTTCACCACGCGGGGTGTGATTCACCTCAGGGTGAAATTGCACCCCGTACAGATTGCGCTCTACGTTCTGGATAGCGCAGACCGGAGCGTTGGTAGTTGTAGCAACGATCTCAAACCCATTTGCCACCTGCTCGACATGATCGCCGTGGCTCATCCATACCGGACTTTTACCATCCACGAAAAAGCCGTTAAACAGAGCACCTGGCTCCCCTTTACTCAGCAGTTCGGCATGCCCATATTCCCGTTTACCGGCGGGAATAACGCAACCACCAAAATGGCGATTCAACAACTGCATACCGTAGCAGATCCCCAGCACTGGTACGCCGAGTTCAAACAGCTCTTCCGCAATCATCGGCGCACCATCATCATAGACCGACTTGGGGCCACCGGAGAGGATTATCCCCTTAGGAGCAAAATCTCTGATCTCCTGTAGCGGCATATCGTAGGGGTGCAATTCGCAATATACATGCGCCTCGCGCACCCGCCGCGCAATTAACTGCGTGTACTGTGAACCAAAATCGAGGATAAGAATTTTTTCGCTGTGAAGATCTGACATGCAATAACTCCTGCGCTAAACGAACTAAAGCCCGTAACAACAACGGGCTTTAGTTGAGAGTAGAAATTTTACACCCTAGTTATGATGGGCGCTCAATACGGTAATTTGGGGCTTCGTGAGTAATGTTGACATCGTGCACATGCGACTCACGCAGACCAGCATTGGTAATACGAATAAACTTCGCATTCTGTTGTAAATCCTGCAGAGTGCGGCAACCAGTGTAACCCATGCCCGCGCGAAGACCACCAAGCAGTTGATGCACATTAGCTGATAGAGTGCCACGGAACGGCACCCGCCCTTCAATACCCTCTGGCACCAGCTTAATATCACTCTCAACATCACCTTGGAAATAACGATCTTTACTCCCATTTTTCATCGCGCCTAAGCTACCCATACCCCGATAAGACTTATAGGTACGCCCCTGATAGAGGATGGTCTCACCCGGAGACTCTTCAGTACCAGCGAACAGTGAACCGATCATAATAACATCGGCACCAGCGGTTATCGCTTTGGGCAACTCGCCGGAGTACTTAATACCACCGTCCGCAATAAGAGGAATACCGGCACGCTGAGTAGCTATAGCAGCGTCAGCAATGGCGGTAATTTGCGGCACACCAACACCAGCAACTACCCGCGTTGTACAGATAGAACCGGGGCCGATACCAACTTTAACCGCATCGACACCAGCTTTTATCAGCGCCTCAGCAGCTGCACCAGTAGCAATATTACCAGCAATCATCTGCAGATCAGGGTACGCACGCCGAATCTGCGCCACGGAATCAATGACCCCCTGTGAATGGCCATGCGCGGTATCGATCACCACCACATCCACTCCAGCGCGCACCAGCAGTTCAATGCGCTCATCGCAATCGCCGCCGACACCAACTGCCGCCGCTGCACGCAGACGCCCAAACTCATCCTTGCACGCTAGGGGATATTTACGCACTTTTTCGATATCTTTTATAGTTATCAAGCCCCGCAAAACATAATCGTCATCTACAACCAATAATTTTTCTATGCGATGTTTATGCAGGTGAAATTTAGCCTCTTCCAAGGTGGTACCAGGGGGAACAGTAACCAGGTGATCCTTGGTCATAACATTAGCGATAGGCTGATCTAACTGAGTTTCAAAACGCAGATCACGGTTAGTCAATATTCCCACTAAACGACCATTTTTCGTCACTGGTACACCGGAGATACGGTACTTCTTCATCACCTTTAAAGCTTCATAGATCTTCTGCTCTGGCTCCATGGTGATCGGATCGACAATCATGCCGCTCTCCGACTTTTTCACCTGATCCACCTCCAGAGCCTGCTCCTGCGGTGACATATTTTTGTGAATAACACCAATGCCGCCCTCACGAGCCATACATATAGCGGTACGCGACTCGGTAACCGTATCCATAGCCGCCGATATCAGCGGTATATTGAGTTTTATGCTTCTAGTCAGTTGGGTCGATAGATCAACCTCTTTGGGCAACACCAGTGAATGAGCGGGGAGGAGAAGAACATCATCAAAGGTGAGTCCTTCCCTTAATTCGGGATCCAGCATCTTGATCTCCTTTACTGTAATAAGAGCAGTACAATGTGGTTGATTATCGATTTTATATATAAGATTTAAATTTATTCGTGGATACTAGCGCCGAACAGTCACAGCGTCAAGACGCCATCACGCCAAACGACCATTATAACAATGGTTTAGCCTGTCTATTACATAGGAATAAACATGCGGCTGTTCTCTATCTTGTAGATAACATTGCTCAGCAGGGCAATTGTGTGCTCGATATCGGCCAGCGACAACACCTCGACCGGGGAGTGCATATAGCGCAGTGGCACACTTACTAAAGCAGCCGCCACCCCACCGCGACTCAGCTGCATAACATTAGCGTCGGTACCGGTAGCACGCGGCATGCCCACCACCTGATAGGGAATATTTTGTTCCTGCGCTGTCTGGCATAGCAGATCAAACAGGACTGGATTGATATTGGCTCCGCGGGCAATAATCGGCCCCTTACCCAGATGCAGATCGCCGACCTCTTTTTTATCTACGCCAGGAAAATCACTAGCAAAGCCGACATCTACCGCTATACCTACATGGGGATTAACGCCGTAGACACTGGATGAGGCACCACGCAGGCCAACCTCCTCCTGCACAGTAGTAACAGAGTAGAGATCAACTGGTGCCGTGCCGCGTTGTGCCACCTGCTGCAATACGCGGGTGACAATAAACGCCCCCATTTTATCATCGAAGGCTCGCGAGGTAACTAAGTCGCCCTGCAGGCGCTCCAAACTGGGCACAAAGGTTATGGGATCACCAATCTGCACAAGCTGCATAGCCTCAGCGTTAGAGCCACAGCCAATATCGATAAACTGATCTTTAAACGGAATCACCGTGTCGCGATCTTTAGCTGGTATCAGATGGATAGGTTTTTTCCCCACCACACCATTGATAACACCAGCGGCGGCATGGATATTGACGCGCTGCCCTGGCACCAGATGGGCATCTACACCGCCGATGGGGGCAAAAAAGATAAAACCATCTTCATCGACATATTTCACCATAAAGCCAATTTCGTCACAGTGTCCGGCCAACATTACCCGCGTGCGCTCAGCACCATCCTCACCATGGCTATGTAGAGGACAGCCATCCAAGCGGCCAATTACATTGCCCATAACATCGGTCTCTACATGATTGGCAAAAGGTGCCAGTTCGCGGCGAATTATGCGCTGCACCGGCTGCTCAAACCCAGAAGGGCTGGGAGCCTGAGATAATTCTTTAAGTAGATCATAATACTGTTGTTCCATGATTATCTCCCTTGCTAAAGTTATGCTTGCTAAATAGCCAATTAAGCGGGCGGCTGTCACCAATCGCGCGGGGCGTTGTCGCCCTAGATGCTAACCACAGGCGCCACAAAAGTTAGCCGCTGATTAGCACCAATCAAATGTTAATTAACTCTCAACGATCGTACCTAAATGAGAGTTGCGTAGAACTCTATCGATACGCACCGGTTTGGTTTGGCCAATTAAGGTCTCATCACCGGCAAAATTTACGATACGGTTCCACTGATTGCGACCAAAGATCTGTCCATCTCCGCGCCGACTAGCACCCTCAATCAGCACCTGCTGCACCTTGCCCAGATCAGCTTGCCAGATTTCGCCACTGATGTGCCCCTGCACTGCTAACAGCTGCTCAAACCAACGCTGTTTTTCGGCGCTACTTATGGGATCAGGCAGCTCACGCGCCTTAGTTTGCGGACGGGGCGAATAGAGAAATGAGTAGGCATCGGCAAAGCGTACCTGCTCGAGCAGATCGAGGGTATGCTGAAACTCGACCTCAGTTTCTCCGGGGAAACCGACAATAAGATCGGTGGTCAGGCGGATATCTGGACACTGCTGCTGCAGTTGGCGCACCCGCTCTAAATATACTTCGCGGCTGTAACCACGATTCATGCGCTGCAGAGTATCGTTAGAACCACTCTGCACTGCTAGATGCATATGTTTACACAGCTTATCTAGGCTGGAGAAACACTGGATGAGTTCATCGGATAGATCTTTGGGATGAGAAGAGGTAAAACGCAGGCGGGTTAGACCATCTATGTCATGCACCTTCTGCAATAGCTGAGCAAAGGTGCCATCACCGGAGCCCTTTTGCCCGTAGGAGTTGACATTCTGTCCCAGCAGGGTAACTTCGCGCACCCCCTGATCCACCAGAGAACGCACTTCGTCGACAACATCTTTACTGGTACGACTCACTTCGCGCCCGCGCACATAGGGCACCACGCAATAGGAACAAAAATTATCGCACCCCTGCATGATAGTAACAAAACGCGCTACCGAGCTATCAACGCCGCGCTGCGGAAACTTGTCCAACCGTTCGGCACCAACATAGTGGGTCGTTTCACACAGCTGACCACCATGCTCCTCAACCTGTTTGAGCATCTGCGGCAACTTGCCGACGTTGTGAGTACCAAAAACAATATTTAAATAGGGGACTTTTTCCAGCAGCCGCATCCCCTCCTGCTGGGCAACACAGCCACCCACAGCAAGAATCAATTGCGGATTAGCCATCTTCAACGGCTTAAAGCGTCCTAAGTGACCATAAACTTTGCGCTCCGCCTTGTCGCGCACGGAGCAGGTATTTAAAATGATCAAATCAGCCAGTTGGGGGTCTGAGACAGATGAGTATCCAGCTTGGGTAATCAACGTAGCAATCCACTCTGAATCGACTACGTTCATCTGACAGCCGAAAGTTTCCAGATAAAATCTTTTCACCATTATCTCCGCACCATCTTTTAATATTTTATGCATCCAATGTTCATTAGTGTAAAATTCCCCGATATAAGCAGATGCTCTGCAAAAAAGCAATGGCTATTTGTCTATAATGTTGCCACAAATAGCTAAATCTAATAAGTATTTTTCTATTTAACTCTATCTGCGCTCTGATTAGCCTCAATGACAACTTTTAACAGCTCATACAGTTGGTGGGGCTGCTCTACACAGCGCAGAGTCAAACGGCGGTTCCCCGCTTCGAGATAGAGATCGCCCAGATGCTCCCCCAGTGGATACATACACTGATAATTTAACTGCGCCAGCGGGATAGCGATTATGCGCGACTGCCACTTGCCACACTGCACCAGAATCTGTGCCGAAGTCAGCGCATAAAATACCCGCTCCCACTCCCAACGTGCCAACAGCAGTTGGCCACAACAGATATATGCACTCAGCAACATAAACGGCAGCGGTATTACACACCACAGCAGATCTGCCCCCTGTAGACGCATCTGCCAGCCAGTATATTGCCACCAGCAACACAACAGGAGCAGCACTAGGCCAAACAGCGCCTGACGCCAGCGCCGAAAAGTAAAACAGCGTGGGGCTGGACGCCCTTGCCACACCAGCTGTTCGTCAGCATGCATATAGTTAGACCAATTGAGCATTGGTGGTATAATCCTTTGCATTAAAGACTCTGGGCAAAAAAACATTCATGGCTATTTGCACAGAGGATTGGATTAGAAAATATATGCTCGCTACCAGCTAGAGGGATAAAACAATGGACAGCAAATTACAACAAGCGGCAGAAACCATTTTACACGCTGAGGCCTTAGTTATTACCAGTGGTGCCGGTATGGGGGTCGACTCTGGCCTCCCCGATTTTCGCGGGGATAACGGCTTTTGGCAGGCCTACCCGATGTACCAACATCTAGACATCAACTTTTATGCTGCCGCCAATCCCAGCCACTTCGCTGACGATCCAGCTTTCGGCTGGGGATTTTACGGCCATCGCACCAACCTGTATCGCCAGACAGAACCGCATATCGGCTTCGACATCCTCCAGCAGTGGGCTCAGGCTCTTAACCTCGACACCTTTGTGGTTACCTCAAATGTCGATGGTCAATTTCAAAAAGCTGGATTCGATCCACTGAAGATGTTCGAGGTGCACGGCTCTATCCATCACCTGCAGTGCCAATATCCATGTAGTCATGATATATGGCCCAACGATGAACAGATTCCCGTTGATATGCACTCTATGCGTGCGCAGCATCTCCCCAAGTGTCGCAATTGTCAAGGGGTGGCGCGTCCGAATATTCTGATGTTCAACGATTTCGGTTGGGTGAACGAGCGCACCAGTGCTCAGGAGCAGCGTTTTCACAAGTTTCTGCTGAGTAATAGTGACAAGAGACTGGTGATTATCGAGATAGGTGCAGGTAGTGCGGTGCCGACCATCCGCAATCTAACCGAGCAACTGGGACATAAACGGCATGCCTGTGCCATGCGCATTAATCCACGCGAACCTCAGATTGGGGGCAACAATATCAGTTTACCCCTTGGCGCACTGGAGGCGCTGATTGCCATTGACCACAAACTGGAAAATATCCATTAGCCCAGGCGCAACGCACACCTCTTAGTGCTTCTGCGCAGCGGCAGTTTGCAGCATTTTATCCAGATCCAAAGCGCCAATATATTGCTGGCGAATCTGCTGCAACTGCGCCGCAACGATTGCTACTTCGTCCGGTACGTGCTCGGTATCTATAGTTGCAGTCAATAGAGCGGGCAGCTCAAGCGCCTGCGCTGGAAGTTGGGGCACCACCAAAATCTCCTCACTGGTGCCCTGACTAACCAACAACAGCACCCCGCGCTGTTGCAAATATTCCAGCACTGTATGCACCGTATCTGCCGGTATCTCCGTCTGATCAATTATCTCATCCAGTTTCCAGCATGGTTGTGCCTGCTGAAAGCGGTTGTAAACTAGCAGCAGCAATTCCAGCACCTGTAGTGGCTGCCAGGCGATTTTTTTCTGCTGCCACAAGATGAATCCCAGCCGCAGGCGATTTTGATGGGCCCAACACAGCTGCAAACCAAACAGCACAATCATCCACGACACATAGATCCAAATCATAAAGATTGGCAACGCCGCCATGGTGCCGTAGATAGCATTGTACTTGCCAACACCATACTGAAAATTGACATAGCCCCACTGCGTAATCAGCCACAGAGTGCCGCCACAGATGCCACCCACTAGACCAGAGAAGATATTGACCTTGGTATTGGGCACAAACATATATAGAAAAATAAATGCGGCCCAGATAACCACGAAGGGCAACACCTCAAACAGGAGCAGCAGCAGGTCGCCAAAAACAGGTTTATCCAGAATCCACTGCACCACTTGCTGATTGCGCATGGAGGTGTTCAGTGATATCGCTGCCAACAAAAACAGTGGCCCGAGGGTGACCACCGAGAAGTAGTCGGCAAAGCGGCGAAATAGAGTTCTAGTCTCATTGACACGCCATAAACTATTGAAACTTTTTTCAATATTGGAGATCAACATCAACACGGTAAACACCAACATAACCAAGCCGACTGAACCTAAACGAGCAACATTGGTGTTATTGATATACTCAATAATCCGCGCTACCACCTCTTCTGAACCCACCGAAATATGTTTCAACAGCAGTGGTTCGACTTTATTGTGCACCCCGAGCCCTTTTAACAGAGCAAACATAATGGCCAGCAGCGGGATAAAAGCCAGCAGCGTGCTAAAAGTTAGCGCCGCAGCCTTTTGCCCGCACTGATTGCGGTTATACCCGAGCACCGCCGCCAATGGCACGCGTAACCAGTTGGCTCCGCGCTGCAGTCGCTTATCGTCCCACAAATTGGTTTTCAGCCATTGATCAACTTGCTCAAATAGTCTACCCATAACTAGCGCCTCGTTAAAAAATTAATGGCTCTGTAAGATATCCTGCAACTGCGGCAACATCAGACGCACACAGCTCTCCCCTTCGACGATTGCTTCTGCAGCACGATAAAACTCCAATAATCCAAGATGGGACAGTTTCGGGGTCAAGGTTATATCGGGGGGATCACCAGCCATGCGACTGCGGGTGATGCGATCCTGAGTTATATTCACCGAGCTGGCTAACGACTCAAACACTCCCGGAGGACGGATCTTATCGTTAGACGGAAACAGCACCGCTGAGTACTCCTTCAAGACTCTGCTCAGATTAGCTGCCAAACCCGCCTTTACTTCGTTGTGATTTTCAACACGTTTGGGCGTTTCCTGATAGAAGTGCTTGCCGACAATATTACCGTTCAGGTTAACCGCAATAACCACCTGCGCCCCCAATGCGCGGCATAGCGATACCGGCACCGGATTAACCAGACCACCATCGACCAGCCAGCGTCCCTGATAGCGCACCGGCGGAAAAATACCAGGCAACGACAACGACGCCCACACCGCTTCACTCAAAGGGCCACGGCGAAACCACACCTCACGCCCTGTTTCCAGATCGGTAGCCACACTGGCAAAAGTTTTGTGCAAATCTTCAATTTGCTGGTTTTCGCCGCACACATAGCTGCACAAAAATGACTCCAACCGCTCGAGATCAACAAAACCATTCATCGCCATGTTGAGATCAAACAAGCGCGCCACATCGAGGCGCGTCAATGAGCGCACCCAAGTATCCAACTGCGCCAACTTACCCGTAGCATAGGCGGCACCGACCACACTACCAATAGAGCAACCACAGACAATATCCGGTTCGATCCCCATGCGTGCCAGCGCATTGATAACACCAATATGGCTCCAGCCGCGCGCCGAACCACTGCCCAGAGCTAACCCTATGCGTAGTTTATTTGACATAAAACCTCAACAGACCAACAAGCAAAAAAGGCAAGATTGCTTTGGCAAGAAGATACAATAGCCTCTTGCGCCACCATCAATAATGCGGTGGCCTTTCATTGTTATTAACCTCTCCACCACCAGTTGCTGAGGGTTGAGAGTTGATTTTCTGCAGCAATAACCGGCACAACTCTTCTAGATCGTACAGCTGCTTTTGCTGCACCGCCACCAGCTCTTGCATCTGGTGTAAACTGTGCTCCTGAAAGGCAACTTTAGACTCTAGCTCGATAATGCGTTTCTCGTCCATCTCTACTAATATCTCCACTCTCAATTCTCAGTAATCAAACCTATATGACTAAATTAGCCCAATATTAGCACAACGACCACTCGACAATGAACATTTTGTGATTTCACTTAGTTGCTGATATAGTTCAGGCTCAATTACAGATCGATAACCCCAGCACAGTGAGGCAATATGCAATATTGGTTAATGAAATCGGAACCAGGCGCCTTTGGCATAGATGATTTGATTGCCATGCCCAACCAGACCGAACACTGGGACGGGGTGCGCAACTATCAGGCACGCAACATGATGCGTGACGCTATGCAATGTGGCGACCAGGTATTTTTCTACCACTCCAACTGCCCCGAGCCCGGTATCGTCGGCATTATGGAAGTGGTGCGCGAGAGCTACCCCGATTTCACTGCCTGCGATCCCAACGATCCCCACTATGATCCTAAAAGTGATGGCAACACGCCGCGCTGGTTTATGGTCGATGTCCGTTTCGTGCGCAAGCTAAAGCGTACCATCACCCTGCACGAGCTGAAACCATTACAAGAACTGGCCGGAATGGCTCTGGTACGCCCGGGTAACCGCCTATCGATAATGCCAGTAAGCACAGAGCAGTGGGAATTCATCCTTAGCTTGGAATAACCGCCCCAAAAGCATATAGTCCAAAAGCCCATATGCTCCAATAGGTGCTCACTACTTTAATTTTTCAACGGAACCCTCATCATGGCTTCATCATCTACCTTCGCTATTGCAGCTGCGCTCCACAGAGTGCGTACTCTGATCTGTTTAATAATTATCTGCGCTCTTTATCTGCACAGCAGCTCCACCTGCGCGGCACCGCCAGACACCACCCTACGGGTTGAGGCCGCGCTGCGCCCCGTGACTCTGCGCGGCTATACGCGAGCTCAGAGCAGCGCCACCATCGCCGCCGAAGTTGCCGGACGCATTATCCAGCTCAACTACGCTGTCGGTGATAAGCTAACGAATAAGCCACTGCTGCTTATTGACGATACCTTTATCAAGCTCGAACTGGAGAGTAACTCTGTCGCCTTAGCCAGCAATTTAGTTGCCCAACAACAGGCGCAAACACGACTAGATTGGTTGGAAAAAGAGTTCCAGCGCCGCCAGCAACTGGTGCAACAACAGCGGATCTCACAGGTCTCTTTTGAGGATATAAGCCACCAGCGCGACCAGGCAGCATTGGAGCTGCAACAGCAGCAGTTACAACAACAGCAGCTACAGGTACAGAAACACACTCTGGAACAACGTCTTCAGCGTCACCAACCCCGCGCCAGTGCCGGCTGGCAACTTAGTCAGAAATATGTTGAGCCAGGAGATTTAGTTCAGGTGGGTAAGCCACTGATGCAGGTAGGCAATTATCAGCAACTGCTAATTCCGTTAGCGGTAACAACAGCCGAACTGCAGGCAATTCGCGCAGCAAATGGAGCTGGTGCCCGTGTAGCCGGTAAAGCCGTTCGTTATCACATTGCCACAGTCAGCCCAGCTTTTGATGAGAATACGCGTAAAATAAATATCGAATTGGAGCTGGACAACTATAGCGGAGAACAGCGCGGTGGATTGCCGTTTGCCCTGACGCTCAGCTTGCCAGATTATGGCGTCATGGTGCCCGTAGCAGCGGTGCGCAATCGCTATCAACATCCGCAAGTGCAACTGCGCAGCTCCGCACAACCGGTAGCCATAGAGATTATTGACCACATATCTGGCAGCATCAATGGTACTACCACAGATGACGCCGACGAGTGGGTGCATATACAGGCCACAGACGCGCTGCCCATCGGCTCAGTCCTCAGATCTAGCACAGAGCACTAGCCGTGAAAAACTTCGTAAATTTCACCCTTAAACAGACCGTATTCATCAATGTGATATTTGTCATTCTCATGGTGGCTGGGGTCTACAGCGTTTTCAATACTCCGGTAGAGAATCTGCCACCGGTCAGCATTGGCAAAGTATTTATCACCACCGTGGATTACGGCGCTTCAGCTGCGGACATAGAGCAGTTGGTAACTCGCGAGATCGAGGACGCCATCGACGGTCTGGAGCAGGTAGAGTATGTGCAATCCACCTCCATGCGCAACGTCTCCTCGGTGCTGGTCAAATTTATCGACGACAGCGACTACCGCCATCTGTACGACGAGTTACGCTTGCGCGTCCTCAATATCCGCAGCCAACTGCCCGACAATGTCGATGACCCAATATTCACCTATCTCGACAGCCAGAGTTGGAAACCGGTCATCATCGCTAATCTGGTCGCTGATGATGGCGCGCAGCTCTCCAACAACAGCCTGCGCCTGCTCGCTGAAGAGTTAAAAGATGAACTAGGCAGGATAGATGGCATTCAGGAGATTGAGTTAGCTGGTGACTACTATCAGGAGTTTCAGGTTCATCTCGATCCACAAAAACTGCGCGATTTTGGTATCAGCTTTGCCGCCGCTGGGCAAGCAATTGCCGATGCCAACATAAAGTTACCCAGTGGCCGCTACCGTAACGGTAACCAAAACACCCTGCTAGATACCGGTCAGATCTTCAACCGCCAGCAGCAGGTGCTCGATATCGCCATCCGCCGCGATGGTGATGGCAACTTCATCCGCGTGCGCGACCTAGCTAGCAGTACTGGCATCGCCTACCGCGATCCAGATACAATTTCTACCGTAAATGGACAAAATACTGTCATCCTGCGGATAAAAAAACAGGATAGTGCTAACGCCATAACCATTGCCGAGCAAGTCAAAGAGCGGGTGACGCAATTTGATCAACTTCATAAGCTCGATGCGGTGCACACGGTATTGACCAACGATTCCACCATCGAAATAGACGACTCGGTGCGCACCCTAGGTGGCAACATGGTGCTAGGCATGATTCTTATCACCATCGTCCTGTGGCTCACGCTGGGGTTCCGCAACGCCATGCTCACCGCCATAGGTATCCCCTTTTCGTTTTTAACCACAATAATTATTGTCAAACTCAGCGGCAACTCCATCAACACTATCAGCCTGTTCTCTTTTGTGCTGGTGTCGGGGATCATTGTTGATGACGCCATAATCATCATTGAAAACGTCTACCGCCATCTGTATATGGGCAAAACTCGGCGCTGCGCAATAGTTGATGGCGTTTCTGAGGTTTTTCTACCCGTTTGCAGCTCAGCATTGACGACGATCTTTGCCTTTACTCCGATGTTGATTATGACCGGCAGCACCGGCGACTTTTTTAGTGTAATCCCCAAAGCAGTCAGCTTCGCCCTGTGCGCCTCCATAGTGGAAGCGCTGTTTATTCTGCCCATTCATCTACTCGATTTTGGACCCCGTCAAGCTAACGCCACTGCGCAGCCTAATGATGAGTATCACCATCTGCAACAGGGCCCATTTGCCCCGCTGTGGAAGATATATCGCCGACTGCTCAAGCTACTGCTTAACCACAAGCTATTGACATTAACTGGCATCAGCATGCTCTTTGCTCTCACCCTAGCCATGATGGCGCTATCAGCTAGCGGCAGAGTACCACTGATCAAGGTTAAATTTTATCAGGACAGTTATCTGCGCTACCATGTCGCCGTGCAAATGCCTGCTGGCACCTCGGTGGAAGGCACCGACCGCGTTGTGCGTGATATCTCTAAGTATCTGAGCTCCTTCGGCCCAGGGCAGACACTCTCTACCAGCGGCACTGCTGGCGTGATGGAGGATCGCGACTATCGCCAACATCGCGCCCAACACTATGGCCAGGTGGTGGTGGAGCTACCGCCACAAGCGCAGATGGAGCTACCTACCGGCAACGACAACATCGCCGCCTATATAGATCAGGTGCATGACCTGCTGGTGACCTATACCGATCAACATGCTGCGCAATGGGGCGCCCGTCCCAAACTCAATGTCTTTGGGGAGAATACTGGCCCGCCCGCCGGTAAGGCGGTGAATATCCGCCTCACGGCTCTCGATATCTCTGCCGCTACAGAGGTTTCAGACCAGATGCTCGCCTTTTTACAGGGCAACTCTGGCCAAGAGATTGCTCCCAAAAACGAATTTATCGATCTGATCAACTTAGAGGATAACCGCGCCGAACTGCAAACAGTGCTCGATTTTCGCGTTACACGTCAACGTGCTCTGGAGTACGGTCTTAGCAGCTCAGCGGCCACTCAGCTTATTACCGGTGCCCTAAACGGTATGCCCTGCGGCACCTATCGTACCAGTGATGATGAGATCGACCTGATGGTGAAACTGGCACGCCAGAATGGCAGCGGTGATGATAACGCTAATGGCAGCGGCTTGCTTAATCCTGAAGCGGTAGCACAAATTCCTATCATTGAGCACAGCTCACGGCCAGTATTTATCGGCGATATAGCCGAACTTAGTTATCGCCACGAACCAGATGCGCGCACGCGCTACGATGGCAAACCGACCATCACCATCAGTGCCGACATTCGCGACGGAGCGCAACTCTCCTCCGGTCGCGTACAGCACTTGGCACAGCAATATTTCACCAGCATCAGCAGCCGCTATCCCGGCGTCGGCATAGCTTTCGGCGGCGAATTTGAGAACACCTCGCGCGCCTACACCTCATTAGCTGCGGCTTTTCTCATTGCGGTACTGGCGATTTACCTGATTTTAGCGTCGCAATTTAACGATTACGTGCAGCCCTTGATAATTTTATCCGCCATCCCTTTTGCCTTTATCGGTGTCGTGCTCGGACTATTTTTCACCCAGTCGGTCTTTACCATCGGCAGCTTTATGGCGGTAATCGGGCTCGCTGGGGTAGCGGTCAATGATTCGCTTATTCTTATCGACTTTATGAACAAAGAGCGCCGCAGCGGTTTACCTCTGCGCCAATCAGTTATCAATGGCTGTAGTGCGCGGATGCGTCCGGTGCTGATCACCACTCTCACCACTATGCTGGGGATGATCCCCATGGCAATCGGTATCCCGCATAAATCGATAACCTGGGCACCGATGGCTACCGCCTTTGCTACCGGCCTGTTTAGTGCCACCATGTTAGCACTGTTAATTATTCCGGTAGAGTTCGAGATTACCGAAATAATCAAAGAGAAACTGCTCAGTTTCAAACAGCGCAGATTGCGCAGCAAAGTACGTAAAAACAAGCTGAAGGATATGCACAATGGTTAACACAGCGCAATTGCGCCGCCACTACTATGGCAAATTATTTACTACAACGCTAATTAGCGTAGCGGTCTTTTTTCTGTGCAGCTCAGGAGCTAAGGCTATCGAATTGAAAGAGGCGCAGCGCATTGCCCAGCTCTACTCCGATCAAGCGCAAATCATAACGGCGACACGCCAAGTAGACGAGGCCAGTGCCAAACAGACCACAGCGTTCACTCGGCCACAACTCGACGCCTACGCGGGCTGGTACAAAATCGACAGCAACTATGAAAATATATGGCTGCCAACAGCTGAACGCGATCTCAGTGCAGGGATAACGGCAACACAGGTGATCTTTGCCGGCGGCAAAATTTGGAATAGCCGCAAACTACAAACCAGCTTGCAGCAGTTAGCTATACTACAACAGTACAGCAATCAGCGAGAGCTGCGCCACCAGGTAGCTCTGGCTTTCATAGATGCGCAACGCCAGCAGCAGCTGCACAACATTGCTCTTGATCGGCTCCACCAACGACAACAGGAGCTCGACGACGCACAAGCTCTGTTCAGCGTCGGCAGTGTCCCTCAACTCGATGTACGCGAAGCACAACTGGCACTGCAACAGAGCGAAAATGATCTGCTAACTACGGACACTGACCTATTTGTCGCCATCAGCACCCTCAACAATTTGCTCGGCCGTAAACCCGCAGAAAAACGCCTAAGCCCCAGCGGCGAACTCGAGCAACAGCCACATATCGCTCAACTGCTCTCCCAACTAAACGAGCAACTCACCAGCCAGCAGCAGCTTGATCTACTCAATAGCCGGTTAAACTACAGCATCAGCACTCAGCAACAACAGCTAGCCAGTGGCGACTACTGGCCAACTGTAGCCCTCAGCGCTAACGGTGAGCGTCAAGGCGATCATCGTGATGATATGGATAAAACTTGGACAGTGGGCGTGCAACTAGATTGGAAGTTATACACTGGTGGTAAGATCAGCGCTAAGCATGCCCAAAGCGTCGCCAGTGCCGCCCGCGCCCGCGCCCTACTCCAACAGACCTATACCAGCTTGCTCAATGCCTGCGCCAACCTAGAGCAACAGCATCAGGATCTACTCAGCCAAATAGAGCGCCAACGCCAAGCCGTGCAGCTAGCTCAAGCCAACTACAGCGATGCCCGTGCCCTCTACACCGAAGGCACCATTACGATGACCCATTTAGGGCAATACAATTTAGCCTATGCAGAAAACCGCTGGCAGTTAAATCAACTGCTTTACGCTCACAATCGTCTATTTCACGAGCTGAAGTATCTGCTTGCGGATAGCGCAATGCATGTCAGCACGGATAGTTAGCAAAATACCCTCTTATCATCTCTACATCACTTCGATTAAACTCTGCTGTTAACTCTATTCTGCAGACAATTTATATTTTTACCGCAACCTGTAATACGACTTTTTTATAGTAAAATAGTGGGGTCAGGGTCAGTTTCACACAAGAGTGCTAGTTCGCTAAGAACAGGCGTACCTGACCACCTGCTCTTGGCCATAGGAGGTACTATGAAAACGCAGATGGGGTTATGGATTGACCACAGAAAAGCGCTAATTGTGACAATTTCTGGCGATGAAACAACATTTTTAGAGATACCGTCTGAGGTTGAGAAACAACGTCGACGCACTGGAGATTCTCCTCTAAAAGGGTCCTATGAGGCACAACAGGTCCCAGCAGATGACAGCAGCCAGAGAGCGTACACGGCCGAACTAGATAAATATTATGCAGAGGTTATTAGCCATCTATCTAAGGCTAATGCGATTTTTATCATGGGTCCCGGCATAGCTAAAACTGAGCTAAAGAGCTGTCTAGAAAAAAATCGCCTAGGTGAGCGTATTCTGGCTATAGAAACAGCGGATAAGATGACAGATACAGAGATCATGACCAAAGTCAGGCAAAAGTTTGCTTGAGTAGGAGCAAAATTACCCTGAGCTCTAAAGGTAAACTTTACGGGCTCTTATTGATCCAGCCAAACATAGCACCAGCAAAATAGGAGAATTGCTGGTGCTTTTTTTGCAAAACCTCCCCAATATAACAACTATTGCATGTGCTAAACTGGTAACCACTAGCCACTAAAACACAGGAATACACACCAGTGAGAGGTTCGTAAAATGAATTTATTAAACTCCTACGCCCAGCTGGGCGAGCATTTTTATCAACGAGTCCTCCCTACTCCAGTTGCCCAACCGCAGCTGTTGTTATGGAACACAGCCCTCGCTGAACAACTGCTGCTGCCAGCTGAATTAAGCAATGATCCTGTCGCCTTGGCAGATATTTTTTCCGGCAATCTTACCCTGCCCGGCTCAGAACCAATTGCCGCAGCCTATGCTGGGCACCAGTTTGGTTATTTTGTTCCTCAGCTTGGTGATGGTCGTGCCCACCTGTTGGGTGAAGTGTTAGACCATTCCGGTCACAGGTGGGATATCCAGCTTAAGGGTTCTGGCCGCACCTCATTTTCTCGCGGTGGTGATGGCCGATGCGCCATTGGCCCAGCGCTACGTGAATACATCATGAGCGAGGCACTGCACGCCTTAGGGGTGCCGACAACACGCTGTTTAGCTGTTGTAGCAACGGGGGAAAATGTTTTCCGCGACAAGGCACTACCCGGAGCGGTGGTGACGCGAATAGCATCGAGCCATATCCGCGTAGGCACCTTTGAATATTTTGCTGCACGCGGTGATTATGCCGCGGTTGAGCAGTTGTGCCGCTATACCATTGCCCGCCACTATCCAGAGTTGCAGCACGACGGGCCAATTCCATATCTTGCGTTTGTTGATAAGGTTATCGACCGCCAAATTCAATTAATTGTCGCTTGGATGCGAATTGGCTTTATTCACGGCGTTATGAATACCGACAATACCGCCCTGTCTGGAGAGACAATTGATTACGGCCCCTGCGCCATGCTGGGAAGCTATGATCCGTTAACAGTTTACAGTTCTATCGACACACTCGGTCGCTACGCCTTCGGTAAGCAGCCATCAATCCTGCACTGGAACATGGCTCGGCTCATTGAATGTCTGTTACCACTTGTGGCACCGGATATAGATAGCGCCAAAGAGCAGCTCGCCCCAGTGCTGGCAGCATTACCCGCACGTTTTGAGCACAGTTACCTAGCCATGATGGGCAAAAAACTAGGTTTGGTCGAGATTAAGCCAGCAGATAAAAACCTTATTGACGCGCTTTTACAGCGCATGTTGGAGAAAAGGTTAGATTATACAGTAACCTTTGATCTGCTGACCAAAGCGCAATCCGACCAGCAGATTGCAGCTAAGATGGAGCAGCAACTTGGCGGCAGCTTTGCGCATTGGCAAGCGCGACTAGAGGAGCAAGATGGCGCTAATCAAGATGTCCAAGAGTTGATGCGCCAGCACAACCCGGTGGTGATCCCGAGGAACCACCATGTTGAAGCGATTCTTCGCCTGTTTGAGCAACCCAATTCGCTGCCGGAAGCCGTGACACAGGCAGAACAGTTTCTGCAGGTTTTACGCTCCCCCTACATAGAGTTACCCCAGACAGCTAACTTTCAAGACCCACCGCGTGACGGTGACCGCGGCTATCGAACCTTTTGCGGAACCTGATATAAAACCTTCTAGGACAGCGTCACAGGCAAGAAAACCGATTGGAAACAGGCATCTGTATCGGCTCTATCTCTGTATAGTAAGGATATATAACAACTTCACCAACTCAGTAACTAGCTGAATTATCGTGCAATGTTAAAATTTAGCGTAGAGTTCTGCTGACGATCAAGGTAATGTAACAGTCAGAATTTGCAGTTAATAGAAACAGGTTAATTGATAATTAAATTGGTGGAGTGAATAAGTGCAACATCGTAGCCATGACGCTTTTGATATCTTTTCGTTTTTTCGCTCAGCTGGGGGCATTGCTTGCACCTATGCTGCTATCTCCTTCTTATGGATCTATCTGTCGGACAATCTATTACTGGTGCTGGGATTTGACCTCCAAGAGCACTACCGGTTCCAAATATATAAGGGGAGCTTCTTTGTTTGCCTAACCGCTGCGCTGCTCTTTTTTTTATTACGCAACGCAATTAATCGCGCACAGCATGGTAATGAGCTCTTTCGTAAAGTAGTGGAAACCATTCCCATGGGCATCTTGCTAGCCGATCTCGATGGCGGCATCATTGATGGTAATTCTGCCGCTAAACAACTGCTACAAGATTGCGCTATTGACGACTTCAATAATCTGCGTGGTTGGCACGTGGGCACGGGTTCACAGCTTCGTACACAAGAGTGGAGTTTGTCGCAAGCACTACAAGATGAAGAGAGCGCTGCTGCTAAAAAGATTGAGATAGACGGAGCTGACGGCAAACACAAGACCATTCTCTATTCATCATTCCCACTTACCAGCGAAAAAATTGGCAAAACAGGAACAATGGTTCTCGTGCAGGATATCACGGAGAAGGTGATAGCTAACAATGAGTTGCGCCGCTTTAAGTTTTCGATTGAACAGGCTTCAGAGGCTATTTTCTGGTTAAATCAAGAGGGACGCTTTCTATTTGTGAACGACCAGGCCTGTCGTTCCCTCGGCTATTCTGCAGAAGAGTTGCAAACTTTATATCTATGGGATATCGATCCAACATTTACTCGCGCGCGCTGGAAGAAACAGTGGTTGCTCTTGGAAAAAGTTGGTACACGATTCTTTGAGACTCAGCATCAACACAGAGATGGCTCACTATTTCCCGTTGAAGTATTTTCCCACCATCAACATGTCGGGAATAATCAAACTCTGCATGTAGCTTTCATTCGCGACATAAGCCTGCGCAAAAAGTATCAGCACCAGCTTGAACATCAATTAAATCATGATGCCCTTACTGGCTTAGCAAATCGTGTTCTTCTCGATGACAGGGTGCAGCAGAGTATCCTTTATGCTAAGCGCTCCGCCAAACAAGTTGCCGTGTTTCTCCTTGATCTCGACCGCTTTAAGGTGATCAACGACAGTTTAGGCCACAAGCAGGGAGACAATGTATTAGTGAAGGTTTCTCAGCGTTTGTCCACCTGTCTTCTTCCTGGAGATACTTTAGCGCGCTTGGGCGGTGATGAATTTGCCATTGTATTATCCGATGCTACAGAAACTGCCGATGTGTTGATAACAGCGCAGAAAATTTTAAATGTATTCGATAAACCCTTTAAGCTGGGTGCTCGTGAACTGCGTATAACTGCCAGCATGGGTGCAAGTCTGTATCCGCGTGATGGCCAGAGTTGTGAGGATCTTATGCGCCAAGCTGATGCCGCCATGTATCAAGCTAAAAATCAAGGTGGTGATGGCTTTCAGCTCTGTTCGACGGAGATGGATGCGCGGGCTCATAGAGCGCTGGAGTTGGAGGCTGATCTACGTCAAGCTTTGGTAGGTGATGAGTTTGTTCTTCACTATCAACCTAAAGTCAAAATTGATACCAATAGTATTGACGGTTGTGAAGCGTTAGTGCGCTGGCAGCACCCCGAAAAGGGGCTGATCTCCCCTGGTGAGTTTATCCCCTTGGCCGAGGAGAATGGCTTAATTATCCCCTTAGGTTCTTGGGTTTTGCGCGCAGCTTGTCGTCAGTTTAAAGCATGGCAGGATATGGGCTTACCACCGATAAAAATTGCGGTAAATCTATCGGCACGCCAGTTTATGCAGCCAGATTTTATCAAAAAAATTCAGTTGATTTTAACTGAAGAAGAGATAGATCCGCGCTGGATTGATTTAGAATTAACTGAAAGCATGGTAATGCAGGACCCCGACAAGGTGGTGCAAACATTGATTCAGTTAAAAGAGCTGGGTTTTTCATTGAGTCTTGATAATTTTGGCACAGGCTATTCGAGTCTAAACTACTTACGCCGTTTTCCCATTGATTGTCTTAAAATAGACCGTTCGTTTATTATTGATGTTGATTCAGATACAACAGCGGCATCTGTTGTAAATAGTGTCATCGGCATTGCACACAGCCTGGGCATTAGCGCTATCGCGGAGGGAGTAGAGACTTTGGAACAGTACCGGATCATCGCTGATTATCACTGTGATGCGATTCAAGGCTTTCTGTTCAGCAAACCGCTAGACCCAGAAACATTTGCCAAAGTCGTGCTCAAGGATACAACCTTCGGCATGATCCCTCTCAAAAAAGTAAATTAACGGATAAATCTATCGGTGCTCTAGACATTTCCAGCAGACGCAACAGAGCCGATTCGAAGGAGGCATCCGAATCGGCTCTGTTTATATCTAACTAGGAAGAAAGGAGGTTTATCAAGTCTCGCCTGCCACAACAAGCCTTGATGGTCGTTACTTTAGCAAAGCAGGTTTTTATCGACCACCGTAAGAGGCGTATTTATGTGATTGATTATCCACATAGATGTCATGTGCAGATACACAGTGTGGTTTTGCCGCCATCATACCCAGAGCTATCAGCGCAAAAACCGAGCTGACAACAAATTCAAGAGAGTGCTACAACATAGCCGACTATTTATCTCACCTGTTAAATTTCTATTTGAAAGGATAACTGCATAATGAAACGTCTCTGCCTAGTGATTTTTCTGCTGCTAATACCAGCACTCTCTACAGCATACGATGCTAACTCCTCCTGCGTCCGCTGTCACAGTGACCACAGCAAGATGCTGAGCTTAGGGGCTCCAGCGCTGTACCTTGATGCGCAAAAAGTAGATGAAGAGGTTAATATGGGCGGGATGCCGACCTGTGTAGATTGTCACCTCGGAGATAGCAGTAGCATGGAAAAAGAGATCGCCCACCAAGGCGTGCTAAAACCCTTTCTGATGGCCGTTGGTGGCGACTACCAAGGGCAGGCGATGGAGCGCAAAGAGATCGGCATTACCGCGCTGGAACCAAATGGCCGCGCTTTCGACGCCATGATTCCTCAGCCGAATAGCGCCGCTCTGCACCAGGCGCACACAGGCAAGATTTTGGGAATATATTACCATGATCGTGATCCACAGACATTTGCCTATGCACCCAAGATTTCCCGCGCCACCTGTGGCAAATGCCACGACGACGAGGTAAGCGCCTATAACAGCTCTACTAAAGGGTTACTCAAGCATCAGCGTGCCTTTCGCACCTTCAGCGAAGATTTGCCTGGCCCGCAAAACTGTGGACCATGGTTCGGTGACAATCATACCGCTCTGGCCAGTGAATGCGCGCTACCCTTCAGTGATGGGCAAAATAGTGCCTCGGCGCGCCAGTGCAGCAAGTGCCACGCTGGGTGCAATGATTGCCATTATCAAGCCTACAAAGGGCAAGGGCGTCACCGTTTCGGCCCGCCCGAAGCTCCATCCTGCTATGGCGGCGGCCGTGCCAGCCTGTGTCATGCTGGGCCGATGGATCGACGCCGTGGTGCTGGATATATGCGCGGCGAATACGCCTTCCCCTCCGAACTGCCCGTTGGCGTGCATGTGCAGAACGGCGTCGATTGCATCGACTGCCATCAGATCGACAACCACCAGTTCGGCCACCTGGCCAGCGACTCGGCGCGCAACTCGTGCCAGCAGTGTCATGAAGAGATCGTGGCTGCCGTGGCCCAGTCCACCCATAGCAATGTCGATTGCAGCGCCTGCCATATTAAGACAGTCGGTGCCTATCAGTTCACCTTCTGGGGACCTGGCGTGGTCGCCGGAGTGGAGACACCATTCACCAAGCACAAGGAGTATTATGGCACGCGCTCGCTGCCCACGCTGATCAAAAATAGCGCCGGCCGTTGGATTCCGGTCAAGCCCTACCCCATGGCCGCGCTTAATCAAACCAAAGATGTCGCTGCCAGCGGCCTGAAGTTCCGGTCTATTCCTCAGCGCACCATTAAAGGCGATACCCGCATAGGCGAACCGGAAACATTCACCATTGCCCGCGAGCAGACTGATGTAAACGACGCCTTTATTGTCAGAGGAACCCGCAGTGACCTACCGCGCAACAACAAAGCACTGTTGTGGATTCAGATGGATAAGATGAGCCATGCACTAGGTGAAGCACGCACCTGTGATAGCTGCCACACTAGCCATGCACAGGTTGCCGAATCGCAATTCACCTATGCCAACAACAAGGATGTAAAACAGCCCTTCACCGGCAGCTACACTATCAGCGCCGATGCCGACGGAATGCGCTTTGAAAACATCAAGACCAGCACCATTACCCCGACTGCCAAGCGGCACATCGCCGACTTTGCGCCATTCAGCTATTTTCCAGATGGCTGGAATGTCACTGGAATAGATTTTTCCATTCCGTTTCGCCCACAAGAGGTGGCTACAGCAACCACGCAATTGGAAAAATTTCTTACTGAACTGGATAACGTGAAAGATAGGAATGTGGAGATGATTCGTGTTGTGGCTTGGCACAATTTAAAGATGGCAAAACAGATGTTGGAGAACAACGAGAAGTAACCGGCTTTTAAAATTAAGCCTGAATTCAAGTTGTAAGTGCAACTAATGGATTTTTTCACTTATTACCAATGTTATGTGTAGAAAAAACAAAGAGGAGTACCTTTTGAAAAATTACGGTCTTAGCTTCATTAGTGACAATGATTTATACAATCACACTAAGGAAACAGTTGAAAAATATAGATTCCAAATTGATTTAGCCAAGTTCAACAAAAACCTTATTGATCCAATAAAATTAACTTTTGATTCAAGGGTGTATGACAAAGATATAAAAAGCGTAATTGAAAATGAAATTGTTAGGCAAATGGATAAATCGAATACCAATCATATCGGTTATTTCCACCAAAATATTTTCAATTATATTGGTGATGGTTGGAGTGTGCCAAAAAATGGGTATGATATTGTAAATTTAGGTGAGCAATATTATGTTGAGATGAAAAATAAGCATAACACTATGAATTCAGCATCTTCTCAAAAAACTTATATGAGAATGCAAAATACACTTTTAAATGTTCCTGATGCAACTTGTATGTTAGTAGAAGTCATTGCTCGAAACAGCCAAAATATTGTTTGGAAAATTAGTTTAGATGGAAGCTCCGTTTCCAATAAAAAGATAAGGCGAGTTTCAATCGATAAATTTTATGAACTTGTAACAGGTAAAAAAACAGCATTTAAAGAGCTTTGCGAACAATTACCCAAAGTCATAGAGGATATTGTTAATGATATAGAACTTGATGCTGAATCAAATACTGTATTTACAGAATTAGAGCAAATATCGCCTAATTTACTCGAAAGCCTTTATTTACTATCCTTTGAAAGATATGAAGGATTTGGTGATTTCAATGTCTAAAGAATTTATTTCTGAATCATTATTAGCAGACATTATGTCTGTATCCAAGAGAACGGTTGAAAGTTGGAAAAAGAATGGAAAAGTAAAACCATTAAAAAATGGGCAATTTGCCTTGTCAGATTTGGTTCATTTTCCTCAAGTCAAGGCAATGATAGAGTCGAGCTGGGATCAAGAACAAAAAATAACCTCAATAAAAAAATACAGTTCAATTGAATTATTTGCTGGTGCAGGTGGGTTAGCAATAGGCTTAGAAAAAGCAGGATTCAATGCAGTTGCATTGAATGAAATAGATAAAAATGCTTGTGCAACACTAAGAAAAAATAGACCTGAATGGAATGTTATTGAAGGTGATATAAGTAATATAAATTTCACTGTATATAAAAATATTGATTTTTTATCAGGAGGCTTCCCATGTCAAGCATTCTCGTATGCAGGAAATAAGTTAGGGTTTGAAGATACTAGAGGAACTTTATTTTTTGAATTCGCAAGAGCAATTAAAGAAATAAAACCTAAAGTTTTTCTTGGTGAAAATGTAAGAGGGTTATTGACGCATGATAAAGGAAAAACATTAGAAGCCATCAAATCAGTTATTCAAGAACTTGGCTATACGTTAATTGAGCCTAGGGTATTAAAGGCTATTTTTTATCGTGTGCCTCAAAAAAGAGAGCGGCTATTTCTTGTTTGTATTCGCAACGATTTAGTTAGATATAACAATTTTGAATGGCCAGAACCATTCAATCAAATATTAACAGTGAAAGATGCTTTAATAAAAGGTGTATTATATAAAACGGACTGCCCTGATTCTCAAGGACAAGTGTACCCAGAAAGAAAAAAGGAAATCCTATCCATGGTACCTCCAGGCGGTTGTTGGATAGACCTGCCAGACGAGATACAACGAGAGTACATGCAAAAAAGTTATTTTATGGGGGGGGGTAAAACAGGAATGGCAAGAAGGTTGTCCTATGATAGCCCTAGTTTGACTTTGACTTGTGCCCCAGCACAAAAACAAACCGAACGCTGTCACCCAAAAGAAACAAGACCTTTAACGGTTCGAGAGTATGCAAGGATTCAAACTTTTCCAGATGATTGGGAGTTCATGGGATCGGTAAGTAGCCAATATAGGCAAATTGGAAACGCCGTACCCGTTAACCTTGCTCACGCAATGGGAAAAAAATTAATCTCATTACTAAATAATATTGAAAATCGTATTGAAGTTTTTAAAAGTGATCAGATTGAAGCAAAAGACAAGACAGTTCAGCAAATGAGCTTATTTGAACCCAAGAGTGAATATGCAACAAAAACACATAACAAAAAAAATGCAGGGAGCGCAAAAAGCCGCGCCACTGATTTAAGCGTTAGCTTTTGAAAATAATATAAGAAACGTTGAAGACAGAATTTCAAAAAACTTGCGGAAATAGTGGACGAAAAAGACGTTTCTGGTGGGAACGGTTTTTCGGTTGGAACTTTGATGGTGTTCAAAAATCTGTGTAAACAATTATAGGCTGAGGTGTTTTTCGAGCCAATCCTTAAAATAGAGCCAGTGTCTGATTACAGTTCTGAATTGAATGCGTCCAGCGTTCTGACGCCTTGAGTATGCCAGTGTACAACAGCTTCAGCAAACTGTTTTCATTGGCGAAGCCGCCCTTAGTTTTTGTAAGCTTGCGAAATTGTAGGTGAACAGCTTCCACTGCATTGTTTGTGGAGATAGCCGTTCTAACGTAGTCTGGATACTTGAAATAGTTGGACAGTGTCGCCTATTTACTGCGCCAAGATTTTATTGCCATTGGGTATTTTTCGCCCCACTTGATCTCTAGGCCATCTAAAGCAAGCCCTGCAGCATTAAGTGTTACGGCCTTATACATGCACCTCAGTTCTGCTATAAAGCCCCTTTTGATTTTTCGATGCCACATACTTGATCGTGTTGCGGATCTGATGAATAACGCAGTGCTAGATCTCGGCGTGCGGATATGCTTTAGAACCACAAAAAGACCGTAATAAAAGCTATCTGGAAAATTTTAAGAATGGTGTTGCTCAGTGGTATCACATAAAGCAAAAAGCGGTTCATCAGCTTGAGGGGCAAATAGGGACTCACATTGTCGAAGAGGTTCGTTATTTAGCTCTAGCTTTACCGGCATTCGCTACCAAGCAAATAGACAAGGTGTGGCCAGTGAAACAAGTATCCTTATTACCGCGCAAGAAAATAACCGAAAATCAGGCAGGAATTAAGTCTGAATCAGATGAGTTGTACTATCTGTTTAAATTGGGTAAGCCACTTACGCTACAGCAGTCCGTAAACCGTGTACCACTTCGGAACTTCTCACAATCAATGAAGCTTACCACGCTTTCACAGCTAGAAAATGTTATTGAGTTTTCAAAGGTGAATGAAGTATATAAAAAGATCTAGCACAGCCACATACTAGCTGTGGCTGTGCTAGAAGATTCCTACCTTGGATACAATTACTTGACCGCAATACCACTATAGGCCACACCATAATTGTTCATCTGTGAATCAGAGGCACAAAAGGCAACACGGTACTCTCCGGCTGTCGGTGGGACAAAAGATGCGTTGAATACCCCTGCGCTCTTACCCGCCTGCATAGGTATTTTATTGATGAGCTTGCCATCTTGCCAAATCCATGCGGTAACTTGATAGTTATCAGCATCCCACAACCCTTTTGGCTCAATGGGGCAACCGCACATCATGGTAACATAGGTAGAGAGTTCAACTGCGGCACCGAGATCATATTTAGTATTACTATGTGGGATCAAAGGGACAACAACAAAGCCATATAGTTCAAAGACAATACCATCACCTTGAATATCTTGCCCCGGCAACACCCAGAGAGTACGACTACTCTTAACCGCCGTCAAACCGCCAGCCTGTGGCCCTTGGATACGAATTTCCACCTGCGTAGGTTCATCAATATCAATGGTAGCATTATAGCTGGCAGTTTTTTCATTGCTGATACTTTGACCACGCTTAATCGGCTGTTTCATTAAAGTATCGGTACTACCTGTCCCGCCAAGTATTAGACCACGATCAAGCACTTGGGCAGAACTAACATCAGTGATTGAGACACTCACCCCAGCCATAGCAGTCCCGATAAATTTAGCATCGTGCGCTTTAGCGCGAACGGTAATCTGTGTCGGTATAGCCCAGGACGTTGTCGACAACACTAGAAGTAGCGTTATCGGTAGGAGGAAAATTCTAAAATTTTTCATAGTAATAAAATCCCTTCGATTTTTTGGACAGACTCACACCTGATCGCCCAAATACATAGACATGAAAACAGCAATACAATAGCGACAACTATATAACTTATTAATCTTACCTGTAAAATAGTTTGTCTTACCCGCGAATAAACAATCTTTACTCACCACACATTGAGCGGATTAGTTGAGATAATTAACCTGCAGCAATTCTGCACAGTTGCTGTGCTTTACGGTTGATAATTTAATAATATATTCTCCACCAATTGAGTAACAACGCCTTGATAACTTTATACACTACTGTCCGGTTGAAAAATATAATAACAACGTAAGCCATTGAGAATACTAGTTCTTTGACATAACTAATTCATTTTCGATTTGAATTCATCTACTCAAGTGTGTGTTGATACCTTTCTGCCT
>JAVETC010000050.1:0-16140 GCA_034006225.1 Desulfuromonas sp. | reverse complement strand
CCTCCTTGGCTGTACTTTGCCGTTAACTCCATTTAGATTCTGTTTATAAGTGAATTTAAATGGAGCTTTTATGAAGTGCCCTAACTGCGATTTTATTGATAAAGATGAAGCATTTGGCGATCCAGCCAAGTGCCCTGAATGCGGGGCGTTTTATGATAAGGCTCTCAAGGTTAAAGAGCTTAAAAATGCTCTAGCTCGGCAATCTACGGCAGCCGATACTGATGAATTGGCGGCTGTCGGTAAGAGTGAAGATAAGATCGCGAGAGAAAGGGCGCGCAAGGAACAGCGAGATCATGAGGCCAGAGTGAAAGCTGATCTAAAAGCAAAGGCTGAGAGTGATCGCGCCGAACTTAAGCGCCAATTCGCTCAAGAAAGGCAAGAGCGCGAAAGAATAGAGCGGGGCCGAAAGGTGGTCATAGCTGATATAGATATGCCTTTTTGGTCGATGGTGCAGTTCATGGTCAAATGGGCGCTAGCATCCATACCAGCAGTTCTGATTTTAATGTTAATATTTTACGGTTTCGTATCAATCTTTAAAATTATAGTTCTCAACTAAATATTTTATTTCACCATAAACCCGCTCCGGCGGGTTTTTTATTGCCCGGAGAAAAGATGAAAGAGCTAAAAGTACTGTTCCCTACTCCAGAGTTTGTCAGTGTTGCTGGCCGAAAAGTGATGATAAAACCTGTTAAGTTCAAGCATTTTGAGTCTTTCAGTAATGCTTCAACTGTAGTGCTTGCGCTCGCTTCAAGTCAGACAGTAGAGCAGCTTTACGCTTACTCGCAAAAAACCAAGCATCTTGAAACAGTGCTTATAACCTCAACAAATCTAACGCGCTGGCGCATCCGCCGTCTGCCAGCTGTTGCTGCCGTCCACCTGATGCTGCACGTGATTCGAGTCAACGCTTTTTTTTTCGAAAGAGCTCTAGTGGAAATGGGGCGGGTGCTGGGTGGGGAGAAGTCGCTGCAGAACTGATTTCCAGCGGGCATAGCTTTGATGCCATCCAGTATTACACGCTGCCGCAAATCGAGATGTTTAGTCTTGCAATACATAACGCTAAGGCTGAACAGATCAAAAGCAGCGCCATTGCTGCGCGCGCCGCGCAAATGAAACAAACCGACTTCAAGAAATTCATGCGAGGCTCGTAATGGCTAGTAATACGAAAACACAGCTGATAATTGAGGGTCAGGATGATACCCAAAAAGCTTTTGGCTCTGTAGATAAAAGTCTTAAAGGCATGAGTGCGACCGCCATAAAGGCTGGGGCTGCTCTAGCAGGCGCATTTGCTATCGTTACCGCTGGCGTGATCGCAAAGATGGTTAGGGATAGTGCTGCAGCGGCAGATCAGATGCGTAAGCTTGCTCAGGGTGCTGGTGTTCTTACTGAAAAATTCTCTGGATTGGCGTGGGGGGCATCACAATCGGGAGTTGATCTAAATGGATTAAGTAAGGCTTTGGCGTCCACTAATAAGGCTGCCAAGGAGTCGCTAGATGGAGCAGGGGCAGGAGGTGACGCGTTAAAATCTTTGGGCATATCTGCTGAAAATGCAGGTGGCGAACTAAAAACAGCTGATCAAATTCTGCTAGAAGTCGCCGATGTATTCGCGTCCATGCCGGACGGGATTACAAAATCCGGCATTGCCATTGATCTGTTTGGGAAAAACCTCGGCACCAAGATGATACCTTTCCTGAATGCTGGATCGTCTGGAATCGCTGAATTAACAGCGCAAGCTGAGCGGCTCGGATTGGTTATCAGTGATGAGCAGGCTGCAAAATCAGAGCGGTTCAATGATCAGCTGGCGGTGCTTGGTGAGGTATCGACTGGCGTTGGTAATAAAATCACTAATGAGCTGCTTGATCCATTAAATGATTTTACAGGCCTGCTTCAAGATATAGCTACAGACGGGGAGTCAGTTACCGCTATTGCTCAGTCGTTATCAGGCGCGCTAAAGGTTCTTGCTGTTGTTGCTATTGCTGTTGGGTCTGCATTCCAGACAGCTGGTGCACTGATTGGCGCTTTTGCGGCATCGATGACGATGCTGGTTTCCGGCGACTTTAAAGGCGCGGCAAATACTCTTAAGGCGGGTATGAGTGATTATGTTGAGTCTGTAGACAAAGCATTCACTAGGGTCGGGAAAATAATAGATGGGTCTTATCAGGAGCAGTCAGAGCAGGCTTCAGATAAGAATAGAAAAGAAAAAGACCTATTGCGCGAATCACTCGAGACGCAAGAAAAGTATGCCACTGATTTAAAAGTAGTTCGTGATCAGCTGATTAAAGACGCAGAAAAGCATATTAAAGACCTGGCAAAAGCCGAATCTAAAGCTCTGACAGATATCAAGACGGCAAAAAACCAACAGCTTGAGACCGAGAAACGTTACAAGGAGGCTCTGGCAGAATTGAGCGGCGGTGGCGTAGGGGATGGTACATATTCAGACGCGTCAGCGCTCAAAGCACAGTCACGCCAACAGCTGCAGTCAGGAGATATTGGTGGCGCTAAAGAGTCGGCACAGGCCGCGCTTGAAATACTGCGCAAAATAAAAGCCGAGGGCGGTAATACCTACGGCTTTGAGGGTTTTGCAGAAGAGCTGCAAGCGATTGAGAACGCAGCTGATCAGATAAACCTTGATGGCGCGCAAGCTGAGTTTGAGAAGATTCAAGCAGGTATTGCGCAGACCAAGTTGGAGGCTGAGCAGCTAAAAGATATGCCTATCACTGTTCTTGTTGATAGCGAGAGCTTGGAAGCCGCTAAAACTCAGCTGCAAACATTTGCGGAGTCTTTTAACACTACAATCACTATACCTTTTCGTGTCGCTCCACCGGCAGGCTCTAGTGACGACGTGCCTGGCTTTGCTTCAGGCGGGCATATTCGCGGAGCTGGCACAGGCACGAGCGATAGCATATTGGCGCGCCTTAGTAATGGTGAGTACGTGATGAAGGCCGCCGCTGTTCGCAAGTACGGGGTTAGAGCAATGCAAAACCTGAACAATATGCAGCTTCCAAGATTTAATACCGGTGGAATGGTTGGTCAAGTATCTAGCGTAGCCCAGCAAAATATCGGGACAGTGCAATTCAACCTGCCAAGCGGCGACTCATTCAGCGTAGACGTTGCTGGCACTAGCAACCTCGATGATCTGCATCGTGCAGCTCTTAAGTTTGGGCGGACTCGTAGCTAAGGCCTAAACCAGTACTAGCGCAGTGAGCGCGAAGCTTATGGTTAACCAGTTTTTTTGTTAGCCATAAGCTTCTTAGCTCTTTCTAGGCGACTTTCAATCGCTTGGTTAGACGCAAGAGAAGCAAGGCTTTGGCGTTGGCCAGAGGTCACAAGCTGGTGTGCGTCATGCTGTTTAACAAGAGCCAGCCAAGCGCTAGCAACTCTTACCTCAACAGCATATTTCTTGCTCTTTCTGGCAAGAATGCAGGCTCGCAGAAAAGCACTAGGGTTAATCGGCGCGATATTTTCTAAGGGGTTGTTTTTGTATGTAGAGATAATTGATTGGCAGCATTCGGCCATTATTGAGAGATCGTCTTTTTTGTATTTGACTAGGCTTTCTATGTCCGTTCCGTCGACTTTCGGCGACATGAGCTTTGGCTGGTCTGGGTTGTGAACTACCACTTTCCCAGAGTCGATTGCTGCTTGTTTGATAACAATCACAATATTCAAGTACACACCGACTTGGTCGCTACCTCTGACAGCTCTTACGTTTGCTACTAACTCATGCAGGCCGTCATCCATCTTCTTGGCTTGTCGTTCGGTCACGTCAGCGCGCAGATAGCCGATTTTATGGTTATGAACGTAAACCGCGACAGCATTTTTGTCGTATTTGTTTTGTGGTTCTCTGGCTAGATCTGCATGATCTCCAGCGGAAACTCTTCGCTTGATGAATCTCTGCCGGTCACTGCCGTCGTCATTTTTAAATGTAACTCCGGCAACGCCGCAGACGAACGGATCATATGACCGGTCTTCAGGAGTCAAAGGCGGATCGGCCTCGATGTTTTCTGAGTTGCTTTTTGGTATTGAGTTTAGCGATCGCAACGCCAAGGCGGCAATCTTGAATGCTTTTTTAAAGAAACTATCCATAGTTTGTATGCTTCCTTTTGGTGTTTATTTTTTGCTACTTAACTCTGTATTTGACAGCTGCATATGCCGCAGGAGCGTTGCGATCTGATCGCTAAGATTGGCGATACTCGCTTCGGTCTGCTCCATATGCTGCTCAATACGCTCAGCATTAGCCCCAACTGAAATAGCGAAGCTGTCATGGTGCAACTCTTCTAGCTCATTATGTAAGTCCATTAGAAGTCCAGCCGTTCCGGTAACAGGCGCGCCGGGCGCGACAACTTTCAATGACCCCTCTATTTCAAATGTTTCTTCAAGGCGCGCGACCAGCTCCGCCGTAATGGATCTGTGGTTTTCTTTCGCTGCCTGCTCTAGCTGTTCTTTCAGGTCTGGCGGAATTCTGAAGTTTACTTGTGGGTGTGCTCTGCTCATAAATAAATAATATAGCACCGTGCTATTGACAGCAATAAAGCACGGTGCTTAAATTGAAGTCAAGCACGGTGCTATAAGGGTTTCGCGATATGAAAACTAGAGATATGCCGCAAGTAAATATACGCATCAAGCCGGAGCTAAAGAAATGGCTCGCAGGGGAAGCGGAGAGGAGGGATCGCAGTCAGAACTGGCTGATATCGAAGCTACTAGAAGATGCGATGCTTGGTAGTCGAACACAGATCAAATAAAAAGCCCTGAAGAGCGGTCACTCAACAGGGCTTCAATATCAACGTAATTTGCAGGTAACGTCATGAGCAATATTAGCACAACGATAGATTTCAGTAAATTTGTAGAAGCGAAAAATGGCAACGTATTCACTACGTCATTGTTAGTTGCGAAGGCTTTTGGGCGACTTCATAAAGATGTACTACGCAGTGTCAGCCTGCTTGATTGCACGCCAGCATTCACTGAGCGCAACTTTGCGCTCAGTGAATATGCCGATGTAACAGGTCGCAAACTTCCAGCTTATGAGATGACTAAGGATGGATTCATTTTTCTGGTTATGAAGTTCGCAGGCAAAAAAGCAGCAGCAATTCAAGAGGGCTACATCAATGCCTTTAACTCGATGGCTGAGCAGCTTGGTAAAAGCGCACAAACAATCGTAGAGGACATCATCGGTACCGCTGGCGTAAATGTTCTCAATAACGTAATCCACCAAAAAGCTCTGCGCTTGCCAGCAGAAAAGCAACGCAGTTTTGCTTGCACAATTAAAAGCCGGTTACGCGGACGCTTTAACGTTGCGCGAGTCGAGCAGATCCCATCGCAAGAGCTTGCTGATGCCTGCAATTTTATTGCGGCTTATGCGCTGGAGGGTGAGTACCTAGAGAAACTTGCAGATGGCGGCTCAATCACGCTAAGCGAGAGCGAGGCTTCGCACCTGTACTCTTTAATGTCGCATTTCTTTTATCTGCATGAGCTTAATGCAAAGCATCGTATCGCCACGATTGGCCAGAAATTAGGCTCAAAACCACTGCTAATTATGGGTGAGCGCATAAGCGAAGCCGGCTGGGCTTTTCAGCAGCTAGATAAGCGCCGCGACGAACTTTATAAAATACGCACAAAACTTGGCGTTAAGGGTGGGTATGCCGAGCTACTGAAAGACCGGTTGTTTAATGATTACTCAAAAGGATTTGCAGTATAAACCCGCAGTTAATGCGCTCAATTAAAACTTGTTCTCAAGCAGCGAAGGAGGGGGTAAATATTTTTAGGTTGTTTCTGCTATTGGTAGTTATGTCTTGACCTGATTATTAGATGGCTGGTATATCTTCATCTCAAATAAACAGTTATTGAGTTGATAGAATGGCTAGGGTAGAAAAACCTTTAAATTTCAATGAGATACTTAAGCTTCATGGCACAGAGGTGTTTAATTTACTGCCTTCTTATGGAGTGGTTGACGAAAAAGGGCGCTATCTTCATTGGAACCAATTTAAGCGCAGACTGCCTGCGGGTATTAATCGCGTTGCAGCTTGGGGCGCGGTTAAACTTGCTCGAGTTGGGGTTCTAAGAGAATCAGGTCTCTTTAGTGAGCAGGATCTTCCGTTCAGATTTTTCATACCAGACTCATGTCACAGAACGCTACATGAAGTAGAGCGCCTGAGCGCAAGGCTTGGGCACTCGCATGCAGATACGACTGCGGCAGAAAATCGTAGATATCTAGTTGATTCGTTAATGATGGAAGAAGCAATATCGAGCGCTCAACTGGAAGGCGCGGCAACAACTCGCCAAGACGCCAAAGAGATGCTTGCCAATGATCGCCCGCCGCGTAGCGATGATGAAATGATGGTTGTTAATAACTATTTGCTGATGAGGGCGGCGAAGTATGAAAAGCAATCTGAGCTGACAATAGATCTCATATGCCATTTTCATCAAATTGCCACTACGGGAATTAAAGAAGACCAGGTTAATCCAGGGCATATTCGGGAAAGAAATAATATTTACGTGGCCAGCAGTAGTGGTGATGTTGCACACCAGCCGCCAGCTGCCGATACCCTGCCTGAACGACTACAAGCTCTTTGTGACTTTGCTAATGAAGCGCATGACGGTATTGATGGAAGGGTTTTCATACATCCAGTGGTTAAGGCAATAATATTGCATTTTATGCTTGGGTATGAACACCCATTTGTTGATGGAAATGGTCGGACGGCTAGGTGTTTGTTTTACTGGTTTATGCTCAAAAGCGGTTATTGGGCATTTGAATACATTTCCATATCGAGCCTGCTTAAAAATGCACCGATTCAATATGGAGAATCGTTTATTTATACAGAAACGGATGACATGGATTTAACATATTTCATTGTTTATCATCTGCAAATAATAGAGCGGGCTATAAATGAATTTATAAGCTATATCGAAGAGCGACGTAAAGAATTCTACGAGTTGATGGAATGGCTTGAAGCAACCGGAATCAATAAAAAATTAAACTACCGGCAAGGGCATCTTCTGCAAAAGGCTTTGAGGAATCCGGGTCGGATATTTACTGCAAAGGAAGTAACTCATGACTATGATATTTCAGATGGAACAGCTCGCACTGATCTGGAGTTACTAGTGAAACTTAAGGTTCTGGGTAAAATAAAAGATGGAAAGACATTCTTATATATATCCCGTGATGATGCCGCTGAGGCTATTCGAAGAATATCAGCTCGCCAATAACAAATTTCCCCAAAAACTGTTAGTAGAGCTGCCCAAAAAGCATCTTGGGCGTAGCGGCGGACACGTCGCTAACACCTAAAACAACAACACACCTAAAGCCTCGCATTTGCGGGGCTTTTTAGTTTCTGTCGCAAGGTAATCCGCTTTATTAAACGGTGATTAATAAAATGATACGACCTCACGTAACACTTGGCGGCTTGCCGATAATCCTGCACGCGGGCGCAGTCGCGCAGGCTTACAGCCAAGAAACGGGCTGGACGGATGTGCGTCTTTCCGGAGGCTCGCTTGTCCGGATGGCCCACTGGTCAAAAGAAACAATCAGCATGTCAGGCGCGGGCTGGATGGGCCTAGGCTTCGATGCTTTGGATTACACTCAGCCGCTCGAGCTGCGCTGCACTCAGCCCAAAACCATAACCGGTAACGCGCTCACGTACACGCTAAATAGCGCGCCGCGCCCTGATGTTGAGCCTTGGGCGCACGCACTGGTTGGTTCCCACTGGGTTAGGACTCAAGTGAGCATGGCGGATAAAACCGCAACGGTAACTGCTGTTGCAGGAGCGTCTGCATATCGCGTGAGCTGGATGCCAGTATTTAACGTGCTGGCCACGCCGCCAGCCGAAGCGCTGGATTCTGCTGCTGCATCATTTACATGGCAATTTACCGCACGAGAAATCTAAATGTTAAATAGCGCTCCTATAAACAGCTGGCCTCTCAATGCGTTAGCTGGGGGTGCCGAGTCTGTCGATCCTATTGTAATTGACCCACCTCAACCGCCAGAGCCACCCCTTGCGGGTGATGGTGTGTATCCGGGCTTTCCAGTGCCTCTGCCGCCAGCTGGCCACAGCTTTCGATGGTCGGCAGTGGTGATGATGGGTGGTGTTGATGTTAGCGAGCTACTGACAGGAAGCATCCGCGTTGACCGAGAAGAGGGCGCAGCAGGTATCGCCGAGTTTGGTTTGTTCTACATGCCTGGGCAGTTTGTGCAAACAGATCTTGCCGATCGTACGGTCACAATCGACTACATCACGGATGATGGTGTGGACGCTGTGCAGGTTCGCTTGTTCACAGGCTTAGTTGCAGAGCCGCGCTGGGATGCTCCTGCGCGAGTCATGCAGATCACTGCAACGGATAATCTGCAGCACAAGATTGAGGCTATGCCGATTGCTCAGATCGACTCACTCACGCAAGGAATGTGGAGCGAGGACGTTTTCGAGCCAGTAGAAGGTCGGTCACGCTGGGACTATGCGCAGGAACGCATGAGCACTCGGGCTGCTTCGCTGGACTGCTCGCCCACTGGCGTGATCCGCACATCGAGCTGGTACGCAAGCGTAACGCCACATTATATTTTCGTTGCCGACACGACAGTGTATCAATCGATCAGCGTGGATCTTGCCCAGCTGCGTAACGTCACAAACCGCGTTGAGCTGGAAGTCGCGTACCGGTACCCAAGACTGCACGATGCCCGTGAGTCATTCGCGTGGCGCCACCCCGGCACGGAAAACCAAGAAGGCATTAGCGGCTTCTGTAACTGGCGAAGCATGTCTTCGGAACTGCCAGACAAAAGCATGGTGATTAGCGCGACAAGCGGCGCTGGGTTAACACCAGTGTCGGCCAGCTGGTACGACCTACCTCCGACAATGGCTGACCCTTGTGATACCGGTTCCCCTTGGATCAATAATCAAGTCGGTCTTTTGCTTGGCGCTGGCTGGACAGGCGCGCGGCGATGGACTCAGTCAGTAACGGAAACATACAAGCTGAACCTTGCGACTGAAGCAGGGCAGGTTGAAGGGCAGCAGATCATCAGTCGAACTGGTACCAGTGTTGATGTTGAGCACGCCGACACAGACGGCTGGGAATCAAGTCTTAATGCCATCACGCAGACCCAGCAGGGCAGCGCGCCAATAGCACCACCTAATCCGAGCTACGGCCCGTCAGGCGATCGTGTCGATGAATCGCGCCGAGTCAACGCAATCGGTTGCCTGCTGCAAATAGCGCACACAGAAATACTGGCTGCACACCGCAAGACAGCAGTCAGTTGGAGCGTTCCAACCAGCATGGCGCTTGGCGTGGATTTATCGCATACGGTAGAGATCAACGATCAATACACGCATGCACGCGCCAAGTGTTCGCATCGAGTCGATGAGCTTAACTTTGAAACTGGCAGCGCCTTAACCAGCATCACTATTTCGGTCATGCGAGGCGGTGGCGTTTCTGATGCACTGCTTGTTCCGGAGCGGCTAGGCGGCAACGATTCAGACGACGGAAACAGCGGATGGGGTCAGCAAGTTCAGCTTGCCTCGCAGCTCGGAGGGCGGTTCACAAGCGGTGAGTACGATGATGAGTTGGATGGCTTCTCGGGTAACTACGACGCAAAACAAGACAGTACGCTTGAGTCATTCCCGCGCCGACTGGCCGTTACTGCTCCGCCAATCAGCGCTGACGAAACTGACGAAAAAACGCATGAGCTTGAGCGCGTTTATCGCGTTGGCATACCTAACGACTTGCTGGAGCTTTGAATGAAATACATAAACAACTGGGTTACACAGCTCACAGCTCCGCTATCTGTCGGTGCGACAGTATTGCCTATCTCACCTTTAGCTGCTTCTCGGCTGGACTTGACTGGCAGTTACTGGCTCACACTAACCAACAGCGCAAACCCGATTGAGCAGACACAGTGGGAGATTATTGAGGTGTCAGCTGGGCTTGCAATAGCCCGCGGCAAAGACGGGACAACCGCTCAAGACTGGCCAGCTGAGACGCTTATCTATTGCGCGCTAACGGCAGGCCAGCTCACAGCACTGCAAAGCAGAATCGAAGTGCTTGAAGGTGGTGGCGGACCCGTTGTTGACGGCGCGCTAACAGATGGGGCTGGCAATGCTTTGACAGACGAAAACTCTAATATTTTGACAGGTGCATAACATGGCTAACGTACAGCATATTTTCACAAGCGATGCAGATCCTATGGGCGTAGCGCCTCCCGGCAGTCACCATATCAATAACTTGAACGGTGATATTTGGCTTTACGGGGATGAGTGGAAGCGGATCTATGTAGGCGGGTCTGAAGGGAACGTGGCCTTTTATGGCGGCTATAATGCTCCAGTTGCGCCGCCTATCGGGCCCTCTATTTACACCCAGTGGGGGGGCGGTCTATATGCTGTTTTTATTGCAGTATACAAGTCAGGTGAATACTGGGGATGGGTGCAGGTTAGCGCGACAGATGTCGAGTAAATTTTAGGAGGCTGCATGACAAACGAAGAGGCCCGCCAGCAATCTGGCAGAGACATGGAGTTTAATCGTCAGCAGTCCGGCCGAGATATGGAATACAACCGCCAGCAAAGCGGCAGAAATATGGAAGAGGCGCGCCGTGCGTCTGGCCGCAAAATGCGCGACGACATGCGGGCGCTTGCTGAGAACAATCGCGCCGAGCGTACGTTGCCAGTGTTACCAGCTCGCGGAGGACAGGCAGCAAAGCGCGGCAATGCAACCTGGTCGGGTAGTGCTCCGTCATCGGGCGGAGGTGGTGGCATAGATAGTCCGCTAACTGAGCCGAACTACGATGCACGTACGTACCATGAGTCTGTAGTACTCACCAGCGACTTTCTTGTTGCCATAGAACTAAAGCCTTTAAAAGCACTTGTGATGGAGGACGCGTCAGGCGTGCCTGTTGTTTTTAATTACGATTACAAACCGGAGTCTACATAATGTTTGACTCTAAAGCAGGAGAGCTAATCCCCTCTAAAGTTGTCAAGGCTGGAAAGGCGTGGCATGGCTTACTCGAGTTCGTTGGCTATGCATCGGGGCGCTGCCCGATAGAGACTATTATGCTGACAACTCGCGGCGGCAAACGCATTCCGTATCCGTATGCAAAATCGCAAAGCGGAACAAGCCCAAGAGTGGCTGCACTGTCTCCAAAAGCGTGCGTGTATATGCATCCACTAGCGACTATGGAGACCGAGCAGAGCGATGGCAAGGATCGGTCTGGCTATGTAATTGTGCAAGCTGCATATTCAGATAGACATTCTATGTGCGGCTTGCTTTCAGATAAGCATTCATTCCTGACGCCAGACGATAACTCGCAAGCCATACCTGTTGAGATAACTGCCGGCGGCGGAACGGTTGCGGTTTACAATAAAATAGTAATAGGTAAAACAGCTCAAAAAATAGCGACGATTACCACGGCGGGGAGCGGTAGGGCGCTAACGTATGAGGGCTTCACCAGAGACGGTAGATCAGCTTTTTTTAGCAACGATATTCGACCGGCTACTGTTTTTTTGTCGGAGGAATTCTGGCCTATTTTAAACCCCGAGCTAACAAGGACTGATATCTCTGGGAATGTTACTGGTGACACTTCAACCGTCGCTGTAACTCGCTCTGATCTAACGGTCTCCGAGCCTTTAACCTCTCAGTCATTTGAACAGTCGCAGCTTTATGCACATTTCAAAAGAGGCCCGTCTACAGAAGCTGGACCTGGGCCAATTATTATGTATGAGGACGAGATAGGTCCCAACCTGCCGTCTCCCGGATGGGGCGCTACAAAAGGGCATAGCAACAGCCTGTCCAGCCTTGAGACTCCCTGCTTTTTATTTATCGGTGATACATCTATCGAGACAGTAATTGGCAAAAAGCTCGCACTATCAAACAGCGTGACAACGGGCAGTTGGGCCCTCTCTGAGTCAGAGGAATACAACACTGTCTCAGGATCAACCAGTCATTCGTTATCGTCTAGTTACGAGATTTCATACTCACACAATGAGTTAGAATTTATAAAATTGTTTTTTGATTCAAGTTCAACCACAGTCGATGATGTTGTTCTAAGAATGGAAACCGGACCAGGCGGTCAGCAGTATTACACCCAATACGACACATCAGTAACATCCGCGATATCGCTAACAATGGATGGCGTCTCTGTCTTTTCTCTGCCCGGTTATAAGTGGTTCGATAGCTTAAATACAGGGCATACTGTGTTTGTAGACTGGTTCAATGGATCAGCAAACCCACCGATCGCAAGCAGTGCTGCGCGATCGTATCGAGCTCAAGAGCTATACGGCCAAGGAGCGGTAATGGTTTCAATTTACTTAAACCCGTACTCGTGCCTTGACATAATGTCAGTCGCAGTGCTGGTGAAGCGCGGGCAGCTGTTGATTGATCCGCCCGGCGGCGGCAATCAAGTTGATCTTGCTACGGTTACGCAAACCCTTTACATCGGTAGTTGCTTTGCGGGTGGAACTGTTCTTAATGATCCAGTAGTGATTGATGAGGTTGATTTTGATAAGCCGATTTATCGCGCTTTCGATCCGCTAACAAAAACAATCTCGCCAGTTTATGAGTGGCCGGTGTTCTACCAATAGCAGCCCTCACCAATCAGCCGCCTTGAGCGGTTTTTTTATGCCTAAAATTTGGAGTCAAGCATGCAGCCAGCACACCTTGATCTAGTCATCACGCAAGGCATGACGTGGCGTCAGCCGCTGAAGATCATGCAACCGGTATACGAATACAAACCCATCACATCAATAAACCAAACGGCACCGATCACGCTGACGGTCGACCACCAGCTACCGTTACCTCAATGGCCTGTCTGGATTGAGGGCTCGACCTCGAGTGAGCTCAATAGCGACAAAACCCGCCAGCGCTTCCGCATGGCTCGCACGATTGATGCGAACACGATCGAGCTGAACGGGATTAACGGCCACAGCATTAAAGCCTCTGCCGGCTACTTGGTTTACCAGCTGCCTGTCGATTTTGAGGGCTGCACTGCCAGCATGGTGTTCACTGGCTCCGGAGAGGATACCGAGCTAACGCTAGGCGCTGGCCTTGAGCTTGGTAACGGATTTATTAATGCCACGCTAACGGCTGAGCAGACCGCCGCCATGGCTGAAAACTGCAGTTACTCGCTATTGGTGACGCACCCAAATGGCGACAAGATCAAATGGCTGTGCGGGGAGGTGACCGTCCATGACTGCAAAGACGATCGCTCATGCTGAGCAGTTCGCTGTTGTCGTGCGCCGCGACGCTAACCCAGCACCAATCGCTTATCCGGAGCCGTTCGCAGTAGTTGTCTCAGACGACGAGTTGGGCGCGGTGATTGTCACCGCAGGCGCGCAAGGACCGCCCGGTAAAAATGGGCTCGACGGCACCGATGTCAGCGCCGAAACAGACAACCAGCTTACAACAAAACCTGACGGACTTTATGTGCCGCCTACAACTTGGTCTTCTAAAGAGTGGTAATCAAATGAGAGTTAATTTCTACGCAGTAACAGCACTGCCAGGCACGCTGCAGCCCGATTCATTTTACTACGTCGCCAACGGCTCGGTTGCTGAGAGCTACCTGACGGACTCGCTAGGTAACGCTAAGTCAGTAGGCAACACAGTGATGGTCAATCAGCTTATCACTGCAGCATTGGCGGCATGGGAAGGCGGCGGTAGCGGCAGCATGCCGATTGTTGCTGACATTGCGGCGCGTGACGTGCTGTTTGCAGCTGCAACTGAAAACGTTATGGCTCTAGTCATCGATGCGTCAGCCGACCCTACCGTGGCTGCTGGCTCTGCTTTGTATGCTTACGACTTTGGCACTACCACTGCTTATAAAGTAGCTGAGTATGAGTCGATGGATCTGGTTATTCAGTGGGCATCCATTCAGGGCAAGCCAGCATCAACCGTTGCGCAAATTGACGATGCCGTGGGTAAAGCGCACCAGCACGCGAACAAAACCGTGCTCGACAAGTTCACAGAAGTAGGTGGCGAACTGCTGTACGGCGGTGAAGGCATAGCAATTTCATGGGCAACGAAGGACTGGTGATCACATGGCTAAGGTATTGCATCACAAGGTAGTCGCCGCACTGCCTGTGCCGCTTGAAGCTGATTCGATCTATTACGTTCGGGCAGGCGATGGCTTTGATATATACATAACAAACGGCGCAGGCGTTGTTGCGGCTTATGAAATAAACCAAAAAACGAGCCCTTCTCCCGACGCATATACCAAGTCTGAAATGGATTCAATGCTTATAGGCAAAGCCCCATCAGTGCACACGCACGCTACGTCTCAAGTCACAGGGCTTGATACTGCGCTTGCAGGCAAAGCTGCGTTACGCGCAACCAGTTCTGTTGATGGCGGCGTACGGATGCGGCTGGTCGGGACAACCCTTTACATCACTAACGATGGGACTGACGCATGACTATTGTAGCGAGCGCAGCAACTCTATCTGCGGTAGTAGCTAACGGAGTCAGTTGCGAAAAGGTCTACATGAATGGGTCGATTGTGTTCGCGTCTGGAAACAGCTTAACGGTTGGCTCGCAGGACGCGTACAGTTACGGATACTCTGGCGGCGAAGAGGGGTTTGGGAGTCTTTCGCAAACTACGTTCAGCGGCTACGGCGGATCAATCGATGGTCTTTTTTGGTTTACCGACCCGGGTGACGCACAAACCATCTTGCGGTTATCGTCTGCGCCCTACCCTGCAGGGATGAAGGTGACAGTTGGGTCTACGGTGCTGGTTTTTCAAAATAGTTATAGCGGAACTTATGTTCTCAATATCAGCCAGTCCGTATATAACGCGCTGCCAAAGTCCGGAACAGTCGAAATTAAATTCGAGGTGGTGACATGAGTATTGTCGGGGATTTGGCGCGGCGCGCCCGTAGATTCATAACTGACTCACCTGAAGATGGTAAGCAGTACGTCCGCAAGGACGGCTGCAGGGTAGGCAAGGGCGTTCACTCTGGAACAGTTCAAACGCAAGCAATGATAAGACGGCTGCACAAATCTGGCAGGCCGGTATACGCGCTTAAAACAGACTTCTCGAAATACTTTTACAGCATAGATCGCGAGGTTTTGTGGCGAAGGATTCTAGCAAAGATCAGCTGCAGGCATACGCTTTGGCTGATTGAACAGTTTACGCCGAGGACGGGTAGAGGCTTGCCAATCGGCAATCTAACCAGCCAGCTCTGGGCGAATGTTTACGGAACAGCAGTGGATAGGTTTATCGCTCAAACACTGCGTATCAGTAACTTCGTAAGGTACATGGACGACGTAGTTGTCTTGCATAACAGTCGCGCCGTGCTGGAAACAGTGCATGATTTTTTAGAATGCTTAGGCGCGACAGCGTTATCAGCGCCAAGCGCCGCATTAGAAAACTAACCAAGGCACGCGATCAAGAGGCGCTTAACCGCTTTCTTGGCTCATGGCTTGGTCACGCACAATGGGGCGATAGCCACAATCTTATCCGGCATTTAGCCAAGTTAAAGAAGGAAGCAATCAATGACCGTGATTACGCAGACCAGTGAAGATCTTGCATCGCTACAGGTTAGCGATCGTAAAGCCTACCGTGATCAACTTGTGGCCATCCTCGGAGCAAGCAAGATCCTGACAAATCAGGCCGAGTACCCAGAAGACTACGACAATACGCTTGCCGAAGGGGATGACGGCTACGTGGTTCCGATGTGGGTTGAAATATATGACGAGGCAACGCTAAGCCGACACGGCTTTGAAAGCGCCGCTGACGTTGAAGCGCGCATTACCGAACTAGCCTTGTGATTAGGCTTCAGTAGTTTTAGCGCAATTTAATCGCGCCAAATTACTTGGCCAGCTAAAAAACAAACCAACAAACCTGCTTCGGCGGGTTTTTTATTGCTTGAAAATAGGTGATGTATGACTGAGAAGTTAAGTGACGTAGTTGAAAAAGCAATCAAGCCGGCACTGGCTATGCTGCCAGCGCGTATGCGTAGCCGCGAGGCGGTTGTCATGTTGCTGGCGATTGGTTTGCAAGAGTCGCTGTTCAAGTATCGGCGACAAATAGGCAGCGGAATCGCAAGAGGCTGGCTCCAGTTCGAAAAAATGGGCGGTGTTGCGGGTGTTATTAAACATCGATCCAGTAAATCAATTGCTGCCGAGTTTTGCGGTGAGCGTGGCATCAAACAGGCATCGAGCGAAGCTGCCTTTATTGATGCTGTT
>JAVETC010000063.1:0-6844 GCA_034006225.1 Desulfuromonas sp. | reverse complement strand
GTATGGACAGCGCCACAACAGAAGGTCGGGACAAAAACAAGTTATCTCAGCTGATTTCAGCATCAACGTCTCAATGTTGTCGGGTTTGATTTGCTGGTGGCAACCAAGTCCGACAAACTGCTAGTTAGATTACCAAACTTATAGGTCTTAATTATTTCTGTGGAGCTGAAGTTATGCGGCAGTATACACGAGCCAGATGCCGCCACAAATTACCAGTATGGCGCAGCAGCGTTTTAACCACAGAGTGTTGTTTGAATCGCTGCTCCAATTAAGATAGCGCTGTACCTGTTCAGTAAAGGTTCCGGCAAAGACAATCACTGCACAGTGGCCGCTGCCGTAAGCGAGAAGCAGCGCGGCGGAAAAGAGCAAACTCTGGTTTGCTTCGGCAAAGGCGACGCCGAGCACTGGCCCCATAAAGGCAAAGGTGCAGGGGCCGAGAGCGATACCAAAAATCAACCCCAACAATAGCGCGGCCACAAGTCCCTTACGCTGGATGCCGATTTTACCAGGGCCCGACCAGGGCATGGGGATAACCCCCCACAGATGCAACCCGAAGAGAAAGAAGATTCCGGCTACCAGCCAGTTGCCCCAGGGCCCGAGGTCACCGAGCATGCGTCCCGCCATAGCGGTCAAAAGGCCGATCAGGGCAATGGAGACGAGGATGCCGATGGCAAACAGGTTGGAGATAACAAAGGCACGGCGCGTACTCATGCGTCCCTGACCATCAATGAAGCCGACAATCAGCGGGATACTGGCCATGTGGCACGGGGAGAGCAGAATGCTCAGTACTCCCCAGCCAGCGGCTGCTGCTAGCGCTATGGCTGGCCCCGCGTAAACGGCTTGGCTGAGGCTGGTCAGCAGCTGTTCAATCATCAGTTTTTACCTGGAAGTCATAGCCGAGCTCGCGCCACTGGCTGAGGATGGCTGCACGCGATAAGAAGCCGCTATGGCGGTAGAGCTCTGTGCCATCAATAGCGTAGAAAATCTGGGTCGGGATCATCTGCACCCCGTAGCTTGCTGCACGGTCGCGATTCTTCCACGCATCAATAAACTCTACCTCCAACTGGCCGGCAAAATCCTGCTTAAGCTCAGCAAGAATCGGTGCCATCTTGATGCAGGGAATGCATTTATCGGCACCAACATCAATCAGTTTGGGTAGGTTGGCGGCATAGATGTCGGTTGTCGTTAGTAGCAGCGCCCAAATACCGATAGCTAAATATTTCATGGCACTATGCCAACATCTTTTCGAGGTCCGCAGCGCTGGGTATTTTGCCCACCGTTACAACTTGGCCATCAACTGCCAGGGCAGGTGTGGACATCACTCCAAAGGCCATAATCTGGTTGATATCTGAAACTTTCTCAATTTCGTACTCTATGCCGAGTTTGTCAGCTGCCTGTTTGGTGGCGTCCGCCAGTTTTTGACATTTAGCACAGCCAGTTCCGAGTATTTGCAGTTTTTTCATACTTGATGCTCCTTGTGAATTGTTATTGGATCTGTTTTTTAAAAGAATGCGCCATAAATTAAGCCGCTTATGGTGGCCATGGTCATAACTAGGGTGACAAATACGGCAGTTTTCTTGGTCCCCATAACACTGCGAATTACCAGCATATTAGGTAGAGATAACGCTGGCCCGGCCAGAAGCAGGGCGAGCGCTGGTCCTTTGCCCATGCCTGCGCCCATCAATCCTTGCAGAATAGGGACTTCGGTTAGGGTAGCGAAATACATGAAGGCACCGAACACCGAGGCAAAGGCGTTGGCAAATAGCGAGTTTCCGCCCACTAGCGATGCAACCCAAGCTGAAGGAATTAGCCCTTCATGTCCGGGACGACCGAGCAAAACACCAGCAATGAGGACACCAATCAAGAGCAGCGGCAGGATCTTTTTGGCAAAATCCCAGCTTTCACTGAACCACTGACCCATCTCGCCATCTCGAGTGCTTTTAAGGTTACTCAAGGTTGACAGACCAATTACTCCAAAAGTAAAGGCTAGTGCAGGTTGTTGCGGTAGAATAGTTCCCATTACCACAGCGGGTAGGCTGGCGAGGGCGACGCGGCCAAAGCCAAGCTTGAACCAGGTGGCTAACATGAGTGCTAGCGTTACGGATAGGGCACTGGTGATCACCCATTTGGCGGCATAGATTTCATGCCACATCCCGGTTGTGGCGTCAGTTTTACCCCAATTGGCAAAGACTAAGATCCCAACCATGGCAGCAAAATAGCTGGCAGTTTGCCACAGCGGACGACTCTCATCATCGTCAGCCATCATCGGGGCTGCTGCCGCTTTATCTGCCTCTTCATGGCGGAAAAAGAAGTGCATTGCTAGACCGATGATCACGGCAAATATTATTGCTCCTACGGCGCGCGCAATGCCCATTTCGGGCCCGAGAATGCGCGCAGTAAGCACAATAGCTAAGATGTTGATAGCTGGGCCGGAATACAGGAAGGCGCAGGCTGGGCCCAGACCGGCTCCCATGCGATAGATACCGGCAAATAACGGCAAAATGGTACAGGAACAGACGGCTAGGATAGTGCCCGAAACCGAAGCTACACCATAGGCGATAATTTTATTAGCTTTGGGCCCGAGATACTTCATTACTGCCGCTTGGCTGATAAATACCGCCACCGCACCAGCAATAAAGAACGCTGGAACTAAGCACAGCAGCACGTGCTCGCGGGCGTACCATTTCACCAGATGCAGTGATTCCATCAGTGCTGTTTGCATGCGTGGCATGTCTACAGGTAAAAAGAAGCAGCCTAAGAAGACGGCAATTATCCACAGCAGCGGTTTCCATTCAGTTTTCCAGTTCATGTTAAATCCTTGCTTGCTAATATACTGTTGTCCGATTGGCAAAATAGCCAAATAGATGGCCAAATAAACACATAGCAGTGCTGCTAATGCGTGGTGCTTATTTGCACGTAGTGCAGCAGGTTAATTCAGCATCACTATTATTGATTACGGCTTCAACACAATTTAAAAAGTTGAGAACGCATGGAGTGCGCAGCCGATAAAAAACCTGATTGCCGCGTTTGTCGTCGCACACTAAACCGGCATTTTTTAATACACTTAAATGTTTCGAAACGGTTGAGATATCGAGGCTGACGAGAGCGGTCAGTTCACATACGCAGCGCTCCTGTTGAGATAACTCTTCCACAAAAAACAGACGCACTGGGTGAGCTACCGCCTTGATAATATTTGCTCGTTCGGTGAAATGTTGCTGACTATAGGTCATGTAATCTCCTCCATCTATTTGGCAATATAGCCAAGCAGATGGAGGTTGTCAATAGTTGTTGTAATAAAAATGCTCAGTAAAAAAGATAGCCAGCGCTGCATTAGCTCGCTATATTAGCGCTTAGTTTGTTGTGGATCTAAATAGATGCGCCTGTCAGATAAAAATCTATAATTTCAGTGTCTTGGAGTGTGAATGTTGCGTATGCTTGGCTTGGTGTTCAAAAAAAATATATTGTACATAGGTTTTGTACTGCTAGGTATTTTTGCGGGTATGGACTGTCAAGCGCAGCAAAGCGCTGCTGAGCAGTACGATTCTGGGCTACAGAAGAGTAGCGCTATGACTTTGGGGCAAGCGGCGGTGTTGGGCATTGTTGAGGGGGTGACAGAGTACCTGCCGGTCAGTTCTACCGGCCATCTACTATTGGCTGAGCGCGCAATGAATATCGGTGCTAATGAAGATAGCAAAGAGGCCTCTGATGCCTATGCTATCTGTATCCAAATCGGGGCGATTCTCGCTGTTTTCGGCCTCTATTTTCGCCGGGTAAAACAGATGGTAAATGGTGTGCTGGGCCGCGATGACTATGGGCGGCAACTGCTGATCAATGTGGTGGTGGGTTTTATGCCCGCCGCCGTGATCGGCTTGTTATTTAATAAGATAATTAAACTCTACCTTTTTGGTATCTGGCCAGTGGTTGCTGCCTGGTTTGTCGGCGGGGTGGCTATATTGGTGGTTAGTTGGCGCGGCGCGAAGAAGCAGCATCCTGCTCAGGGTGGGTTGTCAATTTTAGAGCTATCGTGGCGGATGGCACTCATTATTGGTTTTGCCCAGTGCATAGCCATGTGGCCGGGGGTTAGCCGCAGTCTGGTCACTATCGTTGGTGGCGTGCTGGTGGGCTTGTCACTTAGCGCCGCCGTGGAGTTCAGCTTCTTGCTTGGGCTGGTTACCTTGAGCGCGGCTACTGCCTACGACGCCTTAAAGCATGGCGAGGTGATGCTGCACACTTTTGATGGCTGGTCGTTGGCAGTTGGAGTCATCTTTGCCTTTGGCGCTGCGCTAATCTCGGTGAAGTGGATGGTGGCTTATCTCAATCGCCATGGGTTAGCTATTTTTGGCTACTACCGCGTTGCTGTGGCGCTAGTAGTTGCGCTGCTCTTGGTTAATGGGGTGTTTTAATTCCGTTGGCAGTGGCCAGAGCAACGCGGCGAACTTTACACGCCAATATCTTCGTTCCACAGTTGCGGATTGGTGGCGATAAAGCTCTGCATCAGTGCAATGCACTCTGCGTTATCCAGAACACTGATCTCAACACCGCGCGATTTTAGATACTCTTCTGGGCCTTGAAAGGTCTTGTTTTCGCCAATAACAACCCTGGGTATGCCATATAACAACACGGCGCCGCTGCACATATCGCAGGGTGAGAGAGTGGAGTACAGGGTGGCGCGTTGGTAATCTTTGGCCGTCAAGCGACCGGCACTTTCTAAACAGTCCATCTCGGCGTGTAAGATGGCGCTTCCCTTTTGCACGCGGCGGTTATGGCCTCGTCCCACAATATTGTTATCAACAACTAGCACCGAGCCGATAGGAATTCCGCCCTCGCTTAACCCCTTTTTTGCCTCCTCAATGGCTGCCGCCAAAAAAATATCCATTATATCTCTCCTTGCTGTGAACTTAGTTTATAGGCGCACTAGCATGCTATCTAGGCTGCGTCGTGATTTGGGGAGCTTGGCGTTGTAATCCTGTTGCGGTTCATGATAGCCAATGGCCAAGGCGACGTCACATTGGTAGCCTGCCAGCTCAGTTTTGAACTCGGCATTAACCAGATCAACATCGATTCCCTCCAGTGGCGTTGAGTCAATTTTTAGTCGCGCCAGGGTGTGTAAAGTGTTGCCCAGTGCCAGATATGTTTGCGCCTTGGTCCAGTTGCCGGTATTGCCATTCTCATCGGTATTGAGTTCAGCAAACATAAAAGCACCAAATGCCGCTTCGCGCTCCTCGGGCTTAGTACGTTTATCCCTAATGCCATCATCGACAACTTCGGCATAGTCGGAGCGCTTGTAGTGCGGATTGTAGGCAAAAAGTATAATTTGCGAGCTGTCATAAATATGCGGCTGGTTGAACTGAAATTTATGCGCAAAGGTTTTGCTCATGCGCTCCCTAGCCGCAACGCTCTCAATGACAATAAATTTCCAGGGCTGTGAATTTATCGATGATGGCGACAGGCGCATAGCCTCAAACAGCACGTCGAGATCGGCTTGGGGAATCTTTTTACTGGCATCGTATTTTTTGGCGGTGTGGCGCCACTGCAGGTCATCAATAATTGGATTGCTCATAGCTGGTGCTCCTTAATCAATTAATTTTTCTGCGGGTAAACAGCGGTTAGTATAGACGATATGTGGTTGCGATGTAAGTGGCTACCTGAGTGAAAAAAGAGTCGGCGCAGGAGATTAAGTCGATTTTTGACCACTGGATTGCGCTGTGTGGGCAATCTTCTTATTTCTTGCACTTTTACTGCACATTCTCTGCATAGTTCTTATGTAGGGTTGAGTGAAAATGAGCAGTTTAAATGCCATTATCGGCAACTTTTACTCAACCTGTGGTTACAAAAAGACAACAAACATAACGGGGGCGGATGTCGATATATATAGCGGAACGCTGTTTTTATACCCAAATATATTTAGCTATTAAACGTCGCAAGTAATTGGAATAATGATGGGTTATGCCGCAGAAATAGAAAAAAAAGTATTAGTGCTGACGGATAAACAGCAGTGTAGCAGTGGTACGCTGGATTGTTTGTCTGAGGATGGTTTTTCCGCGGTTATATGTGATCGTCTGGATAGGTTTGAGACCGATTGCGCGCAAATAACGCCGCAACTTGTGCTGGTCGATGTCGGTACCTCGACTCTGGCTATTGCCAATGTCTGTACCACAGTGCGCAACTATTTTGCTGGGCCCCTAGTGGTGCTGGCCGATCAAGCTGAGGAGCTATTTCAAGTTTTAGGTCTAGAGATGGGAGCGGATGACTATGTGGTTAAGCCGGTCAGCTGCACCCTGCTGCGTGCGCGCTTGCGCGCTGTGCTGCGGCGGAGAAATGCTGTTGTTGGTGATGATGCCGTAATTGTTATTGGTGATTTAGCAGTCGACTCGGGCCGCCGTGAGGTACGTTATTGTGATAAACGGGTTGATTTAACCTCGAAAGAGTTCGATTTAATGTGGTATCTCGCCTGCAATGCGCGCACGATTCTTAGCCGCGACCAGATTTACTCAGCTCTGTTTGGGTTGGAATATAATGGTATTGATCGCTCCATAGATATCTATATCTCACGCTTACGCGGTAAACTGGGAGATGATGCCTCACATCCGCAAATGCTTAAAACCGTCCGCGGTGTGGGCTATCTATTGGGCGGGTAACAAAATTTTATTAGCGTAAAACTTTTTATAGTACGGTTCCAAAAAAACGATCACCTCAGGGTGGTCTTTTTTTTTGCCTGAAATCACTACTGTCCGGTTGAAAAATATAATAACAACGTAAGCCATTGAGAATACTAGTTCTTTGACATAACTAATTCATTTTCGATTTGAATTCATCTACTCAAGTGTGTGTTGATACCTTTCTG
>JAVETC010000027.1:0-42553 GCA_034006225.1 Desulfuromonas sp. | reverse complement strand
ACAAAGCGCCCGACCTTGCATCTGTTAAGGCGCTGCTTATTGGCTATGTACACAGAGACGTTGTGTTTGGTCAAGCTGTTCGCGGGCAGCTGATGTATTGTGCAACGAAGGTCAGTCTAGCAAGCAATAGAAACCCCTTAATGAGACGGAAGGGGTTTCTCTAAACACTGCAGTAGTGCATCGCGACTAAGCGCCTAAAGCAACCGCATCTTTAACGATGTACGCAAAGAAATCAGACAAGGCGACCAATTCCATATCATGCAACGCTTGTGCATCGAGGTGAGCAAACTCTAAGCTCGCTAAGGAACGCGTCGCACAAGCATCAGCGACAACAGTGCTTTGATAACCCAAATCTTTGGCCGCACGTACCGTTGCACTGACACACATGTGCGTCATAAATCCGCAAACAATCAGCGATGTACGACCTGATTTCTGAATAAAGTCTTGCAGCGAGCTGCCCGCAAAAGCATTAGGCAAGGGCTTATCAATCACGGCTTCGCCAGCGATTGGCGTCAGCTCAGCAAAGATCTGCCCGCGAGGACCTTCAGGATCAAATAAATAGCCCGGCACCCCGATATGACGTATGTGCGCCACTGGACTACCATGCTGACGGGCTGCGACGAGCAAACGTTGAATTTGCACAGTTGCGGATTCAACATTGGGCAATTTCATATCGCCCATGCGATACTCGTTTTGCGCATCAATAATCACCAGTACAGCATCTTGCCATTGCGCCACAGGATGCTCGCTGCCGGTCAGCTGAAATAACGTTGGAAACTCGCTCATTATTGTTCTCCAGTAGTAAGTTGGTGGTGCCATTGTCGAAGTGACGCCACGCAAATGGAACACCTAAACTTGCAGTAACAGTTTGCATTTTTGCAACAGCGTTAATGAAGGTAGATGAAGACGATGCTCACCAACACATTTGACTGGAATGACATCCGCTTGTTGTTAGTTTTACAGCGCGAAGGCAGCCTACGCGCTACGGCGCGCATTTTAAAAGTGGATGTATCAACCATCAGTCGGCGTCTTAGCGCTGCTGAAGCCACCCTGCAAACACGTTTATTTATCCGAACCAGCAGCGGTTATCAAGCCACCGCTGCTGGTTTAACTTTTTTAGAGTCTGCGCAGACCATCTGTGGCCATATTCATCACATGCTGCACAGCACCCAAAACTCAGCACAGAGCATCAGCGGTACGGTGCGTATTACCTCAGTCGATTTCATTTTCAGTCTATGGCTGGTTAAGCATATGGCCGACTTTAAACAGCATCATCCTCAGATCACCTTAGAGCTACTCAATGACAATCGAGATTTATCCTTCAACCAAAGTGAAGCGGACATTGCCATTCGCTTAGCGCGACCCGAACGTGATGCAGCGCTTTTTATGCGTAAAATAGGTGAGCTGGGTTGGGCTGTGTATGGGCACGCTGCACATCCAATACTGAGCGTAGCCGATTGGCCTGCACAAGCGTGGCTGAGCTATACCGACGATTTAGCTCATGTACCAGAAATGCGCTGGTTACAACAACTCAAGATCCATCAACCCGTAGCGCTGCAGTCCAGCCATCTTGAAACACTGATTCATGCCTGTAAGCATGGCGTAGGCCTCGCCCTGCTACCTTGCATGCTGGCCAACGAAGCAGGGCTTAAACAACTCAGCGAAGAACCTGTGGTATTTCGTGAAATATGGTTATTGAGTCACCGTCAAACCGCTCAGTTAGCCCGTTTTGAAGTGGTTTATGATTGGTTGCTCGAACAGTTTGCTGACCATACCGCGCTATTGCGTGGGGTCACGCTAAACACTTAAGTCAGACACTTTGAGCTGGTGACTCATAACAGCACGTAGCTTCCCAGGCCGTACAGGCTTGTTCAGCATAGGAATACCCAACCTTTTACGCAGTTCTTGCTCTTGGTCGGTATAATCTGCAGTGATCAGTACCGCCGGTAGTGTCTCTGAAAAATATGCGCGCAGCTGCTCGACAACCTGTAAACCAGTAACATTATTATCTAAGTGTAAATCGACAATAATCAGATCCGGAGCATGCCCCTGCAGCGCGGCAATCGAGCTGTTGTAATCACTGGACAGCACCGTGTCGCATTCCCACTGGGTTAATAGCGCGTCCATGCTGTGTAAAATATCAGGCTCATTATCGACCACTAACACCCGCTGTCCGCAGAGCGTATTCGCCAGCGTCGCACGCGGTGTATTGGTCCGCATGCGCTCAACTGGCGCACTCGCTAGCGGAACCTCAATACTGAAACATGAACCGCGCCCGACTTGCGAAGATAACTCGACGCGCGCATCCAAAATACTTGCAATACGCTCAACGATGGCTAAACCAAGTCCCACCCCTTTGCGGCCATTTGAATGGTTGTTACTCAACTGATTAAACTCTAAAAATATTTTTTCCTGCTGCTCTTTTGCAACCCCCATTCCTGTATCCCAAACCTCTAACCGCAGATTGGCACCGCGGCGACGCACTCCAAGCAAAATGCGTCCAGACTCGGTATAACGGCACGCATTGCTGAGGAAGTTTCTTAAGATACGCATGAGTAAATGGTTGTCAGTGAGCGCGCATAAAGCACTGCTAAACACCTTGAGTTGCAGCCCTGCGTCCAGCGCTACCGGTTCAAACTCAGAAGCCAGAGAGTTAAACAACTCATCAATACGGCATACTGCAAAAGAAGGCGTGATGGCCGCCTGATCAAGCCGTGCAATATCTAATAAGTCTGCCAGAAGGTCTTCAGCGCCTTCCAGCGCCATATGCGCACGCTCCAATAAGTGCTTTTCTGTAGGCGGTAACTCACGCTCGCGTAACGTCGACATCAGCAAGCGCGCTGCATTTAAAGGCTGCAATAAATCATGGCTGGCCGCCGCCAAGTATTTATCCTTACTGCGATTGGCTTCTTGTGCAGCATCTCTCGCTTCACGTAAAGCCACTTCAATCTGCTCGCGCCGGCTAATTTCTTCCTGCAAAGATTGGTTACTCAGCTGCAACTCACTGGTACGTTTATCAACTCGTTGTTCCAGCTCTTGATTGAGTCTTTGCAAACGGTGCTGGCTCTTTTTCCGCTCTGAAATATCCGCAACAAACCCTTCTAAAACACCAGGCTCGTCATCTTTTAATAAAATATTCATCAAAACATCAAGCGCTTTACCATCTTTACAAAACAAACGCGTTTCATAACCGCGCACAATCGTTTTGTCGAGTAACTCAGCGCGAATTTTTTTAACTTCTTCAACACCATCAACAAATAAAGTAAAAGCCTCAGCACCACTGACCGCTAGAAACTCTTGCGCACTGGCGTAACCGAGCATGTGAGCTAAAGCCGGATTAACTGCACTAAAGCCACCACCAATATGTGATTGAAAAATACCGTAGGTCGCATGCTCAAACAGCCATTTATAGCGGTTGCGCTCACGCTCAACTTCTTCCAACTGTAAAAGCAATTCGGGGTAATGACTCTTACGCGCCGACTGATCACTTAAGCCTAACAGCCCGGCCAGTACGTGCTCAGAGTGCTTCGCCATACACCACTTCCATATCACGCTGATTGGATACACGCGGATTGGTTAAAATACAGGGATCAACCATGGCATGACGTGATAAAAATGGTATGTCCGAGGTGTTTACGCCATACACGCCGAGGCTGTCATAAAAGCCCACCGCACGCTTAAAGGCAATCAGGTAGTCAATCAAATGCTGGCGAATTTGTGGTGGGGTTAAACCGCGGCAATCAATACCAAAGGTTTGCGCAATAATTTTAAAGCGCTCAGGCGCTGAGTTAAAATTAAACGCCACCACATGCTCAATTAACGCGGCATTGCACTGCCCATGCGGCAAATCTAAATAACCGCCTAAGCTATGCGACATGGCATGCACAGCACCCAAGATCGCATTCGAAAAGGCCAAGCCTGCCTGCATGCTGCCGAGCATAATTTGCTCACGCAAGACAATATCTTCAGGGCTGGCAATCATCTCGATCAAGTTACCGCTGATCAAGCGCATCGCTTCTAGCGCATGATGATCGGTTAGTGGGCCACTGCCAATTGAGACAAAAGCTTCAATCGCATGCACTAAGGCATCAATACCGGTGCATGCGGCTAAAAAAGGATCCATCGTAAAGGTCGTTTCAGGATCGATTAATGACACATCTGGCACAACGGCTTTACTGACAATCGAGAACTTCATCCGTTCTTGTTGATTAGAAATAATCACAAATTGCGACACATCCGCTGAAGTCCCTGCAGTGGTGGGAATTAAAATCAGCGGCGGGCTCGGCAAGCGAATCGTATCAACACCTTTAAACTCTAAAATACTGCGGCCATGCGCAACCACAATTCCAATCGCTTTTGCGCAATCCATCGGGCTGCCGCCGCCCACCGCGACAATAGCATTGCAATTATGCAACTTATAAATATCTGCGCCATGCATCACTTCCTCTACGCGAGGGTTCGGTGATACCTCAGTGAACACATGATAATTAATACCCTGCTCTTGCAAACTGGCTTCAATATCAGCCACCCAGCCTGCAGTTTGCACGCCAGGATCCGAGACAATCAAAACTTTACTGGCACCAAACACACTGACAAAATGACCAACACGGTGCCGGCATCCTGCGCCAAAGACAATTTCTGGTGAGACGAATTTGCGTAACTCGCTGATCGATCGGCTCATAAAGACTCTTCTTATAATTATTGTAAAGCAGATATAAAAGTATAGGTGGTTGCTACACTACTGCCTATACAGCGCACCTGACAACAACTTAGTTTAAGCTTTATAGTCTACTAATACACTAGGGCTTTAAGTACTATCCAAGAGTATAGAAACTGTTATCCAGCGCTATCTTAAAGCTCGCAAAAACTCAAGCCTTAAGCTGATTGAAAAGCTTTTTGGTAGAAATCCAACTCCAGCCTCAGCACTTGCGCAAGGTTTTCAGCTTGGCGAAAACCATGTCCTTCATCCGCAAAAACATGGCATTCAACCTTAATTCCACGAGCCTCTAACGCGGCAACCATCACCGCAGTTTGCTCTGGGACAACGACCACATCACGACCGCCTTGAAAAAAAATCACTGGCGTTGCGATTTGCGCGACGTGTTTTAACGGCGCGCGCGCAGCAAACTCATCTGGAGCACCGAGTAACCAATCTAAATAATCACCTTCAAATTTGTGCGTCATTCGGCGTAAGGCCCAAGGATCACTCACACCATACAAGCTGGCAGCTGCTGCAAACTGCTGACTGGCGGCGACACAGAGCAACGCCGTATAGCCACCGGCACTCGCGCCACGCACGCAAACTTGCTTCGGATTCACCCAGTCATTTTGTATCAAGTGCTGAACCAGCGCGCAGACATCTTCAACTTCTACAATACCCCATTGATGGCGTAAACGCTGACGATACTGGCGACCAAAACCTGTGCTGCCGCGATAGTTAAGATCAGCTACCGCAAAGCCACGCTGCGTCCAAAACTGAATGCGCGAATCAAACACTGGGTAGCACGCCGATGTCGGCCCACCATGTAACAACACCACTAACGGCGGGCGCTGGCTCTCTGCCAAGACACAGCGTTGATTACACGGCGGATAAAAAAACGCATGCACAGGCTCATTATTCGCACTTGGAAAACAACAACTGCTCGGCTGAGAAATATCATCAAAACCAAGCGCAATCGCTAACTGAGTTAACACTTGAACTTGCGCCGTTTTCCGATCAATCGCCAACACAGCAGTGCCTTGCGCAACGTGCGAAGCAATGCAATAGAAAAAATCATTATCCATAGCCAGATGCCGTAACCGACTGTAGCTTTGGGCCAGTCGTTTGATAATGCGTTGTTCAGTAAATGAATACACGGCTAAATGACCAAAGCCGTTATATAACCAGCTGATTAAGTACTCATCATCGTTCAGCGCGAGATAATTACAACCGCCCAACTGCCAAGGCGCACCGGCGTAGTCCGCCTCGATCCCTTGCAGCTGTTTAAACTGCCCATCATGATTCTCACGCCACAGCTGCCAATAACCTTGCTGATCACTCAGCGCAGTGATTCGATTGTGTTGATCAAATAACGGTTGTTGCACAGCTGCACCACCCTCGGCACCCGCTAAACAAACCGCCTCGCTCCATTCACCTGACTGCATTCGCTGCGCGTAGCAGAGTTGCGTTTGCGTCCATGGTTGATCTGGTCTTTGCCACTCAACCCAAACTAACCGCTGACCATTAGGGCTGAGTCTGGGCGAGGCATAAAAATCACTTCCTTGTACAAGTACAACAGGCGCTATACAGGCTTGACCGGCTGCACCGCTTAAACTCACAGTGACGATACGGTGTACCACTGCATGTTCAGCATGCTCTTCTTCAAGGACAATAATGCTCTGTGTGAGCGGATCAAATTGCATATCCGCATAGCGGCAATCATTGCGTTGCGTCAGTTGCTGTGGCGCGCCCTGCCACGTTTGTAGATACAACTGCTGATCGGCTTCATTGACAAAAACCAGACCATCCTCAGTCAGACAAAATGAGCTGCCGCCATATTCATAGACGCGGCTGCGCACTGAGAAACCAGCGGGGGTAAACAGCTGCACAGTTTGGGTGGCACGATCAAATCGGTACACTCGTGTTAGCGCGGTTTGCGGATCAGATTCTGACCAAAATACAGATCGCGCAGAGACCTTTAATTCATTCAGGTCTCTGCCCGCTGCCGCTGCGTGCTCTGCACTCCACTGACTGGACCAAAAACCCGGTGCACAAGACGGCGACTCGAGCATCAGCTCTCAACCTTTGATAATGATGTTGGACATTTTTTCATTACGATAGACCATTTGCTCCACACCCAGCGGTGCTTGTTCTGCCTGCTCGCGTGCCGCCAGAATGATCCCATGATGCTCGGACTTACTGCACACAGGGTCGGTGTTACTGGCATCACCGGTCAACATAAAGGCTTGGCAACGGCAGCCGCCAAAGTCTTTTTCTTTTTCATCACAAGAACGGCATGGCTCTGGCATCCAGTCGAAACCGCGAAATTTGTTAAAGCCAAAGGACTCTTGCCAGATGTGCTGCACGCTGTGTTCTTTAACATTGGGAAACTTGATTGGTAACTGTCGTGCGCTGTGACACGGCAACGCGGTACCGTCTGGAGTGATATCTAAAAACAAGCTGCCCCAACCATTCATGCAGGCTTTAGGGCGCTCCTCATAATAGTCAGGAGTAACGAAAATCAGCTTACAAGGATGGTTTTCTGCCGCGAGCTTCTCGCGCCATTTCTGCGTGACTTTTTCCGCGCGATCCAGCTGCTCACGGGTGGGCAATAACGCTGCGCGATTGAGCTCTGCCCAACCATAAAACTGACAGGTGGCCAGCTCAACAAAGTCGGCATCCAGCTCAATACACAGCTCGATAATACGGTCCATTCGATCGATATTGTGCCGATGGGTGACGAAATTCAGCACCATCGGATAGCCTGCGGCTTTCACCGCTTTGGCCATCGCTAATTTCTGCGCAAAGGCTTTTTTTGAACCGGCCAACATATTATTGACCTCTTCATCGGCCGCCTGAAAACTGATCTGGATATGGTCTAAACCAGCATCACTTAATTCAGCGATGCGCTTTTCAGTTAAGCCAATGCCTGAGGTGATTAAGTTGGTGTAATAACCTAAATCACGCGCGGCTTTGACCAACTCGGCCAAGTCTTGACGCACCAAAGGTTCTCCGCCGGAAAAACCCAATTGCGCCGCACCGAGCTCACGAGATTGGCGAAACACTTCAATCCATTGTGCGGTGGTCAGCTCTTCACCACTGCGGGCAAAATCCACTGGGTTCGAGCAATACGGGCACTGCAACGGGCAGCGATAGGTCAGCTCAGCCAGCAACCACAGCGGTGGCGTTACGCTGGCAGCAGGGTTAGCAACACTCAAGCCAGAACTGTGCATGTGCCACCCCCATAAAGGTCAAGATATCTTCATCAAGGCCAGGCACATCAGGAAACTGTGTCTGCAGCTCATTAATAATGTGTTCGATACTGCGCTGACCATCAACGAGTTTTAAAATATGTGCGGCGCTGTCATTCAGTTGAATCATGCCTTCGGGATAGAGCAAGACATGGCAGTTTTGCACCGGTTCCCATTGCAAACGAAAGCCTCGGCGAATGCGTAAGCGGTGCTGAAGATTAAGCTCTATGTCACTCATACACCCAACCCTCTGTGCCAAACCTGTTGCTCAGTCACGGTGTGATATGGCGGGCGTTTCAGCTCATAAGCCATACTCATCGCATCCAACATGCTCCACAACACATCAAGTTTAAATTGTAAAATCTCGAGCATGCGTTGTTGCGCGGCGAGCGTAGTGTAGTGCTGCAAAGTGATTCTGAGACCGTGCTCAACATCGCGCCGTGCTTCGCTGAGACGCTTACGGAAATAGTCGTAACCGCTGCTATCAATCCATGGGTAATGCTGCGGCCATGCATCCAGACGCGACTGATGAATATGTGGCGCAAACAACTCCGTCAGCGAACTGCTCGCTGCTTCTTGCCAATTCGCTCGGCGGGCGAAATTAAGATAGGCATCCACCGCAAAACGCACGCCGGGCAAGACCAATTCACCGGACAAGACTTGCTCGCGCTCGAGACCGACCGCTTCCGCCAGACGCAACCAAGCTTCAATCCCACCTTCGTCACCCGGCGCGCCATCATGATCTAAAATGCGTTGCACCCACTCACGGCGCACATCACGATCAGGGCAGTTGGCCATAATCGCGGCATCTTTCATCGGGATATTGATTTGGTAATAAAAACGATTGGCCACCCAGCCTTGAATCTGCTCACGGGTGGCCTGCCCGTTGTGCATAGCGATATGGTAGGGGTGATGAATATGATAATAATCGCCCTTCGCGCGCAGCGCCTGCTCAAACTGCTCGGGGGTCATCGCTTGCTCGCTCATCGCAGGCTCCTAGAGTTGAATACTCATTCCGTCATAAGACACTTCAACACCGGCAGCATACACTTGCGCGCGCTCGGCTGAGTCCTCATCAAGAATAGGGTTGGTATTGTTGATATGAATTAAAATGCGCCGTGCGTCAGGGTAGTCCGCTAGCACTTCGAGCATGCCGCCTGGGCCACTTTGCGCAAGGTGGCCCATTTCGCTGCCCAGCTTGCTGCCAACACCATAGACTTGCATTTCATCGTCACGCCAAACCGTGCCATCAACTAATAAGCAATCAGCATTGGCCATAATGCGGCGCAGATTGTCATCCATCTCACCCAGTCCTGGTGCGTAAAAAACTGTTTTACCGCTGCGCGTATCTTCGACCAGCAAGCCAATATTATTGCCTGGGTGCGGATCATCACGGCGCGGTGAATACGGCGGTGCATTACTGCGCAACGCCACAGCAGTGATACTTAAGGCTGGGCAAGCAGGCACGGTAAAAGCGCTGCCATCAAGGCTGATCAACTGGTGATTAAGACCACCGCTCCAGTGCGCCAGCATATTGAAGATGGGAAAGCCTGAGGTTAAATCTTGATGCACCATGTCGGTGCACCAGACGTCATGCGGACAACCTTCACGCAAGGTCAGTAAACCGGTGACATGATCGATTTGGCTGTCGAGTAAAATAATCCCTGCAATCGCGGTGTCGCGTGCTTGACGCGCAGGCTGCAAGGAGGGAAATGCTTCGATCTGACTACGAATATCGGGCGAAGCATTGCATAAAATCCAGTTAACACCATCATCACTGATAGCGATCGAAGACTGTGTACGTGGCACAGCATTTAAAGTGCCTTTGCGTAATCCATGGCAGTTATGACAATTGCAGTTCCATTGCGGAAAACCACCACCAGCTGCTGAACCCAATACTTGAATATACATGATGTTTTTCCTTAGTAGCCCCAGCAGAGCTGGGGCCTGATCGTTAAATGTTTAACATGAAGCGTGATGTATCAACGATTCGCGATGTACATCGTTACTTCAAAGCCAATACGCAGATCATTAAAGCTAGGTTTAGTCCACATGATTGATTCCTCTTTCTTATTAAGACCGGGCAATTCCGGTACCTCTATTAATAGCGTTGTTGCACTGTAGAAAAAACGGTACTTTGGGACCGTTTTTTGTTGCCATTGGTCGCACTCTGTTGAAGCACAGCCAAACACGCAATTTAAAGCAAAAAAAACGCAGCCACCTGGCTGCGTTTCGACTAAAACTAAGTAAGTTGTGCGGGGGCTGCCACCTTCAAAAACAAGGGACCTACTCGTTCGTCGATAAAGTTCGCATCCTGTTAAAGACACAAACATCACGGAGTCCTTACAACGCTGTGCCTGCGCGAATGGAATAAGGCAAGCACAGCTTTACAACACCTCAGCCGCTTAGAAGAAACCTAAAGGGTTAACGTCATAACTGATCAGCAAGTTTTTAGTCTGCTGGTAATGGCTGAGCATCATTTTGTGATTCTCACGACCGACACCAGACTTCTTGTAACCACCGAACGCTGCGTGCGCTGGGTAGAGGTGGTAGCAGTTGGTCCAAACACGACCGGCTTGAATGGCGCGCCCCATACGGTAGGCACGATTAATGTCACGCGTCCATAAACCAGCACCTAAACCAAATTCGCTATCGTTGGCGATTGCCAGTGCCTCAGCTTCATCTTTAAAAGTCGTGACGGCGACCACTGGTCCAAAAATCTCTTCTTGGAAAACCCTCATTTTGTTATGACCTTTAAGCAAGGTCGGCTGAATGTAGTAACCGCTGGACAAATCACCCTCAAGGTGCTCAATTTTACCGCCGGTTAACAGCTCAGCACCTTCTTCTTTAGCAATATCCATATACGACATAATTTTTTCAAACTGCTGAGCTGATGCTTGTGCGCCCACCATCGTTTCTGTATCCAATGGATTACCGCGACGGATTTGCTTGATCTTCTTCATGACCACTTCCATGAAGGGCTCATAAATGGACTCTTGAATCAGTGCGCGCGAAGGACAGGTACACACTTCACCTTGGTTAAAGAATGCCAGCACCAAACCTTCTGCCGCTTTTTCAATAAAGGCCGGCTCTGCATTCATAATATCTGCAAAGAAGATATTCGGTGACTTACCACCCAGCTCCACCGTGCTCGGAATAATATTCTCTGCTGCACACTTCATAATGTGCGCACCGACTGGGGTTGATCCGGTAAAGGCAATTTTTGCAATACGCTTGCTGGTGGCTAAAGCTTCACCCGCTTCGCGACCAAAACCTTGGACAACGTTTAAAACACCCGGTGGCAGCAAATCACCAATCAGCTCCATTAAAACCGTAATGGAAAGTGGCGTTTGTTCAGCTGGCTTCAAAATCACGCAGTTACCCGCCGCCAACGCTGGCGCCAGCTTCCATGCGCCCATTAAGATCGGGAAGTTCCACGGAATAATTTGTCCGACCACACCCAATGGCTCGTAGAAGTGGTAAGCCGCAGTGTGTTCGTTGATCTCGGCTGCCGATCCTTCCTGAGCACGTAAGCAGCCGGCAAAATAACGGAAATGATCAGCCGCTAAAGGGATGTCAGCATTCAGCGTTTCACGCACAGGCTTACCGTTATCCCAAGTTTCAGCAACGGCTAATAACTCAAGATTTTCTTCAATACGATCAGCGATTCTTAACAGTACTAGCGCACGATCTTGTGCAGAGGTTTTACCCCAAGCCGGCGCTGCCGCATGAGCTGCATCTAACGCTAAATTGATATCATCAGCGGTTGAGCGGGGAAACTCACCGGCAACAGCACCGGTCACTGGCGTGGTATTGGTGAAGTACTCACCATTAACAGGCGGCACAAACTGACCACCAATATAGTTGCCGTAGCGAGGCTTAACGGTGAGTAAAGAACCTTGCGCGCCTGGTTGTGCATATATCATGAGAGTATCCTTTTTTATTCAATGCCTGCGCCAACCGCGGGCAGGTGATAATTCGATAATAGCGACTCTCCCCTCACAGCCGAATCCACCCAACGCACCAAAGATCTAGTTATTTAGAACTAGATAGAACGCGCTTGTAAGATAGTAGGTTGGTCTTCAGGCTGACAGTTTACGCATGTCTGGCTAAAGCCCGACCTACACGCGGTGTGTAGAAACAACAAAACCGGGCAAGCCGGTTTTGTTGTACACAAAGAACACTCAAATAATTACTGGGCGTGTTCTTTTGGCAGTTTAAAAGTCCAGACCATGCCGCCTTGGTTGTAGTCTTTAACCCGCTTAGCCACTTCACCGCCCCATAACGGCACCGCGCCACCCCAACCGGAAACAACACTGATGTATTGCTCGCCATCCATATCCCAAGTCACAGGTGAGCCGAGTACACCCGAGCCGGTTTGGAACTCATAGAGCTTTTTACCGGTTTTCGCATCAAAGGCCATTAAGAAGCCCTCAGGGTTACCGGTAAACACAAGGTTACCCTTGGTCGCCAATACACCACCCCACAGTGGGGAGTAGTTTTTATAACGCCAGACTTCTTTACCGGTTTTCGGATCAATGGCTTTTAACACGCCAATATAATCTTCATTCAACGGCCTGATGGTAAAGCCTGCACCTAAGTAGGCCGCGCCTTTTTTGTAGGTCACACCTTCGTTCCAGATGTCCATCCCCCACTCATTGACCGGCACATAGAACAGGCCAGTGTCTTGACTATAGGCCATTGGCATCCAGTTTTTCGCGCCTAAGAAAGCCGGAGCAACAAAGACTGAGCTGCCTTGTTTACCCGCACCCGGTGCGCCTGGACGATTGCTCTCGTCATAGATTGGACGGCCATCTTTATCCAAGCCTTTAGCCCAAGTAATCTTGTCGGCAAATGGGAAGCCACGAATAAATTTGCCGTTGGTGCGATCCAGCACATAGAAGTAGCCATTACGATCTGCGGTCGCCGCGGCCTTAATAGTTTTGCCGTTTTCTTCATAACTAAACGACACCAGCTCGTTCACACCATCATAATCCCAGCCATCATGTGGCGTGGTTTGGAAGTGCCATTTAATCGAGCCGTCATCAGGATTAAGCGCTAGCCGTGAGGAAGAAAACAAGTTATCACCTGGACGCATATGCGAGTTCCATGGTGACGGGTTACTAGTACCAAATAATAAAGAATCTGTTTCAGCATCATAGGAGCCGCCTAACCATGGCGCTGCACCCCCAGTTTTCCACAAGTCACCCGGCCAGGTTTTACCCGCTTCACCGCCAGAAATGCCACTCTCAATTTTCTTGCCGTCTTTCCAAACATAACCCATATGACCTTCAACGGTCGGGCGCGTCCAGACCAGATCGCCATTCAATGGGTTATAGGCCTCAACTTTACCGACAATACCGAACTCACCACCTGAAACGCCGGTAATCAGCTTACCTTTAACCACGATCGGTGCCGCCGTGATGGAATAGCCAGCTTTGTAATCCGCAACGGTTTTGCGCCATACCACCTTACCCGTGATTTTATCAAGGGCGACTAACTTGGCATCCAGCGTACCGAAAATAACTAAGTCACCGTACAAAGCCACACCACGGTTAATCACATCGCAACACGGCATAATGCCATCAGGCAAGCGGGCATCATACTGCCACAGCTCTTTACCGGTACGCGCATCAACCGCGAACACACGTGAATAGGAGGCGGTGACATACATCACGCCATCTTTAATCATCGGCTGTGATTCTTGCCCACGCTGCTTTTCACCGCCAAAAGATAAAGCCCAAACCGGACGCAGTTGTTGCACGGTATCGACGTTGACTTTGGCTAAGCTGCTATAGCGCTGCCCCGCCAAGCCCAAACCATTACTGACAATCTGCTGAGTCGTATTGGCATCGTCTAAAATTTCTTTATCAGTGACCGCTTGTGCAGCGGTGCTGTGCAGCAGCATTGCGCCGCACAATGCAGATAGAGCAAACATTTGATGCAGTCTTGTACGTTTCATTATGGCCACCTCTACAGCGTTATTATTATGATCGGGAAATAATCCCGAACCGATATAGATTCTTAGCTGCAGCAGGCTCAACAACAATTGACCTCAATGCCTAGTTAACACCTACGTTGGTCGTAACACCTCACCGCATAACACACCAAATCCGGTTACTTAACCAGGTGCAGAATTAGAAAAACCATAGAGCGCAGCGACTTAATCGCTGTAATCATTCAACTTTAGTCAAATGAAGCTGTACCGCGTGCGCAAGGCTAAAGTTCTAATCTGTTGGTCATAACTAAGCATGGGTTAACACTCGCATAAAGGATAAAAAATAGGCTTCACTCAACAGGAGGAATATCAGTGAAGCAGTCCACTCTTTTCGGTTTGATCATGTGTTTTTTACCGATCACCGCACTCGCTAGCGATCCTATTAAAATAGGTCTGAATTTCCCACGTACAGGCAACTATAAAGCAGAAGGTCTGGAGCTGATGCAAGGCTCGATGCTGGCCATTGAGCAAATCAACCAAGCGGGGGGCGTTCTTAATCGACCATTACAACTGCTGACAAAAAACAGCGCCTCGCGCGCTGAAAAAGCACGGCGCAATGTCGAGGATTTCTTTAGCAGTGACACTAAAATGATTTTCGGGGGAGCCTCCAGCGAAGAAGCCATTGCCGCAGGGCGTCGCGCTAAAGAGCTGGGTTTGCCTTATTTTGCGGTACTCAGCTACGCCAATGACGTCACAGGCCGTGAAGGGCATCGCTATATTTTCCGCGAATCAAATAATGACTGGATGAGCGCACAAGTATTAGGTGAATACTTGTCTTGGCATATGCCGCGCCAGCGCTACCACTACATTGTCAGCGATGATACTTGGGGGTTGAGCATGGAAGCAGCGCTGCGCTTAGCAACCGGCAGCCAAGACCGCGCCAAGCATAGTTTTACCCGTTTAAAATCAGTCAATGCCAGCCATGCTGACTATAAAAAAGCACTAACAAAAGCTGCAAAAAGCCAAGCCGATATTCTGGTCTTAGTACTGCAAGGTCGAAATGTTATGCATGCCATGCGGGTCGTGTATGCGATGGGTTTGAATGACAAAGTACAAATTATTATTCCCAATTTAAGTCGCACGCTGGTGCAAAATATTGGCCCACAAACTATGGCAGGCGTGATTGGCACACAAGCTTGGACATGGCGCGTACCCGCCATGGAAAACAGTGAAAAAGGCCTCGCTTTTGTGCAAGATTACACTCAACGCTACGCTGAATATCCAGGTAGCGCCGCGGCTTCAGCCTATAGCGTGATCTATCAATGGGCTGACGCGGTGCAGCGCACCCGCAGCTTAGACAGTGAATCGCTTATTAAAGCGTTAGAAGATCACCGCTATCAGCTGTTGAAAGGCCCACAGCAGTGGCGTGGTTTTGACCATCAAAACATACAAGATATTTATGCTATCCGCGTTAAGCCACGCACTGAAATCATGCAGGATCCACTCAAACAGGATTATTTTGAAATCATCCATCGCATGCAAGGTGAGCATGCCGTGCAATCATTTGATGACTGGCAACAAGAGCGCGGTGAGCATTTAGCGCTAGATTGATCTGCCTCACTCTGTAACAACCTCAAAGGTTGCTTGAGCAATACTTGGAGGTTGTTACATGCTGGACGCTTACCGGACTGACTGTTCTGCTTATTCTTGGTCGAGGCGCTGCCACGCCTGCTGCTCATATTGAGGGTACAAGTGGCTGACAGTGCGGATCAGCTCATAACGGGTCAAGCTGACCTGGGAAAAGCGCTCTGGAATCGGCATGCGTAGCACTTGATTCATATCCTGTCCAGTCTGCGCCGCTTCACGCAGCGTCGTATCCAGCCAGGTTAAATAATCACGCATCTGCGCAAAGGGTTGCTGATCGGCAGCAAGCGGGCCATGCCCCGGCACAATCAACTTCCAAGGTAACTTTTGCAAGGTATCAATATCAGCCAACCAAGCGCTCAAGTTCGGAGTATTAGGTGTGGCTAAGGCGCGCTGATAAAAGACCAAATCCCCAGCAAATAAGACGCCCGTACGCTCATCTAAAATGGCTAAATCAGCACCCGTATGCCCAGTCAAGCTCAGTAGTCGCAAAGGATGACCGCCAATATCTAAGACGCCTTCTTCAACGATTTGCGACGGTAACAGCACTTCGGTACCACGCATCCAATCACCGACCACGCGATACATGTTTTCCGCCATATGATCACCTTGCTCTTGCAACAGCTTTTTAGTGCCCGCTAAAGCGGCAATCGGCACATCCGCAAACGCTTGGTTACCTAGCACATGATCGGGGTGATGGTGGGTCAATAGCATTTGAATAACAGGCTGCTCAGTGACACTGGCAATGGCCAAGCGAAAAGATTTGCCATAAGCAAAGGATGGACCGCTATCAATCACCACCACGCCTTTATCAGTCACAATAAAAGCCGCATTAACAATATTACCGCCATTGCTCAGACTGAAATTATCCGTTGAGCCTTCAACCAGCCAGGTATTTTCAGCTATCTTTTTCGGGGTTAATTGGTAGTTCGCGTAGGTTGCAACGCTAAAAAAACAACTGCACAGCAGTATCAGTAAACAACGCATAACATCACCTCAATCAACAAAAAATACGCGGTTAAGTGGCAACTGGATACCTCAAAGGACTGCGCCAAGCACGGCGATCTATCGAATATGCGCAGTAAACTCATTACCGTTGTTATCGCGCAACCACAACTGCGTGTCTTGATGGCCTTTAACGCCTAAGGTAATGGTCGGGTTCTCACTCATCGCAGAAAACACATCTAAACGCGCCAGCACCGTTCCAGACATATCACGCAGTTCAGCTTGGTTGATATAGAACTCAGGAATCGAATCGACCAAGCCGTTATCCATCGGATGCGAAACGCTTAAACGTAAACGGCTGTTATCACCGGCATTAAAGCGCGCACCTAATATTTCGCCCAGATGATCCTCCCAGCCTTCCTGCGCTCTGACCACGCTCGGCGCACTGCAACCACCACCCGCCGCCTCAATGCGCGCCGAGCCAACATGCCAAATACCATCATCCATTAAAAATGCCGCACGAATCGGCGTGGCTTGCTCCACACGAATACGCACCGCTAGAAATTTTTCTAATTCAGCACTGGGGTATACATTAAGCACTTGCGGGATGGGATTGAGTTCAGCCCATAGCATGATTTTTTCGACACGACCCTTTAAAGCCCGCGCATCGATTTCAACGGGGACTTGCCGCGCATCTTCAGCAAAGGGCGGCACACTGACTTGAATCGCGTCGTCAAAGACAAATTCAGCATTGTTGAGCAGGCGTTCGTGAAAATACTCCCACATCACTGAAGGTTGTGGATCACCCTCAACCGCACTGGCCCAGCATGATACGAGGGACAAGACTAAGGCACAGACAATACGCTGTTTCATACCACCTCCAGCTTTACACTATGTGGAATTACTTTTGTATTTAAGTTATTGGTACATCTCTGGCGTTTCATAACTTAAATGGTATTTCGCATACAGCGCCTGCATACGCCCATCTCGAATCATCGCTTCAGTCAGAGCTTCCACGGCATAGGCCAACTGGCGATTACTTTCATGCACCGCCATCCCAACTTCCCAAGTCGACTGCCCTAAATTGGGATAGGCTGCATCAGATTTTTTCAGTTGTGCGTCGTGTGCTTGGCTCAGCAGCCATTCCAGCTCAGCGCGCATCGCCATCACCGCATCCACTTTGCCCTCTTGCATGGCGGCAAATGCCGCAGTCGGGCTGACAAAGTGCCTAACATTACTGCTGAGGCGCCCAGCAAAAGCGGTTAACAAATAAAACGAGGGCACTGAATCATCTTCAACACCTACCGGGTGATACTGAAACACACCCACTGTCTCCAAGCTTTTGATGCGGCGTCCATTATATACGGTGAGCCAGCGCTCACGCTGATAAGGGCCAAACATCACCACCAACTCGTTGACCAACTCACCCAGTTCATTACGGCGATACGAAAACTCACGGTCATACGGCACACGCAGCATTAAATCTGCACGTATATCCTTGCGTAAGTAATGACCGCGCCAAATAAAGTTACGCAAATCATCATCGATTTTTTCGCCAGGAATAACCCAGAGCAATTCCAGTGTGACGCCCAGTTCCTGCGCAATCTGCTCAGCCAGCTCAACATCAACGCCCTTAGCCTGACCATCAACACTAAAACTATAGGGCGCAAAATTTTCGTAGACGGCCACTTTTAATGTGCCTGCGGCGATCATGTCATCGTAGGAGCGCACTTGCGTACTCAGACTTTCCGCGCACAACTGCGAGGCCAGCGAGACGCTTAATAAGGCACACAACGCGATCAGGATTCGACGCATCATCATTACTCCGGTACAGGACGGCTTTCGATGTAGGTGCGAATCGCCCACAGTGCTTCTTGGCTTAAGTGTTCAGCCATTTTTGGCATATACACCGCACCATTGCGCACCGCGCCATTGATCACGCGCTCTTTAAACCACTCGTCACCTGAAATATCCGCATCTAACAAACGTAAGTCTGGAGCAATACCACCCGACTGCGCTTCTAAACCATGGCAACGCGCACAGTTCTGGTTGTACGCCGATGAGCCGATCTCTACAGCCAAGGCATTTTGTTCATCATCGCCACGGTAAGGGTTCTCATCCACCCACTCTTCCCCCAACAATCTTAGATCGCCGGTATTCACGCTTTGCGGCACGACATCACCATGTGCATACAGGGCTGTAGAAAAGCCTAAGCATGCTGCAACTAAAGCACCCAAAACTGTATTTTTCTTATTCATCATTTCCACCATTATTTAAATGTTACGCAAGGCTCTCGCCGTTCATATAAACACTGGCTTTAATCTTAGAAATGTCTCACTCAGACTAGAACGCTGCTTTAGTTGTCGGCAACCACACCCTTAGTACTAGGTTTAAAGGCATACAAAAGAGTGGTTTTAGAAGCACTGCCAATTGAGCCACCACCTGGGAATATTTCCCGCCGCTAGCGGGATATTTTCCGTATCCATAAACCTTGCACTTTCCCAACATGGACACCGTCAATGCGTACATCAATGGCGCAAGACTCACAACATGCAACCTATGGGAAGTAAAGCAATGATAAAAAAACAATTACCCAGCTCTGCAAAACCCTTGGCCATCGCTGTCAAAGGCTTAATTCTTGGCGCAAGCTTGCTCGGCTCAAGCCTTAGCTTTGCAACATCTGTGACCTGGGAAGATATTGCGCAAGATCACCTCACAACCAGCAACGTGCTGCAATACGGCATGGGCACCAACGCACAGCGTTACAGCCCTTTAAGCAAAATTAACGAAGACAACGTTTTCAAGCTGACACCGGCTTGGACCTATTCTTTTGGCGATGAAAAACAACGCGGCCAAGAGTCTCAAGCAGTCATTCATGATGGCATTATTTATGTCACCGGTTCTTACTCACGTGTTTGGGCTCTGGATGCTAAAACCGGTAAACGCCTATGGAACTACAGCCACCGCCTGCCAGACGATATCCGTCCATGCTGTGACGTCGTCAACCGTGGTGTAGCGATCTTCGGCGATAAAGTGTTCTTCGGCACACTTGATGCGCGCGTTGTCGCACTCAACAAAGAAACCGGTAAAGTGGTTTGGAACAAGAAGTTTGGTGATCACGCTGCGGGCTACACCATGACCGGCGCACCGACCATGGCTAAAGATGCCAAAACAGGCAAAGTTCTGCTGATTCACGGCAGCTCAGGTGATGAGTTCGGCGTGGTCGGTAAACTGTTTGCGCGCGACCCAGATACCGGTGAAGAAGTGTGGATGCGTCCATTCGTTGAAGGCCATATGGGGCGTTTAAACGGTAAAGACAGCACGCCAACCGGCGATGTAAAAGCACCTTCATGGCCAGATGATCCAAATCACCCAACTGGCAAAAAAGAAGCCTGGAGTCAAGGCGGTGGAGCACCATGGCAGAGCGCAAGCTTTGACGCGGAAACCAACACCATTATCGTTGGTGCCGGCAACCCTGCACCATGGAATGGTTGGGAGCGTACCGCTGAGGGCGGCGATCCAAAAGATTTCGACAGCCTCTACACTTCAGGTCAGGTCGGCGTTGATGCCACCACCGGTGAAGTAAAATGGTTCTACCAGCACACGCCAAACGATGCGTGGGACTTCTCAGGTAACAACGAGTTAGTGCTGTTTGATCACAAAGACAAAAACGGTAAGGTTACCAAAGCCACAGCGCACGCTGACCGTAACGGTTTCTTCTATGTGGTGGATCGCAACAACGGTAAGCTGAAAAACGCCTTCCCATTCGTTGACGGTATTACTTGGGCGTCACACATTGACTTGGAGACTGGTCGTCCAGTTGAAGGCAAAGGTCAGCGTCCAGAAAAACCACTGCCAGGCGAGAAGCGTGGTAAGTCAGTCGAAGTATCTCCACCGTTCTTGGGTGGTAAAAACTGGAACCCTATGGCTTACAGCCAAGATACCGGTTTGTTCTATGTGCCAGCCAACCACTGGAAAGAAGATTACTGGACTGAAGAAGTATCCTACAAAAAAGGCTCTGCTTACTTAGGTCAAGGCTTCCGCATCAAGCGTCTGTTTGATGACCACGTCGGTATCTTACGTGCGATGGATCCAACCACCGGTAAAGTGGCCTGGGAACATAAAGAGAAATTACCATTATGGGCTGGCGTATTGGCCACCAAAGGTAACCTCGTGTTCACCGGCACCAGTGATGGTTACTTCAAAGCCTTTAACGCTAAAACCGGTAAAGAGCTGTGGAAATTCCAAACCGGTAGCGGTGTTATTTCACCACCTGTGACTTGGGAAATGGATGGTCAGCAATACATCGGCGTGACCTCAGGTTACGGCGGCGCTGTACCACTGTGGGGCGGCGACATGGCGGAGTTGACCAAGCCTATTGCACAGGGCGGTTCATTCTGGGTGTTCAAATTGCCCGAGTGGGATAACAAATAATAGCCCAACGACTATTCACTTAACACTCACCGCAGCTGTGTTCGCACAGCTGCGGTTTTCCTGAGGTACTGTGTATGCAACGCCATATTTTATCTGCTTTAGTTCTGGTCATAAGCACCGGCGTTTGGGCCAACCAAAACGACGTCCCTACGATCAACGGCTGTAAGCTCGAACCCTCCAGCAACTGTGCGGGTATGGATCTACGTAAAGCCGATCTGAGCAACATGGATCTACGTAAAATCAATTTCAACGGTGCAAACTTATCCGGAGCAAATTTACGTCATACGCAATTGGATTTATCTACCATGAATAAAGCCAATCTGTCCGACGCCAATTTAACCCGTGCCAGCTTGCAGCAAGCCAGTATTCGTGGCGCAATCCTCAACAACACCAAACTGATCGCTATCACCGGCTGGGCGTTAATGGCGCAGGGCGCGCAGGGAAAAAATACTGATTTTAGCGGCGCTAATTTAGATTTCGCACGTTTCTCTAGTGCGGATTTACAAGGCGCTAACTTTAATGCCGCCAACCTAGAAATGGCTTGGCTGACCAAAACTGATCTGCGTAAAGCCACTTTTATTGATGCCAATATGCAAGAGTCCAAACTCAGTGAAGCCAATATGGCCAAAGCCAATATGACTGGCGCACGACGTCATTATGCAACCTTCTTAGGCACCTTCATGGAAGGCTGTACTGCATGCCCGCTCGATTGGTCAAAGAAATAACTCTGATACAGCTAATAGCGCTGAATCCCGCTCTTATTAGCTGGCTTCACCGATGCGCAGCACGCCGGTATCAATGGCTAAATGGACCAGCTCTACATGCGATCTGACTTGCAACTTATGCTTCAATAACGTCATGTAATTGGACACTGTTTTATTACTGATACAGAGCTTTTCAGCAATTTGTCGGGTCGGTAGGCCACGTGACAACATCACAAAAACTTCCATTTCTCTTGGCGTCATGCTTTGTAAACGAGGATCCATCGCATCTTGCGTATACTTTTGACTGGCAAGCTGGGTGGCCAATGTTTGCTCAATATACATGTGACCAGACAGTGTACGACGCACCGCCTCGATCAGCACATCAGGCGAAGAACTCTTGGTGATATAACCCGAAGCACCAGCATCCAAGGCTTGGCGAACCAATGATAGCTCATCATGCATGCTAAAAAAAAGCACCGGTAACTGCGGTAAACGTTGGCGTAGGCGTCGACAGGTTTCTAAACCGCTGATGCCCGGCAAACCGATATCAAGTACCACCAGATGCGGCGCCAAAACAGGCACTAACTGCAAGGCATCTTCGCCACTGCCTGCCTCATCGACCTGCACCTCAGGCAATAAAGCTTTGAGTAAACTGGCATAGCCTTGACGCACCACAGCATGATCATCAACCAATAATATTTTCATTGCTTTCACCTGCTAGCGGTAAGTAAAGATAAATACTCCAACCACGTCTCAGACGCGCTTGAATATGCAACTGTGCGGATAAAGTTCTCGCGCGCTCGGCCATTGAACGCAGGCCTAAGCCTTGATTTTGCACGACTGAACCGATGCCGTTATCCGTGAGTAGCAGGCGCAAGGCACCCTCTTTGTACTGCAACCAGATATGCACCTGTGTCGCTTGCGCATGACGACTGACATTGGTTAAGGCCTCTTGCAAAAAGCGATACAGCTGATTTTTTTGCGCCACAGTTAGATCAGGCGCAACACTTAAAATATGTAAACGACAGCGGCTACCATGACTTTTCTGCCAGTGTTCTTGCAGAGTACCCAGCATTTCGACAACGCCGAGGTGATCCAACATGGCCGGGTATAAATCACGCACTAAACAGCGAAAGCCGGTTTGTAATTGTCGTCCATGCTCTTCTAATACTTGAGCGACTGTGAGCACTGTGTTCGGCTGCTCACGCATCACTTGCAGTAACTTAATTTGCGCGCGCATACCCGCCACGTACTGACCTAAATCATCATGCAAGGTCTGCCCCAGACGGCTGCGCTCAGTGTCTTGTAGATTTAACAGCGCACGGGTCAACTGGATGTTTTCTGCCTGAGTAGACTCTAAAGCCGTGGCCATTTTATTAAACTGTTCGGCTAAGCGTTCGGCCTCAAGTACAGGGTAGGTTTGTAAACGCACCGCCAACTGGCCCTCACCGATGCTTTGCAACGCCAGCAACACATCATCCAGCACCAGCAAACCACGGCGCACGGCCCAGCGAATGGTCAGCAAGGTCAACAGCAGCGCTAAAGCAAACACACCGAGCAGCTGCACAATCGAGTCTTGGGCTTCTTCAACCTCATCTTGCGGGTCAATCGCCAGCAATAAAGTGCGCCCGTCCGCCAATTCAATGCGATGCAAAGGCGCTGGCTGCGGGTACAGCAATTGAGTTAAGCGATCATGCGTCTGCGCTGCGCTTAAACTGCTGCTTTCACCTGCCGCCACCAACTCCAGACGCACATGCCGTAAATACCCCTCTAAGCGCACAAAGCGCTCAGGATCATGCGGGGCAGCTTCAGCTAAATAATCGACCAACACTTGTGCGGCATCTAACTCACGCTGCACATCGGCTTCAGCCTGGCGTAATAACACCGCTAAACAGACGCTGACCACTGCAGCAAAGAACAGCGTCACATAGACATTAATCCGCCATAACGCCGACATAGGCATGATCCTAGTTTGCTAAAGATTACTTAACAACAAACTCGCCTTGCATGCCTTTGCCTTCAAGACCTTTACAGTAGAACGGGAAACGGCCAGGTCGAATCGGCACAAAGAACATCTCTGCTTGCCCTGCATCTTCAAACTCAAGCTCAGTCAGCATGATGGCTTTGATTTCCATGCCGCCGGCTTCCACTTTGCGTAAATAGATGGATTGCATAAACTGCGGCGCTTGAAAGGCACACTCTTTTTGTCCGTTAGAAATCACTTTTAGACGGTAAGAGCTGCCCGTGCTTAATGCGTATTTTTTTTCTGAAAAACTGTAATCGCTTTGCTCTGAGCCCATCACCAAGTCGGGTAAACGCTCTGGTTTGGTGGTCAGGTCTCCAGCGGCTTTAACCGTATCAATACCCACCATACCGCATACCAACACGGCCGCTAACGTTGTCGCTTTTAAAAAGCTCATAGTCTGTCTTCCTAGTTATTTTTATGACCAGACCATGCTAATCAGAGCGCAATCTAAACAATCTCCTACCTTGGTACTGGCTAGTTGGTACTTTCTACATATTCCTTTCGCGACAGACTGTTCCTATGCTGGTTTTTAATTAGCGAGGACGTCTTTACTATGCGCACTTTAATATTTCTAATCAGTCTAGCCTGTACTTCGGCCAGCTACGCAGCAACCGAGACCACAACGAATCTTGAGATTGCGATTGGCTATTTAGCCTATCAACCGGCACCTCGTCCTTTACTCTCTAATGTCATTCCAGAACCCACCGATGCTGGCTTGCGCGGTGCAGAATTAGCTCTCGTAGATAACAACAGTACCGGGCGTTTCCTCAAACAAAATTACAGTCTGAGCAGCCACAGCTCTGCTAGCGCCGAGCAGTTACTGGCGGCAGCCATCAAGCAGCATGACGCAGGAATACGGCTGTTCGTAGTCAATGCGCCACAAACAATTTTACGGCAACTGGCCACGCAATTACCCGATAGTTTGTTTTTTAACGCAGGCAGCGCCGATGATGAGCTGCGTCAGTCCGCTTGCATCAGCAATGTGCTGCATACCCTGCCGAGCGATGCGATGTTAACCGATGCCTTAGCGCAGTTTATGGCGTTGCGCCAATGGCAACGCTGGTTGTTAATTGTTGGCCAAGCACCTGAAGACATCGCCTATGCAGAAGCATTACGTCGCTCAGCCAAACGCTTTGGCTTAACCATCGTGGCTGAAAAGCATTGGGATTTCAGCAGCGATCAGCGCCGTTCCGCCAGCGCAGAAATGCCGCTATTCACCCAAAGCAAAGACTACGATGTGGTGGTGGTGGCCGATAAAGCCGGGGATTTTGGTGAGTACCTGCCTTACAACACCTGGCTACCACGCCCGGTGATTGGCACCCAAGGTTTAACCCCTGTGGGCTGGCATAAAACCATTGAAACCTATGGGGCGGCACAACTGCAAAAGCGCTTTGAAAAGCATGCCCAGCGCTGGATGAACAGTGTCGACTTTGCCAGCTGGATTGCGGTACGCAGCATTGCCACAGCAGTGACTAAACTCAAACATGCCAACCCTGCGCAGATCCGCGCATTGGCACTCAGCGGTCAACTTCCCATCGATGGTTTTAAAGGACGCAAACTGAGCTTTCGCCCTTGGAGCGGACAATTGCGCCAACCCATCGCCCTCGTCCACCCACGCTCACTGGTCAGCACCTCACCACAAGAGGGCTACTTGCACCCCCACAATGAAATGGACAGTTTAGGTTTCGACCAAGCCGAAACCACCTGCCATTTAAGCGACAAAGCCCTGTAACAACGCGCCTAACGCCTGTTGTACGGGTCAACTATTGATAACAATAAGGACACACCATGCGCCGTTTATTACCTTTATCAGCTCTAATGCTGCTCTGCCAAACCAGCTTGGCAGCCACTGCTTACGTTTCTAATGAGAAAGACAACACCGTCAGCGTGATTGATCTGTCCACACAGACCGTAACGGAGACCCTGGACGTTGGCATGCGCCCACGTGGCCTCTTGCTCTCGCATGACAATAAGTTGCTGTATATCTGCGCCAGCGATTCGGATCGCGTGCAAGTAATGGACTTAAGTAACCGCACCATTATCAAAGAGCTGGCCTCAGGCGATGACCCTGAGCAGTTTGCCTTACACCCCAATAATAAATGGCTGTACATCTCCAACGAAGACGACGCATTGGTCACCGTGGTGGATGTCGACAGCAACATTGTCATGGCGCAGATTGATGTCGGTGTCGAGCCAGAAGGCATGGCGGTCAGCCCTGATGGCAAATGGGCGGTCAATACCAGTGAAACTACCAACATGCTGCATTGGATCGACACCGCCAGCAATGAGCTGGTGCACAACACGTTGGTCGATCAGCGTCCACGTCACGTTGAGTTCAGTAAAGACAGCAAACGCTTATGGGCCAGCGCAGAAATCGGCGGCACGGTGACCATCATCGACGTTGAGCAACGTGAAGTCTTGAAGACCATGAACTTCGAAATCAAAGGCGTGCATCCTGACAAAATTCAGCCGGTCGGTATTAAACTCACCGATGATGGCCGCTACGCTTTTGTGGCGCTCGGCCCAGCCAATCATATTGCCGTGGTGGATGCTAAAACCTGGAAGATTTTAGATTATTTACTGGTGGGTCGCCGCGTCTGGCATATGGCTTTTACTCCAGATCAGAAAACGCTGATCTCAACCAATGGCGTCAGTGGTGATGTCTCGTTGATCGATATCGACAGCCTCAAAGTCACCAAGTCAATAAAAGTCGGACGTTACCCTTGGGGTGTTGTGGTGACACCATGAATGCACTGGAAGTCAGCGATGTCAGTTTTTCCTATGGCGCAAGAGAAGTCTTACATGCGCTGAGTTTCAGTTGTCCGAAAGGCCGCCTCACCGCCTTACTCGGACCTAATGGGGCGGGCAAAACGACGCTGATTTCCTTGCTCACCTGCCTTTTTCCGATTCAAAAAGGGCAGATTCATGTCAGCGAGCATGACCTGAGCCGCACTCCACGCTTAGCCTTGCGTGAGCTAGGCGTGGTCTTTCAACAAAGCACCCTTGACTTGGACCTCAGCGTGGAGCAAAACCTGCGCTACCACGCCTCCCTGCATGGCTTCTCTCCGACTGACGCGAAGCAACGCATCAATGATGAGCTGGCACGCCAACACCTCAGTGATCGACGTCATGACAAAGTGCGCCTGCTCAATGGCGGTCACCGCCGTCGCGTTGAAATTACTCGCGCACTCCTGCATAACCCACGTTTACTGCTGCTCGATGAAGCCAGCGTAGGACTCGATCCCGCCAGCCGCCAAGCCTTGCAGGCACATTTGCGCAGCCTATGTGCCGAGCGTGATATTGCCGTATTGTCCACCACTCACTTGCTGGACGAAATCGGCCCAGAAGATCATGTGTTAATCCTTAACCAGGGTGCCTTAGTCGCTAACGGCAGTATTGCAGCGATCCAAGCCCAGTATCAGCAGCAGTCTCTACCGCAGATCTTTGCACAACTGACGCAAAAGGAAGCACTATGAAGGCCTATTGGTATTGTCTCTCAGGTATTTTTTTCCGTGAATGGTTGCGCTTTTGGCAGCAACGTACCCGTCTACTCAGCGCTTTAGTCCGTCCCTTATTGTGGCTGATTGTATTTGCCTCAGGCTTTCGTGCTGCGCTGGGCATCGCCATCATTGCGCCTTATGACACCTACATCACCTATGAAACTTATATTGTTCCAGGGCTGGTTTGCATGATCCTGTTGTTCAACGGTATGCAGAGTTCGTTAAGCATGGTCTATGACCGTGAGATGGGTAGCATGCGTATTTTATTGACCAGCCCGCAACCGCGCAGCCTTCTACTGATTTGCAAGCTAATGGCCAGCGCCTGCATCTCCATCGTGCAAGTGTATATTTTCTTAGCCATCACTTGGGTCTACGGCGTGCAGCCACCTTGGCTGGGCTTACTCAGCGCTTTACCCGCCTTGTTTATGGTGGCGCTGATGCTCGGCGCGAGTGGCTTACTCTTATCCAATGGCATTCGCCAACTGGAAAACTTTGCTGGGGTTATGAATTTTGTAATTTTCCCGCTGTTTTTCCTATCTTCAGCCTTGTACCCGCTGTGGAAAATGCAAGAGGCGAGCCTCTGGTTGTATTGGATCTGCCTGATCAATCCGTTCAGCCATGCTGTCGAGCTGGTCCGTTACGCCTTGTATCTGCAGTTTAATGGCAGCGCTTTATTAGTTTGTGCCGCCACCACACTGATCTGCTTAATCCTAGCGGTACTGACCTTTAGCCCTAAACGAACATCTTTACGTTCGGCCAACGCAAATAACTCCCATGACAAAAGAGCAGCACTTTAGTAGCAAGACATACACCACAATGTACCATTTCCAAAGAGCGCTCTTTTGCATCTAATGAATTCAACGACTGTGAGGAATGATCATGTTCAAATTAGTATTTACAGCCCTCATTGCAACACTGCTGTTCCTTGGGCTAGCCACCAGTTATGCAGAAAACAGTGACCTCTTTAATGAGGACGGCTATCGAAGCACCCAATACCGCAGCCCTACTCCAACGTTTAGTAATTACGCGAAAACCATTGAACCAAGCGAGTTACTGGCGTTACAGAAAAAAGACCCACAACTGCTTTTGGTTGATGTTTACCGCAATCCTTGGCTACGTGGCCAGTTCACTCTGCAGGAACAACACAGCAACCTGCCAAAAAGCTTATGGTTAGCCAACTGCGGCGATGGTTCGCTCAGCGAGGAATGGATGGCATACTGTCAGCAGAATCTTGAGCAAGCCACAGCAGCTAACAAAGCTTATCCCATTGTGTTTTATTGCCGTTCAGATTGCTGGCTGGGTTGGAATGCAGCGAAACGCGCGCACGCTTTAGGCTATAACAATCTGTATTGGTTACGTGACGGTATTGACGGTTGGATGCAAGCTGATTTGCCACTAGAACCTGCACAACCGGTAGCCTTCTAATTATTTTTTGCTCTACCTATAAAAACGAGGTCAAAGACCATGTACAACATATTAATCGCTGACGATCACCCCCTGTTTCGCGAGGCGATTTGCAATGTGATTCGTTCAGGCTTTCCGGACTGCACAATCATAGAAACGGCAGATCTTGAAAGCACACTACTGCTCGCAACCGAGCATGATAATTTGGATTTAATTCTGTTAGATCTGAATATGCCGGGGATGAGCGGCCTCAATGGCCTGATGAGTTTACGCAATGAAGCCCCCACCATTCCGGTAGTGATTGTTTCTGCTGAACAAGATAAGCACATCGTATTGCAAGCCATTACCTACGGCGCTGTTGGCTTCATCACTAAATCCACACCCCGCGAGCAAATGACCGCAGCGATTGCGCAAGTGCTGGCTGGACATGTTTATTTACCGGCGGAAATCATTCGCTCCGAACAACCCAACACCCGCCGCACACCACGCGAAGCCACTATATCACCTGAGCTGTTGCAGGCCCTGACACGCAAACAACTGCAGGTCTTAGAGCGCATGGCTAAAGGTGAGGCGAATAAACAGATTGCCTATAACTTAGATATTGCCGAGACCACGGTGAAGGCGCATGTCTCGGCAATTTTAAGAAAGCTTAACGTGCACAATCGCGTACAAGCTATTCTCTCTGTGGGTGATATTGATTTCTCAACCTACCTGCGCCGCTAGCCTCTTTGTCGGGCTAAAACCACGACCTACCAGTTGTGCAGTAGAGGTTAGCGCTCGTTATCCAGCAAGTGGTTCATTGCTGTTTTCAAGCGCATCGGCTTAACCGGCTTATGCATCAACGTATGGCCGAGCTCACGCATTTTCTGCTTAAGCTCATTACTGTAATTGGCCGTAATCATCAGTGTCGGGATAGGGTGAGCCCGCTGTTGGTTGATGTTGACGACCACGTCGACACCGTTGACTTCATTGTCTAAGTGATAATCAACAATCAATAAATCGACACCTGTTTGGAACCCGCCAACCTGTTCAGCTAAATCGTCCTCTGATAAGCCGGTTTTCACCAGACATCCCCAGCCTTCAAGTAAAGTACGCATCGCCATACAAATCGCCACATCATTGTCCAGCACCCATATACGAGCGCCATTCAGGCGATCTAAATAATAAGACGGCACCTCTATCTCAGGTTGTGATTGCAGCTCGTCAGCGCGCGCTAAAGGCACTTCGATAGCAAACACAGAACCTTTACCCACTTGCGATGACACGCGAATGCGATGACCTAAAATGCGGGTGATTTTATCAACAATCGCCAAACCTAAACCTAGTCCTCGATCTTGTTTTAAACGCTGTACATCACCACGCTTAAATTCTTGAAAAACCTCTTCTTGTTTATCTTCTGCAATACCAATTCCAGTATCCCAAACTTCAATAGAGACATGCTCCGCATAGCGGCGACAACCCAACATCACTCGACCGCTCTCGGTATAACGAATCGCATTGCTCAAGAGGTTACGTAAGATGCGCGCCAGCAAATGAATATCGCTTTTTATCAATACGCTGCTGGGGACAAAATCCAAACTTAAACCAACGCTTTTAGCCACTTGCTGGTATTCCACCGCCAAGTTGTTTAACAGCTCATGCGCGGCAAACGCTGACACATCAGCCTTGATTACCCCTGCATCAAGCTTGGAAATATCCACTAGCGTACACAGTAAATTCTCAACATCTTCCAGCGAGTTACTGATACTTTTCACCAAGATTGAACGGTCAGCTGAGTCTGGGCGCTCGGCCAATGATCCGGTAAACAAACGCGCCGCATTTAAGGGTTGTAAAAGATCATGACTGACCGCGGCTAAAAACTTAGTCTTAGATAGGTTGGCCTCTTCCGCCTCACGTTTAGCGTCACGCAGCCGCACTTCCACTTGCTTACGCACTTCAATCTCTGAGACCAGTTGTACATTGAGTTGTGTCAACTCGGCCGTACGCTCACGCACGCGGCCTTCAAGGCTTTGGTAGGCTTGATGCAATGCTTCTGCTGTTTGTCTACGCTCGGTGATGTCACGCACCAGCACAAAAATACCGGCAATTTCACCATTGCTCTGGCGATTGGGCACGTAAGAGCGCTGCATAAAGCGGGTTGTACCTAACACACTGGACTCTGCTACATCGAAGGTTAGGCTCTCGCCTTTTAACGATCGATTAATATAAGGCTCCAGCCGAGTAAAGTGCTCATCGCTGTGCGCTTCACGCAAGCTGCGCCCTAAAATACTGCCCCGCGGCCAGCGATACCATTCTTCATATACTTTGTTCGTAAACTCATAGGTAAAATCATTTTTCACATAGGCAATCATGGCCGGCACGTGGTCTGTAATTAAACGTATCCAGTTTTCACTTTTACGCAACGCTTCGGCATGTCGATAACGCTCGGTAATATCAGTAAAGGTATTAACAAAACCTGCTGACGGTAGCGGATGAGTCCGAATCTCAATGACCCGTCCATCGGTTAAGCGCTGTTCTTTTTGTAATAAGGGGACACCGTTTTCATCAACACTCTGTGGGGTCAGCAAGTGGGTAAGGCTATGACCCATCACCTCGGCAAATGAATGGTTAGTTTCTATCGGTTGCAAGTCACACAACTCTAAAAACCGATGGTTCCACAGTTCTAAAAGCCCTTGTCCATTCACCATCGCCACGCCCTGCGATAAGTTATCCACGGTTTGCTGTAACAAACGCATTTTTTGCGCTAAAGCTTGCTCACGACGCTGTGCTTCAGTGTGCTTGAGTTCAGTAATGTCGGTGTACAGAATAACCAAACCGCCCTCTTGAGTCGGTCGTTCGGTGACTTGTAACCAGCGCCCAGTGCGTAAACGGTACAATAAACGCTGCCGTCCGCTGCGTTGCTTCTCGACGATCAGGCCAGTGCCTTCGATAAACATTTTGACTTCACTGAGGCTCGTACCCACATCAATCCGATAAGCGCTTTTATCCCAGAATTTTTTAAAGTGCCGATTAAACAAAACAATACGCTGCTCTTTATCAAACAGGACAAAGCCATCGCTAATGCTTTCAATCGCATCAATTAAATGCTGATGGGCAATTTCTGCAGTGTGCCGTGCGTCGCTGAGCAACGTGTTGCTGTTCTTCAAATCAGCCATGGTTTGATTCAGCGCATCCGTGCGTTCACGCACTTGTTCTGCCAGTACTACAGAATGACGAAACGCCGCATAAGCGTCTGAGTTTTGCGAGGAACCTGACTCGACTCGCTCCACTAAGGCGGCATTAATACGTCTGAGCTTAGTATTTTCCAGCTGGAGCACGAGTAGTTGGGCAGAATGATCAGCGCATACCATATTTTGGACGTCCAATAGCGACCCCAGTAAAAGTCTGATTGATATGCATGCCGTTAAACTGCTCGCCGTAGGTGTTAAAACCGATCACATGCTGCTTTTGCAATACTGCTTCGATAACCTCCTGCCCACCTTTTCTATCAATTTCTAAGCGGCGTAGAAAACAATCACAACCAATAGTGATCAGCAACTCACCTAAGCGTTGATTAAGCCCTAGAAACAGCTGATTAACATTATCCAGCAAAGAGGTGGTGTTCATGGCGGTCAACACAATGCCGTTTTCCACCGCGCAATAAAATGTCAGGCTATGGTCTGCATTGGTCTTTTGAATCGCTCGAGGATAGTAACGCTCACTGATTTTGACTGCCAATGGGTGACTGGCAAACAGGTGCATATCCAGCTCATCTAAGTGACGTCCAATTAAGCGTGCATACTCTTTGGCCGCAGGCTCTGCATTAAACTCAAGTACACGGCGAGAGCCGCTGTCCACTTTAGTTACCACTAACTTTTCTGTAGAGGGCTGCAAGTGGTGAGTAGTAAAGACTTCAAAATCTAGATGGGTGTTAATTAACACGACCACAGCCGAGCCATTATGAAACTTGCCATCATAGTAAACATGGGTATGGGTTAAATGATTATCATCGCCAGCAGAACCACCAAAGTGCGGAATATTACCCAAAGCAGCACTGAGCGCAGCCAATACCACTTCTTCACGACTGGATAAGCCATCCAACAAAGTTAAAGCAAAACTATGATCTTTAATCGGTGCTAAAGCATTACTGCGGCAATCACTGACGAGGTTTTCCACCAGCTCTTGTGCGTCATATAAACTGAATCGCTCCATTTCATCGATTAATACGCTGGCTACGGAAAAGTGCCGATGATCAAAACCTATCGCACTAATACAACCCCTCCCATAACCTTGAAGAGTAATTTCACCAGCAGTGGTACAACCGACTAACGGTACGTCGCCAAAACACTGCTCTAAGGCCGTTGATAACGCGGCCAGATCATATTCGGCAGAACAAAAAAACAAAACAAATCCTAAAGAAGGATTTAGTAACTGACGTGCTAAATCCTCAGCGACCTCTTGGGTAGGCTGAGCATACGAAAAAGCGGCTGTAATACCTTCATTATCAAATGACAACTGTCCTAGACTCATAACTCACCTGTTTATTATGACTCTATTTTAAAAGCATCCTCACAGAGACCTATGCCTCTTCAGTCGCGAGCATGACCTACTAAAGTAGCGGGCACAAAAAAGCCAGAAGACGTCTGCTCTTCTGGCTTGGTTTTACCGCTGGCGTATTACCAGGTCAAAACAGCACCGACCGCAAAAGTATCGGTATCTTCATTGACTGCGTTATTACCCTTGTGCCCATCAATTTCAAACTGATTGTATTCAGCCACTAACTTTAGGTTGTCATTGATATCGTGGAATAAGGCAATACCACGTGTTTCATAATCAGCTCCAGTGGCGAGACCAACACCACCCACCACTGATCCGTTACCGTCATCTTTGGTTTTGCCATAGCTTAAAGCAAGACGGTTTTTACCAAAGCGATAGGAGCCTTGAGTCAAGTAACCTTTACTATCAATATCGCGTAACGTTGCGTTACCCGCGTTATTAGTGAAGAACGGATTAATCCCTTTTGCGGTAAAGCCTGAGCCGCTGACGCTAAAATTACCCATTTTTGCTTGTACGCCATAGCCCAAGCCTTTAGACGTTACATCTTTAACAGTGTTGTCAGTGTTCTCTGAGGTTTGATAACCACCATTGAGCCATGAATAGATTTTCGCACCACCAATATCAAACTGGTAGGTTACTTCTGATTCAAAACGCGGACTCTCTTGATAAGCTTTACCTAGAGCACTGCTATCGTTGGTATCAACAGGGTCCATAATACCGACAGCCACACGCAAACCACTCATAACTGGCGAGCGATAGGTGATCTGTGACGTTGGGAAAGGATAGGGGTAGCCACTACCGATATTACCAAAAGATACACCACCGCCATCAACCAAGCCGAGGGTGTCACTGACTTGACCATAACCGGTCAACAGCTCATCCAGCAAAATATTAGAGCGTGCAAATAAACCAAAATCTTTACCAATCAGCACTTCACCCCATTCGCTATTGCTGACCGTACCGTAAAACTGGCGCACATCGATAGCGGTTCCTGTACCGTTATCATCACTGTCATTGATCGTCACCCAAAATGAAGCGCGTGCGCCCAGGGTTAAACCGTCAATTTCCTTGCCCATATTGAAACCAAGATAGTTGGGCAGGAAACCCATTTTAATACGCGACTGGCGGCGATCAAACTTATCACCCGCACGGTCAACATCGCTGTTTACATAAAACGCATTCACATAACCATCGGTCGAGAAAGTTGTGTCGTCTTTATCATAAAGAACGATGTCAGCGAGAGCAGGACTGCTTGCTGTTGCGATAGCGCCAGCGAGGGCTAACGGCATAAAAATATGTTTGGCAATTTTGTTGTTATACATAGTCTTCTCCACAGAAATGGAACAACTGACCTATCAGTCGCTTCGGTACTGATTATTAGAAGCTATGCTCTTCACTAATACGCCGCTTTAGAGGGTAATTAACAAGACTTACTAGCCAATCCTTTAGCGAGGGATTAAACAGACCAATAGTCTCGACCCAAAAGAGTTAAAAATAAGTACAAATACTGATTAAAAATAAAAAATAAAATCACGCACTGCAGTGCTTATAAAACAAACAATGCTTTAGAAGCAATTCATAAGTAGGGTAGATATTAAAATATAAAATATTCAGAAAGTGCTAATTATTAATAATTAGTTTAAAAGTTTTTATTTAATACACAACGATAGAACGTCAAAAAAACAACGCTTGTGATGCTTATACAATTGCAGGCTGATTACTCAAGACAAACCACTGGGCATCATTTTGGATGGCTTTATAATAGCTCTCAATGTCAGCATCAGTGAGCAACCGTGCAGCATGTGCTTCCTCCTGAAAGCCGGACGCTTGCCGCTGCTCGCGCCAGTGCCTAAAGAGCATGTCACTCAGCGCCTCAATTCCAAAAGTTTGCTGTTCAAGCTGTTCCGCTTGCAACAGCAGATCAGCGCGCAGCCGAAGTAAAGATTCAGTCAGCCGCCCCTGAACATCATTTAAGCACTGCTTAATTTCATCCAATATCTGGGCTGCACTAATCTTGCTGGACTGTACAGCACAGACGAGCCCTGCATACTCTGCACTGGCAGAAGGCATCACAAAAACCACGTAACACAGACCACGTTCATCACGTAAATGCCGTTGTAAAACGCTCTGAAAATAACGAGAAAACACCTTATTAACCAACCGCATCTGATCTTGCTGAATACGCGATCCTGACGGCCAAGACATCTGTACGATGAGCAAGGCATCCTCGCTACCGCTGTCGTTCAGCTGCGTCCAACCTGAGCAATATGGCGGTGGCGATGCACTAGTCGACCACGCCTGTAATCTCTGTAAATAACGCACATCAAGCTGATCAATAGCAAGCGGCGCACCTAGCCATAAAGCACTTTGCGCCTGATTAGCCAAGGTCACTATTGGTGTCGATACGGCTTGACTCACACCGACCAAGGCGGCAGGCAATCGCTGCAATAACCGCCGCAAAGCAAAATGCCCGCTAAAGCCAGTCGGCTCTTCTACTAGGGGTTGCTCAAGCATAGCTAGCACTTGATTCAAGGCCACTGGCAAATACTCTGCAGGCCCCATCAGCCGCAAAAACACATGTCGGTGCAGGCACACCACTTGGCAGCGCACCGCGTTATAGCTCAACACCGCCAATAGTGGCGCGAGTCGAGCCTGCAAGCGCGGAGCAACGTCTTGAGGGTGAGTCACCGACCATCCCCAGTAGCAGACAGCTAAGTCGGGTGAAAAAGACACCGGCTGGTGCTGAACTAAAGCACCACAGGGATTTTTTTGTACGTCACATACCTCTGCAACAGAACGCTTTAACCCACACCAAAAGGCAAATTTCGGCACCGCAACGATGGTATCTGTACGAGGATCCTCAACCCTCTCAACCTGTAACGGCAAACCCTTATTGTAAGAACATTCAAGCCTCTGCGGCCCTGCCAGCACATGCATAAAAGCTTGACTCAAGATCACCTCAAGCACCTTATCCAGCGTAACCAGACAGCTTGCCGAGAGGCCTTGCAACGGCCAGCGCGCCAAGAGTATCTGTTGTGCTTTACATAAAGGCTCCGCCATAAACCAGCGATTCACTTGCGCTTGCTGCTCATACGCTTGCTGTTCTACGCAGCGTAATTGTTCACGCCATTGCCTCAGCCACGCAAAGAAAGCTGGCACTAAAAAAGCGCCATGCCCATCGGTAAGCAATTTAAACTCTATGCTTAAAACACCTTGTTGTTGTCCGCTATAAGGCGCACGCACGGCAATCCCAGAACACCAGCCCTGCTCTTTTGCATAACTTAAAAAAGTCTGACCGATGCACACGGATAGGGCGTGCTGCATTTTTTCAGCCAACTCTATAAGTCCTGAGCCACTATGGTTAATGGGCACATGCAGGACCATATAACGCTCAGACACCGGCAACCACAGTTTAAGTGCTGAATGCTTAGGACACTGTATCGGCTTTAATGGCGCAGCATGACTATGACGCACAGTACTTGTTAAAGGCTGCAAGGCGCTCAACAGCGCTGTTTTCCAGCGACTCCAATCATGAGGAATAACGACAACAATGTTTAATTTACTACGCAGATAAGCGGCTTGATGAAAAGCCGTCAGCTCGGCCTTAAAACCTTGGTCTTCGATACTTAAGCTCTGACGGTTGCCTGCATAAAAACGCTGCAATGGATGCGCCGCCGATAAGCACACGGCCAACGCTGCATCCATCAGAATCTGCGGGGCCTGGCAATACAAATGAAACTCCTCATTGATCACCTCACGCTCAGAAACCAGCATTGCCTCTTCTAAGCGTGGTGACACCAACATGTCGACTAAACGCTGTATAGCCTCAATAAAGAGTGGCGACTCAACTTGGAAATGAAACAGGGTTTGCAGCGCTTGAGTTTGTGCATTGACCTGCCCACCATTGCGCTGCACAAACGCCATTAAGCCATCATCAATCGCATAGTTTTGACTGCCACGGAACACCAAGTGCTCTAAGAAATGCGCCATCCCCAAATATGCTGCAGGCTCATCATGACTCCCGGAAGACAGACTCAGCGCCAAAGCACATTGCTGCGCACCAGCCGCTTGCAATACGGTTAATTGACAGCCTTCGGCTAACGCCATTTCCCATAGAGGATCAGTCAGTGAGTCAATATCGTGCATATGTACCCCTTAGCGTGAATGGCTTACACAATCCACAGCCCAGACGAAGAATGCAATAGTGCTTTAGCACAGCCAGAACTGACACCATGTGTGCAGCTTACCCAGCTCTGCAACACAGCAAAAGCGCCCTCATATGTATAAAGCCATACCAAACCGAAGTCTTAATTCGAAAATATTTAAAAAAACACCAAAGTAGTATTCAAACAACAGCCATCCACTCGACACACTGCGGTTGCAGTTCAAATAACTAAACACACTCCCCTAATAAACATAAACAGTGAGTAATCTATGAATAAAACACTAACCGCGCTTTGCCTGACCGTTCTTCTTAGCCCTGCGGCTTTTGCCGAACAGTGGCTCACCAGCCTTGAAACAAAAACGCCACAAGAAGGCTATGAGCTTGCGATAAAAATGTCGCGAATGGCTGTTAAACACACGCAACCCTCTGCTGAAAAGCGCACGGAAGTACGCGCCAAGTATGAAACCAATGCCGACAATTTAATGGCCGCAGCGCAAGTTGTCGCCACCAACTATCAAACCGTTGCAGCCGCCAACAACTACTGGAAAAAATAAACACAGCGCGCCACATCCCGCCAATAGCGCTTTATGCAAGCTTTCATCGGATACAACATAAAGCCTATTGAGGGATCATTTGCCCAACAGCTCGACACGTCCTCGCGATGACTCTGCAACACCCTCCCCACCTCTCAGCACGCCCTGCGCTGACCGCCCGCTAGCATTGCACTGAGATAAAACTTATGCAGTTCTCAAACAACTGAGCCCTCGCTAACAGCTATTAATATATTGAGTTAAAACTCATCTATTAATAGCGCTTACATTAAAATCAACAGTATTAAAATGACAAAAATCAATTACATCAAGTTAAAAAATATATCAATATCAAAACACTAAAACCAACACCAATAGATAGATGTATTACTTCCAAAGCATTGTGTATCTCTAACTTTTCCAAGACATATACTCAAACCCGAACGATATATTTCGTTCTAAATCAAAGAAACTATTGGAGGTAATTATGCCGTGGATTAATCCAGCGTACAGCGACCTGAGACTAGGCTTTGAAGTAACAGCTTACGTTTACGTTCGCTAACAGTAGAGTACTGGGGATGTTATTCCCAGTACTCCTTATTAAGGCGCTAACACTATGAAAAACAAAAGCCCTATAACAAACACATGCTTATTTAATATTAACGAGTTATTTATGTTTCGCTGGGAACCCTCCCAAGACGCCTACGTCATCATGTATCCAGAAGGTATTGTGAAGCTCAATCAAACCGCCGGTGAAATCTTAAATTATTGCGATGGGCAACATTATATTGGTGACATCGTGGCGGGTTTGACTGAAAAATTCGACGCAAGTGAAAGCTTTATTTTCGAGCAGGTTAACGATTTTCTGGAGGTCAGTTATGGCAAAGGTTGGATCAAAATTACGTCTTGATGGTAACGGTGCGCCGATCTGGCTGTTACTGGAACTGACCTACAAATGCCCACTCAAGTGTGCTTTTTGTAGCAACCCGACAGACCTGGATGACTTAGACAATGAACTGAGCACGGATGAATGGAAGCAAGTGATCCGTGATGCTAAGAACATGGGCTCTATGCAGATTGGCTTTTCAGGCGGCGAGCCAACGCTGCGCAAAGACCTAGAAGAATTAGTCGAAGAAGCCAATAACTTAGGCTACTACACCAACCTGATCACATCAGGCATTGGTTTAACCATAAAACGCTTAGAGCGTTTAAAAAAAGCAGGCTTGCGACACATTCAGCTGGGCATGCAGTCCAGCGAGCCAATGACAACCCACTGGCTCTCAGGTGTGGATTGTTTCGATAAGAAAATCAAGATTGCCAAAGAGATCAAACGCCTCGGCTTTCCGATGGTGCTTAACGTGCCGATTTCCAAAATCAATATCCATTTGGTACCGCAAATTATTGAGCTGGCCGCCGAGATCGGCGTGGAGTACTTAGAGCTGGCCAATGTGCAGTATTACAACTGGGCGCTGATCAATCGTGAGCAGCTGATGCCCACGCAAGAGGAGCTGCTTAAAGCTGAAGCCCAAGTGATTGCCGCGCGCCAACGTCTTGGTGACAAAATGACATTGTTTTTTGTGATCCCAGATTATTTTGAAGGGCGACCCAAAGCCTGCATGAACGGCTGGGGCAGTATTCATTTGACGGTAGCGCCAGATGGGACTGTTTTACCCTGTTCACAAGCTCGCAGCATGCAGCACCTGAACTTCCCCAATGTGCGCAATCAGGATTTGTCGTGGATTTGGCACAAGTCCAACGAGTTTCATCTGTATCGCGGCGACAGCTGGATGAAAGAGCCATGCAGAAGCTGCTCAGAAAAAACCACCGATTTTGGTGGCTGCCGCTGCCAGGCATTTTTGCTCACCGGCGACGCCAGCAATACCGATCCTGCCTGCAGTAAATCACCGCACCACTCACTGATTACCGATGCGGTTAAACAAGCCAATAACTCAAGTAAGACGCCACTGATTGCGCGCGAAGCTGGTTGGGTCGACCTGAGTGCTCAATCATGAAGCTACCGCATGATTCATTGTTTGGCACACTGAGCGCTGGGATCATTCTCACCGCCGTGCTCTGCATCCTCGCGTTCAAACTGATTAACGGTGTCTAATATGTTATGGCCGATCCTCGACAGTCTGTTTCGTTACCTGCACATTCTTGGTGCTTTAGTGTGGATCGGCCATAACTATGCCAACGTGGTGCAAAATCCAACCTTCAAAGCCTTGCACAGCGAGTCCAGCGCCGAGGATAGAGAACAGAACTTAACCCGCAGAATGCAACGCGAGCATGGCATTTTCCGACATGCTTCATTGCTGGTGCTGATCTCAGGATTGGCCATGCTCTGGTATCGCGGCACGCTGCTGTCGGCCTTAACGCTCGAGGGCCATCAAGCCATGATTGGCATCGGCGCTTGGTTGGGCATTATCATGGTCTGTAACCTCTGGTTTGTACTCTGGCCTCACCAAAAGAAAGTCCTAGGCTTTGTACCCGCCTCGATGGAGGAGCGTATTCGCTGTTCACGCATCACCTTTCTATCCTCACGAACCAATACCATTTTATCTTTCCCACTGATATTCTTAATGACCGCCGCCAGCCATAGCTTGGTGCTGTTCTAATGCGTCGTAGAGAGCAAACCTTTAACTTCTCAGGCGGCCCTGCGGTGATGCCAGAGTCGGTGTTAATCCGCGCGCAGAGTGAGCTGCTGAATTGGCATAACAGTGGCATGTCAGTGCTGGAAATGCCCTTCACCGGCTCGCATTTCATGGGAATTATGGCATCGGCCAAGCAAAAAATACGTCAGATTCTCAGTGTGCCGGACAATTACCATGTCTTATTTATGCAAGGCGGCGCATCAACCCAGTTCGCCTTAGTGCCGATGAACTTGCTCTCAGCCCATGGGCAAGCGGTGTATATCGATAGCGGCTACTGGTCACGCAAAGCCGCTACTGATGCTGCGGCCTTTGGCCGGGTGCATATTGGTGCTAGCAATCAAGACCGCCAGCCGCTGAGTATGCCCGAGGCATCGACCTGGTCTATTCCAGACAACGCGGATTATTGCCACATCACCAGCAATGAAACCGCGCAGGGTGTTGCGCTGCATACCGATCCGCAGCTAGCTTCTACCGCTCTGATTGCAGACATGACCTCAGACTTTATGTCACGGCCGATCCGCATTGAAAACTACGCCATGCTCTATGCTGGCACGCAAAAAAACATCGGCCCAACAGGGCTGGTGATTTTGATCATCAGGGATGACTTACTAGAAAAGATGCGCCCAGAAACGCCCAGAATGCTCAGTTATAAACAGCACATTATCAACAACAACCGTCTCAATACACCGCTGACCTACAGCATCTATTTAACCGATCTGGTCTGTGACTGGATCATTCAACAAGGCGGCGTCAGCGCACTGTTGGCGAGAAATCAGCAACGCGCGCAAAGGCTTTACAACATCATCGATCAAGACTCTTTTTACACTTGTGCTGTTGACCCGCTGCACCGCTCAATTATGAATATCTGCTTTCATTTGCCAACACCGCAACTCAAGCAACACTTTATTGCGACTGCCGAGCAACAAGGTTTGCTGCACCTGCAAGGCCATCAACAATTTGGCGGCATACGCGCCAGCCTCTATAACGCACAAACCGATCAAACCCTCCAGGCGCTGGGTCACTTTATGCAGCAGTTTCGTACCACTTACAGCCGCTGCCATGAGCAACCTTAGAGAAGCTGCATTCAATGCGGCGTGCTTACGCGCGCAGATTGCTCCGACAACAGCGCAGCAGGCCCGTTTTTTCGAAAATAACGCAGCAACAGTAATGGGCATTCGTTTTCCCAACCGCCTTGGTATTGCCGCTGGTTTTGATAAGCACGGACAACTCGGCCGAGCCGCTGGTGCTCTTGGTTTTGGTTGTATTGAGCTCGGCACATTGACCCTAGGTCAAGACCTTACAGGTATCACTCAAACAGCTACGGCCTGCATTCCTGCTATTTTAGGCGTCAACCTTAAATTAGATGATGAATCTCAGCAATACACTGAAAAAGAGCTTTTATTACGCATTGCACAAACAAATAATACAGCCGACTACATCAGTGTGAATTTATATGAAAACCGCAATGAAGATTCATTACCAGTCATTCTTGAGCGCTTAACAACAATCAGGCAATACCAAAATGAGCTATTGAAAATCCATCACAAAGTTTTACCTATTATTTTAAAACTGCATACTCAACCACTAACAAACACCTTAATCTGCCTGCTTAAAAGACTAGAATCCGCACCGATCGATGGTATTGCGATTGCTTTTGATCTGGGCAAGCCTGTCACAAAAAACTCATATTTATTTTGGCAAGACTCAGCAGTTCAAGCACATGTATGCCATCAATTAGAGCACTGTCGTAAGATCATCAAACACGATACAGCGCTGATTGCAATTGGTGGTGTCAGTCAATCACAGCACTATCAAGACAGACTTAACGCCGGCGCTGATCTTGTGCAATTGCATAATGCTCTGGTGTTCAATGGTTATGATATTGCGAAGAAAATCCTAAGGCACTAACGCTGGCAAGAGTACGAATCGAAATTTCATATTTAAAGGTTCACTGAATTGTTAACACCCAGAAACGAAAAAACCCGTTAAACATTTAAGTTTAACGGGTTTTCGTAAGATGGCGCAGTGGACGGGACTCGAACCCGCGACCCCCGGCGTGACAGGCCGGTATTCTAACCAACTGAACTACCACTGCGCATACTTTAAGGACAAGTGGTGGGTGATGA
>JAVETC010000026.1:0-42605 GCA_034006225.1 Desulfuromonas sp. | reverse complement strand
TATTGGAGGTCAATTTGTTCGAGAAAAAGCCAATTTCATCACTGGTTACTGATGCTCTTAAGCATATATCAGAACCTCTCGAATCTAACCAGTTGAATCTGTTTAACTATTAACCGGACAGTAGTGTCATCCTGTGTATATTACGGAACGAAGTTATGGAGATGACGCAATACCATTGAAGCCAAATTATAGTCGGAAATTCAGTGTCAAAGCCAATGATGCACCATTTGAGTGGTCCAAAAAGGTCAAGGTAGTACTTTCGGATATCGAGGTAGAATAATTGTGCTGACGAATATACTAAGGACAGGCCCTGTTTAATTTAATACTCAATCAATTTGCACCGTAAAAAACCAACATCAAAACAACCGGGCGGAAAATACGTCTGCTCCTTAATCCGAATAATTTGGTGGTGTGCGTAAGTCAGTCTGCCGCTGAGGATCAAAAACATTAGTTTTTTCAGGAAAACATAAATGGAAATAAAACAGCGGCTAATACCTGTTGCCATATTACTCTGGTTCATAACTATTTCCGGTTGCGCGACCGCACCAGCACTTCACGGCATTGGTGTATATGAGGGCAGTTACCCATCCGGCGTGCGTCACTCCTTCGGCAATCACCCGGACGGGAGCATTGATGTTATTGTTCGCACAAAAGGACGCCCAGTTATTCTTGCGCTCTGCTCCTACGAACCAATTGTATGGAATATAAAGCCAGATGACGGTGTAGTCATTCAGGAAATAATTCTGAGCGGTTATCATGCCTCCAAAGTTGTTGGGGTGGATAACAGCGTTAAAATAACCAGGCAAGAGTTTGGATTTTCGTACCAACCGCATGCAAAAAACTCGGCATTGGCCAAGAGACTAAAGGAGTATACCGGACTGGATGTTGAGACTTTTCAAGGAGTGTATACAGGCAAAGAATTTTCTGTGTATTGAAATCTACTTCATAACTCGTCGGTGAGTTCGACCACTATATTTAAGGAATCAGATGCGTATTTGGGATATAAATCCTGGTTATTTGAATCGCCAGAGCCTTCTTGGAGAGCACCGTGAACTCCATGGAATAGTCTCAATAATTGAAAATAATAAAAAAGGCTACTCAAACCATCCAGAAACGCTGCGCTGGGTCGGTTATCCATGGGCGTTGCAGCAGCGCCATCTTCTGCTCTCCGCCGAGATGAGGTTAAGGGGTTTTACGGACAAAACACCTGTACTCATCGACGGTAATACTGGGGTATGGCCGCCAACATATATTGACGAGCCCTTCAATCAATTTCAAATACTGGAAACAAAATATTTAACTAAACAACCGGGGCGCATCTCCTTACCTAAAAATGCGCAACAGCTATGGAGCCAGCACAAGTATTCAATCCTTGCTAGGAACATCAATCTTTACCGAGAAATTGGCCGAGAAGTTGCCAACATAAAGCCAAATCAGGAGTTTTCTAAATTGGCTAGGGTGCTTACTGAACAGTTGAGAATCCAACCATTGCGCGGTGGCATGATCAACGCTCTCCAGCATATGTGGAGCTACGTTTCTGCTCACTCCTCGGTGTCAGAGGTTGAATTTGCCTCTTGGTCGCCCAGTCGCTTGCTTACAGAGATACAGCAGCTTAGCCTAAGCAACGAAGTGAGCTATTTAAGTCAATCTACAGCCTTGAGTGAACTTGAGGTTTGGGTAAACAAGCTAAATACTTGATATCTTTAGACTAACAATCAAACTTTTTTACAATTCAAAGAGATAGCCCTGCCCTCCTTGCTGGTAAAATACTACGCTTAGCTTGCATAGATAGTCCCGATCTGTAAAACTACAGGACGTTACGTTATGGCACGCAAGATAGCGAGTTTGGTTATTTTTTTGCGCAGGTAAACGGGTAAATAACGTCCCTCTTTACATTCATCTAAGGATTGATTTGTGCGTCTACTCTGGTTGATTTTATTGTCTTTTAGTCTGTCTGCGTGCGCGACACCGCATACAGTAAAATTTGAAACAACCGCCTACTGCAACTGCTCTAAATGCTGTTCGTGGTCGCGAGATTTTCCGGATTTTTGGAATCGACACTTTAATGCTGGGCCCAACAAAGGTGATGTTTACACAGGTCTCACTGCGTTGGGTACCAAACCGCGCGAACCCTACTCTGGCCTGATATCATTAAATACTCTGACCCACCCTTGGACCTTGCCACACCGCTTGCTGCTACCATGGATGTGGGGACCACATGATGGAACAATTGCCGCTGACTGGAACTATATTAAAGCGCGCACCCGCATCTATATCCCTGGTTATGGCTGGGGGCGGGTAGAAGACAAGGGCTCGGCAATCAAAGGCAAAAATCGCCTTGATCTATATTTTAACTCCCATCAACATGCTTTGAACTGGGGTCGGCGGCAGGTTATCGGTACGGTTGACTAAATAAATCCGCGAGTTGAGCAATTTTTAGCACAGGATAAATAGGTTTAAAACTCCCCTCTTTCCCTTAGGCACTATGATGTTGAAAAATATCAGGTCATTTTGCATGGCCACAACATACGATTTTATCATGCAGAGTACGGAGCGCCGTTGCCTTGGTGCCTGGCGGGGTGAAATTCTGGCAGAAGCCACAGGTGCAGTGCTTGAGATTGGGGCTGGAACGGGGATTAATTTACCCTATTTTCCCGAACAATTAACATCGCTCCAGCTGTGTGAACCAGATCCGCACATGCGCAGGAAACTAAGCCGCACAGTATCTAGCTCAAAACGCGAGGACATAGCAATTTGCCCCTGGACAGCAGAACAGATCGACCTGCCGGATAACTCTATCGACACCATTGTCTCAACTTTAGTCCTGTGCTCAGTCAATTCTCTTCAATCCAGCCTCAAAGAGATCTATCGGCTCCTCAAACCTGGTGGAACTTTCATATTTATGGAGCATATCCTCGCTGCCGACCCAAAAACCAAGCTTTGGCAACAGCGGATCGAGCCATTTTGGGGGCTATGTGCTGGCGAATGTCACCTGACTCGCGACACCGCCACAGAGATTACAGCAACCGGCTTCCACATTGAACAACTCACCGAGGCGGCAATGATTGGCGCACCGACATTTGTTAAGCGCACAGTTCGCGGTCGCGCCAGAAAAACTCTTTATTGATATTAGTCCTGCGGTTCCGAGGAGTTGCCGTTTCTCCAACAGGGAACTTTCTGATCGGCACTGCCCAGACAGGGAAATAGCAACCAGATAAGTAGCACCACACCACCTACTCCACAGGCTAATGTGCCAATAATCTGGATCGTATCGTCCCAGTTAAGGGAGATGAACCACATGGAAAAAGCCCCGGCAATAAAATAGAGAAACACCATCAGTGACGCCGCCGCTCCCGCGCCATGCTCAACCTGTTCTAAGACAATATGATTGCTTGGAGGACGGCTCAGGCCAAATGCAAACGAGGCCAGAGCCATAGGCACGGCCAGTCTCCACGGGCCATGAAAAAAAGCCATGCTCATGAGAATACCGCCGAGCAGAATTCCGGCAAAGCTGAGGGTTAACAGCCAGCGAGAGCTAAGGCGTTTTTGAATACGCGAGCAGGCAAATGATCCCGCCATGATCGCCATAGCGTTAAAGGCGAAGAAGTAGCCAAAGACCTGTTCAGAAAGCCCAAACTTGGAAATGTAGATATGGGCAGCAGAACCGATAAAGGAAAAATGCGGCAGCACAATTAGGGAAAAAAGCACAATCAGCACCACATATCGGCGGTTGCGTAACAGGCTGCCATACATGCCCAGCGCGGTGAGGATACTCCCCTGCGACGCAGTCACCAAGGATTCTTGCATGCGCAACACTCCACCCAGAGCGATAATGCCGATAGCCGCCTGAGTATAAAAAACCCAATGCCACGACAGACCAGTCATGATCCACCCACCTAGCACCGGAGCTAACATCGGAGCCAGAGCCATGATGATCCCCATATAGGCCAGAATACGCTGACGATCATTGCCCTGATAGAGATCCTTGGTGATGGCCATAGAGATGGTGGAGCCCGCCGCGGCACCAGCACCCTGCATAATTCTCAATACCGTAAGACTGGCAACACCATTGGCGAAACCGCTGAGCAGACTAGCGATAATATAGACACTAATACCCACCAGTAGAGGTGGTCTGCGCCCATATTTATCCGACAACGGCCCATAAAGCAACAGGCTGAAACAGTAGCCGATAAAAAACCCCGACAGTGTCAGATTAATGGCGGTCGTCGGCTCATGCCAAATTTTTTCCAGATGAGGCAGAGCTGGCAGGTACATATCCGTCGACAATGGTGGAAATGCCGCCAGCAGCGCCAGCAACAACAACATCCTTTTTGTATCCATGTTTTTCATTGAGATTCTTGTTCCTCTTAATTCACCCGGCTAAATTGCGGTAGATAGTTAGCCGAGCCCAGATAACCGGTGTAATATTCTCCACCGCAAGCACATCCTTCAACGCCAGAATATTCGCTTTAGCAGCAGGGTCAAGCTCTACCTGTAAAGTGCGCCATTTTACCAAGAGATAAACCGCCTTTACTCCGTGCAGCAACCACAGCAGCAGCGCAATACTGGCTCATTTTCTCTCCGTTTATTCAACAAATTGAATAATAAACCTCGGATACTGCCCTGTTTAATTTCACACTCAGGCAATTTGCGCCGCAACAACTTTTAACAGCCACAATTTTACTACCTTATCGAACTGGAGCTGGCTAAGATAACTAGCTAAAACCAATACTATTAATGGTAAAATAGCGGCAATTTTTTAGTTTTAAACACCCCTTTTTATGGTTACAATACGTGCGTTTGGAATTTTGTTGTGGCAACAAACTACATGGATTTATGCTTAATTTTCACAAGAGATAGAGGGCGGTGGGTACACCTCTTTCTCCGAAAGTGTTTAAAATAAGTTAACAAAGGTAGGGAGCAAGAGGTATGGAACGTTTTTTTAATCTACGCGCCAATGGTACAGATGTAAAAACCGAGGTTATTGCTGGAATTACCACCTTTATGGCCACGCTCTACATAATCGTGGTCAACCCGGCGATTATTTCCGCCACGGGGATGCCGTTTTCAGCGGTGGTCACCGCAACTATTTTGGTCAGCGCTTTTTCCAGCATCATGATGGGAATATATGCAAAAAACCCTATTGTTGTAGCGCCGGGGATGGGTATCAACGCCTTTTTTACCTATACAGTGGTGCTAGGGATGGGCGTTGAATGGCCAGTAGCACTGGGTGCGGTGTTCTGGTCGGGGATTGTGTTTCTGCTTCTGTCGATTTACAACGTGCGTACTGCTATAGCAAACGCCATTCCACCACAGATACGTGCTGCAGTAGCCGCAGGTATAGGCATTTTTATCACCTTTGTAGGGCTGGAAAACGCCAAGTTTGTCGTTGCCGACCCTAACACCCTAGTCACCTTTGGCGGGCTGAATACTATTACGGCCACCTTTCTGGTAGGTCTGCTGTTCACCGCTTGGCTGGTGCTGCGCAATATCAGCGGTGCGCTAATTCTCGGAGTGCTATTTACCACCCTGCTTGCACTCCCCATTGGGCGGCTATGGGGCGATGCTACGCAGTTCTTCGGTTCTGCCACCATAGTCAACTTTAACGGCTGGGTGGCCGCGCCCGATTTCAGTTTATTGTTCTCCCTCGATCTGGTGCACTCTTTTTCTCTGGCCATGCTGCCGGTGATCTTTGTCATGCTGTTTGCCGACCTGTTCGATAGCCTCTCCACCTTTATCGGTGTTGCTGAGGCTGCCGATCTTAAAGATGCTGCGGGAGAACCGCGCAACATCAAGGAAGCGCTGTTAGTGGATGCGCTGTCCACCACCGTATCTGGGCTCTTCGGTACCAGTGCTGGCTCCAGCTTTATCGAGTCTGCAGCTGGAATCAAAGAGGGAGGGCGCACCGGCCTTACCGCAGTGGTAGCAGGGTTGTGCTTTCTCCCCTTCATGTTCCTTTCGCCCCTGCTCTCCATGGTGCCACCCATTGCTACAGCCCCCGCTCTAGTTATGGTCGGGGTGTTTATGATGACCCCGATTGCCAAGATTGAATGGCAGCGCTACGACGAAGCGGTACCGGCGTTTCTAGCCATCATTCTCACCCCCCTGACATACTCGATAACTCATGGCATTGTCTGGAGCCTCATCGGTTGGTCGGTGTTAAAACTCCTGTCTGGCCAACGAGATAAAATCTCCCCGACGCTAGTAGGGTTAAATATTTTTGCTGTTTTTATTCTACTTATTTAAAGGGGTGTCTATTACCTACGTAGTTAATTCTCAATCAACAACAGGAGAGACAGGAATGGATATTAAGATACATCGCATTTATGAGGAGGATGTACTACTGGGATATCGCGCTCTTGTGGACAGGCTTTGGCCACGCAACATCTCCAAGGATGAAGCTAATCTTGACGGACACTGGAAAGATTTGGCTCCAAGCAATGAGCTGCGCAAGTGGTTTGATCACGATCCCGAGAAATGGAGCGAGTTCAGCAAAAAATATCTGATCGAGTTGAGCAATAACAGAGAAAAAGCTCAAGAGCATCTGGCAGAGGTAGGCAAGAGATCGCTCATTCTTCTGTATGGTGCCAAAAATAAAAAATACAGCCACGCTAAAGTATTAAAAGAGTATTTAGACGGGCTAGTCTAGCGTTAAAGATGTAGGATATTAGAGAAAAAAGAGCTGCTATCTGATCGAGATAGCAGCTCTTTTTTTAATTGCTGACTTACAGGATACACGTCCGGAGATTATTCAAGAACTACGGGGGAAATAATTTTGGGATTAACCAAGCCAACCAACTAAAACTAAAGCATTTAACTGTTATTTCAGCCTCCAAAAACACCCTGTTATGTCTCCAACGCTTCAGCTAACCAGTAATAAAATCTTTAATTAATCAATTAGATAGTGTTTAATAATTTAAGCAACTTAGTAATCCCCCTAATATCCCCTTGAGGAACATAAACATGCATAAGAAGATCAAATCATTATTTGCTACTGGATTAATTGGACTAACACTATGCATGCTAACAGCATGTGGGAGTGACAGTAATAACGACAAACTTTACAACGAGTTTAATACCGATAGCTCGACAAGAAACCTGATCGTTATTGTCAGTGACTTTCATCTCGGTGCCGACTTGGATTATGCAGAGATCAACGCAAACCTGCCTGCTCTGGAAAACTTCCTTCAACAGATCAGAACGTCGCGTAATGTTAAAGAACTAGTTATTGCTGGAGATCTACTGGATGAGTGGTTTGTTCCAGCATCCGTCGATACTTACAAAGGCAAAGATCAGGCCGATTTTGTTGACCGCATCGCAGCGACCAATGCCGGTGTCTTTGAAGTGTTAAATCAGATCATCACCGATGGCATAATTCTGGTTACCTACACCCCCGGCAACCATGATTTAACCATTGAAGCCGAAAATGTTGAGAGGATTCTCCCCGGAATCAACCAAGCACGTGACGCAGAAGACGCTGCTTTTGGCTTGGGCACCTACTCCCCAGCAGACTATCCGACAATAGCGATTGAACATGGCCATCGTTACAACTACTTCTGTGCTCCAGACCAGTTTTCCAACCAAGTTGTTGCACTGGGAACAATACTGCCACCAGGCTATTTCTTCACCCGTATCGCCGCTGAGCACGTCTTACAGAAAAAGACCGGAGATATTATTTCGGAGAATATTATTCCACTGGTAACACCGAATAGTGCGGGCGGAGAGAGCCAGACAGGTCTATACGCATATTACAAGATCTGGAAGTTTGCTCTAGAAATGTTTCCTATTAACAATACCTTTATTGAAGATATGATCGTGACCAATGTCGATGGTTTTACCGACTCTTTTTCTGTTAATGATCTGCTCCCCTCCCAAGATGAAGACGGTGGTTTGATTAAGGTATACCTTTATGCTGGAGCGCAGGATAGATGGACTGAACGCTGTGAGCTCAATAATATCCCCGTTGCCATTCCTGTCGTAGAGGCTATTGCAGGAGCGATTTCAAATGATCTGACCGACAGCATGGCCATTACCCAGTATTTCGAAAATCCAAACTCGGACAAAAAACTAGTTGTTTTCGGTCACACCCATGAACCTAAAATAATTCCCTCTAAAAACCTTGCCGGGGGAAAAACACTGTATGCCAATTCCGGCACATGGATCGACCACAATCCAGACAAAACAACCATGAATTTTATCGTCATAACACCGCAAACCGATGCTGCAGATTCAGAAACCGCAGTGGCGCTGTATAATTTTGAAAACGAAGTGATAACGAAAATGGATGAAGACTCGGTCCGTATCTAAGGTAATGGACTGGACTTTAACAACACTGGCGGTAGTAACGATGCAATCCTGTCCGCTATTATCGCAAACAATACCCAGGCTATTATGCCTTTTCTGCACCTTGGGAAACTATCGATGCCTTGCTAACGACCCTCAATAAACGGCCTGATTATAACCTGAACCTGCCAACAATCTGCCTTATTCGCTGGTTTCAAGTATCAGCATTTTTGACCCTGATTTAGCCCAGCTCAGTAGTGAATCTGTTGTTGCGGCCTGTGGATCGGACCATGACCGCTGCTTGATGGGTAAAAAGTAGATAAAGAATGTCCTTCTTTCCATTTGCTGCTATAGATATAAGCATTATTTACTAAGGCACAAAACATTTTCATCGCACAACAAGGAGTAGATTATGCCGGAAGAAAAACCTTATCAGGATGCCACGCTGGCACTCCATGCCGGGCAGATTCCTGATCCAACAACCAATTCTAGAGCTGTACCAATTTACCAAACAACATCTTATACTTTTGACTCCGCTGAACATGCGGCAAATCTGTTTGCCCTGAAAGAATTCGGCAATATTTATACTCGGTTGATGAACCCGACCACCGATGTTCTGGAAAAACGTTTGGCGGAGCTTGACGGTGGGGTTGGCGCATTAGCCTTAGCCTCCGGTTCTGCGGCCATCTCCATGGCCATTCTCAACCTAGCTCAGGCGGGAGATAACATTGTCTCAGGCAGTAACCTTTATGGTGGAACCTACAATCTGTTCAACCACACTTTTAAGCGGATGGGTATCAGCGTTAAATTTGTTGACAGCTCCAATCCAGATAATATTGCCAACGCCATTGATGACAACACTAAAGCTGTCTATCTTGAAACAATCGGCAACCCTCGCAACAATGTCGACGACTTTGAGGCGATCTCCAGCATAGCTCACGCGCATGGCCTGCCGTTTATTGTTGACAACACCGTTGCTACACCGATCCTATTTAAACCGATAGAACATGGTGCAGACATAGTATGTTACTCCCTGACAAAATTTATCGGCGGACATGGTACCAGCATCGGCGGCGCTGTCGTCGACAGCGGTAAATTCAACTGGGCCAGTGGTCGCTTTCCGGAATTTACCACCCCCGATCCAAGCTATCACGGACTGGTTTACCATGCAGCACTTGGCAACCTTGCCTACATAATTAAAATGCGTGTTACCCTGCTGAGAGACCTTGGGCCATGCCTTTCTCCCCTCAATGCCTTCCAGTTTCTGCAGGGTATCGAAACACTCCATGTGCGCATGCCGCGCCACTGCGAAAACGCTTTACAGATGGCCAGATTCTTAGAAAAGCACCCACTGATAAGCTGGGTAAATTATCCAGGGCTGGAAAGTCACCGCGATTACGCTAAGGCCCAAAAATACCTGCCCAACGGCCAGGGGGCGATTATTACCTTCGAAATAAAAGCAGGCATGGAGGCGGGGAAAAAATTTATCAATAGCGTCAAGCTGGCCAGTCATCTCGCCAACATCGGCGATGCCAAAACTCTGGTCATTCAACCAGCATCAACCACCCATCAGCAACTGAATGCAGAGCAGCAAAAAGCCGCCGGTGTCACTGCGGGAATGATTCGCCTCTCAGTCGGAATTGAGCATATTGATGACCTAATTGCCGATATCGACCAGGCATTGGCCGCCAGTCAGTAACCGTTGTCATTTTCGTTATTTATATGGGGCGGAGGTTTTTATTCTGGAGGAATAGAGAGCTCAGCGCTTGTGCGCCAAATGTGCAGAGGTAAAGAGACGTCCCTATATTGAGCATAGAGTAGTCGAAAACGTTGTACGGCCATCCGCAGATGGCCGCACAACCTACATCTACAGTAATAGACTAAAAATTGGCCACGAGGGACGCTGCAAGAATCGTATCAGTATGTTCGGTGCCCAGTGCAGGGTCATTGTCATACTTGATAACGTAGCTTGTTTTGAATGACAGTACACTGTTGATGGCGGTGATTAATGCCGTTTCTGTATTCAACCGATAATTGTCCAACTGCTCCAGATCAAAAAGACCTTCAACGCTCTGGGTGAAACGGGTGCTTTCGTTCAGTTGGTAATCGTACTGGCCAAATAGACGCCCGCCAACATATTGATCGTCAGAATCGTCGGTAAACTCCTCCATAGTGTAGGTCAAGCCCGCTTCCCCAACGAGAAAGTGCTTAGCTCCGGTCAGAAACTTGTAGCCACTGCCGGCACCCAGCACAGTGCGTGAATCTACATCGATAAAACGATCCTTTAACCAACTGGCATTGGCATAGTGGTAAAGCAGATCGGAATAGGCATAATCCCCGCGCAGCTCGGTGAAGTAGGATTCGGCATTGCGCTCTCCATCGCTTTCACCATTGAGAACTTCCACTTTCCACAACCCCTTTATCTGGTCGGTGAATTGGTATGATAAGTGATTTTTTGCCGACAAAGTAGTGACTTCGGTATTACCACTAGTGTCGACATAGGCAAGTTCTGCTTTATCTTTCCAAGTGCCAGGCGCATCACCCGCCCAAGCTGTGGAGCTGAGTACGATTAGACAAATAGAAATAGCACAAATCATAGGTGACATGTGTCGCATAGATTCCTCCGATTGAAGTAGTTTAATGGTTGATAAAAGGCTCTGTCTACCCTTTTGACTTGAGGATGTCAAGCAAAGATGTAAGCTATTTAATCCTCGTATACAGCGCATAGCTGGTAAGAACCTAAATTCATCAAAAGAGTAACAACTATTAAATTAGTTGACTTAATCGTGTAGTTTCTCCGAGAATAACTAGTTAAATTTCACCCACATAAAAAGGTGTTCATAAGTTATCGGCAACCGATTTACTGATCATCTAAACAGATAGGTAAAACATAGGAGAGCATTACGTATGCGCGTTACAAATTTATATAAAAACAAAAAGCCCGTGTTATCCATGGAGTTTTTCCCACCGCGCACTGAAAGTGCGGCGCAAACATTTGCTAAAAATGTTACCAATTTAGCGCAGCTTAAACCTGACTATATGTCCGTAACATTCGGTGCAGGTGGTTCCAACAGAGAGGGATCGTATCAAACAGTGCAACAGGTGATGCGCAATAAGGATTTTCCCACTGTTGCGTACATTGCGGGGGTTGGGCTGGGACCGCATAAAATCACGCAGATTCTGGACAGATATAAGGCGCTGGGCATTGAGACTATTTTTGTGATTCGTGGAGATAAACCTCAAGACGCAGGCTTCACTCCTCACCCGGACAGCTTTGCCTATGCTTCTGATATGATCGCTTTTATTAAGCAACGCTACGATTTCACTCTGGGATGCGCTGGTTATCCCGAAGGACATTTGGATGCGCAGAGTCTGGAGCAGGATATCGAATACTTAAAGCTTAAGGTAGATAATGGTGCCGAATATGTTGTCGCCCAATACTTCTATGACAATAACTATTTTTTTGATTATGTAAAAAAATGCCGCGCTATTGGCATTAAGGTGCCAATCATACCCGGTATTATGCCGGTATATACCGTAAAATTGACCAATACTCTAGCCCAGGTGTGCGGCACGACAATCGTGGACAAATTGCAACGCCAGCTTGACGCGGTAGATGCGGAAGACAAAGAAGCGGTGTTAAATTTGGGCATCGATTTTGCGGTCGAACAGTGTAAAGGTCTTTTGCGAGAGGGTGTCGCTGGCTTGCATTTTTACACTATGAACCGCAGCAAATCGACAACAGCAATTATTCAGCGATTAACTCAGGAGAACCTGCTGTAAATTTCATCTGCATCCGTTGGGGTTTGTCCCTTGTATGACCTCTGTCGTGTAACCGCCACTCTCATCATCCAAGCTGAAATTCAGATAGTTGTGAATGCTAGCTAAACGATCGCTTGGATAATGGGATACATAGAGCAGTTGGCTAAGGTTTTCTCGAGCAATTAGCTCTAGGGTGTTTTTAATCAGCCGTCTACCCAGAGAATCAAGCCCCTGATACGGCTCATCCAATATCAACAGTGTTGGCTGCTTAACTAAGGCGCGGGCAATTAGCAGAAGACGTTGCTGGCCGTACTCCAATTTTCGAAATGAGCGCTTGGCCAACTGCTCCATATGTAGGAGTTGCAGCCACTCTTGGGCAATTTTTTCTTCGTGGCGCGCAGGTTGTTGATATAGGCCAATGGAGTCATAAAAACCGGACAAAATGACGTCTTGGGCGCGACAATCAACCCGATATTGCAGATGCAGCGCGGAGGAGACCATGCCGATATGTTTTTTAATATCCCATATTGTCTCCCCAGAACCTCTTTGTTGACCGAAGAGGTGAATATCATTGCTGTAACACTGGGGATGATCGCCAAAGATCAAGCCTAGCAGGGTACTTTTACCGCAGCCGTTTGGACCTTGAATCTGCCAGTGTTCCCCATTGTTAATGCGCCAGTTTATGCCAGAAAAGATAATTTTATCAGTATAGGCTACCCGGCCATTTTTAAGCTCAAAAATAGGATTATCAAATTGCGCAGTGTGGCGATGGCGGCGAATAAGCTCGAGCATCTGTTTACTCTGTTCCCGTGATTGCGCTTTTAACTGCGAGATAACGGGGTGATGATCCCAGTCGCTTTTGTTCATCAAGCGCTCTAACTTGCCCTGGCTAAATAGAGCGATATGCTCGAGCCACTCCGGCATATCCTCTTCCCTAGAAACGACAACCAGCATTTGGATCGAGTGCGATAATCTCTCTAGATAATTGGCCAAAGATTTGCGATGCGCGCTATCTAACCCAGAGTATGGCTCATCCAACAGCAAAAAAGCTGGCTGCGTTGCTAAGGCCCGAGCCAGCATTAACCGCCGTGTTTCCCCCGTAGAGAGCACCCGGAAGCCGCTATCATGCAGGTGTGCCAGATCAAGATCACGCATCAAGCGCAGCGTAAGTTCGGCATCTGCACACAGCTGATAGATAAGTGTGTAAACCGTGCTGCCGGTATCTATACGATCGAGAAAATCGGAGTCATCTTTGGCAATCTCCTCTTCCAACAGGCGTTGCTGCTCGGCAAAAGAGACCAAAGCAATGCTCCCACCACTTCTCAGTATCCCCTCAGCAGGAGCAGCGTCCTCTCCACAGAGCAGAGCGCCCAGCACCGAACCGACATCTCCTTCGCTACTAAAGAGGCCCCAGGACTGGTGTTCTTGAATAACCCAGTGGTTGATCTCAAGGGTGAATGTTGCACCTGCTGTTTTTAGTTGGTCAAATTCTATTTTCATTTTTGCTGTGTGTTGCGCCTTTGTATAAAAAGTGAAGTTGGAATAAATACGCTTAAATCCCTTGATAATATTGAGCAGCAGTGGTGTTGTGCACTACACGCTGCAGCTGCTGTTTCGCCCCGCTCTGCCCTGCCAATAACTGGGCAAAAAGCTCGATAAGCTCAGTTTGCTTAACTGCTACGCTGGTACTATTTTCAACCGAACTCAAGTCGATTAAAAATCCAGAGAACATATGGGGCAGATCGGTGACAATAGCGTCATTTAAGAAGTGCTGTGCATGATAGAGACTCGGATAATTGCCGTGGCTGTTAGCGACAAACAGGGTGTCATGTTTAGCGTTGGTAATGTGCGCCGAACGCGTACAGTTTTGTAGACAATCAGCATCGATGTGGCTTTTTTCACAACCATCAATTTGCTGCACTAAACATTGACGACTACTGAACAACCACAATGGATGATACAGGCTGTAGTAGAGAGCAAAATCGGCGGGTTTATTAATCATGGCAATTTGCTCGCGACTCAATTCATTGGAGATAAACGCCCCAGCACAGTTAAAACGCTCTTTCAAGCACAGCAGCGTGTAGGAGTTAATACTGTTCAGATACGGCCCAGCAATCCAAGTGAGCCCCTGCTTATACGCCGCATAAGCTATACCGCTATTATTGGTTACCAGCTGTGGCGGCTGCAACTGGCGCAAGAGCTCAACAGCTGCACGGTAATGTTCACCAATTAATAGAGCTGGAAACCAGGGGATGAGTTGGCGATTCTGCTGAAACAGCTGAAGAAAATAACTAAAATTATCCGCTAAACCGTTAGGCAGCTGGTAATAGATGTTGGCGGTGGCAGCACTGCACGCCGGAATCTGCTCGGCCGCAGAGATTAGCACCGCCAGCTTAGGGGACATAGCAACCTCTGGCTGTGCAGTCAGGCGCGGCACCGCAACGGCTGGAATCTTTTCTGGTTGGGCAACTAAGCGCGCAACTATTTTTTTACAGATTATTGTTATCTCTTTGCTGGGCAAAAACAGCTGTGGATCCAATTCAGTTAAATCAAGTTCTTGCAGCTGCAAGCAGACCTCGTCGAGGGTTGCAAAGCGTTGGCGTAAACTCTCTGGGGCAAGGCCATTGGGTCGTGGTTTATGCAGTGGCGGTTTAAGCGCAGGGGGTGCAATCGGCCCAAGGCACCTTTTTGAGAACAAACAAAAGCTCTTCTGCCCGGCAACTACCGCCACCTTTAACGGCTCACCAGCCTGCCCCGACAACTTAATCGCCAGCGCAGTTTTGTCGGCATCAAGGGTAGCAATCTGCGCACGCACCTCATCCATGATAAGGGTGCGCGCCGCGTAGAGATCGCGTTTGGCACGGGGCAGATCGTAGTCCGCACTACCACTGACATTTTTCTGGGAAAAATATAGAGCCGAACTATCGCGCGGATTATCAATAAACATCTGCTCGTTAATATCACCGGTGAGATAACCGTTGCTGAAAGTGCGATTAAATACCCGATAAATGGCTTTATCGTCACTACATGTTTGCCCAGTTGCATAAAACTGATCGAGCAATTTGCGCCACGACTTAACCACTCTGTAGACGTAATGAAACTTCTTCATCCGTCCCTCTATCTTCAACGCGTCAACCCCAGTATTAGCTAACAGAGCAAGGTCATCAAAGGCCGAATTATCTTTAAGGTTCAGGGGGTAACTCATCCCCTTAGCAGTGGGCTGATAGGCATCGCGGCACGGTTGACTGCAGCGGCCGCGATTTCCCGATTTACCCTCAAGAGCTGAGCTTAAATAACACAGCCCAGAAAAACCTATGCAATAGGAGCCATGCACAAAAATCTCAGTCGCCATGCGGTGCTTACGCCCGACACCGACCAGCTCGGTTATCTCATCACTGTTCAGTTCGCGGCATAAATTAACCCGTTCAACATTCAGCTCATGTAAAAATTTTATTTGCCCAGCATTGTGGGTAGTAAGTTGGGTTGAAGCGTGAATTTTCAAACTGCTGAAATGGGTTGCAATAAGGTGGATTAAACCTAAATCTTGGACAATAACGCCATCCAATGAGCTATTTACCAATTTGTTCAATAGGTTGATAAGAGAGTTAAACTCATTGTCTATAATGAGAATATTTATCGTAAGAAACACCTTGCACTGGTGCGCATGAGCAAGGGGTAAGATCTGCTTTAGGTCAGTAATATCGATATTGGTGGCGCGGTTGCGGGCGTTAAAATGGTTCAAACCACAATAAACAGCATCGGCACCGCCGACAATAGCCGCCTTAATAGATTCTAGGTCGCCCCCTGGGGCGAGCAGTTCAAATTTCTTGGTCATAAGTAGCACTACACAACAAACAGAGCCGATTCAGGAGAATATCCGAATCGGCTCTGTTCATATATTTCAGCTAGAATAAGCGTTTAAAGTTGATCTCTATTGGCCACAATAGTCGCGAACCTTCTGCGCTAGTGCTTGACTTTGGCTCACGGCCAACGCTTTTTCCTCAGCACCAGGTGCCCCAAACCACTCTATCGGCTCCATAAATTCCCACTTGAGTTTTTCTGTCAGCCGATCTAGTTCACGCTGTGCCCCACCCGACCAACCGGCGGAACCAAAGCGTAGCACTTTCTTATTCCACACTTTTTTGCGCCGAAACATATCCAACACCCAAGCCATGGGAGGAAACATCTCGTATTCGTAGGTCGGCATCCCCAAAATAATACCCGATGAGCGCCACGCTGAGGCCAAAATTAACCCCACATGATCTTCCGGCACGCGGTGCACATTCAACCTCATCCCCGTGGAACGCACACCTTCGATAATACTATCCACCACCTTAGCGGTATTGCCATACATACTCGACCAAATCAGGGTGATCTCCGGCTCTGCTGGCCCGTTCATATAACTGGCAAACTGGCTGTATGAATCGATAATCGCCTGCGGATTTCCACGCCAAATAATTCCGTGCGAAGGGGCAATTACTTTGATATCCAGACTGCTGAGCTTATCGATGCCCTTGGTCACAAAGGTGGAAAAGCTGGCCACCACGTTGGTGTAGTACCGCAAAGCCTCGTTGTGAAAAAACAGCTGCTGTTCCTCCGTCAGCTGATCATCAAAATATACACCATCCAGCGTACCGTAAGAGCCGAAGGCATCACAGGAGAACAGCACCCCACTGCTCTCTTCGAAGGTCATCATCGTCTCTGGCCAATGGATATTCGGTGTTTCGTAGAAACGCAGCACCTTACCCTGACCTAAATCAAGGCTATCGCCAGTGCTAACCAGATGCAGGTTGTTCTCAATCGCAAAAAACGATTTCAACACCCCTGCCGCCTTCTTAGTTAAATAGATCTGCAGCTGGGGATTTTTCTCAATCAACTTGGGCAGCCAACTGGTATGATCCGGCTCCATGTGGTTAATGACCAGATAATCTATTGAGCCCTCATCCAACATGATGGAGTGTAACTCATTCTGAAAATCGGCCGGTTTGTCTTGGGTGTCCTCAATAAGGTCAATAAGGGCAGTTTTATCACCCTCCACCACATAAGCATTGATTGAGATACCATGCGGCATGGGCCACATACCCTCAAATAGCTGATAACTCTCTAAATTAACAGGAAGACAATGGATTCCATCGGAAATTTTTACAGCGTTCATGATCTATTTCCTCTCTGACTGATGCGTAACAAAGCTTAATTTTGTCTATATTAGTAAGCTGAGGCTATCGACATTAAACCGCACGAGCACGTACCAATGCGTATGTTTATAGCACAAACAGGCGCCCAGTTACCAACCGAGCGCTACAACACGATCGAGTAAAGCCGATGCCGCACTTAGGTGGTGCCTATCTCCAACATAGCTTTACCAGCGAAAAAAGTTACCTGACTCTGCACACGAAAAACCCTCATGGTTTCATGTTCAATGATAATCTGCCTACTTTATATGCAGTTTGCTTAATTGCTGAGCGGCTTTAAGGGGATCAGCAGCTGAACAAATTGCAGAAACTACCGCCACGCCATCCGCTCCGGCCTGAAGAACAGGGGTCATATTGTCGCTATTAATGCCACCGATAGCCACCAACCTATGACGGGATATCTGGCGGATTCTGCCCACGCCTTCCAGCCCAAGTTGTTCCTTCAGCTCACTTTTAGTCGGAGTAACGAAAACGGGGCTCAACCCCAGATAATCGACATCCACAGCTTCAGCTTCGCGAGCTTCGGCCTCAGAACCGACGGAGAGACCGATGATTGCCTCGGCCCCTAAAATGCGCCGCGCATCGGCATAGGGCATGTCACTCTGGCCGATATGTACCCCGTCGGCACCGACAGCCAAGGCGATATCAATGCGATCGTTGACCAGCAGCGGAATATCTGTGTTTTTCAGGCTTGCCATTAGGGCACGTCCAAGCTCAACAAACTCTCTGGTAGCGCACTCTTTTTCGCGCAATTGCACCAGAGTGACACCGCCATGAACGGCAGCCTGCACAATATCAATAAGATTGCGCCCACGAGCTAGATTGCGGTCAGTAACCAGATGCAGAGCTAAATTAACCGGTCTCATTTTACCTCCGGATCGAGCCAGTGCGAGTCGAGCTGCTGCTTGGTCAGGTTGTAAAATGCATCAATAATATGCAGCTGCAGAGTTCCTGGGCCAGCCGCCTGATGCGCGGCAATTTCCCCACAAATACCCATGGTTAACATGGCATGAGTGGCCGCAAGCAAAGCATTATCATTGACCGCACAAAAGGCTCCAATAAGCGCCGTAGCGCTACAGCCCAGACCGGTAACTCTCGGCATCATCTGATGACCGTTACGCACTTGAAATTGATTCTTTCCATCGGTGATCAGATCTACAGCGCCACTTACAACAACCACACAAGAGTATTTTACAGCTAGAGCGAAAGCAGCACTCGCCGCGCCACTCTCTGCCGCTACGCTATCGACACCTTTTGTCTGCACGCTACTCCCAGCTAAGGTCATAATTTCCGAGGCGTTGCCTCTAATCACAGTCGGAGCAACATTATCTAGCAAACTGAGGCAGCTCTGAGTGCGGAAAGTCGTGGCACCGGCACCAACCGGATCGAAAACTATCGGAATCCCTCTACCCTGCGCTGCAGCCATAGCCAGCGCCATGGCATCAAGCCACTCGCTGCTGAGAGTACCAATATTGATAACCAGCGCTGCGGAGAGTGCCGTCATTTCAGCCACCTCCTCGCGCGCATGCGCCATGACTGGTGAAGCGCCTAGGGCAAGCAGCGCGTTAGCCGTATTGTTCATTACCACATAATTGGTGATATTGTGCACCAGCGGTGCCCGAGTGCGTATTTTTTGCAGATCGTCAAATAGACTAGCAACCGTCAATTTCATCTCTCCAATCTGGGCAATTTTTAGTAGATCAACTGCAAGCGCAAAAACATTAAAAAATCAGCACGCGACAGAATATCATGCAAAACCGATTCCATAATTCTCTGTATTATCAGCAAAGAGGACTTTTTCATGTTTGCGCAGACAATTGTATGACCACTCCAGCCCTTAGATATAGCTTTTAGCTGTGCCTATGTTTTATCCATCTTGTAAATAGTAGTGTCTCAAAGGTTTAAGATTGTCATCAAGCTCGTAAATAAGCGGCACTCCGGTGGGGATATTTACCGCAACAATCTCGCTGTCACTAAGATTGTCCAGATACTTGATCAGAGCACGCAGACTATTGCCATGCGCACAGACTATGGCCTGTTTTCCCGATTTCACTGCTGGAGCAATAACCTCATCCCAGAACGGCAGCGTTCTGGCTACAGTATCCTCTAAGCTCTCAGCAACGGGCAGATTGTTGACGCCTAGGCGGTGGTATTTTGGTTCAAAACCTGGATATCGTTGATCTGTTTTATCCAGCTCTGGTGGCCTGACAGCATAACTACGCCGCCATATATGTACCTGCTCCGCTCCAACCTGCTCCGCCATCTCCGCCTTGGTGAGCCCTTGCAGGGCACCGTAGTGTCTCTCGTTGAGGCGCCACGAGCACTGTACCGGTAGCCACATCAGATCCATCTCGTCCAATACCAGCCACAAGGTGCGAATAGCCCGTTTCAACACTGAGGTAAAAGCCATATCGAAGAGAAAACCTCTATCCCGTAGCATCCTCCCAGCATCTTTAGCCTCAGCCATTCCGGCAGCGGAGAGATCGATATCTGTCCACCCGGTAAATCTGTTCTCCTTGTTCCACAGACTCTCACCATGTCTAAGCAGTACTAATTTGCTAGGCATCTCACACCTCTTTCCAACAAAATCGTTACCCAATTACTTGCGTTACCCACATGAGTTTTATAGTCGTTCCAATGCCGCAGTATATTCACCACGGCGTGCGGCACGGTTGCAGGCGGCGCGCTTAAGTAAAGCGTCTTGTGCTTTAGCTATTTGAGTTTCATCTCCATGCCATATCTCCAGCGCTGGCATCTGAATGGCCCGACCATAGGAAAAGGTCAAAGCCCAGGGGAGTTGGCCACGAAACCTGACGTTCATCGCGTTTAATCGCGCTGAGGCCAATTCACCACTTTGGCCGCCAGATAAGAAAGCTATTGCTGGCACCGCTGCTGGAACCCTGCGCAAAAAGCATTTAATTGTGGCAGCAGCCACTTCGTCCACAGTCTCTTGTTTGGGACATGATAAGCCAGGCACTACCATGTTCGGCTTCAAGATCATACCTTCCAACAGCACCCGTTGAGTGTAGAGTGCAGCAAAAACTGCATGCAGTACTTTCTCGGTAACCTGAAAGCAACGCTCCATGGTGTGCTCACCATCCATCAACACCTCTGGCTCGACTATGGGTACCAATCCAGCCTCCTGACATAACGCCGCATAACGCGCCAAAGCTTGGCTATTAGCCTCGAGGCAACCACTACTGGGCAGGCCATGCCCAAGGATGAGCACAGCGCGCCATTTGACAAACTTGGCTCCAAGTTGCGCGTATTCAGCCAAACGCTCGCGCAGGCCATCAAGCCCCTCAGTTATTTTCTCTTTGGGATGACCAGCCAACTCTTTAGCTCCGGCGTCAACTTTAATACCGGGAATCATTCCCGCAGCGGTGATGACATCGACAAAAGAGGTACCATCTTTCTTGTGCTGGCGAATCGTCTCATCACAGAGGATCACGCCACTGATGGAATCACTGAGGCCCGTTGTAGTTATAATCATCTCGCGATAAGCACGACGAGCCTCTTCGGTTTGCGGTATCCCCAGCTTGGCAAAGCGCTTATTACAGGATGGATTGCTTTCATCCATCGCCAGAATACCCTTATCGTCAGCAACTAACATCTGTGCAGTATCTTGAAGCTGTTTAATGTTCATACCCTTACCTCACTTCAGGTTGAATTTGTATGGGATTTCACCACTAGGCGCCCAGATATAGCTCTCTCTATATATGTTAAGAGTGTACTCCTTTTATGGCATATCTGAACAAAGAAACTGGTTCAGCATCAGAGTTAAGAGAAAAACAAGCAGTACTACCGCATTGATCTAGCATGAACTATCGCGATAGCAAGCGATTGCATATCCCCTTTCCAGCTCTCCACCTGTAGCGGATAAATTTTCCCCTTGACAATTAAATAGCAAGCTATCTATATTACATAGCCTGCTATTTACTCTGGGGGAATTATGGAGCCTACAACTAGTGAAAACCTGTGCAACAAGTTGCACTACCTGACCAGATTGCTAATGATGCAACTGAACGAAGAGATTAAACCGCATGGAGTGACACATGGTCAACTACCAGTGCTGTGCTGTTTAAGCGAGCATGGAGGCCAAACCCAAGCTGAACTCTGTGAACAGATTCAGGTGGAACAACCGACCATGGCCAATACTCTGCGTCGCATGGAGCGCGACGGCCTAATATATCGTAGAGTTAGCGCCCAAGATAAACGGCAGTCGCAAATCTTTTTGACCGAGTCAACCGGCCCCACAGTTAGTGCGCTCCAGGAAAAACGAGATGAAGTGCTCGCGCGCATGACGCGCCACATGACCGCAGAAGAGTTGGCGACATTTCACCGCTTGCTCGATATTGCCAAACAAGCATTGGAAAACTCAGACGAGGACCATGCAAAAAAAATATAGGAGATGTAGATGAAAAACTTTGATGTTGTTGTTATTGGTGGTGGCCCAGGCGGAATGACCGCAGGGATGATGCTGGATCAAATGGGTAAATCGGTCGCGCTCATTCAGGAGAGTCAAGATAGTTTTGGCGGCGTCTGCCTCAACCGTGGCTGTATGCCCACTAAATCTTTGCTCAAAGCAGCTAAAATCTATCGCGAGGCTAAACAAGCCAAAAAATATGGGCTGGATCTGTCCGTAGCCCCTATCAACTTGCACAATCTATGTGCTGTAACTAATTGTGATCTCGACAACTTACGCACTATGGTTCAAGGCATGATGACTGGCGCACAGATTACCACCTTTCGCGGCACCGGTTCTTTCCAATCTGAACACGAAATTCTAGTCAGTAATGCTGACGGCAGCACCGAGCTAGTGTATGGCAAACAGATCATCATCGCTACCGGTTCTAAATCGGTCGAGCTACCATTTGCTCCCTGTGACGGTCAATACATCATGTCCAGTGACCAGATGCTGAAAAACACCACCATGCCGGACAAATTATTAGTTATTGGTGGCGGAGCTATAGGCTGTGAATTCGCGACCATGTACCACTCTTTTGGTAGCGAAGTTGTAATGGTTGAAGCGCTAGAAACCCTTTTACCGCGCGAGGATCAAGAGGCGGGCAGAGCATTACAGTCAGCCTTTGAAGATCAGGGAATCAAGGTAAAAACCGGCACTATGATCGAGCAGTTAACTGTTGACAATGGCCAGGTAGCAGTCGCCTACAAGGGTGTTGCGGAGCTTGAGAAATTTGACAAGGTATTAGTAGGCATAGGTCGTAAGCCAAATATTGCGGGGTTAAATCTGGAAGCCGCAGGAATTAAAATCTCAGGTGGCGCAATCTGCGTCAATGAGTGCATGCAGACCAGTGTTGCCCATATCTATGCCTTAGGAGATACTATTGTCGGCCCAATGCTAGCCCATGCTGCAGAAAAAGAGGGGCAACTGCTAGCGATGAACATCGCCAATGGAACCAACACTCCTCTTGAAGAAGCAGCGGTGCCACGGGTTGCCTTTAGCTGTCCAGAAGTAGCTGCTGTAGGAGCTAATGCCAGCACAGAGGGCATCAAAACCTTCACCATGGCGCAGGTACCGAATGGTCGTTCGGTGGTCGACAAAGTTGCACCAGCCTTCGTTAAGTTGTTTGTTGATGAGAAGAGTAGCGTTATTGTTGGCGCAATTATAGTGGGCGAAGCGGCAACAGAGATGATTCACGAGATGGCATTGGCGGTCGAAAACCACCTGACCTTGGGGCAGATTGGTAAAACCGTCCATGCGCACCCAACGCACTCAACAAATGTCGTTAAAGCTGTACAAAATTTTAACTAGCAACTAAAAATTTTGTCATTTTGTCAATTTTTCTGTCGATAATTGAATCAGGACTGGAGAGATAATGAAAACAACCTACAAGACATTCGGCACATGTGCACGTTTCATAGATATAGAGCTCGATGGCGATAAGATCATTGAGGTCAAATTTATTGGTGGATGTGCAGGTAATGCAAAGGGAATTGCTAAACTTCTGGAGGGGATGGATATCCACGATGTAATCCCTCGATTCAAAGGAATAGCATGCCAGGGGAACACTAGCTGTCCTGATCAGCTAGCTCAAGCGCTCGAAGCTATTCTTATGAAAAAGGCATCCTAATCCACAACCCCATAACAGGTGCCAAACTAAGATCAAGGGCCTGAGGGATTATCCTCAGGCCCTTTTCAGTGCGACACTGGCAATACAGAGTCAAAAAACAGCATAGCGGGTAAATATCGCTACAAATTAGCGGGCTATTATGTAACAAGTTCTGAGTAAACTTTGTGGTTATAATATTTACGTTATGCAAGTTTAGAAGTCTGCACAAGTTAAGGGTTATTCAATAACAAGCTTGATCGGAATCGAACCAATCTCATCGTTTTCGCCTCCTAAGGTGCCGAGTTGAACCATGCCGTACCAGTGATCACCAGCCTCGGCATCTGGCAGATTCCAACCTAGTGTCAGGCTAAATGGGGAAGCGTTTAACGGCGCGCGGGTAGCGGTTAAATTACCGGTGGCAATATCTGCAGTAGTGATAATTGCGTAATGTAAAGTGAAAGGATCAGCCACTCGGTTTGACGCAAAGTTCTGAACCTTGATCCACCAGTTGCCGCTCTCGGGCGCCATCAGCAGGATAGCCTCATTAGCATCAGAGTTGCCACTGATGCTAACAGGTTCGGGGTTATCCTCTTTGCCGAGATAGAGATCGAGGTCGGGTGCTTCTGTTGATTCAAGCTCTATGACCAGTGCTAGCGTATCGGCAGGTATCTCTATGGGGAGAGTATAGGTTCCACCATCGCCATTGGCAAAATCTTCTGGGGTTGGATCAGAATCTATAGAACCTTTTACGACGGTTGCTTCCTTTAAGCCGACTATAGTAGTAGTTAAAGAGCTAACGTTTACCACTTCAAGTTGGGAGTATTGTTTTGAGCCACTTGGCTGTGCAGTGGTAATTTCGCAAAAGGTAGGGAGCCTTGCCTCCATACTGCGCACCGCAACCGGCAGCGTTACACTTGGTGCGTCTCCATAGGTCTCAGTAAGGGTTACGCGGCCAAAAGCCCAGTCTTCAATGGGCAGTGCAGTAGCATCGGCCTCCACGGTAAGTTCAGCGCTCTCGCCGGAGGCGAGGGTAAAACGCGCCGGGGTTACGGTTAACAACAGATCGGAATCGGACTCAACTGTTGCTTGCCACTGCGTGGTTGAAGCAGAGCTGTTATGCAGCGTGCGCTGCCATGAACAGTAGTCAATGCAATTAGCGTCGCCCAAGCTGGCTAGATTGATAGTTGTTGGATCGCCGACATCAGTTGATTCTGCGTTCCAATATAGTTCGGGATTGCTATTTTCGTAGCCAGCGGTGCTTTCATCGAGCACCAATGCTGCTTGCACTGACTGGCCAATATCGATGCGCCCCGAACCAGCATCAAAGGGGGTGGCTAAAGTTCCCTCGTCATCGACGCTGATGCTAGTAACAGCGGTGGTCATAATAGCCGATTGAGCTTGAGCAGCTGACCAGTCGGGATGCAATGCTTTGAGTAAGGCAAATACGCCAGCTATATGCGGGCTAGCCATCGAGGTACCACCATACATGGCATAACCAACACCATCGATAACAGGGGCGATGATACTTGCTCCGGGGGCGACAATGTCGGGTTTAATAATGCTCGCAACAGCTCTGTTCCAGCCACGCGAACTAAATGCGGCAAGTTTGTCGGCATTTTTTTTATCGCTAAGAACTGACATGCCTGTGATGGTGGCTTGATGATCTCCGTCAACGTTAAGCCAAGCCTTAAGTTTGTCGCCATCGGGTTGGGAGATATGGACGGCGGGTAGGAAATGGCCATCAGCTGTCAGTGCTAAACTGTCACCTGGGTCAACCTCGGCTAAAATCATGCCACCACCGCCATTGGCTTTGACGTTTTTCCCTTTGTCGACGCGAGCGTTTTCACCACGATCACAAATGACGATTTCACCATCAAAGGAGGCATTAAAGGTTCCTTGACAAAGCGCATCGCCATAATCACCAGCATAGACGACTGTGGCCGGCCCATAACCTGGTGTTAACCCGAGACCAACGAGTTCATTTGCCGTGCCATCAGCTTCGTTATAAATCAGGCTGTTAATATAACTAATATCATGGGTCGATGCGCCAACAGCGGTCAGCCATGGGGCTATAGCTGGTGTGCCAACTGTCGCCATTTCCGGGCCATCATTGCCTGCAGCAATAGCAACAAAAATTCCAGCTTCGCGGACGTTGAGCCATAAAAGTTGTTCTGCGTCCTGCCATGGATCAGACACCCCCCCACCAATAGACATGTTGATAACATCAACACCATCCTTAATTGCCTGTTCTATGGCGGCGAGAAGAGCCGAGCTGTTGATATTAAGCTCTGCATCCGCGACCTTATATGAGATCAGGTTAGCATGGGGCGCAACACCAGAGATGGTGGCAGATATATTAAAGCCAGAATCCAGATGAACAATAGCCTCGTTTACAATATTACCCGCTGCGGTTGCAGCAACGTGGCTGCCATGGCCATCAGCATCAACGGCATTATATTCATCAGGGACGCAGTTCCAGGCACCGATGAGTTTTTCGTTGCAGGGGAAATTGGGGTTATACAGTAGTGTATTGTCGGGATCGCAGACACCGTAATATTTGCCTCGAGGATTTTGATGTTGATAGCCATCATCGCCAACGGCAGCAAAAGAGGGGCTGTGGGGATTGATTCCCATATCAATAATGCCGACAACAACCCCTTCGCCCATGGTTGCGGAAAAATTCCCGGTGCTGCTGCCATCCCACACACCTGGAGCGCCAATCCAGGCAGCCCCGGGCGAGCAGGCTACACCATCTGGTGATTCTAGGTGAATATCGCTGTGGCCGCCATGATCGCTACAGGCAGCGGTAAAAACCACTAAGCATATCGAAACCACGACCAAGCGATATGCGCTCTGCTTGCGTTGCCATAGTGCCCACAAGAGAGTGCTGCACAGCAACAATGCGGGGATAAAGAGATCGACACTTTGGGCGCTAATACTACCCAGCGCGGGTGGCACCGTTGGGCCATCACCGCTGATAAGAGCGGTGGAATGATCCACACTATTAATTTTGACTTCACGATCTTTTGCAACACGCACAATATCTGGCAAGGTGGCAATCGTCGCCGCTTCTGCTGCACTTAAACGCAGCGCAACACCATTGAAAGCTGTGTTGTAAGTGTGGATAATTTTAACTGTTCTACCAATAGCAGTTTCAATACGTGCCATTATGCTGAGGCGTTGTTGTGCAAGATAAGCGCTATAACTTTGCGCTGCCGCGCTATTTATATCCAACTTACGGGTTCCGGCAGCTCGTGGGTTGGTGGCGGCAAGACCGGGTATTGTCCCAGTATATGTAGCTAAAGGCTCACCCTTAAACTGAATGATATAAACCGCAGTTTCCTCTGAGGATAATGATGGCGATGGCGAAACCGACGCTATTTTTGCTGTGGCCATGCTGAACATAGTCAGGAATAAAAGCAACGTGGCGGTTAGGATAAAAACTTGTCGACGGTAGCAGGTTTTGGTCATGTGCATTGTGATCTCGTTTCTGTTTGGTGTAAAAATTATATCCAATGTAGAATGATGAGATTGGCCTAAAAAAATCACAGGGTTCGTGGCATTTGTTGATCATTAAACGCTGGAGTAGACAGTTGCTAAACACATTGCCCCGCTTTCCATAGTAAAAGAGTACGGGTTGCGCCTAAGCTACGCCTTTTTCATAAATTCATATCCGCTAGTATAACCAAGCACTGTTTTAACTTCTATTAGGTTATTTAACATAAAACCAATAGAACATTATCCAGATCTATTCCTTATGAATAATTTCATTATTGCGCAAATATCACTTGAATAGACTTCACAAAATGTGTTCAGCATAGTTATTGGACTCATCGAGATTTTTTATTATCTTTATCTATCAAGAGCGCTAGAGAAGAAGTGTTTTTGTAAAATCATTTACAGTAAGAAAACTACCATATTTCATAAGCTGATAAAATGCTTACGTAAATATTGATTACATTTTTCTACAACTACTCTGTTCCGGCACATTTTATTGTTGTGACTCGGCGCATAATAAGGATCAATTGCTTTTTATATGTAAAGGGGGGGGCAATAGCGCTATCACGGCTGCGCTGAGCATACTGATGTGGCTTTTCTGCGTTATTTCAGTAGCACTTTTGGGGCAAGATTTTGTAGGCTACTTAATGTCCTTTATTCATGTAGAATCCACAGCGTATACTGGTGGTAAGGTTGAATTTATGAGCGCAAAAGATTGCAAAAACAACAGTGCAACGCCACTAACGCCTCCCTGTTTATCTTCAACAACCTAGCACGCTAGATTCACCTTAATTATGCTATGATAATGCATAGTTTTCATCTGGTCTCCATCTGCAGCTATCAGAAAACACCCCTTCAATATTTTCATATTTCCTCCCTACTCTCTCCTTATTCTCTCCATATTGCACCACTATAGTCGGAAAAAATAGATCAGCACCACAAACACCTAAAAAGGAGTTTCACTATGAAAAAACATGCAACAACCACAGCAATTTTGATTTTGACCCTGGCCATACTGCTACCAACAATCGTCGCTGCCAACGACAGGCCAGACCGTCCTCAAGGGCCACCACCGGAAGCTATATCAGCCTGTGAAGGTAAAAGTGTTGGTGACAGTGTCGAATTCACTGGGCGCAGAGGCGAAACGGTTAAAGCCACATGTAAAAAAATAGATGATAAACTAGCTGCTGTTCCAGACAATATGCCTGAACGACAGTAAACTACCCATGATATTTCAACAGAGAAATACAGCTAGTGCTTCTAAAACGCAAAAAAAGACAAGCTCTATACCAGTTACAGGAGTCTAAATATGGCCATCCAACAGATAAAAGGCTGTATCGGCTGCGGGATATGCATTAAAACATGCCCTACAGACGTTATTCGCCCAGATGAGAAGACCGGAAAAGCATTTATTATGTATCCTGCCGATTGCCAAATCTGTCATTTGTGCCGGATGTATTGTCCGGTGGATGCCATAACTATTTCGCCGGAAAAGTCAATTCCGGTCATCGTTTCCTGGGGCTAAAAGATGTCTGCATATATTAAAAACACTGTTCATTTACAGATTGTTGCGGCGCTTATCATAACGCCACTGCTGATCTTGGCCGTCGGCGACTACCCGCAACGCACGCTATTGAAAGATTTTCTGTCGTTTACCACCATAGTAGCCTTTAGCATGTTACTGGGTCTGCTCTACTTGGCACGCACCAACAAATGCATTCTTAACCAGATTAAAGCCAGCAAGCTGATCGGCCTACATAAGCTGATCGGCTATACAGCGGTAACGATTCTCCTACTGCATCCATTTCTGTTGGTGATACCGCGTTTTTACGAAGCCGGAGTTGCTCCAGTTGAGGCTTTTACGACCATCATAACTACCTTCACTAGCACAGGAGTTGTGCTCGGCCTAATTGCCTGGAGCCTGATCTTGCTCATCAGCATCACCTCCTTGTTACGCACGAGATTGCCGTTTAAATATACAACTTGGCGGGTTATTCACGGCGCATTGGCACTATTATGCATTTTATGTGCGGCCTGCCATGTGCTCTACCTTGGTCGCCATACCGACGTTAGCATGACAGTTTTTATCGTTATGCTATCAACTGGTGGAATTTATCTACTGCTGAAGAGCTACGCCTTCCAAGAGCAGAAAGCAGGAGAAAAAATATGAGTTCGCAAAACAACAGCAATGGATTGTCGCGGCGCAACTTCATCGCCTTAGCCGGTGGTGCTGCCGGATTAGCAGCGCTGACCACCATGGGCATCTCGGCAATGGAGGGTAAATCTCAAGCTAACATTCGCCAAATAGATCTTAACGAAACAAAATATCAAGAAGATGAGACTGACATACTAGTGGTAGGCAGTGGCATCGCTGGTCTGTTTGCTGCGGTTAAAGCTCATGATGCCGGAGCCAAGGTGCTAATGGTCTCCAAAGGCCGCCTTGGCTCATCGGGACAAACTCCATTCGCCAAGGGGATCTTTGCCTACGATGCAAGCAAAGAGAAGCACAGCCTAGATGAGTTTGTCGCTACGGTATCCCGCTCGGCGCTCGGCACCAATAATCCAGTTTTTACCCGCCAGATGGCAGAACACTCTTTAGCACGGGTCAAAGATTTAAAAGATTGGGGTTTCTTCGATTCTCCCCTCTATTTCAATGCCTTTAGCAAGCCTATCACCGAGCGCAACATCCCGGTAATTGAACGGGTCATGATCACTCACCTGATAAAAGAGAATGGCAAGATTGCGGGTGCTGCTGGCTTCAGTTTTGACGAAGCCAAGGTGCACATTTTTAAAGCAAAAAGCGTCATCCTCTGCTCTGGAGCCGGTGGCTTCAAACCTAACGGCTTTCCGATCTGTGACCTCACCCACGATGGCACCGTGATGGCCTATAAGATCGGTGCCAAGGTGACCGGCAAAGAGTGGAACGACGGCCATAGTGGTCAGACCGTCAATGCCGCAGCCTGTTATGACGGCTGGCACGGAATGTTTGATCGCAAGCCTGGCTTGACCGGAGTTGATGTTCACCATGATCTTGGTGTGGAGATGAATTATCAAGCTTACATGGCAGGGAACCCGCTGGCTGGTGGCCCTCCGGGGCGAAACACGGGCGAACAGGTCAGCGGCGGCCCTACTCGTCCCGCTGAATTCAGCGACAATAACCGGCGTCCTGGCCCGCCCCCAGGTAGTGATCATGACAAAGGCGGCGGTCCTCCGGGTGGTAACCACGACAAGGGCGGCGGTCCTCCTCCAGGCATGGCTGGTGGTAGTTCCGTTGGTGGTTCTTCGGCCGGAATGTCGATTCATAAGTCAGAAGGTTTGGTTCCTATCAATGATAAAGGTGCCTCTAATATTCCTGGACTCTATGCGGCAGGAGACGCCCTCGGCTCGCACATGGCTGGAGCTATTTACACTCAGGTAGGTTCATCCCTAGCCGGTTCCGCAGTGCAAGGAGCCATAGTTTCCGAAGCCGCTGCCGCTTATTGCGTTGGCGTTAAACTGCCAAGTATTGCCAAAGCTAAAATTGCGAGCATACAAGAGGAGATTCTTGCGCCCCTTAAAAGGGATAAAGGCTACAGTCCGGCCTGGGTTACCCAGACACTGCAGGGAATAATGATCCCTAACTTTGTCCTCTATATTAAAAAAGAGAGTTTGTTAAAAGCAGCTCTCGCCTACATAGAAGAGCTGCGCGATCACCACATGCCACAACTGCGCGCTGCAGATCTGCATGAACTAAGGCTGGCCCACGAAACCGCCAATATGATCGTCAATGCTGAGATGAAATTGAAAGCATCGATAATGCGTAAAGAGAGCCGGTGTAGCCACTACCGCCTCGATTACCCCAATATCGACAAGAAAAACTGGAATGCCTGGATCAATATCTACCAAGGATCTGATGGTGAAATGAAACTTGAAAAACAGCCATTTGACAAATGGCCAGCGTAAATAATAGAGAATATGGCTGTTTATTGTCGAATTTACGATTATAATCGTGCAATTTTACTGCCCATAGGTGGCGCAAACAGCAGAGAAGCATTCCCTGTTTCGCCGCCTAAACTCCTCCCGTTATCGGATATCCCGATACCTTAAGAAGAAAAAACAATTTTTTTCTATTGGAGCTAGCGGTCAAAAAGCATTACACTCCCCTTTTTTGCTACAAGGATGTAATTTCCGATGTCAGGCGGGCAGATAACAACATACGCTTGTTTTCTTGTCATACTTTGCTGACATTTTATTTTTATGAAGGGTTTTATTGAAATGACCGTAACAAATCTAATCAACAAGGGGATAAATGGCCAGGCGTTAACACCGCAAGAGATTGAGTATCTACTCAGCTTTGCGCCTCAGAGTGCCGAGAGTTTTCAGATGATGTCTGCGGCTAGCGATCTCTCGCGCCAGCTGCAAAATAACGAGGCCGAAGTTCACGGGCAACTGGCACTCAACCTCGCTCCCTGTCCTGCAGAGTGTCAATTCTGTTCATTCGCCAAGAGCAATAAAATTTTCACCAAAGCGACCGAAGTGCCCATTGATGAAGCGGTAGCCATGGCTAAACAATTTGAAGACGTTGGTTGTCAAGCCATCTTACTGATGACCACGGCTAACTTCCCCTTCAAAAAAATTGCTCCCTACCTTACCGCAATTCGCCAAGTGTTAAAAAAAGATACGCCTCTCATTGTCAATATCGGTGATGAGGCTGCTGATCATGCCCAAGAGCTCATTGAGCTAGGGGTTAACGGAGTCTATCATGCTCTGCGTTTGCGTGAAGGTATCGACACCAAAATCTCCCCACAGCAACGCCGCGATAGTATCGCTAAATTCCAAGCAGCAGGGCTACAACTAGGCGTATGTGTCGAACCATTAGGCCCTGAGCACAGCGATAAAGAGGTGGCCGAAATGATCCATTATACCGCTAGCCTTAATCCGGTATTTAGCGGTGCAGCACGGCGGATTCCAATTCCAGGTACGCGCATGGGTGAGTTGGGCACAATTCCAGAGATTCGCCAAGCTCAGGTAGTGGCCATAGCCAGACTCGCGATGCCACACACAACTATAGCCAACTGCACCCACGAACCTGGTATTTTACCCGGCATGGGCGGAGCGACATTCTTCTGGGCGGAGATGGGTGCAAACCCCCGCGACACAATCGCCCGCACCGAAGAGGGACGTGCGCACAACGTAAGCGAACTCGAAACTATGTTCTGGGAACTCGACTGGAAAATTAGGCGAGGTCCCTCTCGCATCTGGAAGGTTTAATTCTCTCCACACCGGATCTAGCAAAAATTAAAATCAACCCCGTTAAATATGTGGGCTGGCTACTGGCTAGCAAGTTTAAAGCTAGAGCTACACTGCATAGTGATAAAGCGCGCGTAGCAACATTTCACATCACAGCTAATAAACCAGCACAGTTGGTTCAATACTGTTTTGTGCTGTTGCCCGCCGCTTAATCACCGGGACTAGCGCAGCACTTTCATAGATCAATTAAGAAGTCTGGCTGGGCAATAATAAATAACTTCAACATTTACAATGGTGCGCTATAGTATTAGCAGCACTACTTTAATGTAACTTTACCCTTAGCGTTTGGTAAAACAGAGGTTATTTTATATGCTCAGCTTAGACAAGGTTCCAAATATTGTCCTGATTTTACTACCCTCCTTAAGCGTTATTCTTGCCTCTGGTGCTGTTCTATGGGGCGTGCATTGGTTCATTATCGGCAGGCACCCAGAGCTCGGCAATGAGCGCAAATTTCCTCGCCAACTGATATTGCTAACCTTAACAGTGGTAAGCATTATATCAATTGTCTTTACCTTGCCCATTGATGAGAGTTCTCGTAACCAGATTATCGGTTTAATTGGCATCCTGCTATCAGGCATCATTGCCTTCTCATCACAAACTGTCTTCGCAAACTTTATGGCCGGCGTTTTGTTGCGTATTACCAAACCTTTTCGTACCGGTGATTTTATCCGCGTTGGCGATTTTTTTGGTCGTGTAACGGAACGCGGTCTATTCGACACCGAAATCCAAGCTGAAACCCGTGAACTTATCGCCTTCCCTAACGCATACCTAGTCAACAATCCCGTATCTACTATCCGCAGTTCTGGCGCTATCGTCTCTGCTACCATATCATTAGGCTATGATGTCCATCATTTAAAGATTGAACCCTTAATGCTGAAGGCGGCAGAACAGAGCGGACTCGAAGATCCATTCGTCAACATTCTTGAATTGGGCAACTTCTCTATAACTTACCGAGTTTCGGGGTTACTAACAGAAGTTAATGGACTCATTACGGCACGCTCAAATCTCTTTCGCACGGTTCTGGACATCCTCCATGGCGAAGGAATCGAGATAATGTCGCCTACATTCATGAACCAAAGGCCTATGGGTGATGGACAGTCGACAATTCCAACCTTCGTAGCGGCAACGCCTACTCAAGAGACCGTAGATGCAGAAAAAATAGTTTTTGATAAAGCTGATCAAGCAGAACAGATCGAAGGCGAAAAGTTGCAATTAATTGCCGAAATAGCAAACTTAGAAACCACCTCTCCAGAGGCACAAATCACTGACAAGGCACAGTTAAAAGAGATTATTAATAAGAAAAAAGAGCGCCTAAAAACTCTCGAGCACACGGAACTTGGTGAGGACAACGAAAAAAATATCCCCGAAGCTGCCCCGACTATGAACCAGCAGAGAAACCCCGTAGCTGGCAACAATCAGAGCACAAATACGGTGGATTCACACCCTGAGAACGGGTAATGCGCTCATAATAGATAGGTAACTACCAGCGTGTTTCACCTGTGCAGCTAGAGTGAGGAGCAAGTTATGAACAACGGCAAGAAAGTAGCCATATCTGGACTTTTGCTCTACATGCTATGTGGTTGCTTTGGCAATACACCACTTAAAACGCTTAACTACTCCTCTGCAACAGAAACCCACAACAATCTTATTGTCTTTCTTAGGGGCATAGGCGGAAATAATCAAGATTTTGTGCGCACAGGTTTTGTCAGTGGCGTAAGACAACGTGAGTTGCCCTTTGCCATGACCGCGCCCAACGCACATTTTGGCTACTATTTTTCCCAAACGCTCACCGAGCGCTTAAATACAGATATTATTGTTCCAGCTAGGATCAATGGCTATGAAAAAATTTGGTTGGTCGGGCTATCTATGGGCGGGCTCGGCTCGCTCATGTATGCCAAAGATCATCCCAACGAAATCGCTGGCATCTACCTCATTGCACCGTTTTTAGGTTACGAGGATATTATAGATGAGATAAGCACCGCAGGCGGTGTACGCCAGTGGCAGCCAGGTGAATATGATGCCGATGCCGATTGGCAACGAACTTTCTGGCACTGGTTGCAACAATGTGCAGCAGGCGAACGACCTATGCCAAATATCTATCTCGGATTTGGCACTCAGGACGATTTCAATCCCGCGCATAAACTACTCAGCACCCTTTTGCCCGCGGACCATATCTTTGCCATTGATGGCGATCATGACAACAAAACTATGCTTAAACTTTGGCAAATTTTTCTGCAACAGGATATTCTGGTAAATTCGGCCAACGCCCCTACTCCACGTGCACAAAAGCCCAGTACCAACACTTAAACAACGAAAAAATCGGAGAATCTCATGCAATACATCTTTGTATATAATGCTGACAGCGGCAGGTTAAACTCCATGTTAGATATCGCCCATAAAATGCTGAGTCCGAGCACATACAAGTGTGATCTGTGCTCATTAACTCACGACGCTTTGTCCGAAAAAGCAGCGTGGTCAAAATTTAAGAAGAGCTCAGGCATTGATCTCCTGTTTTTACATAAAGATGAGTTCGAACAACAATACTCTGACTCCTTCGCCTATCCAGTAATTCTTGAAAAGAGTGATAAGTTACGAGTCATACTATCTGCCGAGGAGATTGCACATATAGCATCTACTGAAGAGTTGATTGCTAAAATCAAGGCAGTAGCAAAATAGCTTCTGCTGTTGCAGAGTGGTGCGTATAGAAACTGTAGCAGAATCTTTTAGACGCGTTACCCCTCGTCGACACTTATCACGATCCTACTATTACCCTCGCGGCCAGTTGCGCTTTCGTTGGAATATATGGGTTGATAATACCCATATCCTGTGGCTGACAACCGTTCTGGAGCCAAGCCACCGACTCTATGCAGAAACTCTACCACTGCCGCCGCGCGCAGGGCTGAGAGCGCCCAGTTATCAGAGTATTTAGCTGATGGTTTTAATGGGCGATCGTCTGCATGCCCAGATACACTAATGGTTGCATTACCATCTTGCCGTAAAGCATCGGCCACCTTTAACAGGGCCTTGCGTCCATTTGCACTAAGCAAGGTAGTTTCCGCCGTAAATAAATATTTATTAGTAAAAGTCCATTTACTAGATTCTGTTACCGAGTAATTTTTATTGTGCTGTGCGGCAATTTGCTCTTCTATGTTTTTCTGCATGGAGTGGTTTGAATCGTCAAAGAGACGAATAACTGTCTCCTGTAATGCAACTACTTTTTTCTGCTCTTCAATGGTCTGATTAAGCGCTGCCACTTTACGGTACAGAAAAGCATTATCACTCTGCGCCTGAAGGAGCTCAACATAATCGCCCTGCGACAAAACCTTAACATTTTGAAAATCGCGGCACCTATCCTGACACTCGGCGTACTGCTCTTTAGTCGTCAGAGGATGCTTAGCGCTCGACAAAAATAATGGCGGCATGCTACAACCGCCGAGTAGTAGCGTAAGCAGAGCTAAATATAAAATATAAATTTTTCGCATTTCACTCCTCGAAAAAATCTGTACCAATCAGTATTGCGGGTAATTATGGCTCATAAATTCACAAATACATCCAGTCACGCAATACAGCATCAACTAGGCATATACCATATAAAAAACCCACAGTTTCTTATAAACCAGCTCTATATTGCACCTACATGGTGCACTCAATGATGTTGCGTCCTGCGAAAAGTTCCATCAAAACTACTATTCAGCGCCAACTGCTTATTCGACTTATCATTGCATGCACTCTGATTTCTATCTGTTTAGCCGCCACCGTTTTCTTCATTGAATTTCACCGGTTGGGGCAACAGATTGGCAACCGCGCCAACGAAATAGCTACCCGCTTCAACGACGAAATTCGCGCCCTACTTGATGACAAGCACTTAGCAAAAAAAACTGCCTTGCACGAAAAGCTAAAAACTCTGGCCATTGCCGGAAAATTTAACCTAGGTATGGGGCATCTGATATATTCTGCTATTTACGACCTTTCTGGCAACGCTGTAGTCACAGAACAGGACAATCAGTGCGCCTACGCACAAGATGTCGCAGAGCTCATGAACGCATTAGACCACAAACTGGCACCACATACGCAAGCTTATCACAAATACTTAGACATCAATAAAATTGCCCATATTCATCTGGTCTATCCACTAACCAATAGCGCTGGCAAACGTGCCGCTAGCGTTGAAGGGCTATTCGCTATTTCTCAGCAGGCAGAAAAACAGGTGGAAAAGCGCATATTACTCTCGGCGTTGGGAACTGTAGGTATTGTCGTACTGACAACCATTATCCTCTACCCTGTTATCATTATCCTTATGCGACGGCTGTCGAAACTAACCGATAATCTTTTACAAGCGAACATTGAGACCATTAAAGTGTTGGGTAACGCCGTGGCTAAGCGTGATAGTGACACAGATATTCACAATTATCGCGTAACAATCTACTCGGTAGCCTTAGCAGAGGCCATGGGTTTGAGCACCCACCAAATCCAGGCGCTTATAAAAGGGGCGTTTCTGCACGACATAGGTAAAATCGGCATTTTTGACCATATTCTATTGAAATCTGGTCCGTTGACTGAAGATGAACGAGAAACGATGAAACACCACGTCTACCATGGCATGGATATCATCAAACACTCCGATTGGCTTAAAGATGCAACTGACGTTGTCCAATACCACCATGAACAGTTCAGTGGTGACGGTTATCCGTGCGGATTAGCAGGTGAAGATATTCCGCTTAATGCCAGAATCTTTGCTGTTGCTGATGTCTTTGATGCTCTCACCTCCAGTAGACCTTATAAAGTACCAATGCCGTGCGTAACAGCGATGGAAACTATGGAACAGGGGTGCGGATCTCACTTTGATCCCGCAATACTAGAAACATTTACCCTAATTGCACCAGATCTATATGAACAGGTTGCACGCTTAACTGAAGATGATTTACAGAAAAAACTTCTATCTCTCACCAGTCAATATTTCACCAGCGCAATATACGACAACGTCTAACAAGCGCTACAGGTCACACTACGTTCTAATCTACCCATGCTCAGAGTTTGGCAATATAATTTTCCTTTATCATTGATTACATCGTCAATTTTCGCTGTATAATGGTAGAATATTTTGGTGCGTAAAACTTCTAGCACATAATACTTACTCAGGCGATGAGCACGCAAAACATACTCCACCTAATAAGCGCTTTAACACAGTCATAGGCCGCATGGACACTGACAATGGATGCAGTAGTAAAAAATGAACAAACTAGATCAGAAGAGATAACTAACGCCTTTAGCCACGGCTTAGGGCTAATAGCAGCTATTATATTTACCCCTTTTCTTATCGTACACGCAATTCACATTAGTGATGCAGCTTTCGTCGTTGGGGTCAGCATTTTTTGCACAACAATGATATTGCTCTATTTCATCTCCACGTTTTATCACCTGTTGCTGCGGAGTAAAGCTAAGCGCATATTACGTATCTTTGACCATTCAGCTATCTTTCTGCTTATTGCTGGCACCTACACCCCATTCATGCTTGGGGCCTTTCGCGGCGCATGGGGCTGGAGCCTTTTTGGCATTACCTGGGGTATAGCCATTGTGGGAGTTATATTCAAATTTGTGGCTAAAAAATCGCATCCAATATTTTCTACCCTGTTATATCTGATTATGGGATGGATTATAGTCGTTGCCATCAAGCCATTTATGGCCAGTGTGCCCCTGCCAGGAGTATTGTGGCTCGTTGCCGGTGGTATTACTTATACTGTCGGAGTAATATTCTTTGCTCTCGATTCTCGGTTAAGATATGGTCACTTTATCTGGCATCTATTCGTAATGGGCGGAACCGCCTGCCACTATGTTGCGATATACCTGTATGCGGCCTAAACGATGAGCCATACAGAAATCCACAGGTCACATCGTGTCGGCTGGTTACGGGCTGCAGTGCTAGGAGCTAATGACGGCATAGTTTCCACAGCCAGTCTAATTATTGGCGTCGCAGCGGCAAATACTACACACGAAGGCGTTATTTTAGCTGGCGTTGCTGGCTTGGTTGCCGGAGCAATGTCCATGGCTGCAGGCGAGTATGTATCCGTCAGCTCTCAAGCAGATACCGAAAAAGCGGATCTTGTTCTCGAACAGTTATCACTAGATGAAGACCTTGAGTTCGAAAAAATAGAACTTGCCCAGATCTATGAAGAACGAGGTTTGGAAGCGCAATTGGCACGTCAAGTAGCTGAACAACTTATGGCTCACGACGCCCTTGAGGCACACGCCAGAGACGAGATAGGTATATCAGTTGATGGCGATGCGCGACCAATTCAAGCCGCATTCTCTTCAGCAGCCACCTTTACAATCGGTGCAGCACTTCCATTAGTGGTTGCCTGGACAGTACCAGCTAACGCGCTAATTCTTCTAGTATCCGTCTGTTCTCTAGTTTTTCTTGCTCTACTTGGGGGCATAGCGGCGCGCGCTGGGGGAGCATCAATAACCGTTGGTGCTATAAGAGTTACCTTTTGGGGAGCTCTAGCCATGCTACTGACGGCAGAAGTGGGTAACTTTTTTGGTGTAATCGCATAGTGTTGCACAAGCATAACATTATTCTTTCCGAGCACATCCTGTAGCTAGATGGCAAAACGACCTGTTGCGCTTCTCCTTGGGAGTGGTGCTAAATCCGAACAAATTTTCAGGAGAATGGCATGAAGGAGCACGAACTATATCAGCGCAAAATGCAAGCTCAGTTAGATGAATTACAGGCTGACATTGACAAGCTTAAAGCCAAAGCTGCAGGTGCGAGTGCCACAGCACAGTTGGAAATGCACCGACAGATCAATACCCTAGAAAAGGCGATCAACGAAGGAAGAACTAAACTGGCACAGCTGGCGGATGCAAGCGAAGAGGCGTGGGAATCCATAAAAGTTGGGGTAGAAACAGCGTGGCACTCTCTGAAGTCGGGCTTTAATGAAGCCGCCAATAAGTTCAAAAAAGAATAATAGAACAAACTAACGCTTATAGCTCAGTCTTTAGTCGGGATAAATGGCCATCATCTGGCTGGTCAATAAAGGGATTGTCATGTGGTTAAACGCAGCCTGTTTTCTAGACTTTAACATTACGGTGCCAACGCCATTTTTACTTATGCTGCGCCCGCGTAGCGGCGGCCAACAGTGGATCGCCCGCGAAGAGTATGTTTTATCACCAAGTGTAGCAGCGCTTGAGTTTACCGATACTTTCGGCAACCTATGTCAGCGACTAGTTGCTCCAGCAGGATATTTTTCAGTCCGCACCTCTGTCGATATCGAAACCGCAGACAGCACCGAGACCGCCTATGGCGCACCATTTGTGGAAGTGCAAAATCTACCAAATGAGACGCTGCCATTTTTATACCCGAGCCGTTATTGTGAATCAGATCGTTTCACAACTATGGCGGCCACAATTGCTCAAGATCACTACGCAGGTTACGACCAATGCCAAGCCATTGTCGATTATATCCGCCAATCAATCAGCTACACTCCCGGGCTGGGCCAGCAAATTATCAGTGCAACCGAGTTGCTTAGCTTGGGTAACGGAGTATGCCGCGATATGGCACATCTAGGCATCGCCTGTTGTCGAGCGCTATCGATACCAGCCCGCATGGTAGTGGGCTACCTTGAGGGGCTTGAACCGATGGATTTACATGCCTGGTTCGAAGCCTATGTTGGTAATCGCTGGTACACATTCGATCCCACCCAAGCTAACTTGCAAGGTGGACGTGTCGCGATTGCTTTTGGTCGTGATGCGGCGGATGTTGCCATCTACACTCAATTCGGCGACCCAGTGGAACTTCTCAATATGAACATCTCAGTAAAACGGATGGCCGGACCGCCATACTAGAGCAATACTAGAGCCGCAGCGGACAGACAAGCAGGAGATTTTGCTACTGCCCCACATCAATAATTTTCTACATGGAATAATAGCTAATTCATGAATGACCTAACCCCCAAAGACCCACTCCACGGCAAGACTTTAGAGAAAATTGTTACGGATCTTTTCCAACACTATGGCTGGGAACAACTGGCCCTAGAAATTGACATAAATTGTTTTAAGAGTGATCCTTCAATAAAGTCATCCTTAAAATTTTTGCGCAAAACCCCATGGGCAAGAACCAAAGTAGAGAAGTTGTATATTGCAACTTTTTACTAAGTTACCATGGCTAGTTTAACCGCTTGAGCAGATAGATTTAAAAGGTGTGTACGTAATGTACGAAGTTGAATTGAAAGCAACAGTAACAGACGTTAACAATTTACTTTGCAAGCTGAACGAGTTTAGCGCTACCGCAGAAATTAAAACCTACGAGGACACCTATTTTAACAACGAGCAAAATCTGCTAGCGCAAGATAAAGAGCTTAGACTACGCTTGATTGAACATAGAGGAGCTAAAACCGTACTATTAACATACAAGGATCCACCATTCGATGCGTTATCAAGATCAAAACCAGAAATTGAACTTGAGTTATCCTCACACCAACAGGCGGTAAATCTTCTAGAGAAACTTGGCTTTACCATAGATATAAGCTTTAAAAAAAATTGCACTATCTACAGCTTTCACTGGTTAGACCTAGCGGTGGAGCTTACCATTGCACAAATTCCCGAATTAGCCGCGACATTTGTCGAAATTGAAACTTTAGTCGCAGATAAAAACGAAACAACAGCTGCATTCGAAAAGCTATACGCTCTTGTGCAACACCTCAAAATTCCTCAGGTAGATATAACCAGTGAATATTATACAGACGCGGTACGAGCCGCGCGCACGCTATCGAGGTAAACAGTGCAAGAGGGGTAACCCCCTCCTGCACCGCTGGCAATTATTTCAATTGAAACAGGGCTTTATTCAGGGCACCCTTCATCACCTCTTCCAGTGACGGGTGATATACCGGCATCTGCAGTATTTCACCTACGCTCATGCCATGTTCAATGGCCAGAACCAGAGTCTGAGCCATGTGTTCGGCACCACGGCCAAAGATTTCGGCTCCGAGCAAGGTACCGCTTTGCTTTTGCACATAGACCTGAATTAACCCGCGATGGTCATTATAAATCTCATGGCGCGGGCCGTTACTCATGGAAGCACGCCCGATAATGGTCTGTTCTGGATCAAGATCACGGTAAGATTGCCCAACTGAGGCCATTTGCGGGTCGGTAAAATAGATTCCCATGGCAACAGTACGTTTTCCTTCGGTGCGAACAGGGAAGTTAACGGCACTTTTTGCGGCTATGCGCCCCTCAATGTAGGCTTCATGCCATAGCGGCAAATCTTCAGTCGCGTCACCAGCAATAAAAACTGGCGCATCACCGCACTGCATCGTCGCCATATCGTACTGGGGTAAACCGCGCTCATCGAGCATAAGTCCTGAGTTCTCCAGATTCATAGTACGCACATTGGATGCTCTGCCACTGGCTAGCAATACACGCTCGTAGGTACGGGTAATCTCCTCGCCATCGGCGGTGCGATAGCTCAATTCATAGCCACTAGCAACTTTAACTGCCCGCGTAAATTGCCCCTGCGCTATAATATCGAGCTCCTGTTGCATAGTACGCAAAACTTCATGCTGCATATCTGGATGGGTGAATGAACCGATGCGGCCACTGCGCCCATACAGAGTAGTTTTCACCCCAAGGCGATGTAATGCCTGTCCCAACTCCAGCGCAATAACTCCCAGCCCAACAACAGCAATAGACTGGGGAAGGTCATCGAGTTCGAAGATGGTATCGCTGGTATCCAGTTCATGGCGCAACGATTCAAAAACTGGGGCAACATAAGGGGTTGAACCACACGCCAAAATGACTTTTTCGGCCTTGATACGCAGCCGCCCATCAACATCTATGGTGTGCTGGTCCACAAATTTAGCTTGGCCTTCAACCTTAAATTTATCGTTGATGCTGTTGACATATTTCATAACGCCGCCAACAAACTTCTCTGCACGATCTTGATGGATACGCTCAAACAAACGTTTCCCATTGACCTGGTAATGACCGTCAATGCCGAAATAGGCACCACCATCGATCGCATGAGCCAAATCTGCAGCGGCGATCATCATTTTACTCGGCATGCAACCAACGCGCGCACAGGTCGTTCCGTATGGTCCATGCTGAACCAGCAGCACACTGTCGGTCTGTTTACGAATAACACTAAAAGCTCCCAAACCAGCGGTACCTACCCCAATTATGACATATTCTACTTCACGTATTTCCATTGCATTCTCCAATACCAGTGCTCTATTTAACGTAAAACTACAGAGCGCTACATGTATCTAAACGACCATAACAAAAAACACGCCCGAAGAATCCCCCACGGACGTAGGCAAGATTAAGCCTAATAACAACCAAGATATTCTATATAAAATTTACCCATACTTTGCCAGCCGAGTACCTTCTCATCGATCAAGTCCGTAAACTGCTGTAAATAATTGGTAGGTAGCCATCGCTCCGGTTTGGTAAGTTGACGTTGTCAAAGACGTTTCACAAACCAAAGGAGAAGAAGCGATGGCTGGATATGATATTA
>JAVETC010000003.1:0-155186 GCA_034006225.1 Desulfuromonas sp. | reverse complement strand
TGTATGGACAGCGCCACAACAGAAGGTCGGGACAAAAACAAGTTATCTCAGCTGATTTCAGCATCAACGTCTCAATGTTGTCGGGTTTGATTTGCTGGTGGCAACCAAGTCCGACAAACTGCTAGATATTACCGCTAGGTATTCCATGCCCACCCGCTATGCTATGCGCCATGCAAATGCACTATAAATTCCTACTCTCCTCCACTGCGTAACCACTCACCAAAAAAGTGATATTCCCCAACACCAGCAACGGCAGACAAATACCTTTTTGGTAATGGACAACAGCCGTTCTCGTTCTATTATTGGTTATATTTACTACTCGCCAAACAATCCTTACAGTTACAGCAGGGAGAGGTGCATGAAAACCACCGACAATGCAGCGCCACCAGCTACTCAGCCGTGCTGGCACGCTCAGGACTACACCAGGGTTGCCCAAACTTTTGGCACTGACCTCAGCCATGGACTCAGCAGTGCCAGTGCAGCAGATAATTTATCGCACTACGGCCTAAATCAGCTTCATAGGGTTGCTAAAACTAGCTGGTATGTTGTGGTTGCGCGCCAATTTTCCGATATCCTCATCTTCATCCTGTTAGCTGCGGCGGCAATATCTCTGATTGTTGGTGAACTAGGTGATGCCGTAACCATATTGGTGATTGTTCTCTTCAATGGCATTCTCGGTTTTGTGCAGGAGTGGAAAGCGGAAAACGCTATTGAAGCTCTGCAACAGATGTTGGAACCACGCTGCACGGTGGTGCGCGAAGGCAAAGAACAGGTAATTGACAGTAAATTGTTGGTCCCCGGCGATATCGTCCTCCTAAAAATTGGCGACCACGTACCAGCCGACATCAGGCTGACCAGCGCTCTGAATTTGAAGGTGAATGAATCGTCATTAACGGGGGAATCTGACTCGGTAGGCAAAGATACCCCAGCGGTGAGTTGCAGCGCAGGGCTGGCCGAACGCAGCTCTATGGTGTGGATGGGAACCGCCATCACCAATGGTCGCGCCCGCGGCATAGTTATCGCCACCGGCATGTCCAGTGAATTTGGCCGCATAGCTGAGCTGACTCAAAGTGTCACCACTGAAGCCACGCCACTGCAGCAGCAGTTAGGTCAACTAGGCAAGCAGTTAGGCATTCTCTCGGTTACCCTCTCCTTTGCGGTAGCCCTATGCGGTTGGCTAATGCACAAACCGCTAATGGAGATGTTCCTCACCGGTATTGCTCTAGCCGTAGCTGTAGTACCGGAAGGCTTACCGGCCGTAGTGACCATAACTTTGGCGCTCGGCGTGCGTTCGATGGTGCAGCGTCAGGCACTGCTGCGCCGCTTACAGGCAGCGGAGACACTCGGTGCCGCTACGGTTATCTGTACCGACAAAACCGGCACGCTGACCAAGAATCAGATGACAGTACAACATATTTGGCTGCCATCAGCACCGATTACAGTAACCGGCAACGGCTATGATCCAGCTGGCCATTTTGAACAAGATGGTCATAAAATCGAGCTAAAAAGCTATCCAGAACTCCAGGCGCTGCTGACAACCGGACTGCACTGCAACCACGCCAGCGTAGGCAAACACGCTACCGAATGGCAGATTATCGGTGAACCAACTGAAGCCGCATTGATAGTTGCTGCCTACAAGGGGTGGCTAACCAAGCCCGACACAAGCTATGCCAGCAGCGAATTCTCCTTCAACTCTAATCGTAAACGGATGACTATTATCGACCACCGGCCCGACGGTCTAGTAGCTCACGTAAAAGGCGCGCCGGAGGTTATTCTGCCGCGCTGTGCCTATATTCAAGATCAGCAAGGTAAGCGGCTATTGTCGGCAGCTGATGTTGCGGCGGCGACCACAGCGTACCAACAACTGGCCGAGCAGGGTTTGCGTACCCTAGCTCTTGCGCGGCGCGAGTTAGCCAGCAGCTGCAAGTTAGATGAGGAGAGTGTCGAAGATCAGCTGACCCTGCTCGGCATTGTCGGCATAATCGATCCGCCACATGCGGCAGTCCCCCAAGCTCTGCGCATCGCCGCTGATGCCGGCATCCGCACCATTATGATTACTGGAGATGCCGCGGCCACAGCTTTAGCCATTGCCAAGTCCATCGGCCTTGATGCGCAACAGGCGATAACGGGGGCACAAATTAAGCTTATGGACGACGCAACACTGCAACAGGCATTAACCCGCAAGGTACTTTTTGCCCGTACCACGCCCGAAGATAAAATGCGCATTGTGCAAATGCTGCAACAGATGGGTGAAGTGGTTGGTATGACAGGGGATGGAGTTAATGACGCACCAGCTCTCAAACGTGCCGACATCGGCATAGCTATGGGAATACAGGGTACCGATGTGGCCAAGGGTGCAGCGGACATGATCCTTGTTGACGACAATTTCGCCTCTATCATCAACGCTGTTGAGGAGGGACGCCGCCAATATGCCAATATCCAAAAATTCGTCCGCTATCTATTATCCTCTAACATGGGTGAGCTGGTCGCTATATTCTTTAATATTATCCTCGCTGGCCCATTGATCTTTCTGCCCGTTCAGATTTTGTGGATGAACCTGGTAACCGACGGTATGACTGCAGTGGCTCTGGGTTTAGAGCCAGCGGAAAAGCAGGCGATGCGCCAGCCACCGCGCGCTAAAAACGCGCTTATTCTCAATAGGCACGGCATTCTGATGATTGTTGCGCTAGGCAGTTATCTCGGTTTGGCAACCCTGTGGCTGTTTCATCACTACATAGAGTCGGGAGATCCTCAGCAAGTCATGGTTGCCCAAACGGTAGCCTTTACCGCCATCATCGTGCTGGAGAAGATGAACGTCTTTAATTTTCGTGCCCTGACTACCCCATTATCAGTCATTGGCTTTTTCAGCAACCCTTGGGTATTGCTGGCGTGGCTGCTAAGTTGCAGCCTGCAGGTGGGAGCAGTTTATCTGCCGTTTTTACAAACAGCACTCCACACTGTCCCTCTTGGCTGGCAGGACTGGCTGGTAATACTTGCCACAGCGCTACCAATTTTCATCGCCACCGAACTGCTTAAATGGCTGCACTGGCGGCGCGGCGGTGCGCAATCAGCTTCTTAGGCAGAATAAAATCATTATCAAGTGTATGCGAGTAAGTTAGTTTTTCTGCTTGGCCACTCTAGCCACAATGGGCAAGCGCATCTGGGTGCGCGTATGGCCTTGGGCGTCAATTAGCAGGTAACCGTTTATTGTCGTGCCAGCTTTGTCCGGCCCAGTTACTTTCAGTTGCACAGCAACTTTTTCACTCGGCTGCAGCTCTTTTGGCACAGCATCAAGACGAATAGCCGCCGAGGTTGACCGCACCGCTTTTAACTGCACCGGCACATCGGATCTATTCTCCAAAGTCAGACTACGCACCAACTTTTCCCCAATCTGAATTGATCTGAGGCTGAGATGATTTGGCGTAACCACCAGCTCAGCCACAATATGTGCCCGCAAAATGAACTGCTGCTGCGGCTGGGCGGGATCATTACTCATCACCATTACCCGTTTAACTACCTGACCAGTAAAATGTTTGGAATTAAAATGCACCCGCAGTTGTGCATCGGCTCCCGGTTGCACTGTTTTTTCGCTCATCATAGCAGCCGTGCAGCCACAGGAGCTACGCACGCGGTTAATTATCAGCGCTGAATCACCGCTATTATGCAGGGTAAAGACTCCATCTTTCTGCTCGCCGGCGTATATATGTCCCCAATCGATAGTATCTTGAGCCACCTCTAAATGGGGTGCAGCATAGACACTGCTTACCATGGATACAAACACGACAAAAATACTCAGCAATAAACGCATAAATCCTCCCGGGTAAATTGACATCCTCACTACAACTTGCTATAGAATTAAATTCTATTTTTGTTAGAATATGCCCTGTGATTTAGGAGCAAGTGTAAAAATATCACATTGATAGATAAAAAACAGCGCCGTTCAGTTATAGTTGTATTTGGGGGCGCTCTTGCAGCTCGATCCGCTCTCTAGATATAAATTAAACAATTTGCTCAACATAAGTAGCTACCTCAACAAGGAGACGCTAGATGGTTATCCAATGTAAGCAGTGTGAAACTACGTACAATTTTGATGAAGCCCTATTGGCCAATGGCAGCATTGATGTACGCTGTGTACGCTGCAAAAATGTTTTCACTGTCTCGGCAGAAGCTCCCCAGAGCGAGCCTGTGCCTCAGGAGCAGCCAGAGCTAACCACCCCTGCCGCACCGCCAGCTCCTACCATGGAACAACAGGAAGAACCATCACTGCCCGATTGGAACAGCGATGAAGATAGCTTCTCGTTTAATGAAGACAACGCTTTCAGCTTTGAGGAGGAGAGTGCCGAGCAAGCTGAAACTTCAGCGCGCATAGACGATGGTGAAGACAGTGCTAAGAGCAGCGACTCGCTGCCCCAAGAGTTCAGCTTTGCAAGCATTGACCCCGAAGAGGAGAGTGCTCCGATTCCCCCATTTGCAGCGAGCAGCGACGACGGTAGTACTGAGCCGGCAAACTCTACCGAGATTAATAGCAGCAATAAAAAAGCCGCACCTCCAACCGGGGGTAAGGGCAAAACTCCAACGTCAGTGTGGATTTTACTGTTAATTATTATGCTCATCGCTGGCGCTTATGGTTACGGCTATGTGACCTATGGCACCACCAATGTTCTACAGATGATTCACAAGGTGCAGCAGCAACTTGTCCCAGCACCGCAGCAGCCACAGGGGGCAATACGCATCGATACCAGCGAAAGCTACTATGTAGATAACAGTACAGTGGGCCAGCTATTTATCATTCAAGGATACGCGGTCAATAATTTTCCTGAGCCACGCTCCGAGCTCAAGGTTATCGCTACGCTCTACAAGGAGAAGGGTATTCCACTGATGAGCCAAAGTGCCTACTGTGGTAATGTTATCAGCAAAAATGAGCTAAAAACCCTGCCTATTCAGGAGCTGTTAGACACCATCAATAATCCATTTGGCGCGGCTCTATCCAATGTCAGCTTAGCGCCAGGGCAAACCCTACCCTTTATGATAGTTTTCAGTGATATCCCCGCAAGCTTAACTGAATTTAGCGTTGAGGCTGAATCCTCTAAGGCCGCATCTAAGTAACTGAAAAAGTTAGCCTAAAAGCTCTTAGCCGCAGCGCAATTAATTGTGCTGCGGCTTTTTTATCTAGATTAAAAATCGTGTCCTACGCAAACACACGGAAAAACAGCCATATTATGGCAGGGCAACGAGATTCCCCAGCAAAAAGCAACTTATTCTTTACCATTACTTCGCACAGAGTAACCTCGCTCCCAGCAACCGCCTTCATCTACGCTATTGCTCCTGTTTAGCCCAACTAAAAAGGACAAAACACCTTGCAATAAAAACAATATTTAGCTATGCTTCATAACGGCTTATATTTGTTTTTCTGTCTTAAAAACAAATAGTTACCAGTTAGCAGCAAAGAACAAAAGCAAAAGTTAAAACAGTATTATACCGCTTTTATATAAATATAGACCATAGGGGAGGAGAACTACTCATGGAGATACTGGCTTTAAACTGTGGCAGTTCGTCGGTTAAGTACCAATTGTTCAACTGGGATAAAAAAGAGGTTATAGCCAAAGGGGTTGTTGAGCGCGTAACAATCGGTGATTCGTTTATCAGTCACGACGTGCCGGGCAAAAAAACCTACAAGGAAAACTCGGAATGCCCCGACCATAGGGTCGCTATCGACCTAATAATCAAAACTCTCACCCATCCTGAGCACGGCGTAGTACAAAAAATGGAGGAGATCTCAGCCGTCGGCCATCGCGTGGTTCACGGTGGTGAAAAATTCACCTGTTCGGTGCCTATTGATACTGAGGTGCTGAACGCGATTCGTAAGGTGCAACATTTAGCTCCGCTGCACAATCCACCTAATATCTCCGGTATCGAAGCGGCACAAGCGGTGCTACCTAACGTACCGCACATCGCGATTTTTGATACAGCCTTCCACCAATCTATGCCAGCACATGCCTATATCTATCCACTACCATACGAATGGTACGAAGAGTACGGCGTGCGCCGCTACGGCTTCCATGGCACCAGCCATCTATATGTTTCCAAGCGTGCAGCATTGAAGCTGGGCAAACCATTGGACGAGTGCAATATCATCACCCTGCATATTGGCAATGGCGTCTCCCACACTGCCATAAAGGGCGGCAAATCAATCGATACCAGCATGGGACTAACCCCACTTGAAGGCGCTATGATGGGCACCCGCTGCGGCGATATTGACCCCGCTATACCACCATTTATTATGGATCAAGAGGGCTGCACTCCCCGCGAGATAGATTCAATTCTGAACAAAAAATCTGGTTTACTAGGCATTACCGGTTCCTTCACAGACCGCCGCGATGTAATAACTCACGCCGAACAAGGCGATAAACGCTGCCAACTGGCGCTGGATGTCGAAGCCTACCGTTTGCGCAAATATATCGGTTCTTATGCTGCAGCGCTAGGTGGCGTGGACGCCATAGTTTTTACCGCTGGAGTAGGCGAGAATGCTGGCATAATCCGCCAGAAAGCTCTTGAAGGTCTGGAGTTTATGGGAATCGATCTAGATTTTGAAAAAAATATGCAAACCTTCAGTAAAAGTGGAGAGACAGAGATAACCAAACCGGACTCACGGGTTAAGGTTTTTGTCATCCCCACCAACGAAGAGTTGGTTTTTGTTGAAGATGTGGTTGGAATTCTCAATGGCAGTTATACTGAACATACCAAGTTCAATTACAGCTTTACTTCACCAGACTACGAAGCCTAACCCAAAGATTTATAATTTTAGCCCTACACACAAAAAGCCATCCCCAGCTAATAGCTTGCCGGGGATGGCTTTTTGTTTAGAATCTAGGCCAAAAACAGTTAGGTTAGCCTTGCGCCTGTACCGCAGTAATAGCGCAAACGTTAACAATGTCGGCAACCGAGCAACCACGTGACAAGTCATTAACTGGTTTTGCCAAGCCTTGAATAATCGGCCCCACCGCTTCGGCACCAGCTACACGCTCAACCAGTTTATAACCAATATTGCCAGCATCTAAATCAGGGAATACCAGAGTATTGGCTTTGCCGGCAACAACTGATCCCGGTGCCTTCTTGTCACCAACCTTTGGCAAGATTGCCGCATCCAGTTGCAGTTCGCCATCAATTTGCAGAGTGGGATCAAGCTGCTGCGCAATCGCTAGAGCTTCCAACACCTTATCCGCATCAGGATGGCTGGCACTGCCCTTGGTAGAGAAAGACAACATGGCCACCCGCGCATCTACACCGAGAAAACTTTTACAGCTCTGAGCGGTAGCAACAGCGATCTCAGCCAAGGCCTGAGCATTAGGGTTGGGATTAACTGCGCAGTCGGCAAACAGTAAAATACCGTTTTCCCCAAACTCCGGATTCTTGGTCACCATAAGAAATACTGAGGATACTGTCTTCATGCCCGCGGCGGTACCTATTACCTGAAAGGCCGCGCGCAGCACATCACCAGTAGTATTAAAGGCTCCAGCCACAGCGCCGCCAGCATCACCAACACGCACCATCATAGAAGCAAAGTAGAGGTTATCCTCCGCAGTCAACATCTCGCGCGCCCGATCGGCAGTCAGCCCTTTTTTCTGGCGCAATTGCACCAATTCGGCGACATAATCCTCTAGTCGTGGTGCCTTAGCTGGCTCGAGCAGAGTAACCCCAGCCAAACTAACCTGCAACTCGCCAGCCTTGGCTTGCAGTACAGCAGGGTCACCCAGCAGAACAACATTAGCCAAGCCATCAGCCACTATCTGTCCAGCCGCTTCGATCATCCTATCATCGTAACCTTCGGGCAACACCACGGTTTGCTTATCTGCTCGCGCTTTTGTCTTTATCTGCTCAACTAAATGCATAACTCCCCCTTTTTAAAACATAGTTTGATTGACCATATTTTTATACCTGATTACTAAAACTGGCGTCAACTTAATTCCCCCGATAAAATGAGCGGCAGCGCAAGAACATTAGTCTTATGCGTTTGATAGTGCTATATTGCCAGCTAGTCAATAGTGCTATAGCTCAATGCTCAAATCCACCCCCATCTCCATCGCAGCAAGACATTAGGCCGGAGATCAACTGCTTAAGGTGCCATGAACTTTTACTCTTCTCGCTATCCACTGTTTATTGCGCTACTGGTGTCGCTGTTAATCCACTGGCTGAGCCTGACAATGCATACCGAGATTCCCAGTCCCAGCACAAAACCACAACCAATCTACGTCGACGTATTGCCAGCACAACCGCAACGTGAAACGGCACTACCTCAGCAACCAGAAAAAGTGCCAATTAAAGCCAAGCGGCAAGGATCAATAGATCAGAGCACCCCCAAGGAGCAAGCTCCACAGGGTTCGGCCAACGAGGACAGCTCTGCCGTAGTCGCGCAACCCAAAGCGCTCCAACCACAACCAGAAAAAGAGGTTATTGAGAAGCCCAAGCAGCAGACCACCCCAGTGCGCGAGGCAGCTCTAGCCACTCAAGATCTGGCCACCCCACAGCCGCCGCTACCTACGCTTGAGCAGTTACTGAACTCATCCGCCACCGCGGCAGCCGACGTAGCACGCAGTGCGCAGAGCAAGCTGCGTCCAGATGTAGAAAATGGTGACGCGCTAATCCTTAACATGGAAAAGGACAAGTTATTCTCCTTCTTCTCCCGCTTCAAAAAGGGGGTATATAACGTCTGGAACTACCCGCAAGAGGCCATCGACAAACGCCAACAGGGGCTGGCGCTGCTGAAGATTGTCGTCAATCGGGATGGTACTATTGACGATGTTGACCTCATTCGTGGGTCGGGCTTCGAGCGCCTGGATCGCGAAGCTATTGCGGCCATCTTTAAGGGGCAGCCATACGGCGCTCTACCTCCCGATTATCCAGATGCGCAACTTACCATCAATGCCTACTTTGAGTATATCCTCGGCCAAAGCAAACCTAACATTTATCGCCAGGGTTATTAATTCCTGCGACCCTGCCGAGCCAGAAAATAAAAAGGGGAACCATAACGGTTCCCCTAGTGCGTATCTTTGCGCATAATACTTTACTAACACATACTACTTAGCAGCACGGTTAGTTGCGCTTTGAATAGTATTGGCTAGCAACATAGTAATAGTCATGGGGCCAACGCCACCGGGAACAGGCGTAATGTAACTAGCCTTTTTGACCGCGCTAGCAAATTCAACGTCGCCTACCAATTTTTTGTCCGCCCCGCGGTTGATCCCTACATCAATCACCACAGCGCCCTCTTTTATCCACTCGCCCTTTATCATCTCCGCCTTACCTACTGCGGCGATTACCACGTCAGCACGCCGGACATGGCTGGGTAGATCCTTGGTGCGCGAATGGCAGATAGTAACCGTAGCGTTTTCCGCCAAGCACATCAGCGCGATTGGTTTGCCGACGATGTTGGAGCGTCCTACCACCACCACCTCTTTGCCGTTGAGATCATAGCCGATAGATTCCAACATCTTCATCACACCAAAGGGAGTACATGAACGAAAGGTAGGATTACCAGTGGCTAAACAGCCAACATTAAACGGGTGAAAACCGTCCACGTCCTTTTGTGGCGATATCGCATTGAGGATACAATCTTCATCAATGTGTGCCGGCAGCGGTAACTGCACCAAAATACCATCAATGCGCGAGTCATTGTTCAACTGCTCGACTAACTGCAGCAACTCCTGCTGAGTGGTTTGGGCAGGCAACTTGTGCTCGTCTGAAAAAATACCGGTGGCTGTACACGCCTTCTCTTTCATGCTGACGTAGACTCGGCTAGCTGGATCTTCACCAACCAAGACGACTGCCAACCCCGGAGTAACTCCAGTTGCAGTTAACTGCTTGACCTGCGCTGTCATGTGCTCGCGCATTTGAGCCGCAAGAGCCTTACCATCAATCAATTGTCCTAATGATCCCATATATTCCCCCTAAAAATAGCAGACTGATAACCGACGAAACTAACTTACACCCTTAGCGCCACCACCACAACACTGCCCACCAGTTGGACAACTGGGAGCGGTGTTTGCACCTGAGCTGGAAGATGAATAGCCCTGATCGTACCAACCTCCACCTTTAAGAGTAAACGCACTCTGAGAAATCAACTTTTCTACACCGCCACCACAGGTAGGACAAACTGCAACTGGAGGATCAGAAAATTTCTGGCGTACTTCAAAAACCAAACCACATTCACTACAACGATACTCATACATTGGCATAGCTATACTCCTTTATTCTAGCGACCAAACGCTAAGGTAATCAGCCATGGTATTTTTGTCAAGAAGTGAGAAAAAAATGGCCCAACAAAGCCAATATACAGCGTTATATTAACTAGTCAGGAGAATAAAAACATGCTAACTTTCCAACCTTAACAGGAGGAGAAATGTCGGTTATTGATCAGCTACTAGCACAAAATCCAAACTTGCGCTTACCAACTCCATCGGCTATTGCCATTCATATTTTGGAAGAGGTCAATAAACCAGAGCCATCCTTTGCCCGCCTGGCCCAGCTTATAAGTGCCGACCCTGCTTTGGCAACGCGGGTATTGCGTATTGCCAACTCACCGCTAATGGCACCCTTAAGCCCTATTGAAAGTTTGGATAAAGCCCTAACGCGCATGGGATTAACCTTAATCACTAACGTAGCGCTCTCTTTTGCCTTGATAGATTCCTTCCGTCTACCGACAGTTGACCACTTTGATTTTGATTATTTCTGGCGCCGTGCCATAACCGCCGCTGTCGGTGCCAACGCTATTGCCAGCGCAATAAAACGCCCGAATGATAATATTTTCATAGCAGCACTGTTGCACGATATTGGCATTTTAGTCGCGTATATGTGTCTGCCATATTGCCGCGATCTGATTAATGATGCTGTGCATGATCCGGACATTAGCGTCAGTGATGTAATTCTAAAGGGCACCGGATCTTCGCATGCTCAACTCGGCAGTGAAATACTCAGGCGCTGGAACGTGCCCGACAGTATCTGTCAGATAATCATGTTTCATCATCAACCCGAGCTTGCCCCCAAAGCCTACTCCTGTGCCACACGGACGGTAAACTTGGCCGACAAATTATCTGCCGCCATGAGCAACCCGCACAAAGCGCACAAACTGGAGGAGTTGCGCAACGAGCTTAACTATTATTTTGATTTAAACGGCAATGCTGTTACCACTATTATCGAAAACACCACGAAGATGAGCATCGAGGTGTTATCACTGCTTGATATCTCCAGCAGCGACTTGGAAAAAAGCAGTATCCAGCTACTCCAAGAGGCCAATAGCGCACTCTGTGATATCAGCCTGTCCACCAGTAAAATGGTCCTGCAGTACAAGCAGCAAAAAGAGCAGGCTCAGAGAGCGAGTGCGGCACTCAGCAGTGCCAACGCCGAGCTTAGTCGTCTGGCTTTTCAAGACAGCCTGACCGGACTATACAATCTGCGCTACTTTCACGACTATATGGATCGCGAACTCCAACGCGCCTCACGCTATGACACCACTTTTTCCTTTTTAATGTTTGATATCGATGATTTCAAATTGATCAACGATATTCATGGGCATCAGGCTGGAGATATAATGCTCGAGCGGATTGCTCAGGTTACCTTGACGACCATGCGCAACACCGATCTTGTAGCGCGCTATGGCGGTGAAGAGTTTGCCGTAATTTTACCCGAAACAACTTTGGATGTAGCCGCTCAGATCGCCGAGCGACTACGAGAAAACATTGCCAACCTGTATGTAGATTGGAACGGACATCAGCTCAACGTTACCGCGAGCATTGGCGTGTCATACTTCAACTCGCAGCGAGCCAATTTGAGCAAAAATCAAATCATTGCCATCGCCGATGCTGGTCTATACCGTGCCAAAAACGAAGGAAAAAACCGCGTTTACCTCCCGCTGGATTAAGTAGCGGCACAGTATTTACCCTGCCGCACCCAAGATCTATCTTCCGCCAACCGCAATCATCACCTCTGGAAAAGTGCCCCGCTCATAATGACTTCACTCTTACTAGTTTCGCTAATATGGGGTTTCTCCTTTGGTCTTATTAAAGGGCAACTGGTGGGTATCGACCCCGTCTTGGTTGCCGCGATCCGTTTAATATTAGCGCTATTGGTATTTCTCCCCTTTTGCCGTTTGCAAAATTGCCGCTACATAACCAGAGTAAAGCTGCTTCTCATCGGAGCGATACAGTACGGCATAATGTACATGAGTTATACTGCGGCCTTCCACTACCTTAAGGGTTATCAGGTTGCGCTATTTACCATTTTCACCCCAATTTACGTCACCCTGATCAATGATCTACTCCAAGGGAAATTTCACCCCCGCTTTTTTAAGATGGCGCTCTTAGCAGTGTTGGGTACAAGCGTTATTCTGTTCCGCGATTTCCACCACGGCGAATTTCGCAGCGGTTTTTTGTTAATCCAGATTGCCAACATCAGTTTCGCATTCGGCCAAGTGGCATACAAAAAAGTTATGCGCAGCTGCCACTGCAAAGATCATCAGGTTTTTGCCCTGCTCTACTGCGGCGCTGTTATCAGCACCTTGCCCATGCTCGCCTACTCCGGCAGTTGGCAACTGCCAGCCTTCACCATCAATCAGCTGGCGGCACTGCTCTATTTAGGAGTTTTAGCGTCTGGGGTATGTTTTTTCCTGTGGAATTATGGCGTGCGTAGAGTCAATACCGGCACCCTCGCGGTGTGCAACAATCTAAAAATTCCTCTGGCGATTGCCTGTTCGGCATTGATTTTTCATGAGAGCGTTAATTGGCCACAGCTGTTAGCCGGTTCGGGAATACTGGCATTGGCTCTAGTGATCACCCGACGGTAAAATTATCGCAATATCCAAACGGACGTTGGCCATTGTCTCACTACTTAGAGGACAGCACAAAGAGTCGCAGCGCACTGAGCACTACCGCCAGTAAATTTGCCAAGGCAACCAAGAGATCGTTAGCGACCAACTAAAAAAAGTGTAGCAAAAACGCCTGTCAAACCTTAATATTACCCACAGGTGTCACCAATTGCTGAGCACCGCACACTCCAGCGTAGAGGCAATCTATCCACGCAACTAACACAACAGGATTTAACTGAATGACTGAAACCCAGCATAATTCAACGGGAAGTACAATTCTGGGCGCAGCTGCCTGTCTAGTTATCATTATCGCGGGACTAAAAAATGCTCAGGACGTGGTAGTCCCATTCTTACTGGCAACCTTCATTGCCATTCTGTGCCTACCGGTACTAAATTGGCTGGAAAAACGCCACATTCCAACCGCTATAAATATTCTCTTAGTTATCAGCGCATCTATAGCTGTGGGTTTACTCCTGGCTCTGTTTATCGGCACCTCGGTACACGATTTTTCCCTTAAAATACCGACCTATCAAAACCAATTGCGCGCCGAGACTAGCTCACTGTTCCTATGGTTGCATAATTACGGTATCCAACTGTCACCACAGGTAATGTTGGAGTATTTCGACCCCAGTGCAGCGATGAAAGTGGCCGGAAACACCTTGACCGGTCTGGGCTCAGTGCTAACCGATGGCTTCCTGATTCTCCTCACGGTGATATTCATTCTGTTCGAGGCCAGCGCCATGCCAGCTAAGTTGCAACAGGCGCTACACAATCCCGAACATTCGTTTAATCAATTTAGCCGTATAACTAGAAGCGTTCAGAGTTATTTGGTCATAAAAACAGCAGTCAGCCTATTAACTGGGTTTAGTGTCGCCATTCTGCTGGCGCTGCTCGACATAGACTACCCTTTGGTGTGGGGACTGCTAGCATTCATGCTCAACTATGTCCCCAATATTGGTTCGATTATAGCGGTAATCCCCCCGATGCTGCTGGCGATTGTACAACACGGCATTACCCAAGCATTGCTGGTTATCCTCGGTTACGTTATCATCAACATTGTCGTTGGCAACATTATCGAACCGCGCTACATGGGCAAGAGACTGGGTTTATCACCACTGGTGGTGCTACTATCTTTGATTCTCTGGGGCTGGGTATTGGGGCCCGTGGGTATGTTACTATCGGTACCACTGACCATGATTGTAAAAATCGCACTGGAAGCCACCGATGACCTACGCTGGATCGCCATCCTGCTGGGATAGCTATCAGTGCTTAGCGCCAACAATATTAACCACAACACGGTGACAGACTATGCCCAAGAAATTAAAAAATGAAAACTACCTCGGTTTTATCTTGATCATTCTCGCCCTGATGGCCTTTGCCATCATTGTAAAAAGCTGCAATATCTCCCAATTCCAGCATCAGCAGCAGGTTATCAATAATGCAACCAGCAACTCAGACTGAGCACCTGCTGCTGGTAATGGCCAGCAGTGATCAAGACAGATTTGCACCGCTGATAAAGCAGTTAGCCACAGCCGGTGCGCTGGACAGCTATACCCTGCGGCAACGCCTGATCGGTGTAGGGTTAGCACAGCTGGCGAAAGGGACGCAGGCCCAGTTGCAACCGCTGGCGCAAATCCTACGCACCCACGCCGTGGAGCACTGGCTACTCCAGCCCACGCCGCCAAGCTTCTCTCCGCAACTGCTAAACGGCGTAGAGATAGATGATGAGAATATTGTTTTTTCTGCCACCAGCACTAGTCAACAAGAGCAGGCACATGAAATTGTCCTGAATAGCGATACAAAGCTGCTAGCCGTTGTCGCCGACATCTCCGGGCAATTGGCCGACAAGCAATTAAAGCGCTTGATGGTGCATAATACCTACAGCGGCAAACACCCTAGCGCCATAACGGACCTACAGCTGCAGCAAGACATCTTTAAATTTACTCCGCTTATTGATCTCTATTGGCTCGATGAGCAGAATAAAGTTAGCCGCGCTGTGCGTATTTTCCCCGGCAGCTTTGACCATCGTCAACTCGGAGCCAACAGCAGTCTGAGCCGCAACGGTAACCTGCTGGCGCTGCTAGAGACAATTAAAGAGCGCGCTGGATCTATCAAGATCGACTATAAATTTGGCTTGGGGTTTTTACCCTGCTGTCGCATTGAAAAAACCAGCGTCACCGGCACCAGTAACGGCAATCTGCCCGCTCTTACCCGCTATGGCTGGCTACTCGCAGACATGATCAGCGACGATGAGTTGCACCAAGAATCGGCAGCCCCCTTGTTGACAGAAGCTATCCCCCCTTTGGAACAAATAATCGCGCCAGTTGATCAAGCTGGGCTGTTCACGGCGGCGCAATCACCATCTGCATCCACTACACCGCACAACGCCGATAAAACCGAGCAGCCAGAGTCCACGCTACCACCTCCGCCCGAAGTCGAGACTCGTTCTGGTCTGCAGCTGCATCTATCCGGGTGGCGCATAGCACTAACCGCGCTGGGAGCTATCATCCTATTTATCAGCCATGGCCGAAGCAACATGACGTCACTGGTCTACCAATATGGCATTCTTGCCGGAGCTATTCCGGCAACTGTCGGCATTGTCGCACTGTGGGGGGCAGTACATTTTTGGCGATTGAAGCAGCGTATCGAAAATACCCCCACCAGCAAAGCACGCTCTGCTGCCATGGGAATGATAGAGGTTAGTGGGCGCGCACAACGGATGTACGCTTTAGTCTCGCCAATTTCCCAGCTGCCCTGCGTATACTACTGCCTAAAAAAGTATCAACGCAGCAAGCGCAATGACACTTGGCACGTAACCCAGGTCACCTCTAGTGGCAACGTTCCCTTTGTCCTCACCGATGATACCGGGAGTATTCTCATCGATCCGCAGGGGGCACAGCTAAAACCGCAGTTCAGCACCGAAGGCGTTCCCGGTCAGAGCAATATCCTCTTCTCCAGTGCCAGCGAGAGCAACCATTATGAAAAGTGGAAAGAGGAGGTTTTACACGAGGGGTGCAATCTCTATGTATTGGGGTTCGCACGCAGTGTAGACGACAACGGCAGCGCAAAAAATATTAGCCACAGTGTCGCCAAAAAACTGCGCGACCTAAAGAGTGACAAAGCGGCGATGCAAGCCTATGACGCTGACAATGACGGCCATATAAGCACAGCGGAATGGGATAGAGCCCGCAGCGACATGGAGCAGCAGGCCCTGCGTGAAAAGTTGCACAACAGCCAGCAGCGCAGTAATAAGCAGCTGCTAATCGGAGCGCCGCCACAAAAAGGGCTACCCTTCATAATAGCCGAAACCGCCTCAGAAACACATCTTACCCGCAACTACAGTTGGTATGCACCAGTGTTGCTTTTTGTTGCCCTTATCAGCATAATTGTGGCGCTGCGTAACGCAGCCAATTACTTTCACTTATTTTAATGACCGGCCCGATGGCACAAACCATTTTTTCAACTTGAAGGAGTTTTCATGGCGACATTAACAGTCTTAGCAGCACTATTACTCATTGTTGGCGTATTTTTTATCTACGTAATAATGATCTACAATGGCTTGGTGCGCTTAAAAAATGAAACGGACAAATCATGGAGCAATATTGATGTTCTCCTCAAACAACGCTTCGATGAACTGCCCAAGCTGATAAAAGTGTGTGAAGGCTACATGCAACACGAAAAGAGCACCCTTGAAGCCGTAATCAAAGCACGCTCCATGGTCGGAGCTGCCAGTTCGGAGCAAGAGCAACTGCAGGCACAAAACATGCTGACCGACACCCTGAAATCTCTCTTCGCGGTGACTGAGCGCTATCCAGATCTAAAAGCTGATGCCGCATTTAGTAGCCTCGGCAACCGCATCAGCGAACTGGAAGATCAGATAGCTGATAGGCGAGAACTGTTTAACGAGTATATCAATCTGTACAACATTCGTATTGCGCAGTTCCCCGACGTCTTAATCGCCAACAAATTTAATTTTACCCGCAAAACGCTGTGGGAGATCAACCCCGCGCACCGCGCAGATGTAGAGGTCTCCTTCAATCAACAATGATGCCGGCACGCTATAGCGTACCAGCGCAATGGCATAGAACAACAACAGAAGTGAAACGCAGCCGCTTTATCACTACGGTGGCCAACACTGCTGAACGCGAACACAGCCGCGCCTTTATCCGTCAGGTGCAACAGGAATTTAGCAATGCCAACCATAACTGCTGGGCGTGCGTCATCGGCGCACCAGGTTGTACCCTGCAAGCCGGTATGAGCGATGATGGGGAACCGCATGGTGCTGCCGGCAAACCGATGCTCACTACTCTGCTCCATACCGACATCGGCGATATTACGGTTGTAGTCAGTCGCTATTTCGGCGGCATTCGCTTAGGCAAGGGCGGCATGGTGCGCGCCTACACTGCAGCCGTGCTCAACAATCTGGAGACTCTGCCCCGTAGAGAAAAAATTAGTTATCAACAGCTGCGCATTGAGTTGCACTATCCTCTCCTGGAGCCAATACATCAGTTAATAAGCAGCTACGAAGCACAAATATTGCACTGTGACTACGCAGGCTCAATTCAAATGACGCTTCTGGTTCCAAGAGAAAATTGTGCGCGGTTCTGCAAGCAGATTACCCATATCAGTGCAGGCAGCATTAGCGTGGAAGTAGATAAACAGACCACATAAAGATACTGGACATTGACCGATGTCATCGTTAAACTGCCGCCACTGTCCGTATTAAGCGAAACACACTCAGCATGAAAGGATCTATCTATGTCTACATCCAACAACAGCCTGTGGCAAACTGTCACTTTTCTATTTTTAAGCAAATTGGCGCTAACCGCCAAACAACCATTCGCACAAAAAAAACTCATCAATGGCAAGAATGTTGAGTTAGCCCAGCGCTTTGCCACAATGGTCGGTGCCACAACAGAGAGCGGCAAGGTCAAATTAGCCATGTTGAAAGCAGTTAAACAATTAGAAAAACAGGGTTATCTTGAGCGCATAGATGATAACAATCTTCAGCTAAGTGACATTGGTGCCGAGAAGATGGCCAACGAAGTACAGTCTGCCATGCGCAAAATTGCGGAAAACTTTCCAGATGCCACCGCCGCAAATAAACCCGCACCAATGATGCAGTGAGCACACTTCTCTACCTCTATTGCCAAAAATAGCAATTCAGCCGCTACCACAGCATTAACGACTAACCAAGCACCTGATATTTATAAAAATTGGGTGGACAATCCAGCTAAAAGCGCCAATAATTAAAAAATTAAATATAATATGATTATTATGTGAGGTCAGCTATGTGCGACGCAACGACGGAACCAACACCTCCACAGGTGTTGTGTGTCGATGACGAAAAAGGAATCCTGCGCGCGCTGCGCCGCGTGCTTTTGGATGAGGACATAGAGGTTATAACTGCCAACTCTGGAGCTGAGGGGCTCGAGTGTATTCCAGAAGCAACCAACCTGGCGTTAATAATTTCCGACCAACGCATGCCAGAAATGACTGGTGTCGAATTTTTACAACAAGCCAAAACTATCTGCCCTACAGCCTACCGTGTGATGTTGACCGGCTACGCCGACATAAATGCAACTATGGACGCCATCAACAAAGGTGAGATCTGGCGCTACATAACTAAGCCATGGGACGATGAGCAGCTGGTGCTTCTGGTGCGCGACGCCATCCGTCAATACAACTTAGAGGCTGAAAACAAGCGGTTGCAACTTATAGTTGAAAAACAGGCCCAAGAGCTTAAAGATTGGAATGAGCGTCTGAAACAGCGGGTACTATCCCAGACTAATCGCATTAGAGAAAAACACGAAGAGCTGGCGATTACCAACAAAAGCTTGCGCGACAGTTTCGAGCAAACATTAGGCACCCTCTCTGGGCTTATTGAACTCCGAGACAATAAATTGCGCAACCATGCCCGCAACACTGCAGCTATCGCTGTGGCCACAGCACAAAAATTAAATCTGAGCGCTGAACAACAAAAAAATATCCGCGCTGCCGCGCTGTTACAAGGGATTGGCAAACTAGGCATTCCCGAGGGTATCTGGATTAAGCCGGATAAAGAGCGCACTGAAAGTGAAAAAATCATCTTTGCTTCCTACCCAGTACGCAGCCAAACAGCTATTGACCCGATTGTCGATCTACGTGCGGCAGGGGTCATTATTCGCCATATAATGGAACGCTACGATGGTAACGGCTATCCAGACCAATTACAGGGTGAGCAGATTCCCATAGGTGCACGCATCATCTCTATTGCCGGATATCTCGACCGCAACATAAGCACTGATAACTCCGCTAGTCTAGAAAGCATAATTGACGTATGTATCAGTGAAGAGGGTGGACACTTCGACCTGGAGCTGCTGCCTGTAGTAGCCGATTCTGCACGCAGTTACTATTCAGAGTCGCAACCATCAGCTCCAACCCACTCCAGACGTGAACTCTACCCCGAGGATTTAAGGTGCGGCATGGTGGTACTGCGCGATGTATATAGCGGCACCGGCCTGCTACTGCTAAAGCAGGGATCAACTTTATCAGAGGACTCAATAACAGCACTAAAACGTTTTTACCGCACCGACACACCGAAACAGCCAGTGCTGGTGATGATTAAGGATTGATTAGAACAAAGAAGAGAAGATTGGCTAAATCCAAAGTTTAAACTCTATGCGTAGCTAAATGCAACGGCGCTAAGAGTGGAATTCATCAACCTGACAGGAGTGTAATAATGCTCGGGCAACAGGGCAACAGAAACTGCAACAGCTAGGAGTAGAGCAAAACACCAGACTGTTCAGCATAAATTTCCTCAAATTCACTGCATAGATCTTGCATATCTTTATCGCTCAACTGCAGCGCATCGGTTGCCGTACCAACAGCTAAGGGCGCGGTAAACTGAGAGTATCCCCCAATTTTCATCTGTTTACACATCTGCCGCGCCAGATAAACCATAGAACACATAGTGTGGGTATCGTCCTCAACATATCCGCTCAGATCTTCATTTTCAGCATAAAAACAGCTGGCAACTAGCAATGGTGAGAAGTTCCAGTGCGAGAGAATAGCCGCACCATACTGAGCAAAAGTATGGGGAAAGATTTCACCGCTGTGTTTATCCCGCTGCCCACTTGAGCCGCTTGCTTGCAGAACATCGGCATATAACTGCGGTTTATCGTTATTGCACACCAGTTCGCCAACATTACTCATCAATCCGGCCATAAAGGCCTCTTCGGCAATCAGGCAACCGCTGCGCATGGAGAGAAAACGAGCCGCCATAGCAAAAGAGGCGGACTCAACCCATAGATTTCGCTCCACCTCACCATGGCGGGCATGCATCCCCTTTACCGCCAGCGCCAGCACCATATTGCGCAAAATTTTCTCCCCCAGCACCACTACGGCATTTCCTACCGTGTTGACCTTACGGGAGAACCCATAAAATGGAGAGTTCGCCAATTTCAGCACCCGCAGAGTCAAGGCTTGATCCCGAGTGATAGTCGCAGAGAGAGATTTGGCATTGGATTTACCTGCATCAATCAGTTGCAGCACCTCACTGGCAACCACTGGCATTCCGATGTCACACGAGATAGTAGCTAATATCGTCGCCACATCCAGTTGAATATCCGCACAACACTTAGTTATCATATCTGCGTGACTAAGCTCCTATTGGCAGTAGGGTAATAACCATGCCGCGGCGGCGGTCATCGTTGAGATAGCAGCCCATAGCGGAAAACTCTTGGTCGGCAAAACAAACCGTATCAGCCGATGAGCCCACAAGCTTCACCTGCTCGAGAAAAGCGAGCAATCCCGCAGAAAACACCTGTGTAGTAAGCTCGCCCAGCAACATACCGCGCCCCTGACACAGTTTATGTGCACGCGCATTGGCTTGAACTATTTGGTTCTCATCATCTATACCAAATACAATCACGGGAAGGCTATCTAAAACATCCTGCGCTAACTGTAGGACCAGACTACGTAACTCCAAGGCCTCAGTACGCTCACGGACTAACCCTTCCAGATTAGCATTAATCTGTTGCAATTCGTCATTGCGCTGAGTCAACTCTGCAGACAGGCGCTCATTTTCCACATTCAAAAAATAGGTATCTACAGCATTAGTAATATTGATGCGTAACTCATCGTCGTTCCATGGTTTAGGAATGAATTTGTAAATATGCCCGACATTGATAGCTTCAACTACCGAAGCTGTGTCGGCATAGCCGGAAAGAACAATCCGCAAAGTTTTGGGCCACGAATCATGAACTTGGCGTAAAAATTTCACCCCGTTCATGGCCGGCATGCGGTAATCAGATATTACTACAGCAATACCCTCCTCCTGCGCTAATATTTCCAACCCTGCAGCGCCTGACTCAGCAACCAATAGCTCGTAGTGCTCCTCATCCATAAATAGACGGCGCAGAGCACGCAGCACATTGGGCTCATCATCCACACACAGAATCTTGGCCATTTTTCGTTCTTGACTTGAATACACAACACCCCCACTATTTAATGTAAGGAATCATAAATATTATACTCAAGTATGAACACTAGCAAAATTATGCCAAATTGCAAAGAAGCTTGTGTTTTTACACCAATTTTTTTCTGGCTCATTTTCTTTGTCTGCGTTATTTTCGAGAGCATGGCTTCCCACACATCTGGCATTCACACATAGAGGTGACCGGCGTGACAACAACAGAGGATAAGAACAATCTGACAACAATTCTTGACAAGAATTCCGACAACATGACCGAGCCGGAGCGCTGGGCTCTTATGCACCTGTACGCCAAGCACAGCCAAGAGTTCATCGTCTGGCGTGATGCCAATGGCAATAAAAAATTCATCTCTGAGTCCTGTCACAGACTAACCGGTTTTTCTGCATCAGAGTTCATGCGCCAAGAGCACCTGCTAGAGAAGAGAATCCACCCCGATGATCTACCTCAATGGCAGCAAAGCCACCGCGACAGCCATGCCCACCACACCATTCAGTTTAGACTAATAAAAGCCGATAACACAGTAGTTTGGTTCGAACACAGTTGCACTCCAATTTTAGATGATTCCGGCACTATGGTGAGCCGCATCGGCAATTTTGTTGACATTACCACGATAAAACAGGCCGAGAGTACGGCGCAAAAACTGGCGTTAGCCTTAGAACAGAATGACTATGGAATAGCTATTACCAACACCGAAGGTATTATTGAATACGCCAACCCTGCATTCATAGAGATGCACTGCACCACTATTAAAACTATGCCGGGAGAATGTTACTATTTACTCCAACCCGATTCAGAGCACTGCGCAGACATCAAAAAAGCCTTAGCGCAAGACCATGTGTGGAGCCAAGAGATTCAGGCACCCACCACCAACAAATGGTTATCAGTACGCATATCATCTATTCATGATGAGCATAGCCAGTTAAGCAATCTACTTATTGCAACTTTTGACATAACCAAGCGCGTACATAACAAAGAGCAGCTGGAGTTGCAACACATCCAACTGCAACAACTTTTCAAAAAAGTTGAAAATGGTAAACGCGAATGGGAATGGTCGCTAGATTGTATTGAGGAGGTCGTGCTTCTCGTTGACAGCGCCAACAGAGTGGTACGCACAAACAAGGCAATTCAAACACTCTACAATATTGAAATCGCTACCCTGCTAGGTAAAAACTGGCACAGCCTACTACCAGACGATCTGAGACAACTCGAGCAACTTCCCGCCAAAGGCCAATATCACGACATCCAACGCGACAAATGGTTGGAATTTCGTATTTTTCCATTTCGCGAAGGGGCGTTTGCCACTGAGATCGCCCAGATAGTCACTATCCACGACATCACCGCTATGTGCCAGCTTAATCATGAGTTGGCCGAGGCCTACGACAAAATGAAGTCGACACAGGGACAGATGGTACATCAGGAAAAGATGGCCTCCATTGGTCAACTGGCAGCTGGCGTGGCCCACGAGATCAACAACCCGACTGGATTTATCTCCAGCAACCTGACCAGCTTGAACAAATATACCAAGCGGCTGAGTGAGCATATAGAATTTTTAGAAGATATTATCCGCTCCAGTGGCGACGAAGCGAAAATTGCTGAGGCGAAACAGCATCAAAAAAAATTAAAACTTAACTTCATCCAGGAGGATATCACCGATTTAATTGCCGAGTCGCTTGAAGGCGCTGAGCGCATAACCAACATAGTAAAAAACCTCAAGAGCTTTTCTCGTGTTGATGACACTGCTGCCGCATTAACTAATCTGCATGAGTGCCTCGACGCAGCGTTGAGCATTGGCTGGAACGAGCTCAAATACACCACTGAGGTTAAAAAAGATTATCAGGTGATCCCTGAAATCTACTGCTCTGCCCAAGAGCTGAATCAGGTATTTCTCAATCTACTGGTAAATGCCGCTCAGGCAATGACACAGTCTGGTGACAAAAAGCTAGGAGAGATTGTTATCGGTACAGCCACGGCAGAGCCATGGGTGGTGATAACGATCAGCGACAATGGCAGCGGCATCCCTGCAGAGATACTCTCTCGCATATTTGAGCCATTTTTCACTACCAAAGATGTGGGCAAAGGTACTGGGCTCGGATTGAGTATCTGCTACGACATAATCCAGAAACACCATGGTGAATTAACTGTAGAAAGTGAGATGGGCGTAGGCACCACTTTTACCATCAAGCTACCTATAATAACCACCAAACCAGAGGGGGCAACCGATTAACAGGCTAAAACCATCGGTTAAGTTCATAACCGATGGCTTCAGCCCTACTTTAGAGATCAAACTCAGCCCAAACAGGACAGTGATCCGAGGGTTTCTCCATGGAGCGAATGGCATAATCGATACCACAATCACGACAATGGCGCTGCAGTGCGGAACTGGTAAGAATCAAATCAATACGTAGGCCGTGCTTAGGCTGCTGCTCAAAACCACGGCTGCGATAATCAAACCAACTAAACAGATCGTTCTCCTGCGGATAGCAGGCGCGAAAGCTATCTGTCAATCCCCACTCCTGCAACTCCTGCAACCACTGGCGCTCCTCAGGCAGAAAACAACTCTTTCCTTGGCGCAGCCAGCGTTGGGCATTCTTCTCGCCGATACCGATATCAGCTGCGGCGGGCGCAACATTCATATCCCCCACTACGGCTACAAGATCAGTATTTGGAGCAAACTCGCCCAGATAGCGGCGCAAATCGGCATAAAATTGTTGTTTGGCTGGAAATTTAGTCGGATGAGCGCGGTTCTCACCTTGAGGGAAATAGCCATTGAGTACAGTAATTAGCTGGCCATCTGCAGCCGCGTACCAGCCGCCGATAAAGCGCCGCTGCGCATCCAGCTCATCGGTGGCAAAACCACGCACCAGCTTCACAGCAGGGCGCTTAGCCAGCAGGGCCACGCCATAGTGCCCCTTTTGCCCATGATAATCGACATGATATCCCAGCGCTTCCACCTCTAAACGCGGAAACTGATCATCATGTACCTTGGTCTCCTGCAGGGCGATAATATCGGGGTCGTGCTGAGTAATGAGCGCGCTCAACTGATGCAGGCGCGCACGCAAGCCATTGACGTTAAAAGATACTATCTTCATCTTAATCCTAACAACGCTGCAAAATAGTACTGATAACTGCAGCGTCATACTCGTGCAGACCCCACTTTTGCGCAAGCATAGTGGCATTATCAGCAATTGCCGGAATATCACTCTGGGGCACATTCGCTTGCGCTAAAGTCACAGGGCTACCAATCTTGGCAAACCACTGCTTCAGCGCGGCAACACCGGCTTGTGCCAACTGCTGCTCATCGGCAGCACTGCAACCAAATACCCGCTGAGCAAACTGGGCAAATTTTGCCGGTTGACGCTCGGCGCTATAAGCCATCCACGCCGGCATAACAATGGCCAAGCCCGCGCCATGAGCGACATCGTACAGAGCACTTAGGGAGTGTTCGATCATGTGATTAGGGAAACTGTAGACCCCGATTCCCGCGGTTGACAATCCGTTGAGCGCCCATGTCGCCGCCCACATCATAGTGGCTCGAGCATCAGCATCATCGGGCTTGAGCAGAATTTTCTCGGTACTTTCGATAATAGTCTGCACTAACCCCTCAACAAAACGATCTTGCAACGCGGTTGCGGTATCGGCACTGGTAAAATACCCTTCCAACAGATGGGAGATAGCATCCACGGCGGAATAAGCAGTATAGTCGAGCGGAACGCTGTAGGTTAGCGTCGGATCTAAAATAGACACCTTGGGGAAAAGGTGTGGTGAACCAATATTGAACTTCTGCTGGGTTGCCTCATTAGTCACAACGCCGCCGCTGTTCATCTCGGAACCAGTAGCAGCCAGAGTCAACACTGTCACTAGCGGCAAGGCTTGTTGCACCTGCGCCTTATCGCAAAAGAAATCCCACACGTCGCCAGAGTACATAGCTCCAGCTGCGATAGCTTTAGACTCATCCAAAACACTGCCGCCACCGACAGCAATAATTACATCCACCTGCTCAGCCTTGGCCAACTCTATGCCAGCCTGCACATGGCTTAGCACCGGATTGGATTTAACGCCGCCATGCTCGACAACTTTCACCCCAGCGGCGTTAAGCGCTGTGGTTACCTGCGCATGAACCCCAGTGCGCTTGATACTGTCACGCCCATACACCAACAGCCCTTTTTTACCATATCTGGCTGCATTTTTGCCCACCTGGCTAGCGGTGTTGGCACCAAAAACAATTTTAGTTGGATTGTGAAACACAAAGGATTGCATATACCGTCTCTTTCTTTTTTATGAAAAATATGTCGTTGCAACCAAAAATATACTGCAGAATTCTACCCCTTATGGCTAGTTTTATGTAACGCACCTATCGTGAGAATCCAGACATTAGCACTGAGCTTAGCAATTCTGAGCTAAAATATCTTCAATCACCTGCACCGCCTGCGGAAATGGCACGCCGGAGACCAGCAACCGTTTATGGCGGCTTTTATGCCCACTGAGCAATGAGACCTGACTTTTCGCACAGCCGAGCAGCTTGGCTAAGAACTGCCCACAGAGCTTGTTGGCCGCGCCATCTACCGGTGGCGATGTCAAACGCACCTTCAGTTCATCGCCCTGCACCCCGCAGAGTTTATTGTTGCTAGCCCGAGGTTGTACCATAATGGCCAACACCACCCCATCACCATGCTCTACCGCCCACTGTGGTTTGCCGTTGCTACACATAAGCGCTTAAAAACTGTAAGCTATCGAGTGCAAAATCGAAATAATAATGCGTTGCACAAAGGACAACGCCAGCAACAAAACCATCGGGGAGAAATCAATACCAGCAAATTGCAGCGGAATCATGCGCTGCAGCCGATATAGAATCGGGTCGGTTGCCAAATGGATAAAACGAACAATCTGGTTGTGTGGGGCTGGATTAAACCACGACAGCAACACCCGTGCTACCAGAATCAAAACATACACACTAAAGGCTAAGTCGACTAAACCGGCCACTGCCAAAAAAAATTCACGCAAAATCATCTTCTCCCTCTTTCACTGTGCGCAGTATGCAGCGCAAACTATAACAATTTAAGCCTATCAAACTTAAAATTCAGCCAAACAACATTCAGCGCAACAATAATTTGTTTAGGTGTATGCTTTTTGACATCCGTAATTTAACCAGCTATAAGATAACCAATCGATTGGTTCAAAACATCATTAAACTACCATGAAGTAGCAAGGGGAACAATCAATCATGCAGCGCACTAACAACCTAAACATCAAAGAGATCATCGAAGTTATCGCCCCAGCTGAGCTGAAACAGGTTTTCCCGCTCTCTAAGGACTCTGCCGACTTTGTAACCAAAGCGCGCAATCAGATTCAGGATGTTATTCACAACCGCGACTCACGCTTAATGGTTGTGGTTGGCCCATGCTCCATACATAATCAGGCAGAAGCTCTTGACTACGCTATGCGGCTGAGCCAGTTAAGCAAAGAGCTTAGCGATCAACTGGTTTTGGTAATGCGCGTCTATTTTGAAAAACCGCGCACCACCGTGGGTTGGAAAGGGTTGATAAACGATCCCGACCTGAACAATACCCACCTGATATCTAAAGGTCTGGGTATCGCGCGCCAGCTATTTTGTGCGATTACCGAGCTCGAACTGCCCATTGCCACAGAAATGCTCGACACCATCACTCCGCAATACTTTGCTGATCTAATCAGCTGGGGAGCTATCGGAGCCCGCACCACAGAATCACAACCGCACCGCGAGATGTCAAGCGGTCTGTCATTTTCTGTTGGTTTTAAAAACAGTACCGACGGCAATCTGCAGATTGCCATGGACGCTATGAGTGCGGCACAACACGAACACAGCTTCCTCGGCCTTAGTCGCCAAGGTAAAATCTCCATAGTCAAAACATGTGGTAACCCTAATGCGCATATTGTGCTACGCGGTGGCAGCAACGGGCCCAACTATCAGGCTGAAGCTATCGCCCAGACTACCCAACAGTTACATGAACGCAAACTGTGCCCCGCCATAATGGTCGACTGTAGCCACGCCAACTCCAATAAAGATCATAATCGCCAAGAGGCCGTCATCAACGATGTTTTACAACAGATTGCGGCGGGGGATAAAAACATCAATGCCTTAATGATTGAGAGCAATCTTGAAGCTGGCAACCAGAAAGTTGTCTGTGGACAGAGGCTTAAATACGGGGTTTCTATCACCGACAAATGTATCGACTGGGACACAACTGAGCGCCTACTGCGCATGACTCATGCTAAATTGAGCCAAATGGGCGGACGCCCTATATAGGCAGCAGCACTAAATATTTATGCCGCCCTCAACACTAATTGTCTAGGGCGGCATAAGAGTACAAAACTAAAGTTTAAAGCTGTCTACCGCCTTCTGGGCAACAGTCTTACCGATACTCAGCGACGCTGTTGCTGCGGGGGATGGTGCATTCAACACGTGCACCATGTTATCCTGCTCAATAATCTGAAAATCATCCAGCAAACTACCATCAGCAGCTACCGCCTGCGCTCTGACCCCAGCTCCAGCTCGATACACATCCTCACCATTAAGATCTGGAACCAGACGGCGTAGATCGTGCACAAAGGTCTTTTTACACCAAGAGCGCCGATACTCCTGCAGACCAACCCGCCAGAACCGCCGCGCCAATTTACGAAACCCAGGATACATAAACGTCTCCAGAGTATCGCGCACCGAGAAGCTAAGTTGCTCATAGCCTTCGCGCTTGAAGGCCAGCACTGCATTCGGTCCAGCCTCAACTGAACCATCGATCATGCGCGTATAGTGCACACCCAAGAAGGGAAACTTGGCATCAGGCACTGGATAGATAAGGTTCTGCACCAGCGCGCGCTTAGTTTCGGTAAGTTTATAGTATTCGCCGCGAAAAGGTACAATGCGCAAGCGCGGATCAACACCACACATGCGCGCCACACGGTCACAGTGCAACCCAGCACAGTTGACGACAAATCTTGCCCGCACCGTCCCTTTAGCGGTAGTCAGGGCAAAACCATCGGCAAGATGATCGACCCGAGCCACTTCAGCACCGGTCACCACTTGACCACCGCGCTCTTGCACCAAATCTGCATAAGCCTGAGTGACTTTAACGTAATCGACAATACCAGTCTCCGGCACCAGCAGACCAGCAACACCACAGACGTGGGGTTCATACTCCTTCAGCTCTTGAGCATCTAAACGCTTGATTCCGTTCAATCCATTGGCTTTACCACGCCGCTCCAACTCGTCCAGTGCAGCTAACTCGCCTGCATGAGTAGCTACGACCACCTTGCCGCACTGTTCATGGGGGATATTGTGTTCGGCACAAAAGCGGTATAACTCTTGACGACCAGCAACACAGTTTTGCGCCTTTAGCGATCCGGGTCGATAGTACAACCCAGAATGGATTACGCCACTGTTATTTCCAGTCTGATGGCGCGCCAAGGTGGCCTCTTTTTCCACGATTACCACCCGCTTGCCTGGTGCCAACTCTGTCAGTGCCAGCGCTGTAGCCGCGCCGACAATCCCACCACCGATAACAACGATATCACAGTCTATCATTGCTCCGTCTACCCTTCACTCGCCAGGCCACTAGCCTGTAAGCGCACATCATCTATATGAACTCGCACCACATCGCCACCTTCGCGTTCACAGCGCACCAGCCCTTCAGAAACCCAAAACAGCAAAGTCGCTTTTTTAATACCATACTTGTCTGCGGCAGCTTCCACATCATACCAAGTTTTCATTAAGGCCATAGTAGTCTCCCCTTCAGATTAAGTTACCGACAAATAAACCAAATTACCCAGATTATAGCGCGCCACCGCCAAATGCACAGTAGTTAATTAAGTTAACTCCCATGGTGCAAAGACGCAAAGTTTGTCATAATCGTGAAAAAACAATATAAAGAGCGCGCAGCTGTCTGTCGATATGTACCAGATATTGATTTTAATAAGTTATTCACTCAGATTTTGTTGGGGCAAAAGATTATGCGTCCAAGCGTCTTGGTTGTCGACAATTCAAGCACAATTCGCCATAAGATAATCACCACTCTAAAAGAGACGTCACCCTTCATGTCGTACTTTGAGACCAGCAGTGGTAACGAAGCGCTGGAGATCGTTAAAAAGAGTGCTATTGATGTAATTGTCTCCGGCTTGCACCTGTACGAAATATCGGGCACTGAACTGTTACGCAGTCTCCAGCTCAGCGACGAATTTTGTGACATTCCTGTGGTAATTCTAACCTCGGACAACAACACCAAAACCAAAATCGACCTACTAGAACAGGGTGCCAGCGACTATATTGTACTGCCCATCGACAACGGCGAACTGGTTGCGCGGATGAAAGTGCAGCTAAAAATGAAGACCATGCAGGACAACCTCAAGCGCAGCAATAGGCTTCTGCTCAACCTGTCCAGCACCGATCCATTGACCAGGCTATATAATCGCAGAATGTTGATGCAGACCCTTAATCGCGAATTTGATCGTCACAAGCGTTCTGGCAAAACCCTATCGTTGCTGATGATGGACATTGATCATTTCAAGATGGTAAATGATACCTATGGGCACATTAATGGCGATGCAGTACTCGTCAGTTTAGCCAAAGTACTAAAAGAGTACCTGCGTCCTTACGATGTGGCCACACGCTTTGGAGGTGAAGAGTTTGCTTTGGTTCTGCCTAATACCGATATGCGTGGAGCTCGCGATGTCGCCGAACGGCTACGCCGCGCGGCACAGACCATAGGGTTTAGTGGCGAAATCCGCGACATGAAGATCACTGTCAGTATTGGGATCGCCTGTTTTCCCAGTACACCGGCTAACGACATAGATCAATTATTAAAATGCGCCGATCACGCCCTCTACCAAGCCAAATCTCAAGGGCGCAACCAAGTAGTTTGTGCCGACCCACACCAGAGCAGCACTACAGATCATTCAGCAACCGATATAGCTTCTGTTGCACATCCCACATTTTAGCGGCTTCCTGTTCGCAATCGTCGTCTTCGAGCAACAAGCGTGCACGATCAAACAGATTATGCGCATCAAGCAACACTGGGCTCAAATCGCGGTCAATGCGCATACGCGGAATCTCACCCACCACCTCAACTTGATCTTTAAGAGTTACCGTAGCTTGATCGATAATACGAAAAATGCGTTCGGTAGCATCGCTCTGCTCATCGCGGCGCATCTGTTTACGCAAACTTTCTACCTCTGCCACAAGCTCCCGATATCGTTCTGATATACTCATTTTGCGCCCCCGTTATAATCCAACATTGTTCACTAGCGCGCCCATGCGCGTATTTTCGCCCAATACAACCAGATGCACCGCTAAAAATCAACGCTATTTCAGCAGTTATTTTTAGTGGCAAATTATTAGCTAGCGAAACTATACAAAAATCTAGTTGACTTCACCCGAAGCTGGCTGGTAGTTTTCCTTTCACAAGTTAATAACTATGCCCTAGGGGAGTTTTACACTGAGAGTCCTGTTGCAGGATGACCCTTGGAACCTGATCCGGATTATACCGGCGGAGGGAAGCGGCACCAATTCTGAGGATCCCCTCAGTACATGTCGCTTGCGCGACTTTTTTTATTTGTACTGTGGACAACCTATGCATCTCATCATAAATGAAATATCCCAGGATATTTCCGCACAGTTAACTATCTTCCAGCTGCGTGACCGTCTGCATCCAACAGCTGAGGTTATCATTCACAACGGTGTTCCTGCCCACAACGACTGCGCACTGCAGGAGAATGACAGGGTGGTGTTCATTAAACGTGGTCATGCCCCTAGTGCCAGCGAATTTGACAGCCTACTAGCTGCGCGCCACACCGAATCGGTACACAATACTCTTAAACAAGCAACCGTGGGTATAGCCGGTGCCGGCGGCCTAGGTTCCGCCATTGCCAGCGCACTTACCCGAGTTGGTATCGGTAAAATAATAATAGCCGACTTTGATGTTGTCGAACCCTCGAATCTCAACCGCCAGCAATACTTTATCGATCAGATCGGCCTCCCCAAGGTTGAAGCACTGCACGAAAACCTACGCCGCATCAATCCATTCATCACAATCTGTCCTAAAAACCTCTATCTAACCAGAAGCAACATCCCAGAAATCTTCGCAGGGGTCGATGTGATGGTTGAGGCCTTTGATAGCGCCGAAAATAAAGCGATGCTGGCGCAACTATGGTTACAACAATTTCCGCACACGCCGCTAGTTGCCGCCTCAGGCATGGCCGGTTACGCCAGCAACAATATTATTCGCACTCAACACCGCCTGAAAAATATGTATCTGTGCGGCGATGGCATTAGTGAGGTGCAAGATATCTATAGTCTCATGGCTCCGCGCGTGGGCATTGTTGCCCATCATCAAGCTAACTGCGTTATTCAACTGCTATTGGGAGTAGACCCTGATTCCGAGGAGATTAATTATGCAGATAATAGTTAACAGCAAGCCGATAGAGGTAGCCGTTAATTGCACCATTAGTGCATTGGTTGAACAGCTTAATCTGGATATTAAGCGCATTGCCATTGAGTACAATCGTGAAATTTTATCCCCAGAGCAATTTCATACGACTATCATGAACGACAATGACTGTATTGAAATAGTCAACTTTGTCGGTGGCGGCTAAAGGTAGCCGAACAAGTTAGATAGCCGCATTATTAATTACTTAATTGGGTGAAAACCCATATAGAAAGGTAATACAATCATGGATGAACTGATCATTGCTGGTCGTTCTTTCCGCTCTCGCCTGATGGTGGGCACCGGGAAATTTTCCTCTAACGCGCAGATGGCAGCTACTATTGCCGCCTCTGGTGGCGAAATTGTCACCGTTGCGCTACGCCGCGTAAATGTCGGCGATCAACAGGATGACCTGCTGAACCACATCGATCGCAGCAAATATCTGCTACTGCCCAACACCAGTGGCGCCCGTGATGCTGAAGAGGCTGTCCGCTTAGCCCGCTTGGCACGTGCGGCTGGCTGTGACCCCTGGATTAAACTGGAGGTAACTCCTGACCCCTACTATCTTCTGCCCGACCCCATTGAAACACTGAAGGCCGCAGAGATTCTAGTCAAAGAGGGCTTCATTGTTTTGCCCTACATCAATGCCGATCCTGTTTTGGCTAAACATCTGCAAGAGGTTGGCGTCGCCACGGTTATGCCACTCGGAGCACCTATCGGCACCAATAAGGGTCTGCGCACCCGCGACAACATAGCGATTATTATCGAGCAGGCCATAGTTCCAGTTGTAGTTGATGCTGGCCTCGGTGCACCATCCCACGCTGCTGAAGCCATGGAGCTCGGCGCCGATGCAGTTATGGTCAATACCGCTATGGCAGTTGCTGGCAACACAGAGATGATGGCCGCAGCCTTTGGTAAAGCGGTCGAGGCTGGACGTATGGCATATCTGGCCGGGCTCGGAAAAGAGCAGAAGCAGGCAGTAGCCTCCAGCCCACTAACCGGTTTCTTAAGGGACGAAAAATAATGAGCTTTGCAGACGAAATATTACGCTACCCTGCCGAGCAAGTTCTTGAACAGATGGCAGCCACTACCAGCAATCAGATCGAACAGGTATTGGCCGCTGAACATCTACGTGCCCGTGATCTAATAACCCTGCTATCTCCAGCTGCGCTCGATTACCTCGAGCCCATGGCGCAAAAAGCCCACCACATCACCAAGCAGCGTTTTGGCAACATAATCCAGCTCTACACCCCTATGTATCTATCTAATGAGTGTAGCAATGGGTGTAAATATTGCGGGTTCAATGCCAGCAATAAGATTCCACGCGCTACCTTGACTCTCGATGAGATTGAGCAGGAAGCGCGCATCATTCGCGACTACGGCTTTCGCTCGATATTACTGCTCACCGGTGAGCATAAAAAGATGGCAGACAACAGCTACCTTGAGGCCGCAGTAAAACGCATCAAGCCACTGTTTAGCTCAATCAGCATTGAAGTCTACCCCATGGACACAGACGGCTATAAACAGATGGTAGCAGCTGGCGTAGATGGTCTCACCGTTTACCAAGAGACCTACGATCGCGAGCTCTATAAGGAGCTGCACCCTTATGGGAAAAAACGCAACTACACCTACCGCCTAGAAGCTCCTGACCGCGCTGGAGCAGCTGGTATGCGCCGTATTGGCGTGGGTGCGCTCCTTGGCTTAGGCGATTTCCTAACTGAATCTTTTTACACCGGATTGCATGCACACTACATCGCTCGGCAATATTGGCGCAGCCATGTCAGCATCTCGTTTCCACGCATTCGTCCAGCTGACGGCGGCTTTGCTCCACTCCACAACATTAGCGATAAACAGTTGGTTCAGATGGTATGCGCCATGCGCCTGCTGATACCCGATGCAGCGCTGTTTATGTCAACCCGCGAAAGCGCTGAACTGCGCGACAGTCTAATCCCGCTCGGCTTGACCCATATAAGCGCTGGTTCGTGCACCGCTCCCGGTGGTCACGCCCACAAAGGGGAGAACACCGAACAGTTCGCTATTGATGACGACCGCACTCCAGAACAGATCAGCGCAATGATTCGTGCTAAAGGTTTTGAAGCGGTGTGGAAAGACTGGGATAGCGCATTTTTAAACAACTTGGCCATGTAAGATACCCTTAATTATGGATGTAGATTTCTCCCTGTATCTTATCTCTGATCGACACCAGCTGCATCCAGATCACGACCTTATCAGTGCTGTCACTGCCGCCCTTGAGGGTGGGGTGACAGCACTGCAATTGCGTGAAAAGGATCTTCCAGCCGCACAGCTTTTTGACCTCGGTTGCCAACTGCGCCAACTGACTAGACGCTATAATGCCAAACTGTTGGTCAATGATCGCATCGACATTGCTCTAGCTATTGAGGCCGACGGCGTCCACCTCACAGAGCAATCACTTAGCATCAGTCAGGCTCGCCACCTGCTGGGACGCGACAAACTCATAGCCCAATCGACCCACAATCTGGCTAGTGCTATCCACGCCAGCCAGCAAGGTGCTGATTTTATCACCTTTAGCCCCATCTACTACACCGCCTCCAAAGCCAAATATGGAGCACCGCAAGGTTTAGAGCAGCTAAAACACATTTGCCAGCAGATTCACCTGCCGGTCTTTGCTCTCGGTGGCATTACCCCGCAGCGCACTAGCACAGTAATGGATGCTGGTGCCGCTGGCGTAGCACTAATTTCAGCAATTATCTCGCAAGCAGATCCCTGCAGTGCAGCGCAAAATTTTATCGCGCACACAGAAAAATTTACTAGCTCCGCGTCACTTTAATCATTAGAAGTACTTTCATTCTCAGCCAGTTCATTCTATAATCAATACTTTAGAGTCTTTCAATCTTACCCGGTGCCTTTATGATGCTATTTCATCTACAGTGGTTACTGGCCGCGCTGAGCATAGGCTGTTTAGCTGGAGCAATCTTTATCGCCGGTAACCGTGTGCGAGCTCCTTTTCGCCAACGCGTCCTGAAATTAAACATCCTGCTGGTTGTCGGCGCCATCGGCCTGATATCTTTTTTTAATCTACACAGTTATGAGCAGCAGTATTTAGAGCACTCACAACTGGTCGAGCAAGAGCTGTTAGAACAGGCACAGGAACTCATTAAACAACGCGCCACTCTTCTACAGGCGTGGATTGCAGATGAAGACCAACAAGCCGAAAAGCAGTTAAAAGAGCAGTTGCAAGACGTTGTCCTGCAGGCGATAGATACTGCCACCCATCTGATCAATACCTACCACACCACCATGAACCAACAGCAGTTGGAAAAACTAGTTTTAGATGCACTGCGCCACAATAATGGGCACAACTCCCTATTTGCACTACGCCTAGATGGAACGCTACTTCTGCGTAGCGACCACCACAGCAGCGCTGATGCGGATAGCGATCAATCCAATAACGATGACAGCCTATTTTGTACTACCGAGATAATTGAACGTTATCGCCAACAGGGTGAAGGCTTTATCCAATCCTGCATAGACCAGAGCAGTTGTGCGTCCGGCAGCAAGCGCAAAATAAGCTATGTCCACTATTTTGAACCGCTAGATTGTTTTTTCGCGACAACTGAGCTGTGCCAGGATTTTACCGCCCAGCGACAGCAAGAGATGTTCGCTAAACTGGACAAGCTCGACAAACTGGATAAGGATCAGAAATTAACTATCTTCGGTGCCAGCTACAGCGGCATATCTCTGTTTGGCCCAGCCAAGGGTGAAAATGTTCTGGACGTGCAAGATCTAAATGGAGTTTTTGTCGTTAAGGAGCTTATTAAACAAGCACGTCAAGGGGGCGGATTTGTCCGCTATAGTATGCCAGGCAGCGTAATCAATACCAGTTATCCCAAGCTGAGCTACTGCTTGCCGATCAAAGATTGGAATGGCTATATTGGGGCCGGCATTAACCTGGACAACGTAGCACTCAGCATTGCCACCTCAAAAAGAGATTTGGAAGCAACTATCTATCAGCAGCTTTTGCGCTCTATCTGTTTTCTGCCCTTGATAATCGTGATGTTGTGGTATATCGGTCGGCGTTTCTCCGCTACTATTGAAAAAAGCATGACCCACCTCAGCCACGCCCTGCACACGGCAGTTAGCGACAACCAACCAATAGATCTGAACAAGATATGTTTTGCTGAGTTTATTACTATCGGTAAAGCGGCCAATGAGATGCTCGATCAGCGCAATGAAGCCGAAAAAGCTACACGCTGGTTGGCACACTACGACCCGTTAACCAGCATGGTTAACCACCACTATGCGGTGCAGTGCCTAGAACGCTTACGCCAAGAAACAGCCAGCGACAATAAATTATGGCTCTTCATTTTGCGCGTAGATCGACTTAAATATATTAACAACACCTTTGGTCATGAGGCTGGAGATCATGTCCTGCGCACCGTGGCGCAACGCATGACCCAGCTGGAGACCAAACCACTACTCGCAGCAAGGCTCAGCAGCAGCGAATTTATTCTGGTAATTGAGTTAAAAAAAGGGGGCGCTGAGCAGATGGCAATCACTCTGCGGGAACAAATCGCGCCGCGTATCAGTTACGACAATTTCAGTCTGCAGACAGATTGTTGCATTGGGTGTGTGCCCTTTAGCAACGACGAAGTAAATGAGCTGTTAATCAAGGCCAATATAACCCTGAATCTGGTTCGAGATAATAAAAGTTTGGATAACTTTTTAGTTTACGATGAACTGCTCGACCAGAATGTGCAAAAAGCCCAGAAATTAGAACGCGACCTACGCCGTGCCATTGAACAACCCCAGCAATTTGTTCTCAATTTTCAACCGATTTGGGATATCAACAAAAGTTGTCTTGTAGGTTTCGAAGCCCTGACCCGTTGGCACCATCCAACCAAGGGCATAATTTCACCCGAGGTCTTTATCCCGCTAGCCGAGCAAAAGGGGCTAATTGTTCGTCTAGGAGAGATTATCTTTGAACAGGCCTGCATTACCATGGCGCGTTGGTTAAGCCAGCATCCACGCCTTGCAAACGATACCTTACGCATGTCAGTCAACATGGCTCCACAGCAATTTATTACCGATGGCTTTATCGAACACACGATCCACATATTGGAGCGTTACGGCATACCTAACAACAAACTCTGTATCGAAATAACTGAAACAAGCTTGATGGAAAATCCTGAACTGGCTATTACGCGTATCCGCACGCTCAATGAATTGGGCATTAGAATTTCCATTGACGATTTTGGCACTGGCTATTCATCCCTAAGCTACCTGAACCAATTCATGGTTAATACGGTCAAAATTGACCGCTCGCTAGTAATGAATATAGATAGCAATAAAACAGTTGAAAGCATTTCCGCAGCGATAATAAACTTAGCTCACGATCTAAATTTACACGTAGTTGCCGAGGGGATTGAGACCGTGCAACAGTTAGATAAACTGCACCAATTAGGCTGTGACTCGATCCAAGGATATCTACTGGGCAAACCTATGCCCGAAGACGAGGCAGAGCAACTGATTATCCAGCACGCCTTAATTTGGCCAGAGGATAGCGCCACACACAAAAACACTATAGACTGAGACAAGAGTGCTTAAGCAGTTACAGCGCTAAAGCCGTAACCATTTAATTTAATACCATTAGCAGCAAACACAGGAGAGAACAATGGCAACAATTCCCGCAAATGTTGTAGAGGCGTGGAACAACCACGTAGGAGCTGTAATACTCACCACCGTTGATAGCAACAATACCCCCAATAGCATCTACGCCACCTGCGTATCCCGCTACGGCGATGAGCGTTTAGTGGTTGCTGACAACTATTTCAACAAAGCTAGAGCCAACATCGAAGCAGGCAGCAGCGCCTCATTGCTGTTTATTACCCCTGAAGATAAAGCGTATCAGGTAAAAGGCCGTATTGAGTACCACAGCAGCGGGCCCATTTTTGACGATATGAAACAGTGGAATCCCGAGAAACACCCTGGACATGCGGCGGTTGCCATAGTTGCTGAAGAGATATATTCCGGTGCAGAAAAGCTCCTTTAACAGACAGCTTCCTTGCGCCTGCGTAGCCAGCCGAAGGGTTGAAAGTACAGCAAGAATCCGTTTCCACCTGATGGCAAGCTATAAGCACAAGCAAGCATGATAGATATTACAGTTAGCGGTGGGGAGATATTTAGAGTGGTAAAAACCTTTAGTACTATTCTATGTAGCATATTCACTTTATCCCTAGTGGCGGCACTGCCAACATGGGCTATTGATTTACCTCTCGCCACTACAACAGCGGGCACAGCGACAACAACTGTAGCTACTGCTCCAGCGCCACCTGCATTTCCCGGTGCATCCGAAGTAGTTTCTCGCTTTGCCAGCCTCACCAGTCAAAGCGAGAACACCCTAACCCAGCTCCAGGATATTAGCTCCAACAAAAATATCAGTGACTTTCTGGACAAAATCTTGGCGCGCCAGAAAGCTCTCGACAAGCGCATTGAAGAGCTCGGCGCGCCTTCCACCTGGGCGTTTGAACGCTTACTAGAGAATAAAAATATCCTGGCCAACCAGCTCTACGAATTGGGCACGCTATTCGACAACATCACGGCACAGCTATCCACTACTGACAATCTAAGAATAACCTGGCAGCAACAAAAACAGTTCTGGAGTGATTGGAAAAAATTCTTAACCGCACAAAAAATTTCGGTGCCGGCTACCGAGTTTAGTCAATCCGTCCAGCAGGCCGACGCGGTACTAAAACAGATAGACCTTACCAGTAGCAAACTGATTGCTATCCAGCAAAAAGTGCGCGGAGTACAAGAGAGTAATCAGAGCACGGTGCGCAACATCGATAGCGCCTTAAAAACTCTGCGGGCAGAACTTTTTAAAAAATCATCCTTATCGCTATTTAGTTCCGAATACTACCGTCAGTTTGACTCGAAACTGGAAGAGCAGTTCATCAGCAATATGCAGTTGGTGCAGTGGTATCGCAAAAGTTACCTGATCGAATACTGGTGGGTTTTGCTACTACAGGTAAGTATAGCGTTCTCATTGGCACTGAGTTTACGCCGCCGCCGCAGCAAAAAAGATGATCAATCTCAATGGAACGTACTCTACCGCCACCCTTGGGCGACGGGGATATTTATTGCTTCTGCCACCCTTAGCCCGCTATACAAGGCCTCCTCTTTAGTATGGACACTATATGTGTTGCTGTTCAGCGTCCTAAGTGCCAGCATTCTGGTCGCCGACGCCGTTCCCAGCAAGCGTAACGCCCTACTGATATGGCTGTTGGCTATCGCGTACCTAGGCTCCATGTTTTTTCAGGTCATTGGTGCACCATTACCGCTGTATCGGCTCTATATCGTCGGGCTCTCCTTGGTTGGTATTCCGCTATTGCGCTGGATGTGCATTTCTGAGCGCCTCAACAAAGAGAACTGGAAACTTGTTCTCGGTCTACGTGGCGGTGCTACTCTGCTAACGGTGTCACTCATCGCCCAGATTGGCGGTTTTAGCACCCTATCGTTCCGGCTGATTGATTCATCGATAAAGAGTGTTTTTCTGGCTTTGATGATCTTCATGGTTATGCGCCTGAGCAGTGGTGGCGTCGAGTACGTTATTGGCCACCCGCGCAGCAGACGACTAACTTTTTTGCGCGTTTTTGGTGAGCAACTCAGTCAACGCATCAATCGCCTCTTACAGGCAGCACTACTATTTTACGCCACTCTGTATATGGTACAGATATGGGGCGGCAGTGACAGCATCACCAGCACTTGGCAAACGATGCAGCAGGCAGCACTGACCATTGGCAGTGTCTCCATATCCCTGGGCAACATAATTATTGTAGCCACTATCGTGTATATTAGCCTTACGCTTTCGTGGCTGATGCGCTCGCTACTTGATGTTAGAACTATTGGGCCGCGCCACATGGACAGCGGTGTCCGTGACTCCCTGAAGACACTGCTGCACTACATGATAATTATCTGTGGATTTTTATTTGTTCTCGGGGCGCTAGGGCTAGGTCTACAAAACTTTGCAGTAATAGCTGGCGCGCTAAGTATCGGTATCGGCTTTGGTCTACAGGATATTGTCAACAACTTCGTGAGCGGAATTATTCTACTGTTTGAACGTCCAGTAAAAATTGGTGACTGTATAACCTTCGGTGATGAGTTGGCCATAGTGCGCAAGATCGGCTTACGTTCGACGATTATCGAAACATTCAATTTGGCCGAAATTATCGTCCCCAACAGCAAACTTATTGCCGACAATGTAACCAACCTCACCCTGAGCAATACCCACAAACGTCTGGTAATCGACATCGGTGTCGCCTATGGCGAGGACATGGATCGCGTTAAAGATATTCTCTATCAAGAGGCGGTAAAACATCCAGAGGTTTTGAAAGATCCGGAACCATCACCGCAATTTATTGCTTTTGGTGCCAGCTCCTTAGATTTCCAATTGCGAGTAAGAATAGCTAAGTTTGAGAATGGCATGACCATCACCAGCGAGCTGTGCTCGGCTATTTACAAGCGTTTTATGCAAGAGGGAATCTCTATACCATTCCCACAACAAGATCTGCATATCAGCTCTGTTGCCGATGAAATATGGGATAAATTTCATGGTACAAAAAGCCAAACAGCACCGCCATCTCCAGCGGATAATAGTGGCACTCAACAGATACTAAGCGCGGAGAATGTCGCCCCAGCGCAAGATTAGCCAGAGTATCGGAGCTAGCGCTTTTATCTGCCCCTGAACGGATGTGCCAATAATTTGCTCAACGCCATATGCTTATTGCTTTTTAGCAACAGCTGTATATACTCCACCACCCTTGCGACTAGCTGCACCTTGCAGCGATGAGTATATATTGAACCTGTCGGTGCAGTTGCGGCACCATTAATAAGGAACAGCCATGGCGAACACCTTGACCATTGATGGCATAGAGATCAAAGCCGGTGAGACCCGAACAATCGCACTACAACTGCCGCGTCTGTACGATGCAACTGAGATGGTCATGCCAGTCCACGTCTTCCGGGGCAAACGCCCAGGGCCGACTCTCTTTGTCTCTGCAGCTATCCATGGCGATGAAATTAATGGTGTCGAAATTGTCCGCCGCCTCATCAAGCTTAAAACAGTCGCGTCCTTGCGCGGCACACTGATAGCAATACCTCTGGTAAATGTGTACGGTTTTCTTAACCGGTCACGCTATCTGCCTGACCACCGGGATTTAAATAGAGCCTTTCCTGGCTCCGAGGGTGGCTCTTTGGCCGCTAGGGTGGCGTTCCGCTTCATGGAGCAGATTGTCAGCAAGTGCACCCACGGCATAGATTTGCACTCGGGTTCCAACAACCGGCAAAACTTACCCCAGATACGTTGTTCGTGGCAAAATGATGCCGCCCTTAATATGGCAAAAGCCTTTGCTGCGCCACTAATAGTGCACTCAAAATTGCGCGACAGTTCACTGCGCGAAGCGGTAAATGAGCTCAACATCCCAATTCTGGTTTATGAAGCAGGGGAAGCTTTACGCTTTGATGAGTCCGCCATCCGCGGTGGAGTTAAAGGCGTAGTCGCGGTTATGCGCCACCTGAATATGTTGCCGCCCCGCCGTCAGCACCAACTTATTGAACCGCTGGTTTCACGCAAAACCGCCTGGGTGCGCTCCCCCGTCAGCGGGTTACTCACCAAGAGCTGCAAACTAGGTGCAATAGTGGAGAAAGATGCCACGCTGGGCTATATCGAAGACCCTATGAATGACAAGCGCCAACCGGTAAAAGCCAGCCACGCTGGAGTAGTTATGGGAATTCAAAATTTGCCACTGGTCTATCAGGGCGATGCTCTATTTCACATTGCTACAGTTGCGGGAGATGAGGAGGATCAGGCCGATTCCCTCGAAGCATTTCAAGAGCTGGTGGAGGACTACATCTAGATGGCCACGCACGAGACACTACACACAGTCGGCTGGCGCGAATGGCTGAGCCTGCCCGATCTAGACATTCCGTGGATCAAGGCTAAGGTTGACACTGGCGCTAGGACCTCGGCGCTACACGCCAGCGCCATTGATGAGTTTACTCTGGATAACCAGCAGTGGGTGCGTTTCGTCATGCACCCACTACAACGCCACACCAGCCCTGAACTTATCTGTAACGCCAAGGTTAAAGACAGGCGCTCAGTCACCGATTCTGGCGGGCATCGTGAACAGCGCTATGTAATTGAGACCACCATCCGCATTGGTACGCTATGGTGGCCAATAGAACTGACCTTAACCAATAGAGACACCATGAAATTTCGTATGCTACTCGGACGCACTGCCATGAAGGGGCGCCTAGTAGTTAACCCAGCACAATCCTATTTTTTTGCTCGGCCAAATTTAGCAACTTTGCAAAAAGTATATGCTTCAAGGAAGGACAGTTTATGAAAATATGTATTTTATCCCGCAACCCCAACCTATACTCAACCAGCGCTATAGTTAATGCCGCCACAGAAATGGGACACGAAGTGGAGGTCATTGATCCGCTGTTATGCTATATGGTCATTGCTGCGCATCGACCATCGATCCACTACAAGGGGCGCGAACTGAATAATTTTGATGCAGTCATCCCGCGCATTGGCGCCTCTATCACCTTTTATGGCACTGCCGTAGTGCGACAATTCGAGATGATGGGCTCTTTTTGTGTCAACGAATCTGTAGCTATCAGCCGCTCACGCGACAAATTACGCTCGCTGCAATTGCTGGCCCGTAAAGGCATAGGTCTACCAGTAACCTGCTTTGCTCATTCCACCAAATTTACCGGCGATCTCATCTCGCAAGTGGGTGGCGCACCGCTGGTAATCAAGCTGCTCGAGGGCACACAGGGGATTGGTGTTGTGCTGGCCGAAACGCACAATGCCGCCGAAAGCGTTATTGAAGCATTCCGGGGGCTAAAACAGAACATTCTGGTGCAAGAGTTTGTCAAGGAGGCCAACTCCTGCGACATCCGCTGTTTTGTTATCGGCGATAAAGTAGTCGCCGCCATGATGCGCAAAGGTCGCGATGGCGACTTCCGTTCCAACCTTCACCGTGGTGGCAGCGTTCTCAAGGTTAAGCTGACTCCAGAAGAACGCTCTACCGCTGTTCGCGCCGCAAAAATAATGGGGCTGAATGTTGCTGGGGTGGATATTCTGCGCGCTAACCATGGCCCAGTAGTTATGGAGGTAAACTCCTCGCCCGGACTCGAAGGCATTGAAGCTGCTACCGATGTCAATGTTGCAGGTAAAATAGTTGCGTGGATCGAGAAAAATGTTCAGTCCAGCACCACCCGCACCAAGGGCAAAGGCTAGACCATAGCCCGCGACTCCATGCCTGTTAGCAATTTAATTATTATCGATCAAGAACGCTGCACTGGGTGTGGCTGGTGTCTAGCCAGCTGCGCTCAGCACGCCATAACCTTGCACACCTCGCGCCCTGATGGTTTTGGTGACAAAAGAGCCTGTATTGATCAACAGCGCTGCACCAGCTGCGCGCAGTGCCTAAACAGCTGCCCGCATCACGCCATCAGTGTGCACACTATGCCCTACAGCAACGAAGCCCACTAGATTCTCCTTTGCATAGCCAGGCTAAAAGCTATATTCTACCCTTTTGATCACAGCTGACCTATAGATGAGGAGTTGCCATGACGCATAAACTGCAATGGCCACAACTATTGTCTCCGCGCCGCGTCGGCGGCAAAGATATCACTACCACACCAGAGGGTGCCGAACGCAGTGCCTTTGAAGCGGATTACGACCGCGCAGTGTTCAGTGAGCCATTCCGCCGTCTGGCCAGAAAAACCCAAGTTCATCCCCTCGCCCCCAATGATCACATCCACAACCGCTTAATCCACTCCATTGAGGTGGGCAGCGTTGGGCGCTCATTGGGCAAAAAAATACAGCAATTCTTACTACAACAGCACCCACAGCACCGCGATATTCTAACGCACATTCCCCAAATTGTTCAGGTTGGCTGCATGGTTCACGACATCGGAAACCCACCATTTGGGCATGCCGGAGAGTACGCCATCCGTGAGTGGGTCAACGCCCATCAACAGCTGGTATTTAACGATAGCCTGGGCAAGCAGCTCTGTGATGATAACTGCTGCACCGATCTGCTGCTATTTGAGGGCAATGCCCAGGGTTTCCGCCTAGCGGCGCGCAACGACAACAACAAATGCGGTTACATGCGCCTCACCTATGCTTCGTTAGGAGCCATGATAAAATATCCGTGGGGCAGTGCAGATAAACGCGCTCACAGTAAAAAGAAATTCAACGTCTTTGCCAGTGAACGCCAAATCTTTACCGATATAGCCACCACCACGGGCTTACAACACAGCGATGGCACGGTGGCACGCCATCCACTATCCTTTTTCACCGAAGCGGCCGACGACATTTGCTACCGCATGCTGGATATGGAAGACGCTGTCTCCATGCGCATCTTTCCCGAGGAGCCAATTAAGAAGTTATTTCTCTACTTGGCGGGCTGTCCTGATGATACTTGGAAACCGATAGCCATGGCGCGCGGAGAGGCTATCAGCGCCTTGATCAACGAATCATTGGCGGTATTCATGCACGACTACCCAGCCATAATGGCCGGCGAACGCCAACAAGATCTTAAAAGTGATTTTTCTAACCGTTTTGATGATGGATTTCACCAGATAGGCGAGCTGTATGAGATAATATTTTCCCATCGCGCCAAACTGGGCTACGAGCTCGGCGCCTACAAAATTGTCGGACGCATAATCAAAGCCTTTGTCTTGGCGATAAAATCGCTGTGTGAGAAACGTGATTATACCAAAATCGAGTACGTCTCTACTCGCTGCTTTGAGATGGCATGGGGCAAAGAGTACGTATGCCAACACGAACAGCAGGACTATGAGTGGTGGCTGCGGCAGGTGTTCGATTTCGTCTCTGGCCTGACCGATAACTATGCTATCCAGATTTCGGCCGAAATTGAAGGGATTATACCCTCATGACCAACAACAGCATAAAGTGGGTAGTAGTTACCGGCGCTTCCAGCGGAATCGGTTACGACATCGCCCTGAGCTTACAACAACAAGGATATCAGGTAATTGCCACGGCGCGCACGACAACCGCCCTAGCCATGCTGACGCGCCTCGGTTTAATTGCGCTCCCCTTGGAGCTAAGTGACGAGAACAGTGTGAGCGCAGCTATAGAGCAAATCAACCAGTTATGCGATCACCAACTATATGCTTTGATTAACAACGCCGCCTATGGTCAGCCCGGTGCACTGGAGGATATCAGCCGTAAGGTTTTGGAGCAGCAATTTGCCGTCAACCTGTTTGGCACCCACCAACTTACCTGTGGCCTGCTACCAGCTCTGCGCCAGGGCAGCGCCGGACGCATTGTCAACATCAGCTCCGTACTCGGGCTGGTCGCCTTTCCGTGGCAAGGCGCTTACAATGCCAGCAAATTCGCCCTTGAGGGGTTGAGTGACACCTTGCGTCTGGAGTTACGCGGCTCATCGGTGCGCCTCAGCCTGATCGAACCGGGGCCAATACGCAGTAAGTTTCGCGCCAACGCCCTGCACGCCTTTAACAGCGAAATAGACTGGCAACAGAGCGCCCATAACGCCAATTATAAACGCATTACGGCTTACTATGCGGCCAGCAGCCACCCCACACCCTTTACCGGCACTGCGCAACAGGTTACCCGCCGAGTCCTGCATGCTCTGCGCTCCGCAAAACCACAGCCGCGCTACTATGTCACCCTGCCAACTTACACTCTTGCCATCTGTCGGCGGTTACTACCATCACGCCTGCTCGATCTGCTGCTGGCCCGCCTAGGTTCCATGCGTTGAGAGTTGCTAACTAATAAGATCTTCCATTTATATTACAAATATAATATGATGTATATTAACTATATACATAGCTAGATATTTATCCCGCAGTGCAATCACTCATGGTTCTTTTCCATAAGGCGTTTTTGACATAATGCAGAAAAACTCAGCCTCTCTAGAGCTCCTCCTTGCTAAGGAATATCACCAGCTATTTGAAACTTTTTTTTCTGCTATTGATGCCGCCACAACTGAATCACTGTATAAAACATTAAGTAATTATCCACGTTTAGCTGAAGAGCTATTTCATCTATTTTCGCAAATACTGTGTATTGGCACGCGGCAGTCAATACGTATCAACCCAACAAAAAGCCATATCTACTTTGGTGCCTTTACGCTATTCAGCGAAAAAATCCCCCCTATCATGTGCAAAAAACAGCATATTTCTTTTAAACACCGTCAGACACGCTGCGTCAATAACGCCTACGCAAAAACTGAGCGCAATCAGTTGGCACAGGTACTTCTTGAGCGTAGTATCGGAACGAATTATATGCAACAATACACCAGTGCCCTTGAAGTTAAAGAGACCCTAGGTGCTATTATTGATGCTACCGAACAAAAACTTCTGGTACTCATGAATTAATCAGCCATAAAGATCAATCGGCTGCGGCATTTCTTGCTTAGAGCCGCAGCACAACACGAGGGAATTGGACTCATGTGCTTTAGTCGCTCGCTTTTTTTGCCCCTCCTCGCCATTGTTCTATGTGCCGCTAGTTTTAGTTTCCCCACCTTAGCGCATAGCAATCCCATCAGTGCTAAACAGATTCCACCGCAGCTAGCTCCATGGCAGGAGTGGGTACTGTTTGGCCAAGAGCAGAGGCTATGTACCCCAATTTGGCAGCAAGAATCACGCTCGGCACAACCAACAGAACAACCACGCCAGTGTCTGTGGTCAGGAGAACTCAGCCTTAATCTCAATGATGCTGGCGGCACCTTTGAGCAATATTGGGAGCTCGATCGTGATGGCTGGATTCTGGTTCCTGGCAATGAGAAATATTGGCCACAACAGGTCAAGTTAGATGGTGAAGCGGCGCTGGTGATGCGTGCGGACCAACAGCAGCAAAAGCAACTGCCAGTTGGCGTGAGCAAAGATCGGCCACTGGTTTACGCCCAGGCTGGCACCCATGTTATAAGCGGCAGTTTTAGCTGGCAGCAACTGCCGCAAAATTTAGCCGTTGCCCCCCAAAGTGCCCTAATCAAACTAACTTGCAGTGGCACATTTATTCATCAGCCCCAGTTAGAAAATAGCGGTATTCTCTGGCTGCAGAGCGAAAATACCAATGCACAAAAGAGCTCACAAGACAGTCTGAGTATTCAGGTCTACCGCCTAGTAACCGACTCGATTCCTCTCAATCTCATCACCAATATTCAGCTGGAGATATCCGGCAAGGAGCGGGAGATAAATACCGGCATAATTTTGCCGCCAGGTTTTGTCCCCTTAGAGCTTAACAGCCCATTGCCTGCCCGTCTGGAGGGGGATGGCAGTCTAAAACTTCAGGTCAAACCCGGTCGTTGGACTATCGAACTGACTACGCGCCATCTGGGCCCAGTGGACACCTTAACCATGTCCAACACACCCCCGCCCTGGCCGCAACAGGAGATATGGTCGATACAAACCCAAAACGAACTGCGCCTGATAAGCATTGAAGGCGGCAGCGCAATTGATCCTACGCAGACCTCTATGCCCAGCAGATGGAAACGGTTACCTGCCTACATGCTGACAGGCAACCAAGAGTTACAGTTTACCACCAGAAAACGTGGCAATAGTGATCCAGTTGCGGAGCAGATCCAACTCCAGCGCACTTTGTGGCTCGATTTCGATGGCCAAGGCTATACCGCCAAAGACAGCATTACGGGACAACTCAGCAGTCGTGCTCGCTTAGAAGCGGGAGAGCAGTTGGCTGTAGGTCGAGTCATCATCGATGGCAAGGATCAATTTATTACCCAACTAGCCCCAGATACGCCGGCCGGAGTTGAAATCCGCCACAGCCGGATTAATCTGCAAGCCGAAAGCCGCATTGTCACGCAAGATAACGGCAAAATAGCTGCCGTTGGTTGGAATATCAATCCCACATCCCTAAAAGCGCAACTTAATCTGCCTCCAGGCTGGCGGCTACTTAAAGCCAGCGGCCCTGACAGCGCCTCCTCTACCTGGTTGCGTGACTGGTCGCTACTGGATATTTTTATTGTGCTGGTGCTCTCATTGAGTTTCGCTCGGCTGTGGGGACCACTATCCGGAATTGCTGCCCTGTTGGGTTTAGCGCTTATCTACCATGAGCCCCAGGCTCCACAACTGGTCTGGCTCAATGTTCTTATTCCGGTAGCGCTGTTGCGGGTGCTGCCAGATGGACGCTTTAAACAGCTAACGCAGTGGTACCGGATGGGCGGCTTACTGCTGTTATTAGTTATCTGTTTAAGCTTTTCGGTACAACAGATACGCAGTGCTATCTACCCGCAGCTGGAAGCGCACATTACTAACTACCGCCCCCAAGCCAGCAGAGCAGCGCTAAATGAGGCAACTGATGCTGTAGCCATGAAACAGATGGTAAGCAGCTCAATGGTGCGCGTGCCGGTTGCTCAGAGTGCTAATCTGGGTCAAGACGTAGGCAAAATCATTTCACAATACGATCCCGACCTGAAGATAACAACCGGCCCAGGCCTACCTCAATGGAACTGGCGCAGCATTCAACTAAGTTGGAACGGGCCAGTTAACGCTGACCAAACACTGCAATTATACCTATTGCCACCCTGGGCAACCAGGCTGCTGCTGTTGACGGGAGTCGCCCTATTGGCTTTGATGTATTTGCGCCTGTTCAGCCCCGCTCCACTGCCACGCTGGAAACGCGGCAATACCACCAGCAGCGAGACCCTGGTGCTAATACTGAGTTTCGCCACGCTGCTAACTCTAGCTACGCCACCATCAGCTAGCGCCAACGACATGTTCCCCGCGCCCGAGCTACTGGAGCAGTTACAACACAGACTATTGCTACCCGACAGCTGCGCTCCCAACTGCATCTCACTAAATGAGCTGGACATCAGCGCTGACCAGAAACTACTGCGCCTGCGGCTGACCTATCATTGCCAAGCTGAACGTGCGGTGCCACTGCCATTGCCACTACAGCAACTACACCTGCAAAGTGCGCGCTTGGATAAAAGCTCTCAGGTTGCTCTCTATCGTCAAGATGATGACCAGTTGTGGGCCAAGATACCGCAAGGGATTCACACTCTGGAGCTCTACGCCAATCTGCCAGCAGAGTTGCAACGCTTTCAGCTACCGCTAATTATGCCAGCGGGAATGGTACACATAAATGCAGCTGGTTGGACAATCACCGGTGCACATGATGGCCAAACCAGCCAGGGTGCTATCGACCTCACCCGCAACAGCACAGTTACCACCAAGCAGCTACAACCCAACGAAGTGCCACCATTCGCAACGGTGCAGCGTGAGATATACCTTGGCCTGGATTGGCACGTCAGAACGACAGTCCGGCGGGTAAGTCAAAGCAGCAGTGCCGCGCTACTGCAAATTCCACTACTGCCCAACGAACATGTAACTAGCCGTGGGGTGAATGTCACTGGGCATCAAGTACTAGTGAATTTTGCGCCAGGGACAACAAGCTTTAGCTGGGATTCCAGTCTAGGGAAAAACAGCGAGTTGGAACTTTTAGCCGCCCAAACAGATCAATTTAGTGAGATATGGAGCCTGACGGCTGAACCTATATGGCACATTAACAGCGCGGGAATTCCGGTTATTCACTACTACAATAACGATAACTGGCAACCGCAATGGCGACCATGGCCCGGGGAACAGCTCACTTTGAACATCTCCCGCCCCAACGGTATTCAGGGGCAGATGGTAACCATCGACAACAGTCAACTAACCCTCACTTCCGGAAGTCGCACCAGCGAGGCAACGCTAAAACTACAGCTACGCAGCAGCCACGGTACTGAACACACCATCACCCTGCCCGACCAAGCTCAGTTAACTGAAGTGCTTATTAACTCGCGTCCGCAGCCGATAAAGCAGCAGCAGCGCTTGGTGAAAATACCCCTCGTGCCCGGAGCGCAAACCATTGAGCTGCGCTGGCAACAGCCGCAAGGGATTGACCTAATCACCCACAGTCCTCAGGTTCATTTGGAAGCAAACAGCGTTGACAGCACTATAACCTTAAATATACCTAAAAGCCGCTGGACACTGTTTGCTTATGGCCCATTAATGGGGCCGGCGGTGCTATTTTGGGGCGTAATGCTGGTGATAGTGATATTGGCCGTTATCCTAGGACGATATACCACTACCCCGCTGCGTTGGTGGCACTGGTTACTGCTCTTTGTCGGGCTCAGCCAGGCCAGCCTACCTGCACTTATTCCAGTGGCCGCGTGGCTAATCCTACTGGGCTTACGCCCGCAGTGGGCGCAGCAGCAGCGATCAGCTCTAGGATTCAACATGCTGCAGCTGACATTAATAGTATTGAGCATTGTCGCTCTCACCACCATATTAGCCGCCATACAACAAGGATTACTCGGCCTACCGGAGATGCAAATTGCCGGTAACCACTCTAGCCCTTGGAGACTAAATTGGTATCAGGATCGCTGTAGTGGCTTTTTACCCGAAGCCTGGGTGGTCTCAGTCCCCATGTATATTTATCGATTATTCATGTTACTCTGGGCGCTATGGTTAGCCTTGGCACTGATGAAATGGTTACACTGGGGTTGGAGTTGTTTCAGTACCCATGGAGTGTGGCGCAAGCTACCGCCACGCCAAAAGCACCAGAAACAATCAGACAAAAACTCCGTGCCACCCAGCATTAAGGAATAGACAGGAGAAACGCTCATGGAACAGCTCGACTACGTCACCGCAACCATTGCCCTAAGCATGGGTGTTGCTTGGGCTAGCGGCATCAACCTCTACGCTACAATTTTAGTGCTCGGTTTGATGGGCAACTCTGGTGCCATGCCCCTACCTGAGCAACTACAGTTGGTGCAGCAACCAATAGTTATTGGCGCTAGCGCTCTTATGTATGTGGTGGAATTTTTTGCCGATAAGTTTCCCGGAGTAGATACCGGTTGGGATACTATCCATACCTTTATTCGTATCCCCGCTGGAGCAGCGCTAGCAGCCGCCGCTACGGGCAACGTAGATCCTTCTATCAGTTTAGCGGCAGCCCTGGTGGGTGGCTCCCTCAGTGCGGCCACCCACGCCACCAAATCTGGCACCAGAGTAATGATCAATACTTCGCCGGAACCGGTGACCAACTGGGTCGCATCCATGAGTGAAGACCTTGCAGTAGTGGGTGGCTTATGGGTAGCCCTCAACCACCCCATTGTCTTTCTGATCGCGCTAACCATTTTTGTAATTCTGCTGATCTGGTTACTGCCCAAAATGTGGCGCGCCATTAAGAAAGTGTTTGCTACAATCGCTGGGTTGTTTAAAAAGAGAACCCCACCCGCAGTGGCAGAAAACAGCGCAGTACCACCCCAACTAACAGATGAAAACAACGACTGATCAGGTATTGGACAACAATGTTATGAAACGCTTTTGTAAACTGTTTTTTTCGGCAGCTATCCCTTTTGGCCTAGTTATCTTTGCCATATCGTTGAGTAACAATTCGTGGCAACGCGCAGTGGGCATAGCTACAATTATGGCCTTTCTATTCGGCTCAGGCATAGTACAGATAATCACCATCATTGAGGAACGACGCAAAAACAAGCACAAGTGATAACAGGAACATCTAGGTAAAGCTGGCGGGAGTTTATAAATATGCAGTGCCAAGCAGCGGTGAGTAAATCACCACAGCTGCTTGGCACTGTTTTTACACTTCAGTTAAAGATTTATTTCTTTGGAGCTTGAGTGGCGCGCAGGAACTTCAGATAGTCGCCCATCTCCTGCAGATTTTTCGCCTGTGTCCAGCGCCCATCAGCAAACACACCGTAGTCAACACCACCCATAGCAGTAGCAAAACGCACGGAGTTACCGTAGAACAACCACTGCTCAATCCATTTCAGCTCAATTGCTTCATCAAATGGATTGGCGCCCTGAGGAATACCCTGTGCCAAACCTTCTGTCCACGCCTGGCTGAGCACTTTGGTTGCCTGTAGAGTCATAAAGTTTGATGTTTCGATGGAGCGGTCTAGACGGGTAAAGTGACCCTCGATCCACTGTTGCGAGTGACAACCGGAACACACCGCTTCCATCTGCTGTTGACGTTTACCCATTTCAGCTTCATCAATCAGGAATTTCGATACCGGCTCACCGCTTAGTTCTGTAGGCAAATTGAGTCCAGCTTTATTGACGATCTTGCTAGTGTCGGCATCAATTGGATGGGGATGCGCATAAGGCAGGCCAAAGATACGCCATGGCATTCTGTCATTCATGCGGTGTGAGCGTTTTACTAGAGTGTTACCATTTTCATCAACTAACTCACTTACGTGGCAAGCCGCGCAGGTAGGTGCGGTGAAATCTTTACCTACCGTCCAGGGTACCGCTGTGTAATCCCACTTTTTATCCATGGATTTTTGGATATTACCGTGCACGCTGACTGAATATACTTTATAAGCTGGGACATCTGGTCCTTTATGGCATTCAGCGCAGGTATAGGGTTTACGCGCCATCTCAATGGAGAATTGGTGGCGAGCATGACAGGAAGCACATGACCCCTTAGTGCCATCTGGATTGATGCGACCGACACCAGCATTGGGCCAGTTACTCAGCACAGGAAACTCCATCTCACCCATTGCTGTTTCGCGAGTTTTACTGCCAACAACTTTGACAATGGTTCCATGGCATGACAGGCAAGAGTCGGCATTGCTCACATCATCTGCATCGATATGATGGAAAGTTGCACCGTTAAATTCTGCCAGACCGTTAGTATTATTTACCATGATGCCGTACAGAGGGTTTTCCATCAGATCGGCATACGCCTCAGCCATGACGTTGTCGGCAAAATCAGTTGTTTCAACAGGATGACAACTAGCACAGTCCTGCGGGGAGACAACGGTATGGATAGTGTAACCATTGTGCTCAAAGCTATCGACGGCGTGCTTGTCGGTATTCATAGTGTGGCATTCGGCACAGCCGACAACCGTCTGGGCCAGAGGGCCGTCCAGTTTATCCACAGAAATTCGCCGTTGCTGAGCTGGCAATTGCAAGCCTTGGGCGGGAGTAACGTGGGAATGGCGACTTTTTTGCCAATCGGCAACAATGCCTGGGGTAACTTCGCTATGACAGGCTATACAGTCTTCAGTTGCGGCACTGATGCCACCATCAGCAGCCATGCAGTAGCTGCCAGACACTATCAACAATGAGACACTAAACAAAAGCAGGCGCAAAAAACTACAATTCTTCATCTACAACTCCTCAATAAAATAGTTACATGCTAAAACGAACGCGACATTGAACCTCTCCATCCATGCACAACTAGCTAAACTACAACACATTTATATTGGTACTATATACCAGTCATGATACTTACAAAACTCTGGAGTGTTACCCAAGCAGATCAAGAGTAACACCAAACACCAAAGCTTGAAGTGAACATTCTACCAGAAAAAAGTTGCCACACAACAGTCTAGGAGCAATCAACCCAAGGCTACATCCAGGGTCATCATCAAGGCAAAACCACACATAGCACCGATAGTCGCCAGATCAGTATTACGCGCCAATTGCGACTCGGGAATTACCTCTTCGACCACCACATAGATCATAGCACCGGCGGCAAAGGATAAAGCATAGGGCAACAGCGGCTGCATCCAAATTACCGCCACAGCGCCGATAACACCGGCAATCGGTTCCACCACTCCAGACAGCTGGCCATACCAAAAGCTTTTACCTCGGCTCATACCTTCACGGCGTAACGGTACTGACACCGCCGCGCCCTCGGGAAAGTTCTGGATACCTATGCCTATAGCTAAAGCTACTGCTCCAGCTAAGGAGGCCGATGGCAAATCCGCTGCCAGAGCACCAAAAGCTACCCCCACCGCCAAGCCTTCGGGAATATTGTGTAGGGTTATGGCCAAACAGAGTAGCGTACTACGCTGCCAACTGGTCTTGATCCCTTCAGCCTCTTTCATATCAAAGCCCAGATGCAGATGCGGCAACAGCTTATCCACCGACCACAAAAACAGCCCACCCGCTAAAAAACCCACCACAGCAGGTATCCAAGGGGTGCCGCCAGCAGCTTCGGTCATCTCAATAGACGGCGCTAACAGCGACCAGAAACTGGCGGCGATCATAACGCCAGCAGCGCTACCCAGCATTCCATCTAACAATTTACGATTGATAGTTTTAAAGAAGAAGACCATCCCCGCCCCCAGAGCCGTTACAAACCAGGTAAACAGGGTGGCCATTAACGCCTGCATTACGGGATTGAGTTGCACAAACCAAGTCGTCAAATCACTACCTCCACGCAGCTTAGCAAAAGAAAGAATCTACTCTGTTTCTACAACGCACTGGCTCAGCGCCATGCCCACCCAGCGTTTAGCAAATTGAGAAGCGGTACGTCCACAGCGTTTACTCTTATCGTGTGACCACTGAATAGCAGCCTTTTCAACAACTTCATCCCAGGGCAAAGTTTGCTTATACTCGGCACACAGACGTTCTATACACTGCTGTACCACCCGCAAGTATTGCTCTTGACTAAAGGAGTCGAAGGAGACCCACAGGCCAAAGCGGTCAGACAGCGAGCTCTTCTCTTCGATTGTCTCTGAGGCGCGCACCTCGCCCCCTTTCATGTGGTTTCCCAAATTATCATGAACATAGTCGGGGATAAGGTGACGGCGATTAGAGGTAACGTAGATGAGAGTGTTCTTCGGCGACGCGTATACCGCCCCGTCGAGAGCGCTCTTCAAAATTTTATAGCTCTTCTCTCCATCTTCAAAAGAGAGGTCGTCACAAAAAATCAAAAAGCGATAGGGACAAGCCTTGATCTGCAAAAAGATATCTGGCAAATGGTGCAAATCATCCTTATCTACCTGAATAACACGCAAACCTTCATCGCCATAACGGGTCAACAGTGCCCGAACCAATGATGACTTACCAGTACCGCGTGATCCCCATAGCAGAACATTATTAGCGGGCAAGCCATGGACAAACTGGCTGGTGTTATCAACAACCAATTTTTTTTGTTCATCAATGCCCAGCAACTCATCTAAACTTGTTGCTTCGGTTTCCGGCATAGCTTCAAGATAGCCAGCAACTGAGTGACTACGCCAACTTGCGGCCATAGCAGTGTGCCAATCGATAGGTTCTACCACTTGGGGCAATATCTGCTCCACTGCGGCTAAAACCCGCTTTAATTGTCCTACCAACTCAATATCTAACTCCATATTTTCCCCACCTTGCTCGATATTCACCACCCAACATTCCAGCGCTAAGCTGGCTACAACATGCTTATTATGCCACAGTAGGCTGTACTTTTGCCCACTAATGCACCAGATAAGACAAGAAAAAAAGCGCTCAGCACCTTGAATATGCTACTATTCTTGTTAGCATAATAGCTGATTGTCAATTAAATCAAACCTAAGGAGAAGCTATGACTACTAAAAATGGTGTGTACAAATGTGAAGTTTGCGGCAACGTTGTCGAGGTCTTAACTACCGGCCAAGGAGCGCTAGTATGCTGCGGTGCACCTATGGGACTGCTAGCAGAAAACAGTACTGATGCAGCTCAAGAGAAACATGTACCAGTAATCACTAATGCTGACGGAAAAGTAACCATCAGCGTGGGCAGTGTTGCCCATCCGATGACAGCTGAGCACTATATTGAGTGGATTGAGCTTATAGCCGACGGCGTCAGCTATCGCAAATTCCTCAAACCTGGCGATGAGCCTAAAGCTTCATTTTGCGTAACTGCCAGCACAATCAGCGCACGCGCTTACTGCAACCTACATGGTCTGTGGAAAGCGTAACCCGCTAACATAGTGAAACACTAAATCAGGGCAACTGGGTAAGCGATAGTTATCGCTTCGTGGTTGCCCTGTTTTATCTGCACTAAGCGAGGCTATTATGTGTAAAAAAGTTTTTGTTGCAGCAACTGGTCAAAACTGCGGTAAGTCTACCGTCTGTCTCTCTCTCCTCCATCGCGCAGCAAAAAAATATAAGCGCATTGGCTTCATTAAACCCTTGGGCCCAAAACTGGTTGATTTTCGCGGTATTCAGGCAGACAAAGATGCCGTACTGATGGCACAAATTTTTGGCCTTGAAGATCAGATTCGCGACATGTCGCCAGTGCCACTATACCCCGGCACCACTAGGCAGGTACTAGATGGCGAGATCTCATCAGCAACTTTGGGTGAACAGATGCTCAGCGCCTGTCGTCGCCTAGAGGAGAAGTGCGATTTTTTGGTCATCGAGGGAGCTGGACATGCCGGAGTAGGCTCGGTCATTGGCTACAACAATGCTCAGGTTGCAAAATTACTCGACGCTCCAGTGATGATGGTTTCCGAAGGTGGCATTGGTCGCGCCATCGACTCGATCAACCTCAACTTGAGTGAATTCAACCAAGCGGGAGTTCCCGTTCACCTGCTGTTAGGTAACAAATTACACGCAGACAAACGTCAGCTAAACCTGCACTATCTCAACAAGGCCTTTGCCCACCTAAATATGCACATCGAAGGCGGTTTCAATTTTTCGCCCATACTCGCCGACCCAACACTTAAGAGAATCAGCAACCTTTTAGGCTGTAAATTACAGGGAGATCAAGAACAGGGACGCCGCATTATCCACAGTGTGCAGTTAGGCTCAGCCTCGGCGCAGCGGGTTGCCGACCTGCTCAAGGAGTCTACCCTATTGATGGTCCACACTAGTCGTGATGAGTTGATGGTAATGCTCGCATCACTGTACCACCTCCCTGAATACCGTAGCAAAATTGCTGGCATGGTCATAGCAGGATATGCGCCTGTATCGCCCATAACCTTAAAAATTGTCGACGACAGCAACATCCCCTATATTCGTACCTCAATGACTACCTCTAACGCTTTTAGCCTTGTTAAAGATGACGTCTCTAAAATTGGGGCGGAGGATCTGGAAAAAATTAACCTAATCCGTCACTTAGCCGATGCGGAACTAGATTTTGAAAAAATTGATGCGATTTTAAACCCGCAACTAGCGGACAAAACTAGCACGCAGGAGCATCAGTAGTACTCCTCTGCATAGCCAGGCACGGTGTCAAACCACTCTTGGTTGCGCCGTGCCTGCACTAAAGCCTGCTGAGCCACAGCAATTAATTTGTGGCGATCCTTAGGATAACTGCCCGCAAGATTTAAGAAATTAGATACATGATTGGAGCGCAGAATAGTTTTATCCGGCGCTAAGTTTTCCAAAATAAGCAGAGTCTCAGCAATTATCTCACCATGGCTCAACGCGTCAATGGCACTAAAATAACGATCATTATGGCGCCTGAACATAGTCAGCAAGGAGAAATACTCCGGCGACAGCGCAGTTACCCACGCCGCAGTAGCCAAAGCATGTTCACTGCTACGCTGGCGTCCGGCCAAACCCAATATTGCAGTTATCGACAATTTGAGCCCAGCACTCTTAGCCTGTTGACAGAGTTGCAACATCTGTTCAGCAGTAAACCCCTTGTTAGCCAAACGCAGAGTCTCATTATCACCACTCTCTAGGCCAAAATAGAGTATGCGTAATTTCCGCTCTCGCAACTGAAGTAGATCCTCAACACTTTTGCTGGTCAAGCTGTTAGGTGAAGCATAGCTTGAGATTCTGGTCAATGCAGGCAACTGCTGTTGTAACAGCTCCAGCAGTTCAATCAATTGCGGCTGGGGATAGATCAGGGCGTCGCCATCGGCAAGAAAAACGCGGCGCACCTGCTGGCGCTGGGCAGTTGGAATCAAAGCTAAATCTTTGCGGATCTCGAGCAACGAGCGTAAACGAAACTTTTTCATCTTGTACATGCCACAGAATTTGCACTGATTTTGGCTACACCCAATCGTCGCTTGGAGAATCAGCGAGCGTGCCTCGGAGGGTGGGCGAAACACCGGCTCTTCATAGCTAATAGGATAAAACATAGACGACCTCTTCTCTTCTGGTTGCGGGTAATCATTTATCAGTTTTTACGCAGCATAGTTATGCGGGTAACAGTGGCAAGTTTATTGATTTTTAGTTGCGTAAACAGTATGCTCAGCCACTACTCCATAAGCACAACAAATAACCGCCAATTCATGCAGTGCGAGGCCTTGTGAACCTGCTTTATATCTTCGATCTTATTGGTACTGCCGCCTTTGCCGTATCTGGTGCATTAGCCGGAGTACAGCGACAGATGGATCTGTTGGGCATATTAGTACTGGGGATTGTCACTGCAATTGGTGGCGGCACCCTGCGCGATATTTTACTCGGCGACACCCCGCCATTTTGTCTAAAAGATGAGAACTATCTCTATGTCTCCATAGCGGCGGCATTGATTACATTTTTCGCCCACAACATGTTTCATCGCTACCGCAACGCCCTGCTCTACTTTGACGCTATAGGGCTGGGCACCTTTGTTGTAATTGGCACCGGCAAGGCGTTAGCCTTCGGCACCGGTTTTATCGGCGCCATCACCATGGGGATGATGACAGCGACCGCTGGCGGCATGCTGCGCGATATTCTTTCCGGACAGATACCCCTGATTCTGCAAAAAGAGATCTACGCCTCCGCCTGTTTGGCTGGTGCGATTCTATTTTATATGCTCAGCAAATTCAATGTTGAGCGCACGACTATCATGTTTTTATCAGCACTGGTGGTAATAAGTCTACGGCTGTTGGCTATAAAGCACAACTGGGCATTACCCACAGCTAAACCACCTCGGTAAAGGAGAGCGCCATGCACAGCATTACATTAATCGGAAATCCTCAGCCCATTGCGGTGGGTAAAATACTCTGCTTAGCACGTAACTATGTAGCTCATGCTCAAGAGCTAGGTAATAAAGTGCCCAGCGCCCCAGTCGTGTTCATCAAACCAGCCAGCAGTATTATTGCGGATGGTGAGCAGGTAGAGATTCCCGCCTACTCTAACAATTGCCACTACGAAGTGGAACTGGCTGTGCTGATTGGCAAAGCGGCCAAAAATATCGTTGCCGCTGAAGCCATGGACTATGTAGCCGGCTATGGTATTGCTATAGATATGACCTTGCGCGACACCCAGAATCAGCTCAAAGAGAAGGGCTATCCGTGGGAGATTGCCAAAGGTTTTGATACCTCATGTCCGCTGTCAAACTTTGTTGCGGCTGAGCACATTGGCGATCCACACAACTTGGGCATTCGTCTTAGCGTAAACGGTCAGCTGCGCCAAGACTCAACTACCGCCTGCATGATTAGGCAAATACCGGAAGTTATAGCCTTTCTTACTACCGCCTTCACTTTAGAGCCAGGAGATATAATTCTTACCGGCACTCCGGCTGGAGTTGGTCGCGTAGTCAGCGGTGATACAATGTCCACCTGGATTGAGAATATTGGTGAGTTACAGGTTAGCGTAAAATGAAGCCCAACATAGCCGTCATTGGCCCTGGGCGTTTAGGTCAAGCACTGGCAGCGCGTTTACGCCAGCTGGGATATCCGATAACGGCAATTGTTGGTCGCGATATCGATCGTACTCGCAGTGCAGCGCGTTTTATTGGCGCAGAGTTGATGGCAACAACGGAGCTAAAACGCTGCACTCCAGCAGATATTATCTTTATCACCACGGCCGACGACCAGCTAGCAGCAACAGCACAGCAACTTTATCACCAGGCAGAGTTGCGCGCCAATACCATGGTGATCCACTGTAGCGGACTGCATCCAGCGACTATTGTTCAACCAAACAATGATGAGCTAGGCAAAAAAATACTCTGCCTAGCCATGCACCCGTTGCAAACATTTGCCAGCGCGGAACTGGGTTTAACCGCGCTGAGCTGTAGCTACTTCTCTCTTGAAGGTGCAACTGCAGCTATAGCCACTGGCCAGCAGCTGGTACAGGATCTTGGCGGCACCGCCTTTACCATAGATGCTAGCAGCAAGGTTCTATATCACGCAGCAGCCTGTATGGCGGCTAACTTCATCACCACCCTACTCGGTGGAGTTGCCGACACGCTAAAACTCTGCGCAACACAACAGGAGATCCCGCTAGCAGCAATGGCCCCGTTGATCAACACGGCAGTAACCAACACCCTGTCCATTGGTGCGGCACAAGCTCTTACCGGCCCCATTGTGCGCGGTGACTGTGACACCGTAGCTCGCCACCTACACCAGCTCAAGCAGGCCGACCCACAGCTGTGGAATCTATATCAAAGCCTTGCGTTACACACCACTAGATTAGCGCGCCAATCCCAGCGCCTCAGCCCCGAGATGTTCGAGCAGATGGTTGCGGTAATCAACCACCGTTGACAATGTTAAGTGGCGTATCGGCCATGTAGGCTTTAATATTTTCCACCAATTGAGTAAATAGACGTTGCCGTGCTGCCAGTGTTGCCCAGCCAAGATGGGGAGATATTACACAATTGGGCGCATGCAATAAGGGATTATCCGCTGCTGGCGGTTCACTACTGAGGACATCCAGCCCGGCACCAGCAAGCGCGCCAGAGCGCAAAGCCTGTGCCAGTGCTACTTCATCAATTAAGCCGCCGCGCGCGGTATTGATAAGCACCGCGCTCGGCTTCATTAGAGCCAGGCTACGGGCATTGATTATGTTGGTAGTATCCGCAGTTAATGGACAGTTAAGACTGATAACATCGCAGCTGGCAAATAGCTGTTCCAGCGCTAGCTGCTCCACTTCAGGTGCTGCAGTTAAAGGTCTGCGCGTGGCAACAACTACCTGCATGGCAAAACTGGCGGCAATTTTAGCCACGGCTTGCCCAATTCTGCCATAACCAACTAGACCGAGGCGCAATCCTGCCAATTCAACCAGTGGACGCTCACGAAAAGAGAAATCGGCACTAGTACACCAGGCGTTATCCTCCACGACGCGCCGGTTATGGTATCCCACCTGTTGGGTCAACTCCAGCAACAGGGCAAAAACCATCTGGGCAACCGACATAGTGCTATACGCTGGCACATTGGTCACCACTACGCCGTGCTGTTTGGCAGCCGGTAAATCTACCACGTTAGTGCCCGTAGCCATGATCCCCACATAACGCAGCTGCGGCAACGCTGCAAAATGTGCAGCCGTCAAGATAACTTTGTTAGTCAAAAGGATATCTGCCCCTGCAGCGCGCTCCAAAACTTGCTCAGGCTCAGTGCGCTCAAACAACTCGCACTCTCCAAGATCAAGAAGCGGCTGCCACGCAATATCGCCGGGATTCATAGTAAAACCATCAAGGACAACAATTTTCATCACTACCTCCGTAATCAACACCCTTTAACGCTTGGTAAAAATCACCACATCGGCTCCGACAAACTGCACAGCCGCACCCCAGTGAGCAGCTAGCCAGCGAAAAGTTGGCGGGGAAAAGAAAGTTACGTGGGTCGGATCGTTTTTATAGTGCCACCGGCTAAATGCCTGCACATCCAACACCATCTTAGTCATGATCCCTAGGATGCCTCCGTGCTGTAGATGATTCCACAAACGCTCCAACTCAAAGGCCGGTCGATGCAGATGCTCGACCACTTCACTGGCACTAATAAAAGCGTATTCTCGTTCCCATACTTTATGGTCACGCGCGTAAAAATGGTCATAGATATCCATCGTATGCCCAGCTTCGGTAAACATTACCGACAACGTAGGACCTGGGCCACTACCAAAATCTAAGCCACGACTATGGGGAGCGATTAATTGCTGCATTGGCTCAAACAGGCGGGACAAAAATCGCCGATAAGCTACATCCTCAGGACTGTTCTGATGCTGATCATAGACCAGCTTCTCTTGCGCGCTGGTGAAAAAATCCCCTGCGGCAACAAAAACCAGTTCACAGTTTACGCAACGGTAATAACTACGGTGTTTATCCACACAAAACAGCTCGATCTTTTCATTGTGGCACAGGGGGCAGCATTCAGGCACTGTGGTTGATGCAGTTACACAATTAGCGCGCATAGCGAGACACCAAATAAAAAAGCCCCAGCGATGGGGCTTTTAGTAAAGCAGCAATTAACATTGTGTTGCTACGCTATAGTTGAGCAAGGGATTTTGCTGCATAACCGCGCAATTTGCGATTATCGGCTTTTTCCGCCACTGTTTTCAAGGGCTTAGTGTATTTACTATTCCCCGAAGCCCCAAGAGCTTTACACATCCATGCCATGGCGTCCACGTGGTTACGATCACGGCTATTTTTCGTGTATCCCTTCAATAGATACTCCGCTACCACATCCATTACCTTGGTATCAAACAGGCGCGCACGGATAATGCGTTTGGCAGCATCACGTTGGTTGATGGCGTTTTCGCTCTTAATCTGTTTAATATACTGATCGGCATTAGCCGGTGCGCGGCGCACAGTAGGAGCATTAACCGAAACGGACACCATAGCTGGTGCAGTGTTTACTTGCACCGCTGGCGCCTGATGAACTACCGGAGCAGGCAAAGGCGTAAGTGGCCCACGCACGCTCTTGACCAGTTGACCGTAGCCTATTTCGCCTTTTTTCGCCTCTTTTGTGATCTCGCCTTCAGATATTTTACCGCGTACGGATTGGATTTTTAACTTACCAGTCTCAATCTGTTCTACATCCAGCACTTCCCCAGTACGCGGATGTTTAATGACGTTACCCTCTTTGTAGACGACAAACTCCATCCCTTCTCTAACGCCAGTGCGCTTGCCCAGATCGATGGTTACATGCTGTCCCTTACGTCTAACGATATAACCTTCAAGAGGAAAGTTTTTAATTATTTTTTCTGACATCTGCACCACCATCTGCTGCAAGCTGGCAGTGTTGCTACTCCGAACATTTTCCGCAGTAATGATTGAGGCACTTTCTACGTCGATAATGCGCGCATTGATTTCAGTAATACCTTGCAATTGCATTACCGTACCAGTAATGACGACCTTTACCCCCAGAACTTTACCCAATTGGGTAGCTGTTGTTTCATCGACCACGCCACTCAATGCCAGCTTTTGTTCAGCAATGATCTTTTGCAACATGCCACGCTCTACCACCTCAAAGCGCCCCTCCTTGACCATGGCGGTGATAAACCATTCAGCGACAATTTTACCCATGTCAGCAGTTTCAAAGTTCTTGCCCTGCAAGCTAAAATCCAGTACCGCAATTTTTGTTTTTTTAAACTCGGCCTGTGCTCCTGAAACAACAATCAGCAGCAGCAACACAACCAGAATGGCACGTCTTAATATTTGCACATGAGCCTCCTAACAATATCCCGTCGGAAATGACTAAAACAGACTACTTTAAAACTACAACGATACGGCTACCGATTACATCAGTGATTGCCAATTTTTTGTCGCCAACTTTCTGACCATCTAAAGTCTCACAAAACCCATCTACCGTACCACGATACATGACAGTTAAAGCTAAGACACCACCAGAAAAGCTGCGTTTGTTAGCTGACTGCACGCCGGAGCTTGCGGAGATCAGACTATTGACCTGCTTCTGTAACTGATAATTGCCTAAGCCGCGCACAGTTACTTCAATAGTTTGACCATTATTGACCTGATTTTGAAAGGAGCTGACGATAGTCTCAAACAGCTTAGTATCCATAAGCTTTTGCGCAGTTTTTAACACAGCACCCTGGAGCGCGGCAGTCTTAGAGATATGCGCCATCGCCGCATGCTCATTTTTAGCTGCCACAATACGCGTAGTTGAGCAATTGATAATCCGCGCGGAGATCTGCGCCTGCGCCGAGAACATCCCGCTGCCAGCCAGCAGATCGTTCTCCTGCATACCACCGTCCACGCTACCTACAAGAATGTATTCGGCACCATTATCGGCACCAATTTTTGCTGCAGCCACCGGGTCGCCTGCAACTGCCTGACGCACTAAATCGGCATCGCGCTGCTGCAAAGTTGCCACCATAGATGGATCGACAATATCAAACTCCTTGGCGCTGAGATAATCGATTATCTCGGTTTCGGCAGCCTTGGCCTGTTCCCCCTGAATCAGCACCATCATGCGCGGACGCGCCATCGACTCCAGTAAAATCATCAACGCAGCGAGATCGTCGTGAATATCTGCCATGGAAACTAGTGCCCTAATCGACACGCATTGACCATACTCATCCTGCCGAGTTCCCAGCTGCTCATAACGCCGTACTGCGCCACTGGTTTTGGTCAATACTATATCTTTTTTAAGCATGAAGTTTTCAATTTCGGTCTGCGATACCAGTAAAGTACCGATACCCTGTTCGATGGCCGTACGTTTAGCATCAAGAAGAGCTTCATCTAGATCTTGGCCACAGCCTTCTGCCACGATCTCTACGTCCTCAAGAGTACCTGCCCCGCAGATGGAAGCTACCAGCAAAAACAGCAAACTGAATACAATTACCCTGATTTTCATACACATTACCCCTCATCGCCTATTTATATAAGCCATGTAGATATCCTCTATTAAACAATCTTTATAGCATAACTTTGCGGCAGAACACACGGAGTAAGACAAAAAAACCCCCATAAATTAATGGGGGTTTTTGCGTTCCACAGAGATGAAAAATGGTTAGCTATCTAACTCTTCAAGCAACACCGCATGTGCTGCGGCCAAACGGGCAATTGGTACCCGATATGGAGAACAGGAGACATAATCCAAACCAATTTTGTGACAGAAGATTACACTGGATGGCTCACCACCATGCTCACCGCAGATCCCCAGTTTAATATTTGGACGAGTTTGCCGTCCTTTTTCACAGCCAATTTTAACTAATTCCCCAACACCCTCTTGATCCATCGCAACAAAAGGATCTTCGGCGAAGATCTCCCGCTCAACGTACACTGGCAAAAATTTACCCGCATCATCGCGCGATAAACCATAAGTGGTCTGGGTCAAATCATTAGTGCCAAAAGAGAAGAAATCAGCCTGTGCCGCAATTTTATCGGCAGTAAGAGCTGCGCGCGGCAACTCGATCATTGTACCGACCAGATACTTGACCTTCACTGCATACTCTGCAATGACCTCATCTGCCACTTTGACTGCGTTAGCGCGTAAGATTTCAAGCTCTTTAACTTCACTGACCAGCGGAATCATGATTTCTGGAACGATATCATAACCCTCATTTTTCACCAGCATACAGGCAGCTTCCATGATAGCGCGCACCTGCATATCGTACACCTCAGGATAGGTGATCCCCAGGCGACAGCCACGGTGTCCGAGCATAGGGTTAAACTCATGCAGAGAGTCAACTTTTTGCGTCAAGATATCTGCACCAACCCCCATACTTGTAGCCAGGGCAGCAATCTCTTCTTCGGAGTGCGGCAAGAATTCGTGCAGTGGCGGATCCAGCAGGCGTATAGTTACCGGCAAACCCTTCATTTCGCGGAACAGCCCCAGGAAGTCATCGCGTTGCATATCAATAAGTTTAGCCAGAGCCAGCTTGCGTCCCTCAAGATCTGCCGCCAGAATCATCTCGCGCACCGCCATGATACGTTTGGCATCAAAGAACATATGCTCAGTACGGCACAGGCCGATGCCTTCGGCACCGAAACCACGAGCAACAGCAGCATCGCCTGGGGTGTCAGCATTAGTACGTACACGTAGGCGGCGCACCTGATCTACCCATTGCATAAACTTACCGAAATCACCTGTTAGTTCCGGTTTAACTGTCGGCACTAAACCACGCATGACTTCACCACTGGAACCATCCAGCGTTACCACATCACCTTTTTTAACCACTTTACCTGTGCGATCAACTAATTGCTGGTTGGCGTAATCGATTTTAATCTCACCGCAGCCCGATACACAGCACTTGCCCATGCCCCGCGCTACAACCGCAGCGTGTGAGGTCATACCGCCGCGAGCAGTTAAAATACCCTGCGCCGCGTTCATACCGTGAATATCTTCGGGGCTGGTCTCTACGCGCACCAGAATCACTTTCTGCCCTAGTTTATTCGCCTCTTCAGCCTCATCGGCACTGAATACCACCGTACCCGATGCTGCACCAGGTGAGGCAGGAAGACCTTTAGCAATAACCTCTTTAGCGGCTTTAGGATCTAATGATGGGTGCAACAACTGGTCGAGTTGCTCAGGAGCAATGCGCAACACTGCCTCTTTTTCACTTATCAGCTTTTCCGCCACCATATCTACCGCGACCTTGACTGCAGCCTTGGCAGTACGTTTACCGGTACGCGTTTGCAGCATAAACAACCGCCCACGTTCGATGGTAAACTCGATATCCTGCATATCACGATAGTGTTTTTCAAGTTTTTGCTGAATCTGCATCAGCTGTGCGTAGCTTTCCGGCATCACCTCTTCCATCGAAGGCAGACTACCGTCACCACCCGCTTTGTTGATCGGTTGCGGAGTACGAATACCAGCGACAACATCCTCACCTTGGGCATTTACGAGGAACTCACCAAAAAACAGATTTTCCCCTGTAGCAGGATTACGGGTAAAAGCCACGCCTGTAGCACAGTCGTTGCCCATATTGCCAAATACCATGGACTGCACAGTAACCGCAGTACCCCATTCGGAAGGAATGTTATTTAACCGCCGATAAGTGATAGCCCGTTGATTCATCCACGACCCAAACACCGCACCAATAGCACCCCAGAGTTGTTCCTGCGGATCATTTGGGAAGGCTTCACCCAACTCTTCGGTATATTTATTTTTAAACAGTGCAACTAACTCTTGCAGATCTGCCGCGGTCAAAGCTGTATCCTCCTCGACCCCGCGCTCATCTTTCATGTTTTCAAGGATTTCCTCTAGGATATCGCCGTTCAAACCCTTGACAACGTTGGCATACATCTGAATAAAACGCCGGTACGAATCGTAGGCAAAGCGTTCATCGCCACTCTGTTTAACGATGCCCAAAACAGTCTGGTCATTGAGACCGAGGTTGAGCACAGTATCCATCATCCCCGGCATTGAAGCACGTGCACCCGAGCGAACCGATACCAACAGCGGCCGTTCAGCATCACCGAATTTTTTATCCATCAACTGCTCAACAGCGCGCAGTTTCTCATCCACCTGCTCTTTGAGCCCTTCGGGATAACAACGATCGTTTTTATAAAACTCGGTGCACACCTCGGTAGTGATACTAAAACCAGCAGGAACCGGCAAACCAATCGAGGTCATCTCCGCCAGATTGGCTCCTTTGCCCCCCAACAAGTTCTTCATCGCTCCAGTTCCTTCAGCTTTGCCATCGCCAAAGAAGTACACGTATTTCACGGCCATCAGATTCCTCCTCACAAGATGTTAGTCATAGTAAATCAGTTATAAAATCAGATTAAGCAGCAATACGAGAAAAATCTGCTAAACCTGCAAACAGACCAGCTACCTGCGTCAGCAAGGCCAGACGGTTCATCTTCACCGTCTCATCTTCAGCCATTACCATAACTCCATCGAAGAAGTTATCCACACTGGAACGCAATTCAGCCACCCTGTGCAGCACAGCAAGATAGTCACCGCTAGTCATTAAACCTTCGACCTCCTGTTGCACAGACTGCAATTTAGCAAACAACTCTTTTTCACATATCTCTACAAATATATTTTCGTTAATTGGGTTGGTAACTCCACCTTTGATAATATTACCAACGCGTTTGAATGTTGCAGCTAATGCTTCAAAATCCTGCTCTTTTTTCATTTCTGTCAACGCCTGAACCCGACTGCGCGCATCGATAACATCATCGAAACCAGCACTGAGCACCGCATCGACAACATCGCCAGGATAATCTTGTCCGGTAAGCATATTCACAAAGCGTAGACGGATAAACTCAACCACCTCGGCAGTAACTTGCTCGACACTACGATTTAATTTATCTTCCAGCTGTGTCACTGCCTGATTGATCAATGTAGGCAATGACAGGGTATAACCACGCTCGATAATGATATTGAGCACGCCAATAGCGCACCGACGCAACGCGTAGGGATCAGCAGTCCCAGTGGGGATCAACCCCACGCCAAAGCAACCACAGATGGTATCAATTTTATCGGCCAGCGAGATAAATGCGCCAACATTGTCGCTGGGGAGCTCCCCGCCAGCCTGCGTGGGCAGATAGTGCTCAAAGATAGCTTTAGCTACGCGTGGATCTTCACCTTCTATGGTGGCATACTCACGCCCCATCACCCCCTGCAATTCGGGGAACTCGTAGACCATACCGGTTTCCAGATCGCACTTACACAGGGTAGCCGCCCGCTTGGTCAAATCCACCACCTGTGGATCCAACTTCTGCGCCAAATCGGTCGCCAATACAGTAAAGCGCTGCACCTTGGCATAACTAGTGCCCAATTGCGCCTGATAGACCACATTTTTCAGAGACTCTAAGCGCGATTCGAGGGGACGCCGCTGATCCTCTTTCCAGAAAAACATGGCATCTGACAAGCGCGCGCGCAGTACCCGCTCATTACCCCGCACCACCACGCTCGGATCCACTGCACGGGTGTTGGAGATAGTAATAAATTTCGGCAACAACGCTCCGTTAGCATCGGCAAGAGTGAAGTAGCGCTGATGCTCTTTCATGCTGGTAATGAGAAGTTCGTCGGGTAGTTGCAAAAATTCTTCATCGAAGCTACCACATAGCGGAGTAGGATCCTCTACCAGATAGGCGACCTCTTCAAGCAATTCGGCATCTACATTGAGAGAGCCACCCTCTTCACCCGCCACGCGCTGTATTTCGCTGGCAATTACCTGCTTGCGTTCCTCAGGATCGACAATAACAAAATGGGCGCGCGCCTGAGCAACAAAATCCGCTACGCCAGTCACCTTAAAGGTTTCTGGAGCCATAAAACGGTGTCCACACGACTCATTGCCGCTGTTGAGTTCACCATAGGTGAATGGGACAACTTCGCCCCCGTAGAGGGCAACTATCCAGTGTACCGGACGAGCAAAACGGATATCAAAATCTTGCCAGCGCATAGATTTTTTAAAAGAGAGACTAGATACGACCTTGGACATAATCGCCGGTAATTCATCGACAGTCGGCTGTCCTTCGACAACTTTGGACAGGAATAGATAGGTGCCTTTATCGGTCTCCTGTTGTGTCAACTCCGCAACATCGACACCATTAGACCGTGCAAAACCAAGTGCTGCCTTGGTAGGATTTCCTTCAGCATCATACGCCACCTTGACTGAAGGACCAGACAGATTGAGCTCCTGACGCTGCTGCTGCTCAGCCACCTCAGCCACCGACAACACCAAGCGTCGCGGTGTTGCATATGTGGTTATCTTGCCAAATGCGATGCGCGCACCTTCCAGCTCTTTGCGGATCAAACGTTCCAGATCACGCATAGCTATAGGCAACATGCCCGCTGGGATCTCCTCACTACCTATCTCCAAAAAAAGTTCTTTGGCCATTACTCTTTGCTCCATTTAGTCCGAGCGCCTAATAACTGCACGCACCGACAGTATAAAATTACCGACCGGAGTATAACTGCGATCAGCAAAAAAATTCTCTTATTTGTGCTGCTTCAACAGCGGGAAGCCTAAACGTTCGCGTTGGGCAACATAACCTTCGGCACAGCCACGCGACAGATTGCGCACTCTGCCAATATAGTGCGCACGTTCGGTAACCGAAATTGCTCCGCGAGCATCAAGCAGATTAAAAGCGTGAGAAGCCTTCATAACAAAATCGTAGGCAGGTAATACCAGCTCTTTACTGACCAACTTCATGCACTCTTTTTCGTACATATCGAAGAGTTGAAACAGCATCGTCGTGTCAGCCTCTTCAAAGTTATACGTAGAAAATTCCACCTCGGATTGATGGTGGATATCGCCGTACTTAATCCCTTTAACCCACTCCAGATCGTAGACATTATCTACGCCCTGGATATACATGGCAATACGTTCACACCCGTAGGTTATCTCCCCAGGAATCGGCTTAAGATCAATACCGCCTACCTGCTGAAAATAGGTAAACTGAGTAATCTCCATACCATCCAGCCAAACTTCCCAACCCAGCCCCCAGGCCCCGAGTGTTGGTGACTCCCAATCGTCCTCGACAAAGCGGATGTCGTGGCACTTAGGATCAATACCAAAACTACGCAACGAATCAAGATATAGATCTTGAATATTCAGCGGAGCAGGTTTGAGAATAACTTGGAACTGATAGTAGTGTTGCAGACGATTAGGGTTCTCGCCATAACGGCCATCGGTAGGACGTCGTGAGGGTTCCACATAGGCAACATTCCAGGGTTCTGGACCGAGGGAACGCAGAAAAGTAGCCGGATTAAATGTTCCAGCCCCTTTTTCCATATCATAAGGCTGCTGGATAATGCAGCCCTGCTGTGCCCAATAATTTTGTAACGACAGGATAAGATCTTGAAATGTCACGATAAAACCTCCGCGGCAGCTGCAAAAACAACTGACGGACAAAAAAGTCAAAAAAAACTACGCCGCACCAACTGGTGCGTCTTAATCAAAGCAAAGTTCGCCTATTAGATAAAACCAAAATAACTAGCCTATTAGCTGGCAAACTGTCAAGGCAAAAGTCCCCAATTAAAGCATCAAGAATCTTTGAGGATCTGGCTGAGAAACTGCTCACTTTTTATCCGCCGCCCCACACAACCGTTAAGCACCTGAGTCAAGACTGCTCGTGCTTGAGATTTTGTCTGTTCACTCAAACGGATAGCCGCAAACCGCTGGCAATCAACACGTAACAGGCGCGCCAAACTGCCCAGAGTAAGCGCCTGTACCGGCACCCCATCTTTGTCGGCCACACAGCGCGGGCATAGAGTCCCGCCGCGAGCCGCATCAAACAATAACCACTCATCACGCAGCGGTTCCCAGCACATCGCACAATGACCGATATGGGGCAGCAAGCCAACCATCTCGAGCAAGCGCAACTCAAACAGCAAGCGTGCCAAGGCATAAGAGGAGATCTGGGGTAGCTGGCGCAGACAAACCTGCAGCAGGTTATACACCTCGGGTACTGGCTGTTCTGGCGGCACCAACGCATTGACCAATTCACAAAAATAGGCACCAAGAGCCAAAGTTTCAAGATTCTCCACTAGGCCAGATGCCGATTCCAGCAGCTCAATTTCAGCCATCTGCGGCAGTCCGGACCGGCGGCGTAGCTGCCACAGCACCCGTACTCGATTCAACGGTTGTAGCGCCGCGCCAAAACGACGCCGACTATTGCGCGCATTGCGGGCAAAGGCACCACAGATGCCATGCTCTAAAGTCAGCAAGGTCACGATACGGTCAGCATCACCATAGTTGGTATAGTTTAAAATGATCGCTTCGCAGGGAGAATCAGCAATCATACATTCTCGTTAGTGCAAACGGGCGAGGAACATGGTTGCTGTTCCAAAATAGATCAGAATACCAGTTATATCATTGGCGGTCTGAACAAAGGGTGTCGAGGCGATGGCTGGGTCGATACCAAAGCGCTTAAAAAAAGCTGGTGCCAAAACGCCCATAGTTGCCGCCACTGTCATTGCCACCACCATAGCCACCCCAACCACCAAACCAAGATAGACATTGTGATGCCAAAAGGTTGCAATAGCGGCCACGGTTAAACCGCACACCGAACCCATGATGAACCCAACGCGTAACTCCTTGAAAAAAACCGGCCACAGCGTAGTAAAATCTATCCTGCCCGTGGCAAAACCGCGCACCATAATGGTCGCCGACTGCCCACCAACATTCCCGCCCATACCAGTAATTACAGGAATAAACGAAATCAGAGCAATAACCTCTTGCAACGTCACCTGAAACCACCACATCAGGTAACCGGTCACCACACCACCGAGCAAGTTTACCAGCAACCACGGCAAGCGCAAGCGCGCAATCTTGAAGGCTTTAAAGCCATACATCAGCTCTTCTTCGCTGGCACCAGCCATCTTGTAGATATCTTCTGTCGCCTCTTGCCGCATAACGTCAATAACGTCATCTACAGTAATGATACCTAACAACTTGTTGTGATCGTCGACGACAGGTATCGCCAAAATATTATATTTAGCAACCTGTTGCGCAACCATCTCCTGGTCGGTATCAACACGAACACTGATAACATCTGGCGAAACAATATCGCGTAACTTGCGATCTGGTGGCACCATCAGTAGCTGGCGCAGAGATAAAACACCTACTAGATGATTGTGCATATCGGTAACATATAGATAAAAAACCATCTCTATATGTACCGCACCCTGCAACGCCTCAATGGCCTCTTTTGCACTCATGCTCTCATTTAGCGAGAAAAAATCGGTAGACATGATGCCACCGGCGCAATCTTCTCGGTACTGCATCAACTGCTCAATCTCTTCCGAGCACTCATCGCGCATACTATCCAAAACCTCTTCAGCCTGCTCTTCCGGCATATTTTGAATAATATCCACAGCATCATCATGCGGCATATGTTGCAACATCTGCACTATGGTATCTTTATCGATCTGCTCTAACAGCAGCGCACTGACACTATGCTCAAGTTCCGATAAAACTTCTGCGGCAGTATCGACATCATCGAGCATAGTAAATAAAATGCGCTGTTCTTTTAAATCGAGATAGCGAAACAGGTGTGCAATATCAGCAGGATGGGTCTTTTTTAGCAGATTGGTTATATTCGGGTGGGCTCCGCGCCGGATCAATTTTTTTACCGTATCAAGCAACATCTGAGTTTTCTGATCCATGCCAACCTCCAGATTCCGTACAAAGAAAAGAGGTAATGTGTACCAATAAACAGATTAAATGGCAACCGCCAACCATACAAGAATAACGCAACAAACTGCTTGACCTGTCTTGAAAACTCAATTACTATTTGCCGCGCTGGAATTTTTTATTCATCCTAAGGAGGAAACTATGAAAAAACTGATCGTAGCTCTCATGCTGGTTGCTTTTGCAGCCACAACCGCAATGGCCGGTGACGTTGTAACTTACGAATGTAAAAAAGGTAACGTTACCTTTGACCACGCAATGCACGGCGAAAAAGTTGTAGACAGCTGCAAAAATGCTGCTTGCCACGGCGATGCCACTCCGGCAAAAATTGCTGTTGACAAAAACACAGCTCACAACGCTCTGTGCAAAAACTGCCACAAAACAAATGCTGGCCCTACAAAATGTAACGATTGCCACATCAAGTAATTTAAAACATAGTGCATATTATGTTTGCTAAAGCGGGGCCTATTGGTTCCGCTTTTTTATTTTCAGCCCCATTTCCGCAGCAACAGACTCTCAGGATCCTACAGCTTACAATAGCCAGCAAAACACTGCTCCCCAATAGAATAAAAACATGCTAATATACCTGCTCGTTTTGGCGAAAACCGCCACTAAAATACCGACAACGACAGTATATCCTCTATGATAGAGAGGTTTTATCATGCATAGATGTTGTTACTTATTACTAGGTCTCTTGCTTCTGGCCAGCTTCGCTAGCGCTCAACCGGAGCCGCTATTTACCCCGCACATTGAACGCCACGCCAACGGATGGATCGACTGGGATCAAGGGATGATATATGCAACCGGCTTGGCATATATGGACAACAATAGCGGCTCGCGCGCCAAAACAACATCAGCCGCTCAACTTGTTGCTGCGGCCAATATCGTCAAACTAGCATCAGGGCTACAACTTGACGAGCGCCACACCATGGAAAAACTGGGCAACGGCACCTTCATACTAAAGCTCAAAGCCTTTTTACGCTATCGCGAAATTAAACGTAATATTGTAAAAAACACCCAGCGCCCCTATGCCGAAGTTACCCTAGCCACACCACTGCACGGGGTTGATGGTTTGACGGCGCAACTGCTTAACCAGTTAAAGAAACAACCACTGCAATGGCAAAAATTCCCCCTGCCTGATCCGACTTCACGCCGTGCCAGCAACGACGATCCCTGGTTAGTTATCGACACTCGGCAGCTGCCTAAAACTGCAGAGATTAGACCAAGTCTATTTCCCAAAATAACCAACAGCAGCGGACTAACTATTTACGACCTCGGTCAAGTCTATCAATCGGCTAACACCCAGCGTGGTTTAGCTCAGTATGTACACAGCGATGCTAGTGTTGAACAAATCCTCATTGCACTATCCACGCCCCAGCCATCGACTTGGCAGCGGTGGGCCAATTGGCTTAATCCCATAGCTACCGCTTGGGCCGAAGGACGCAATCAACGACCTCGCTATATTGTAACCTCTGCCGAACAAGTGCGTGGCATAGCTCGCACCAATCTCGTCATCAGCAACCATGATGCTCAGTTCCTGCGCCAAGAAGATGCTGCGAGCAAAATACTAAAAGAGTGCCGTGTAATCATTATCACCTCTGCCCCTATTGGCGGCATTGAGGGCTAGCCAAACGATGAAAAGCTATGGTTATCGCTTGCAGTGGATACTGAAGTAGCATGCTCAATGCAGCAAGCCTAGCTGGCAACTATCGGCGCATGAGTATCTACGCCACATGCATAATTTTTATCGGTGTGATTCTAGCTAGCGGTTGTGGTTTATTCAGCTGGTTTGATGCGCTGTTTTACGATCTCCACTTTAAAATCCGTGGTGAACGCGCACCTTCCGGACAGGTGGTGCTGGTATATATGGATGAGCAGAGTGCTGAGCGCCTCAATCGCCATCAAGCCTCATGGTCGCGACACAATATGGCTACAGCGCTGCACAATCTTACTGTTGCTGGTAGCGAAATCATCGCTCTGGACATGATCTTTTCCGCTCCAGCGCACAATCCACAGGACGACGCAGAGCTAGCCGCCACCATAAGCGCCTGCAACAATGTAGTGTTAGCACGCATTGCCGCCGTCCCTGGCCTAGGTGCAGTGGAACCGCTGGCAATTTTTCAGCACGGAATGATTGGTGATGGTTTCATTGACCTCCCCTTAGACCGCGACAACTACTTGCGCAAAGTACGTTTCCTCACCGCCACACCACTGGCTGATGGGGCGCTACAGTTAACTCCATCCTTTGCGCTAGAGATCGCCCGCACTTATCGCAACTTGGATTATCAGTTCGACTTTTCCCACGCTGACTTCTTTACTATGGGCAGCAGCGAGCAACAGCAACTAAAACTGCCCTATCCAGAGCTACTGATCAATTATTACGGCACAGATACTAGCTTCACCCGCCTAAATTATGCCGACATAGTCAACAATCAATTTGATCCACAACAGGTAGCCGGAAAAATCATCCTCATTGGCAGCCGACTAAAAACAGAAAAGGACGTTTTCAGCACCCCTTTCACGCGTTTCAACTCCCTGCAACATCAGAACGATTACCGCTTTGCCAAAAATGTCACCACAGTACAGGACGCTAAAGAACCTGGGGTAGCCTGTCATGCTCACGCCATTGAAACCATCATCAATCAGGCATTTATTGTGCCGCTGGCTTATTATAAGTCTGTACTGCTACTACTAACCATTGCTGGTGTTGGCCACCTCTTGATTTTTCGCCAACGCAAAACAGCTCAAGCCCTCTTTAACAGCCTTATGCTGCTGCTGAGCATTCTTACTCTGTGTCAACTTGCGTTCCAGTGGGGGATATTAATCAATGCTACAGCACTGTTAACTCTTATTATCCTACAACTTCTCGCCAGTTTTGCGTTGCTTAAAATGCTCGAAAAACGCCACAGCGATTGGGTTACCTCGGTTTTCGGAAAATATGTATCGCCGTCAGTCGTCAGCCGATTGGTTCAAGGCGAGATTACTCCCAATATGGAGGGACAGACTCAAGAGTTGACTATTCTTTTTGCCGATCTTCGCTCCTTCTCTAGCATTTCTGAGCAGTTAACTGCGCAACAAACTACCCAATTACTCAACACTTTTTTTGCCGCCATGATCCCGCAAATACAACAGCTAAATGGCACTGTGGACAAATTAATTGGCGATGCAATAATGGCAATATTTGGCGCACCAATAAGCTATCCAAGACACGCGCAACATGCCGCTGAGGCAGCGCTCAACATGCTAAGCACACTCGAACAGCTACAGTCAGACAACAAGCTACCCGGTCTACAGCAGCTAAGAATGGGCATTGGCATCAATAGTGGTGATGTTACTCTGGGCAATTTAGGCTGCGAAGAGTTCATGAACTACACGGTAATAGGTGACAATGTAAATTTAGCCTCACGCCTGGAAGGGCTAAATAAGGTATACGGATGCAACATCATCATATCGCAACACACAGCCATACAGTTAGATGCAACTTTATATACACGTGAGTTGGATCAGGTGATAGTCAAGGGGAGAGGTAACGCTACGACCATATACGAGTTGGTAGGATTTTCTGCACAGATATCGGCGCAACAGCATAAATTATTGGGACATTTTGCTCAGGGATTAGAACTATACCGAGCGCAGAATTTTGACGCCGCTGAACACTGTTTTAATCAAGCTTTAGCATTAGACGCTAACGATGGCCCCAGTCAACTGTTTTTGCGCCGCATTGCAGACTTACAAGCCACACCACCCGATGCTGATTGGCAGCCAATCACGCGCTTCCAACGCAAATAGGCGGCAAAATCTAAGTTTAACTCTGTTTAGCCAGAGTCTCTATTTGATGCAAATTCAGCAGTAACTGCTGCATATATGGGCTTGGTTGTGTGGCAAAATAGCACTGCAATGCTAACTCCCAATTCCCCAGCTGCAGCAAGCGCGGCAACACCTGTTTATGGATAAAGTCCGCAGAGCTCGCCAACAGCTGCTCATAACTATCGAAAACCATAAAACCACGGCGGCGCAAAAAGCTGCGTCCTTGCGCAGCATAAGCCTCAGCAAATTCAGCATAAAGGTGCGGTAATTTCTGCAAATAGTTCTCGTCCGCCATCTGCGCCAACAGATCAGCGCTAGCCACCATCTGCGCTAATCCAGCAAACTCAGGAGGCAATACAGCAGATTGTTCACCCATAGAGCTCATTTGAGTAGCACCAATTATAGCCACCACAGCCTGACATTCGGCCACACTCCAATCTGGTTGGCGCACCAGATAGCTCTGAGCTAACAGCTGACTGCGCTCCACATGTTCAAAGGTATATTGACCGCCACAGCCACCAGATAGATCATTTTTCTCTTTGAGATATCCACTATCATGAAACATAGCCGCAGCAGCAACTATCTTCACCTCGGTAGTTACTATGGGTTGTTGGGACAATTTGCTGTGACCAGCCATAATCTGCAACGCTACCCTCAACACCGCTTGGATATGCTCAATGTTGTGATAAGCCACCTGACATGCTTGCCACTGCGACCATTCGCCATTGTATAGGCGGCACACATCATCTAGTAACTGGCGCAAGATATTTTCCTGCGCCGGAAAGCAGCGCGAAAACAGCTCATGTAGCTCGGTAGCTGGCATATCATTTACACCACGCCCCACCACCTTAAGCATCCTCCTCAGCATGCAATTTGTGCCACAACTGTTCTACCTCCGCGCGATCGCGCAGAAAAGTTGCCACTAGCTCAGCATCGAGCTGCATTCCAGCATTTTGCTGCAGGATATCGAACACTAGGCTTAGAGCTAAAGGCCCGCACCCAGAGTCAGTTGCCAGTTTTTCAGCATACTTTGGATAATCGCGACGCGAAGATAGGGCATCAAAAACATCAGCTACCGCAATAATTTTCGCTAAATATGGAATAGCGCCATTAGCCAGCCCCTGGGGGTATCCTCCACCATCAATGCGCTCGTGGTGGCTGGAGGCAATTTCGGGCAGATTGGTTAAATTGCGTGGCAAACGCATCCGACCCAATATCCGACCAGTCCACAGCGAGTGGCTCTGCATAACCGCCAGCTCTGCTGTGGTAAAACGGCCATTTTTTGTCAGCACATCGTCTGGAACGGCTACCTTACCCAGATCATGCAATAGAGCCGCGTGTTTCAGGAGATCAAGATGAGTCTCATCAACACCAAGTTTTCGCGCTAAAAACAGGGAGTATTCGGTTACCCGATGTGAGTGACCGGCAGTCAACTTATGTTTAGCATCCAGGGTTTCCACGAGGGTACGAATAAAACTCTCAAAGCCTTGGCGCAACTCCTCAAGCAGCTGAAAATTCTCCAACGCTACCCCAACCTGAGCAGCACAGACTTGCGCCAATTCTTGATCCTGAGCATTGAACAGATCGTCACACTTGTTAATCATCTGCAACACCCCTTTGAGCTCACCACGGCGATTAAACACCGGATAACACAGCATGGTCTTAGTTTTATAACCCAGTTTATCGTCCCAACTTGAGTCAAAATCAGGATGCGCCGCGACATCATGCACCAGTATCTCTTGGCGTTGGGCGGCGCACTTACCGGCTAAACCAACACCGACAGGAATATGAATCTGCTTATCTACACCCTGAGCCACTTTAGTCCACAACTGCTGGCCACTCTCATCGAGCAAAAACAAGCTGGTGCGATCCACCTCAGTTATCTGCGTAACCTGATGTACAATGGACTGAAACAGATCATCAAAGCTACTCGGGCTATTGAGCAATAACGCCATCTCTTGTACTTGGCGAAACCGTTTCAAATCGGCCTTCAGTCTACTAATTTCATCTTGAGCCATAAGCTCCCTCGCTATTAACATAGCTGTAACTAAAGCACAGTATTATCTTAAAAAACGCACATTCAATGTAACACAAAAAAACCGACCCCTCCAAATAGATAGGGTCGGTTTTTATCTCATCCGATGCATAGGCTGCGTAGAGAAACGCAGATTTTTTATCCTTTCAGGCTAATCTTCTGGCGTTTGAGCTGGTGTACCAGCCGCAGCAGGCTCAGCGCCGACAATATTTAGCAACTCTACTTCAAATATTAATACCGAATTTGGCTCGATAACATTGCCCATAGCCTGGCTACCATAAGCCAGTTGTGCAGGAATAAACAGCTGCCACTTGGATCCAACAGGCATTAGTTGGAGAGCCTCTGTCCAACCGGCAATAACGCGAGAAACGGGGAACTCAACCGGCTCACCGCGGTCGTAAGAGCTATCGAACTGAGTTCCATCAATCAGGGTGCCACGATAATGTACCTGCACCTCATCTTCTAAAGTTGGCTTACTACCAGTTCCGGCTTGTAAAATTTTATACTGCAAACCGCTTTCCAAAGTAACTACACCCTCTTTACCCTTATTTTCGTCAAGAAATGCTTGCCCAGCTGCACTGTTTTCCTCAGCAAGACCAGCTATTTTCTTCTGTTGTTTCTCAACCATAAATTGTTGAAACTCAGCCATAGTTGCGGCCATCTGCTCTTGATCGAGTTTAGCAACAGCACCGCTGTCAGCATCTTGCATACCCGCATTCAACAGATCGAAATCCAGAGCAAAATCATTTTCCTTAAAGTTTTTGGCGATATCATAGCCGATACTGTAGCTTACCTTTTGCTGCAAAGTTTCCAGCTTAGATACCGTTTTTTTCTTCTCCTCATTACAACCTGAAAGCATAAGACCACAACCGACCAATAAAACAATTAATAAACGCATAGCTACTATTTCCTTTTCTATAAAAGTATACTGCGCAGCTCAGTCTAACCCAAAAGGCCAGACGAAGTGACCATCAAAAAAACATGACCAAATTACATTTTAAGTATAATATTGCCAACATAAATAATTATTCTTTTCTGTTTTGGAGTGTTTTTTCATGATTTCACGTATCAGCGTACTGTTGCTTTTCGCAAGTATATTATGTGGTTCTGCACATGCTCAGCAACCACAGCTAAATATCTTAGTCAGCATTGCACCACAAAAGTACCTAGTGGAGAGAATAGCCACGCGCCATGCTGCAGTCAACGTTATGATTGCAGCGGGACAAACTCCGGCCACCTGGGATCCATCGCCCCGTAAGATGTCACAGCTGGCCAATACCGACATCCTCTTCTGTGTTGGTGTGCCATTTGAAAGCGTGTGGATTCCGCGCCTGCAAAAGAACTTTCCTAGTTTAGCAGTGGTCGATCCACGTCAAGGCATTCAGATGCTCTCTCTGCCCGAGCACAACCACGGCAGCATGGATGAAGGTAATAGCGAACACGAAGAGCACCACAACACAACCAGCGCGCATGCTCACGATCATGATCATGAGCATAATGCTCTAGATCCACACATTTGGCTGGACCCACTGCGCGCGCTGCAGATGGCTGAGAATATGACTCAGTTTCTCTGTACCTATGATCCTGATAATGCCGTAGATTATCAACAGGGAATGGCGCAACTGCGCCAGCAGTTCACCCAACTACATCAACAGCTCAACAACCTACTCAAGCCTTGTGCCGGACAGCAGTTTATGGTATTCCACCCATCTTGGGGTTATTTTGCCCAACGCTATCAACTGCACCAGATGGCCATTGAGCTCTCGGGCAAAGAACCACAGGGTGCCAAACTGGCCCAGATCACTGCTGCGGCACGCGCACAACATATTTCCACCATATTCGTGCAACAACAATTCAGCCAGAAAGCCGCCCAGACCATCGCCACGCAAATTAACGCCAGCGTGGTACAACTCGACCCTTTGGCGGAGGATTTACCCCTGACGTTACTGACCACAGCCAAGAAGCTACGCACTGCCATGGAGAACTGATGTCAGCTGTAATCACCCTACGCGATGTCTCATTTAGCTACGCCGAGCAGGTAATTCTGCAAGATATCAACCTGTCTCTATACCCCGAAGATTTTTTAGGAATCGTCGGCGCAAACGGCGGCGGCAAAAGCACCATGTTCAAATTGATACTCGGCTTGATCACTCCCGACAGCGGCAGCATTGAGGTTTTTGGTCTGCCTCCACAGCAAGCCCGCACCCGCCTCGGTTATGTGCCACAATTTGCCACCTTTGACAGTAGCTTTCCCATCACAGTGCAAGATACCGTACTGCAGGGACGCTTGGGGAAAACCCGGGCATTGATAGGCTATAGCCGTCACGACCGCGACGTCGCCGAGCAAGTAATGCATGAAACCGACACTTTGGCCCTGAAAAAACACCCCATGACTGCCCTCTCCGGCGGGCAACGCCAACGGGTGTTGATTGCCCGTGCGCTGGCCTGTGAGCCAGAGGTATTACTGCTCGATGAGCCCACCGCCAATATCGATCCCAATCATGGTGATACTATTTTTGAGTTATTACATCGACTACACGAACGCATTGCTATTATGTTGATATCTCACGACGTTGGGTTTGTCTCGCGCTCGGTTACCCGCGTCGCCTGTCTCAACCGCACCCTGGTGTGCCACGCGACAACGCCGGTCGACAGTGAGCAGATTAAACACCTATACTCATCTCCCATGAGCAGGGTACAGCACGATAGTCGGCTCGACGACAAGGATAATAGATGAGTTTTTTTAACGCCTTAGTCGAACATCAATTTCTACAATATGCCCTGTTTGGTGGGCTACTGGCCAGCATCGGTTGCGGCATTGTCGGATCATTTGTTGTGGTGCGGCGCATTGGCTACATGGCAGGCGGCATTGCCCACGCGGTTCTCGGCGGCATGGGCCTAGCATATTTTTTGGGCAAAGCCCCCATCAGCGGTGCGCTAATTAGTGCGCTGTGCGCTGCGGTGATAATCAGCCAGGTTAGCAACAGGCACAACGGCCGGCAACACGAAGACACCATCATCAGCGCACTCTGGGCGGTAGGTATGTCAGCCGGTATTCTTTTTATTGCCAAGACTCCCGGCTACAACGTCGATTTAATGAGTTATCTATTTGGCAACATCCTGATGATATCTGCTCAGGATCTGACCAATATCATCATACTGGATAGTGCCGTCCTATTGTTTACTGTCCTGTTCTTTAAACAACTACTAGCCCTGTGCTACGACGCTGAGTTTGCTACTCTGCGCGGCGTTCATGTTAACAGCATGAACACCTTGCTGCTGTGCATGGTTGCGGTAACCGTCGTGATCCTGATACAAATTGTCGGAATAATTTTGGTAATCGCTATGCTCACTCTACCTGCGGCCACCGCTAGATTGTATGTAGCAACAATGCCAAGCATGATGCTACTGGCCAGCATTCTCGGCATGCTGATCACCTGCAGCGGGCTGGGCATAGCCTATTGCTACGACCTGCCCACCGGAGCCACGACAGCGTTAATAGCGGGGATAGTTTACCTTTGCGCCGCCTCACTCCCGTATCGGCGGCTATCCGCCACGAGCTAAGAGATGCACCTAGAATTTAGGCCGCTTACTGCAGATTTACTTTATACAATAAATATTAATAATGATAATGGTTATCAATATTACTTGACCCATTATGCCGAACTGACTAGTATTATTCGGTAGATATATGTAGTTTTTATCAACTTCAAACTAGAGAACTTATATGTGTCCACTTTCTCAATGTAATTGCGGAGATACAGTATATATTAAGGGCATTAACGGTGGCGCTAAATTGCGTGGCAAACTTCAGGCCATGGGACTAATGCCCGGCGATGCCTTGGAGATTATCTCCAGCAACAGTGGCCCGCTCGTCATTCAAGCCAAAGGGGTAAAATTAGCTATTGGCTACGGCATGGCAGAAAACATCATAGTTTCCTGCCAGTGTGCATGTCCGCGTGAATTTGGCTGTTGCAAGCGCGATAGCAACTAATTTACCTGCGACACCAGGCAATAAAACACTCATATCCTCGGCTCAAAAAATTACCTAGAAAACCTCACCCACATTGTCTATGATATCTATCTTATAAAGTCTGACTAGTTTCTGCCACACAACTTCGCCCTTCTGTTACGGAATGACCATGTATAAAGATTATTTCGGGCTCAAAGACAAACCATTCTCCATCTCTCCAGATCCGCACTACCTCTACATGAGTGAACGCCATCGCGAGGCTCTTGCGCACCTAATATATGCCCTGCAAACTGATGGTGGATTCATCCTATTGACGGGAGAAGTGGGCACGGGGAAAACTACGGTATGCCGTTGTCTGCTCGAGCAGATTCCTGAAGACACTGAAATTGCCCTCGTCTTAAATCCCAAATTAACCGCGGTAGAACTGCTAGCCACCATCTGTGATGAGTTGAAAATTGATTATCCTCAGCACAACACCAGCATTAAGGTGTTTATCGACGGGATCAACAACTATCTACTCACTGCTCATGCCAGCGGGCACCGGACGGTACTGATCATTGACGAGGCGCAAAATCTCTCCATTGATGTTTTAGAGCAACTTAGACTGCTGACAAACTTGGAGACCAACAAACGCAAGCTATTGCAGGTAATCCTCTTGGGACAACCGGAGCTGCAAACAATCCTCGCCAAGCCCGAATTGCGCCAACTATCCCAGCGCATCACTGCGCGCTACCACTTAAATCCGTTATCGCGCACAGAGGTAGCAAGCTACATCAACCATCGACTGAGTGTCGCCGGCATCGAGCGCCCACTGTTTCCTCGCGCCAGCATAAATAAGCTCTACCGCTTAAGCGCTGGCGTGCCACGCATCATAAACCTGCTCTGCGATCGTGCCTTGCTCGGAGCCTATGTAAAAGGGGTTAGCACAGTTAAACCAAGGCTTTTAGCAGCTACAGCACGTGAAGTCTTTGGTGAGCAGCATAAGATAGCGCAAAAAAGTTCATCGCCCCACCCTAAGCAAAACTGGAGACTAGCAATAGCCCTCAGCGCAATAGTTGGCATAGCTATATGGCTAGTACTGGACGGTACGTCATCAGTGCAAAAGTCAACCACACTGCAAGAAACGCCACCAACGGCAAATACCATTACCCCGTCAGAGCAGCCAGCAAAACCTAGGGGTGGTGTAATTTGGCCACAGCAGCTAGCATTAACTGACAGTTTGGCTCTAGCACACCATGAGCTGTTCAGCCAGTGGGGCTACGACTTTCCCGCGCAGGGCATCTTAGCCGGGGATTATGCCCAACAAAACGGGTTACGCTATCTTAGCATGCGCGGCAGTCTAGGCACCCTGCGTAGCCTAAATCGTCCAGCAATCCTAAGCTTAACCAATGAGCAAGAGCAGCGCTTCTACGCGACACTTATCGCACTAGATAACGACAGGGCAACATTTGCTTGCGCAGATGCAGTACAAAGCGTCGACACCAGCGAGCTAATTGATCAATGGCAAGGAGAATTTGCCCTGTTGTGGCAACCGCCACCAACATATACCGGTGCAGTACAACCTGGCAATAATGGCCCTATGCTGGCATGGATTGAAGAGACCTTTGCTCAAGTAAATCTGCGCACGCCCAAACAGAATCAAGCTCTCAAATTAGAGGGGCAACTGCTCGACGAGGTTAAGCAATTTCAGGCAGCACACAGCCTGCAAGCCGATGGTATCGTCGGCCCCATAACCATAATCCAGCTCAACAACGAACTAAGCACAAATCACCCCCAGCTAATTAAACAAGAGGGTTAAGATAAAATGTCATTCATACTCGAAGCACTTAAAAAATCGGAAAAAGCGCGGCAACAAACTGGCGCACCGGATATTAATACCCAGCACCATAACCAACCACAACCAACCAAGAAAAAACCACTATTAACCGGATTACTCTTAACATTACTCGGCATAAACGCAGTAATTTTAATCTGGCTATTTGGCCCATGGGCACAACAAGATGCACCAGTTGACACTGAGGTCGCTATCGTAGAAACACAGCGGGTAGAACCAACAAACCTGCCCCCCGTTCAACCGACCAAACTAGCGGAAGCTGTTGCCATACCTGCCAGCACCACCACTGCGGCCAACACCACCAGCTCAGCCAGCGTCGTTTCAGACGTCACTACAGAATCACCGCAAAATCAAACTACACAGCCAATACAAGCAACAACAGCAAATACAGCTAAAGCACAGACGCCCATAACACAACCTGAAATAGGCAGGGTAACGGCCACACTGCCCAAAATACTCGACATAGATGAGCTGCCACCACAGCTGCAACAACAAGCGCACAAATTACACATGTCCGTCCACTCCTACACCGGCGATAGCAATAGCTTGATTCGCCTCAATAACAAAATAATGTATGAAGGCAGCAGCTTAGACAACAACTACTATCTGGAGCAGATAACTGCCGACGGCGCAATTTTAAGCTACCAAGGCTACACTTTTAAGATTTTACGCACTGGGTATTAAGAATTAATGTCAATAAAAGCTTAAATTAAAATTAAAATTATTGACGTGGAAAGCGCAAAAGGGTACTAACTATTAACGATGCTTGGAGTACATTTCGTGCTTCATGCGGAGGGAATATTCGTTCCATATATATTAAGAAAACGATTATTTAAACAACTTTAGCTAAGCGACTAAGTAAATAAGTTAGGCATGTTTATGTCAGAGACAGAGAGAATATTCGTTCCATATATATAGAAAGAGCGATAACCCGAACAAAGGTACATATAAAGCAATAATCATTGTAGGCGTTATTGGGAAGTAATGGCCTACAACGTAGTCAAGAGATGTTTTTTTAACTTACATGGAGGCTGTATGATTCGAAAAGTGTTTAAAGGCTCAAAAAGTCACGTTTTGCTGTTGGCAGCATTGTTGCTGTCAGGTTTTGTGCTCATTGGTTGCGGTTCCGGCGGCGGCGGCTCAGATAGCTATGACGAACCAGAAGGTCAATCAACTACCCCCATCGTTGGTCAAAGCGATAATGTTTTGATTGATGCAGCAACTCTCAAAACATGGGTTGATGCGGGTAAGGTTAATGCAACTAGCTATGAAAACGTTATTATTCTTCAGCAAAAATCATATGATGCAGGTCATATTCCTGGAGCACAGGAATGGGCGCTATCTGGCATAGACCGGATAGACGGACCTGTTCTCAGTGGCAATATGGTTCTCGATGGGTCAACCATGGATGAAATGATGCAGGAGCGCGGCATTGTTAAGGGGAGTACCATCGTTTTCATGGGCAACAACTCAGAACGTATCTACTTTTTCTTCCGTTATTGGGGCTTTCCAAAAGATCAGCTAAAAATTCTTAATGGTGGCACTGCAGCTTGGACTAATGCAGGGTACGAGTTAACTACAGTTACACCAGTTGTATCTTCTAGTGATTTTAGCGTTAGTGAGTTAGCTGATAGCTTTGATCCAGACGTACGTGCGTCGTTGAGTGAAATGATTATTGGCGTAGAACAACAAACAATCGTGCCATTTGCCACCTATGCCCACACAACCAATCTTACTACACCTAAAGTTACTGAAACTCTTGATGGCACCGACGGTGGTCCTGCTGGTAGCGGTGGCTATGTACTGTTCCAAGGTTTCATGGATGGTCAGGCTGTCGATCCAGACTTACAGCATGACTACGTATATGAAAGTGGTACCTATAATTTAGCATTTGCTGGCCTCTTCAATGCTGACGGTACCTATAAAAGCAAAGCAGACATGGAAACATATCTTCAATCCATCGGCATAGATGGAACCAAGCCCATTGTCACTTTTTGTCGGGCCGGAAACCTTGCCGCAACCGGCTTTGCCCCGATGGATGCCGTGCTAGATTGGGACATTATGTTGTATGACGGTTCTTGGAGTCAATGGGCCAGCTTGACTAAAGACAGCACTACAATCCCTACAGGGAAACTCTGGGCATTACCAAACACTTCACCTGATTATACCGCATGGGCAACCAATGAGCTGACCTCGGATGGTGTTGGCGGTGATCCATTCTATCTAGTTGATTACATTGGGAACATTACTTGGAGTGGTTCATCAGTTGCTTTTGTCCCTGCAGACCATATTCAACAGCCTTTATTCTATGAGGCACCAGCATCTCCATATGATGATGGGGCCAACAACATTGAAGACGAAGACGCCGATTATGAGCCTGCTTCAGCTCCAACTGCGGCAGGTTCTGTTAGCGGTTCTGGTGGGTGCTAATAGCAAAACCAGAGTAAATTAAAGTTATCCATCAAGCTATGCAGTGTTAACAATGGAACAAGGAGAAGTATATGTTTAAATTTAAGACAGGTTTACTAGCAACAGCTGCTGCTGGTTTAGTGCTAATGGCATCAAGTGCCTTTGCTGGGCCAACTTGGACTTTTGGTCCTGAGGACGAAGGCCTGATGAAGATAGAGTACAAAGGACAGTTCCAACTTGATTACCGTGACACCGGTTCTGGTGCTAATGGTGATGATTCATCTTCGGAATTTAATTTCCGGCGTAACCGTATTGCACTCATGGGGTTCTACAAAGGGGTTGGTCTCTACTTTCAAACAGAGTACAACGAAGACAATAACATCAACAGCTTTTCAGTTGGCGATGGCGACAATGCAGACTTTCGCGTAATTGATGCGCAATTCCGCTACAAAGTAAACGATGCCGTGCAGTTCCGTATTGGTAAATACAAGTATAACTTTACCCGTGAGAACCTCGAAGCATGTGAAGCGCCTTTGACATTAGATCGCTCACTGATGATCCGCGCACCATTTGTTGAAACTCGTGACAAAGGTGTAACTCTTTGGGGTAACCTGTTTGATGGTGTATTCCAATATCGTCTTGACGCTATGAATGGTCGCAACGATTCTGCCTCTGCACCTGATTCTAACTTCCGTTATGGCGCTCGTGCTCACGTGACCTTGCTCGATGGCGAAAAAGGCTACGGCTACAAAGGTACCTACATGGGCGAGAAAAAGGTTATCACCATTGGTGGGGCATATCAGATGGAACAAGATATCGCTTACGCCGATTGCACCAACGAAACTGATGCTGTTGACTACAAAGCTTGGACAGTTGACCTCTTTGCTGAGTACCCAATTGAGGATGTCGGTACCTTTACCTTCTCTACCGCCTACGTTGACTACGACCTAGATGATGCATTTAAAGGATTTGATCCTGATGATAATGTTCTGGGCCTCAACGGCGAGAAAAATGGAGGCTACACCAAAATTGCCTACATGTTGCCAAACACCCCTCTACAGTTCTTCGCTCGCGCTGAAAACTGGTCATTTGCTGGTTGGGACGATGGCACATCAGTAATCCTTGACCAAGAAGTTGACTGGTACGGTGGTGGTATCAATTACTACTTCTACGGTCAAGACTTGAAAATCACTCTTGAGTATTCAACAGTTGATTACGATAAAGAGACAAAAAATTGCGAAGATTTTGACACATTAACCGCACAAATTCAGGTGATTTTCTAAAGCTTGAATTGAGCAAGATTGTTTGAATTAAAAGTGCCCGCATAACCTATATATGCGGGCACTTTTTTGTGGTGTTTAGAGTTGGGCAAACAGCGGATATATGCTAAGTTCATGGCACAATTGTTTGCTGCATCTTCACCCCTTTAGCCACTGAGGTTCATGTCTCGATTTATCCATATAGCAATAGTCGCCATCTCATCCTGTCTCTGTTTTGGCTGCATGTTTTCTGAGCCAGAGTCGCAGTGCGAGCGCTGCCATGCTGGTTTGGAGTTAGCATCAGCAACTCATAACAACTGCATTGAGTGCCACGGTGGTGACGATAGCCTGACCGATAAAAAGGCCGCCCATGCAAGTATGTATGGCCCCCGCAACCCTTCTGACCCTAAATTTTGGGACAAGACCTGTGGCAAATGTCACGAGTATCAGCTACGCCGACTACAATCGAACCTGATGTTCACCAACACTGGCTTCATTAAAAACATTCGTCTGACTTGGGAGGGTGGCGAGGATGGCCTTTATGCCACCAGTGCCCAGAAACAATTTGACGCGCAGGGGGAACCTGTTGAGTTACGCTCAGTTAGAGAGCTGAACAATCTATCAGGAGAGCTATACCGTAAATACTGTGCGTTATGCCATGTGGGCGTTGAATCAAATCAATCTTGGCGGGGCTCACATGCCTCAGGCTGTGCAGCATGTCATTTTCCTTTCAATGAGAATGGCACCTATCAGGGCAACGATTTGGGCTTGCTGAATAAATGGCCCCATTCGCAAACACACCGCCTAGAGCCGTTACCAACCAATGACGTATGTATGCACTGCCACAACCGCAGCGGGCGCATCGCCCTATCCTACCAAGGAATGAATGATGGCAACAACGGTTCAGTGCCACTGCGCAATGCCTTTCCCGGCCCCGATCTAATTTCTGGCGCGCGCAATGTAACGCATATTCAAGCGGACATACACCACGACAAAGGCATGGAGTGTATAGATTGTCACACTTCGCGCGATACCATGGGGGATGGTTATGCCTATGAAAATATGTACCTACAAACCGAAATAGCCTGCGAAGATTGTCACGGTAGCGCGCAAGAGCCACCTAAGGTGCAGATAGTTACGCGAGAAAACGATGCTGCCGTGCGTGAATCACGCAATTATCAGCATCAGGTTGATAGTGGCGGCGCCCTTGTTCTCACCTCGAAAGGCCGCCCCTACTCAAATGTCTACTACCGCGAGGGTAAAGTGGTTGTGGTGGGCAAACGCGATGGCCAAGAACATATTAGCAAAGTTATTACCGCCACCCCCGAGCACCAGATTGTCGGGCACGAGCGCATGGAGTGCTACGCTTGCCATTCAGCAGCAGTGCCACAATGCTTTGGCTGCCACACAAAGTACGACCAGACCAAGCAAGGTAAAGATTACGTATCTGGTCGTACCACACGCGGCAGCTTTAGCGAAACAGAAGACTACCGTTCGCTGTACCCTTTTCCCTTAGCCTTAGATCAGCGCGGAAAAATTGCTCCGCTGACTCCGGGGTGTCAGACTTTTGTTTCGGTAGTTGGCAGTAGAGGGCAAAACGTTAAAGATGAGTATGTCACCAAATTTAAAGGCAAGCACCAACTACGCTTTGCTCCGTTCTACTCGCACAACAGCGCCGCCAAAGCGGTTGGCTGCAGTGAATGCCATGCTAACCCAGCATTTTTAGGTTTTGGTCAACATGTGGTTGCAGGTAACAGCGTAGAAAGCACCCTGCTGTGTGAAAAAGCGGACAATCTACCATTGGATGGCTTCATGACCATGAACCAGGGCAAGGTTGAGGATTTCTCCGGTGTTGTGCGTGAGCATAGCCGGACACTAAACAATAAAGAGGTGCACAAGATTTGGGCGGTGAATCAATGCTTGGTCTGCCACCCAAGCCCGCAAGATCCAATATATCAGCACCCACTGGACTACAATCGGCTAGAAGAGTGCTTTAAACGCGCAGCCACAGCTCAGCAGTAGTGCTGTTGAGCCTCATGCAGAGAAAACACCGACAACAAGTGAACCACAGAGTTTGCACCAATAGGTTAATAGTACTGTTCATCAGCAAGCGAAATCATTAAGATAGTTAAATCGACAAACAAACAGCAAGTGAAGGAGAACAGAGTATGCACAGATTGCCCCAGTTGCGCGCTATAGAGTTGGGTATAGTTGTTACACTTTTTTGTATGTGCTTAAGCTGTAGTCATTTAAATGTTGGTGTAGAACCTTCGTGGAGCGCCAGCGATCTTAGTGTTGTGAGCATAGAACATGAGCAGGCTCCAGAGAGTGTCACAACCGCTGACATCAGTGCACTCTTAAATAGAGGAGGCTGGCAAGTTGTACAGGATCCAGCACAAGCACAGGCAAGGGTTGTGTGTCGCTGGACCAGGCAAACCGATTTAAACTCCGAAAGCGAAGCAATTGCAGTGGTTAAAAGTTTTCATGTACAGGTTATTTCAGTTACCAATCCTAGAGTTTTAGCTGTTGCTGACTACTTTTATGCTAACAACAGTGAAAAACTTATAGATGGAGTCACCTCGGCGTTGACTGCCATAACCCAATACCAAGCAGCGCCAGAGGTCATAGCCAAGCCAAAGCAAGAGGCAACTACCAATCTAGCAAGCACTTCCCCTAGCCCAGCACCAGCAACAGTTAGCCCAGAACCAACAACAGTTAGTCCAACAGCAAAAACAGTTAACTTAGCAGCACCAATAACTGCTCCAGCGCCATCAGTATCCACGACACCAGAGGTTACTGCTGTCCAACCAGTAGTTGATACCTCAACCATTGAGCTCAACGAAAGCCAACCAACTGCCATACCGAATGAGACCTTGCCAATACAACAGGTTCAACAACTATCCAACCCCGAGCCGGTTAATATGGAGCGTTCTCCATGGATCCCCCGCTTTCAGGGTCTCGGCTTAGAAGAGTGGGGCAAAACTGCGCCCATGGACGAATAAACTCTACGCAGTTAGACAATAAATATGTTAGTATTCTCACTCCAATTATCAACGTTAATACTAATAAATTCGCAGATCTAGTCTAAAAAGGTACCGTTAACTTAGCACCTGTTTAATACTGAATTTTCTCTGTTGCAACGGATATAAAAAATGATAACCCTTTTACACCGCAGCTTACCTATCTACTATCTACTTCTATGCGCGCTACTCGGGTTGTCACTGGCATGGCTAGTTACCAGTGCCGCCGAAATCGGCCTAGCAGCGCACAGCAATGCTGGTAGCACTACAACAGTTACGGCAAGCGCCAAACTCAGTCGCCAGCCAAGCGATAATCGCACCATTTTGCAACGCAACATCTTCAACTCCACCCAATCTGCCGAGGTTCAAGAGATTGCTCCAACGCGCCAAGCAAGCAGGCAGGCGGCAACAGCTCTAGCAGCCACAAATTTAACTTTAATCGGCACCGTAGTGGCCGGAGACCTATCTTTAGCTGTTATAAAAATCGACCGCGAAATTGAAATTATCCGCATTCAACATAAAATTCCTGGGCACGGAACATTAGATGCAGTATTTCGCGATCACGTAGAGATAAAAGCGCAGGATGGCTCAATTCACATACTGGCTATGGAGGATAACGAGGTTGCTCCAGCTAGCACAGGCGCAAGAGCACGCGGAAATATTGCACCACAACCAGCAACAGAGGTAGTGCACAATCTGGGCAATAACCGCTGGGCAATTACAACTAGCGAAGCGGAAAAAATCCGTTCCAATATCGGCACTATTATTCAACAAGTACGCATCGAACCAAATTTGGTTAATGGTAAAACAGATGGTTTTACTATTAAGAGAATTCAGCGCAATAGCCTGCTCAACCAAATGGGTCTTATGCGCGGAGATATTCTACATGCGGTAAATGGAACCACTCTGGACAGCCCAGAGAAGGGTTTGCAAATTTTTCAGCAACTGCGAGAAGCAAAAACCCTCAATCTCGATCTTAACCGAGCGGGGCAATCCATGAAATTCCAATACGAAATCAAGTAGGGAGATAATAGCGGTGACCATACGAAACTACACTTTTAAATTGCTTATTTTACTGCTATGCCCCCTGTGGCTAGCAACTCCACTGGTTACTCCAGCTCAAGCCGGTGAAAATGAGGCCTCAATAACACTCGATTTTAAAGATATTGAGCTTAGCGACCTGATCCAAACTATCAGCGCACTGACCGATAAAAACTTCGTTTACGATGACAGTATTCGCGGTAAGGCAACGATTATCTCTGCTGAGCAAATGACCAAGGATGAAGCCTACCAACTCTTTTTAACTGTGTTGAATATTAAGGGGTACACCGTAGTTCCATCGGGCAAAACAAACAAGATTGTTGCTACCAAAACTGCAAGCGAAAACAATCTGCCGATGCAGACTACAGCAACCCAGCAGGACCAATTTGTAACAAGCATGATCGCGCTAAAGCATATCGATGCCGTTAGCATCGCCAGCGCTATTCTCAGCCCATTGATGCCTAAAACCAGCAATATCGCCGTATATGAACCATCCAACATGTTAATTATCACTGACAATGCGGCCAACATTGACCGCCTTAAGCAGATTGTTAAACAGTTGGATCAACCCGGTGCTATCCATTCCATGCAGGTTATTGCCCTAAAATATGCCGACGCTAAAGATACGGCGGCAATATGCAATGACATTATTGGTGAGAAAAAAAATGCCAGCACATCACGAAGGAAAGCCAATGTGCAGTCCAGTGGCTCCAACAGTGCTGGCCAAGTTATTGCGTATGAGCGCACAAATTGTTTAATAGTCATGGCAGCCGAAGAAGACCTGAAAATAATCAACCAATTGGTTACCGAACTGGATAGACCATTAACCAGTGACCGCTCCCACTTCAATTTATACTATTTAGAAAATGCCGATGCCGAGACATTAAGCACCACGTTGAACGAAATAATTAGTGGCGTAAAAAACACAACAAAAACCACCACACCACCACTAGCCCTGGGAACCCAAACCGCGGCAGTTATCAACACAGATGTAAGCATTACTGCCGACAAACCCACCAACTCACTCATAGTCAATGCCACCCCCGAAGACTATGCCGTCATTAAAGACATAATTAAGCAGCTAGATATCCGGCGCAAACAGGTATATGTGGAGGCTCTGATTATGGAGTTATCCATGGATGCCACCGAAAAGCTTGGGCTAGGACTCCAGGGTGGCTTTGAGGTTGGCGATGAAGGGGTTGCGGGGATCAGCACCAATATGACTAGCTCAGTAAGTGCAGATTTACTCACCTCGTCAGTGGAGGGTATTCTTGCCGGTGGTTTTAGTAAGTTAATTGAATACACTGACAGCAATGGTGATGTTATCAGTATTCCGGCCTTTTCTGCCTTGCTGCAACTCTCCAAAACTGACACTAACGTCAACATTCTCTCCGCGCCGCGCCTGCTCACCTCGGCTAACGAAGAGGCAGAGATCATTGTGGGACGCAATGTGCCTATCATCACCTCACGTCTTACTGACACCGGCAGCACCAGTAGTTTAGCTACCAGCGTATCGGTGGAACGTCAGGATGTGGCCTTGACTCTCCGCTTCACCCCACAAATCACCGAGGGTGATCTGATCACCATGACGGTCTATCAGGAGACTTCCGATCTGATCGAAAGTGGCAATAACGAAAGCGACAACTATATCGGCCCTACCTTCACTACGCGCAAAATAAGCAATACCGTACTAGCTAAAGATGGGCAGACAGTGGTTCTCGGTGGACTAATCTCCACGAATATCACGAATAACAAAACAAAAGTACCGTTTCTGGGCGATATCCCCCTATTGGGGTGGTTATTTAGAAGTACCAGCGATACTAAAACTAAAACCAATATGCTGGTGTTCATCACGCCAACAATTATTAAAAACAACGAGGACTTAAACACTATCACCAGCAGCAATCGCCAGCAGATTGAGGCTCTTAAAGCAGAACAAAACGCTGAAACCGCTACGGAGCCACAATAATTATGGCCGCAACGCAGCTTATAGGCAAAATTCTACATCAACAGTGCTCATTAAGTGAGGAGAGCATTCAAGCGGCGCTGGAGCAACAACAACAGCTACCGCAACAACGCCTGGGCGAGTTGTTATTGGCCAAGCAAGCGATCACGGCTGAGCAACTGAGTCGAGCGCTAGCCCACCAGTTGCAACTGCCATATCTGGAGACACTACCGGAGGCCATCACTGACGACGCCATGCTCGACCTGCTGCCTTTAGCCTATGCCCGCGAACATCTGGTGTTACCGCTAGAGATTAAAGATGGTGTGCTACAAGTTGTTATTGCCGATCCGCTCGACAGCAACGCTGTCAACGATCTGACCGCAGTAGGTGATGCAAACATTGCGCTCAATCTGGCCGCACCAGACGACATCCTCAAGCTGATTAATCGTAGCTATGAAGCCCATGCTGGGGAAGCAAACTCCATGACGAGCGACATCGGCTCCAACGATGACGATTTTGTCCACAAACTACAGCCAGCAGACCTACTGGACAGTAATGACGAAGCGCCTATTATCCGCTTTGTCAACAGTTTGATTACACAAGCATATAAAGAGCGCGCCAGTGATATCCACATTGAACCGTTCGAAAGAGAACTGATCGTCCGTTATCGCATAGATGGCCTCCTCTATGAAGTACTGCGTCCCCCGTTTAAAGCCGCCGCCAGCATCATTTCACGCCTGAAAATTATGGCAGGATTAAACATTGCAGAAAAGCGTTTACCGCAGGATGGTCGTTTTCGGGTGCGTATCGCCTCCAAGGACATAGATGTGCGGGTATCCTCACTGCCCACTGCCTTTGGTGAACGCTTGGTGTTACGTCTGCTGGACAACAGCAGCAGCGTGCTCCTGCTCGAAGATATCGGCATGGGTAAACAACTGCTAGAGCAGGTCAATCATCTCATCAAAGCACCGCATGGTATTTTCCTAGTTACCGGCCCTACCGGCAGTGGTAAAACTACCAGTCTCTATGCCGCACTGAGTAAGCTCAACGACCGCGAAAAAAATATCATCACCATTGAAGATCCCATCGAGTACCAACTAGAGGGAGTAGGCCAGATCCAAGTTAACGCTAAGATTGATCTCACCTTTGCCAACGGGCTCAGATCCATTTTGCGTCAGGATCCCGACATAATCATGGTTGGTGAAATTCGCGACGGTGAAACTGCCGAGATCGCCGTCCAATCGGCACTGACAGGTCACATGGTGTTCTCCACCCTGCACACCAATGATGCTGCTGGCGGTTTAACCCGGTTAGTGGAGATGGGCGTTGAACCATTTCTCGCCTCCTCATCCATCATTGGCATTTTAGCGCAGCGCTTAGTGCGCACTATCTGCCCGCATTGCCGCGAAGCGTATCAGCCAGAAACAAGCATTTTAAACAGTCTCGGCTTAGATTCTACGCAACAGCACACCTTCTACCGCGGCCGTGGCTGTGACAAATGTATGCAAATTGGCTACTGTGGACGTAGCGGCATTTATGAGCTTCTCACTATGAGCGAGGCTATTCGCAGCCAACTGCTAACCAACAGTGATGCGGCAACCATCCGCACCCTGGCCATACAACAGGGGATGACATCACTGCGCCAGGCCGGTCTCAATAAAGCTCTGGAAGGGGTAACTACTCTAGAAGAGGTATTACGCGTCACTCAGGAGGATCAATAACCGTGGCGTTGTTTGACTACACCGGATTTAATCAACAGGGTAAAACCACCAAAGGTAGCCTGGAAGCTAGCAGTAAAAGATTGGCGCTCGACTCCCTGCGTCAACAGGGTATTTTTGCCAGTTCGATTGAAGAGCAGCAGACTGGTGAGACCACTAAGCGCAACTGGTACAGAGCGCGGCGCAGTAGCTTACCCATAAATGATCTCGCCACCACTACACGGCTACTCGCCACACTGCTGCAAGCTGGCGTACCCTTGGATGCCGCACTGTTATCTGTGGTCGAACAACTGGAAAAACCTTCGCAAATCAGGTTGTTTAATCAGGTACGTGAAGAGGTGCGACAGGGCAACTCGTTGCAGCAGGCGATGGAACAGCAGGGGCGCAGTTTCCCTGACCTGTATCAACAGATGGTAAAGGTCGGCGAAAACAGTGGCTCTCTCGACATGGTGTTATTACGCTTAGCCGACTTTCTCGAAGATCAAGCACGCATAAAATCTAAGCTGGTTGCCGCTCTGGCCTATCCCGCCCTGATGTCTATAGTTGGCAGTGCGGTGATGTTGTTTTTGGTAAGTTATGTGGTACCCAAAATTACCCGCATGCTGGTAGATCTTGGTCAGGCTCTGCCATTACCCACACGCCTATTAATCAGTTTCAGTGATATCCTCGCCAGTTATGGATGGCTAATGGCGCTAGCGCTAGTTGGTTTAGTGCTCATGTTTCAGCGCTATCGCAGAACTGCTCCGGGGCGCTTGCGTACCGATCGCTGGCTGCTGCAGCTGCCTTTTGTCGGCCGCATTCAACGTGAGATAGCTACCGCACGCTTCAGCCGTACTCTTGGCACTCTGCTCCACAGCGGCACGCCATTGCTCAATGCTCTGACCATAAGCAATGAGCTGCTAAATAATCAGGTAATGCACCAGACTATAGAAAAAACCACTAATGCCGTGCGTGAAGGAGCCAGTTTAGCTGAGCCAATTAAGCGCTCCAAGGTGTTCCCACCACTCCTAGCCCAGATGGTCGCCATTGGAGAGCGCAGCGGCAATCTCGAAGAGATGTTAATGAAAGTAGCTGACACCCACGATAGACAGGTAGAAATTGCCCTAGCTGGAGTTTTATCACTACTTGAACCACTGATGATTATCACCATGGGTGGCATCATAGGATTTATTGTCCTTGCCGTGCTGCTACCAATTTTCCAAGCTAGCCAAGGTTTGGGTTAAAGTCAAAAAACCAACATCACAACGAACACACTTATAAGGAAAACGAAAATGCACTCAACAACACAAGCACCTCTTAGCAACCAACGTGGTTTCACCCTCATTGAAGTAATGGTGGTAGTGGTAATTTTAGGCATTCTGGCCGGAGTTGTTGTTCCTAAGCTGCTTGATCGCCCCGAAGAGGCGCGGCGGACCAAGGCGATACTCCAGATTAAAAGCTTAGAAGAGGCTTTGGCCCTCTACAAACTGGACAACGGCTTTTTCCCCACGACCAATCAGGGGTTGAGCGCCTTAGTTACCAAACCTGAGTCGGGTCAAATCCCGATTAAATACCGTGAGGACGGTTATATCAAAAAGATCCCCGTCGATCCATGGAGTGGCAGTTACATCTATCTATCTCCGGGGCTACATAGCAACTACGATCTTTTGTCTTATGGTGCCGACGGAGAACCGGGTGGAGAAGGTAAAAATGCCGATGTACAAAATTGGGAGATCGAATAACCACGGATTTACCCTTATCGAGCTGACTATTGTCATGTTTTTACTCAGTCTTTTTGCAGTAATTTCCGTACCAATATTCAGCAGTGTCGGTGAGAACAATCTTCAGCACAGCGCTAGACGAATAGGCGGCATGGTTAAGTATCTGTACAATGAAGCGGCGCTAACTGCCACGCCGCATCGTTTAGTGTTTGATATTGAAAAAGGGGAATGCACGCCACAGCAGAATGCAGACGGACAGGAGTGGACGGCGCTTGAATCCACAGTGCGTAGCTACCACCTACCTGGCGATGTTCGGATTACCAAGGTGTGGATTGATGGCCGAGGTGAGCTATCGACAGGTACAGCGACAATCGAGTTTCATCCACAGGGGTGGTTGCCGGCGACCACACTGCACCTGCAACAGGGCAAAAAGGATACAGACAAGCAGCTGAGCATCAACTTACTCCCCTTTACTGGCAACGCGGAAATTCTTGATGGCTACCATGAATTCGAATAGATGGCACAACAGGCGGGGATTTACGCTACTCGAAGTCATGATCGCTTTAGCCGTTATTGGTATAGCGCTAGTCACCTGTTTAGGGTTAGCCAATAGCTGTGTACGCAGCCATGCCGAGATACAGCGCATCACCACCGCGACGATGTTGGCACAAAACAAAATGGCAGAGCTAGAAACAGCCGCTAGCAATAACAACATAGACAGCATAGAGCTAACTGGAACCTGGGATCAGCCCTACAGCCAATATAGCTGGCAAGTGGTATTCAGTGACACACCGGTCACAGGTGTTCAGCAGGTAAATGTCGCAATTTTATGGGGTGAACAAAAAAACAATGAGAGTGTCAGCATTGACTCATTTCTGTTCAACTGATAAATGCCCGCGCGCCACTAGCGCCAGCAGAGGGTTTACCCTGATAGAAACTGCGGTTGCAATAGCTATAATCAGCATCATAATTACCAGTGTTTACGGTATCTTTTCCTCTATAAGTGCCACAAAACAACGACTGGAGAGCGAGGCAGATGGCTACACTCAAGCTCGGGTTATTTTTTCCCGTATCGGGCAAGAGTTGCGCACCAGCTATCTAAATACGAACAATGAGCTCTCAGACTTTGTTGCCAATGGTAGTATTGGCTCCGATGGCTATAACGATGACAGCAATTATCTGGAATTTACCTCAACCTCGGCACTGTTAAACACTGGTGAGCAATCAACTATGCCGGTACGCATACGTTACCAGCTGGAACGAAACACCGACTCCACAATTTGCCGTTTGCTGCGCAGCGCTGTACCACTATTTGACCTCAGCACTGAACCAACATATCAACGGCTGAGTTCTCAGATAAAACAGCTACAATGGCGTTTTTATGACGGTAGTGACTGGCAGGAGAGCTGGGACAGCTCCAGTAGCAATCAGCTTCCTCAAACCGTCGAGATGAGTTTAATCTTGCAATCGGGGGAACAAGAGGTGCAGGTGCTCAGTGCCTTCGATCTGGCACTATCGAGGGTTAAGTGATGAAAAGCCTAAGCAATGAAAACGGCATGGTTTTGCTGTTAGTTCTGTTCATCACCGCTCTGTTAGCTGCGCTGTTGTCAGAGCTGGCTTTTTCCACCTTAGTAGATCTACGCTTAGCAGAAACCTATCGCGACAGCAGCAGCGCCTACTATCTCGCTAAGGGTGGTATTCAGGTTGGCAGTATGGTACTTGCTGACGATGACAATGACTACGATGGCGATAATGAGTTGTGGGCACAGGGCATCAGCAACTACCCCGTAGGAGATATCGGCCTAGTCAGCATCAGCATCACCGCGCTGGATGGCAAGATAAACATCAACCGCTTGATCAGCACCTCAGGCAATATTGATGTCGTGGTAAAAGATCGCTGCTTGCGTCTATTTAATATTTTAGAAATAGACACAGCAGAGGAACACATTGATGCACTAATTGACTGGATGGACAGTGACAATGACCCACAACCGCTTGGCGTCGAATCGGAATATTACGCCAGCCAAACACCTAGCTCATTTTGCAAAAACGCACCGTTGGACACCCTGGATGAGTTGCAATTAGTTGCCGGATTCACTCAGGAAGAGGTAGATAAACTCCGCCCGCATCTAAGCGTTTACGGTGGGGATAAAATCCATCTAAATTCAGCGAGCGCCGAGGTGCTGTACGCGCTGGCAGAGGAGATGGAGATAAGTAGCGCGGAGGAGATTGTCGCTTGGCGCAATGACAATCCATTTCAGGCAGTGGAGGAGTTAAAGTTACTCCCAAACTGGGAAAGTTTTTACTGGGCGGTAAACAGTTTTTTAGATGTAAAAGCACAATATTATCGCATCGACACTGCTGCCAGTATTTCCGACGGCCGCTGCCGCACCACGGCGACAATCAATAAGACAGACAATGCTTTGCTGTACATGCAAATTTATTAACACACAGGAACGGTCTTCAGTTGCCAAAGTACCTGGGCCTAGGTTGATCACCGCAACGTAAAAGGTTGAGCACTATGACAAAACAGATGGTTGGCATAGAGATTACAGCGCAATGTGTCCGCATGGCAATTTTTGCCCAAACTAAAGAACCACCATATAAGTTCACTACAGTTGAACGACCCATCGACGCTGACAATAGTGATGGCGACATCAGTCAACTTATAGTTGAGATGCTGGGCTCGCGTCCGGGATTTGCGGATCGACTCTGTAGCACACTGCCTAACATGGATGGTTTTGTGCGCCAATTGAACTTTCCATTCACCGATCGGCGCAAAATTGAAGCCGCAGTCAGAATTGAACTAGCGGCTAAACTTCCAGTAGATATCAGCGATCACATAATTGCTACCAGTGCGCCGATGGCGCTAGATAAAGGGGTAATGGTCACCGCAGCAACTGCGACACAGCACAGCATTGCAACGGCCCTTAAGCCTTACGATGATGGACAGTTACCCCTGCATATTCTCGGGCTTGCCCCCTTTACCGAGGCCTGCGGGCTGCACAACCTATTCAGCGCCGGATTTTTAGTTCATATCCACGAGCATCAGCTCATCATCAGCCTGATACAAGCAGGCCAAGTGACAAACTTTACTCGGCACAATCTAGTTACCCCAGAGGGCGAGAGCATTAGCGACGCCAGCATAGCCGAAATAATAACCAGCAAAATAGCTCTTTTATGCCACAGCGCCAAAGTGGAACAACAGCCGCTATGTCTTATTGGCAATCAAGTAACTGTATCGATTAAAGAGGCTCTCAAACAACAGGAGTTAGTCCTGTTTGAGTTGCCACTGCGTGACCATGACAATAATGATATCGATCCAGCATTCCTACCTGTATGTGCACTAGCTCTGGCTGCAGATCAGGAATCATTTAACTTCCGCCGTGGCCCTTTTACCCTCAAAAGCGAGTGGGCAGCCCTAAAAAAACACCTATACACTGGGGGCGCGTTATTAGCCGTCACCCTTCTGCTGCTAGGTGGTACAGCCATCTACAACTATCAGCACAAAAACAAAATAGCTGAAGACTATCGGCACCAGATCACCCAGGTATTTCGCCAGACGCTACCAGAGGCCAAAGTTATCGTGGATGTCCCCAGACAACTGCAAGCTGCACTACAGCAGTTGCAGCAAACTGGCCAGTTAGTTGGGCTAGACAAATCCACCTCAGCCTTAGCGGTGCTGTGGGAGGTCTCAGCTCACACCCCAAAAAATATTAAAGTGGATATTCAAAAATTCAATTACGAATCCCAAGCACTAACCCTAGATGGCATAACTAACTCCTTTGACAGCGTAAATCAATTGGCTGGTGAACTCCGCAAAGCACCAATATTTACCGAGGTACGCATCGCCGATGCAAAAATGGGGATAGATGGGAACAACGTCACCTTTCGCCTGCAACTCGCTATCAGCCAACAAGGAGGGCAACAATGATACACAACCTTCCCCCACGCACCCAGGCGATGTTGCTGATCGGCACCATCTGCTGTTTAGCCGCCCTGCTCTTTTTTGCTCTGATCCAGCCCTATACCAACGCCATCGAGAGTCTCGACAACAAAATAGCCTCACGTAGTGAACAACTGCAGCAAGTAAAACAGTTGCAGCAGGACTATTTAGAGCTACAACGACAGGTTCAAGCACTGCAAAAACGGCAAAAAGATCTACCCGATTTTGTGCTGTTCTCTTTTGTGGAGAACCAGGTAACCAGGGTAGCTAGGCGGGAGAATTTAACCTCCATGCGCCCGATAGCGGCTGTGAGCTACAATGATATAACCGAAGAGGCGGTAGAGATAAAACTAGACAATGTTTCCCTCAGTCAGATGGTGCAATTGCTACAAAGTTTTGATAATGCTCCAGCGCCCCTACAGGTAAAAACTTTACAACTAAAGGTTCGTTACGATAATCCGCAAATGTTGGACACTGCATTGCGCATCTCAGCGTATACCAAGGCTAAATAATGAGCACAGGCGACAAAATAGAATTTAAGCGACTACAACACTGGTGGTTAATCCCGCTGGGCGTTATATTTTTTTTCCTGTGGGGAATTTTACTGTTTTTTCCCACTGAGGTTTTACAGCAGCGACTTGAATCCGAGCTAACCACGAGGCTGAACCATCCAGTTGATCTGAGTGGACTGTCGCTTCAGCTACCCGCGCTGGTGTACATTGACGAGCTAACTAGCCCTAGCGAGTTGGGCCCCATTAATTTTACCGACATTGCGATTTCTCCAACCTGGTCAAGTTTATTGAGCACAACACCTGCGGCACAAATTGCTGCGCAAGTTTTCTCTGGCAGCATTGAGGCGCAGATCGACAGCGCCCAGCATATTAAATTGGCGGCAACATCCCTGCACTGGGAGGGGCCGGTACCGCAACTACCCACGCTCAACATCCAAACCACTATTGCCCACCTTAATGCCGCAGCCAAAGGCACGGAAATTTCTCAATTAGAGCAACTACAGCTTGAGCTCTCTGAACTGCGCATCAGCGGTCTCAAAAAATTATCCGTTCCAGTTGATTCCCTCGATTTTGGTAGCATCAAGCTGCAGCTGAGTCAAAAACAGCAGAATATCCACCTTGACCAGCTTACCAGTAGTGGCGGGGATATAAGCATCTCTGGTGATGGCCATATTACTCGGCACCGCAACCTAATGCGCAGCCGCATCGACTTAGAATTTACCCTGACACCGCGCCAAGATCTCGACCCAGCGATTACAACAATGCTGCCACTGTTTGCCAAAAAACAGCAGGACGGCAGCTATACAGTGCGTCTATCTGGAACACTGGCGCAGCCAAGATTGCGCTAGCCACACATCACAGGCAATATCTCACCGTCGCCTAAGCAACTTTAAATAGCATTCAGAGGTTGACAACGGCATTTCAGGTGATTAGCTTTTCTGATAGTTATGACCATAAACCCTGCGTTGGAAGGCACTATGAATCATCCTGACAAAGATGAAGAGTTAAGCGAAGATAGCGAAAAAGAGATAGAGATAGATGAAGACAGCTTGGTACTGGCTAGAGATCTTCTGCCAGACAGCTTGCCGATTATTCCTCTGCGCCCGCGCCCAGCTTTTCCCGCTATTCTGATTCCGTTAAGCATCAGTGGCAGCGAAAAGGCCGACATAATCCGCCACGCCTTTGATAGTGAGAGCAAAACCATCGGCCTGGTATTGGTTAAAGATGTTGATGGCAAAGATGAGCCGGAGAACTTGCACAAGGTTGGCGTTGTCGGCAAAATTGTCAAGGTGATCAACTCCGATGACGATAGTATTCAGGTTCTAGTCAACTGCCTGGAGCGCTTTACTCTGGGCGCACTACGTGACACCAAGAACGGCCTATATGCTCAGGTGGAGTATCATCTCGAAAAACCCTTAGCCAAGCATCAAGAACTCAAAGCCTACTCCATGGCTATAATCTCTACCCTTAAAGAGTTGGTACAGATCAATCCGCTCTACTCGGAAGAGATAAAAATGTTTCTCGGTCGCTCCAGCATGGACGATCCGGGCAGGTTGGCCGATTTTGCCGCTAACCTAACCTCAGCTGATGGCCAGGAGTTGCAACAGGTTTTGGCAACGCTTGATGTCCGCCAACGCATTGAGCAAGTGCTGGTGTTGCTGAAAAAAGAGCTAGAGGTCTCGCGCATTCAGAGCAAGATTTCCAAGCAGATAGAGAAAAACATCTCTGCCCAGCAGCGCCAGTTTTTCCTCAAAGAGCAGTTAAAAACGATAAAAAAAGAGTTAGGTCTGGAAAAAGAGGGCAAGGTAAGCGAGATAGAAAAATTTCAGCAACGTCTTGAAGGTCTAACCCTCAATGAAGAGGCACAGAACGCGGTAGATGAGGAGCTTGAGAAGCTGCAACTTATTGAACCAGCCTCTCCCGAATACAATGTCAGTCGCAACTATCTTGATTGGTTGACGATTCTGCCATGGGGTAAAAACACCACCGACTCCTACGATATTGCCAAAGCCAAGCGGGCCTTAAATCGTGACCACTTTGGCCTTGAGGATGTCAAGGAGCGTATCCTTGAGTTTATCGCTGTGGGTAAAATGAAGGGGGAAATCTCTGGTTCAATTCTCTGTTTAGTCGGCCCTCCGGGAACCGGGAAAACCTCTATTGGCAAAAGTGTTGCGGCGGCACTAAAACGCAATTTTTTCCGCTTTTCTCTTGGCGGCATGCGCGATGAAGCGGAGATAAAAGGCCATAGACGCACCTACATCGGAGCCATGCCGGGTAAATTTATTCAGGCAATGAAACAGGCAGCTAGCTCCAATCCAGTGCTGATGCTGGACGAGATCGACAAAATAGGCGCCTCTTTTCAGGGCGATCCAGCCTCGGCGCTGCTCGAAGTGCTCGATCCCGAGCAAAACAGCTCGTTTCGCGATCACTATTTGGATGTCCCCTTTGATCTATCCAATGTGCTGTTCATTGCCACGGCCAATCAGCTCGATACCATTCCGGCCCCACTACTCGACCGCATGGAGATAATCCGTCTCTCTGGGTATATTATGGCTGAAAAGGTCGAGATAGCACGACGTTACCTGATCCCGAAAGCATTAACCTCCCACGGGTTGAACAAAAGCCAGATCAGTATCCGCAAAGATGCTCTAGAGACTATTATCGACAGTTATGCGCGCGAAGCTGGAGTCCGCGGTTTAGAAAATCGTATTAAGAAGATCATGCGCAAAGCGGCCATGAAGTTTGCCAGTGGCCGCGAAGAGAAAATATCTATCCATAAATCAAACTTAGCCGAGTACCTAGGCAAAGCGATATTCACCAACGACGAGCGTTTCAAAAATGTGCCCGGCATTACTACCGGATTAGCATGGACCAGCATGGGTGGGGTAACGCTCCAAATAGAGGCGACAGCCATGCCGAGCAGCAGTAAAGGTTTCAAACAAACGGGGCAACTTGGCAACGTCATGGTAGAGAGCTCGGAGATAGCCTACTCCTATATTATGGGGCATCTGAAAGAGTATCATCTGCCAGAAGATTTCCTCGATAGCCATTTTGTCCACCTGCATGTACCAGCGGGAGCAACTCCTAAGGATGGCCCATCGGCCGGTATAACCATGACCACCGCCCTGCTCTCCATGATCAGCGGTAAAGCTCCGCTTAAAAACTTGGGCATGACCGGCGAGCTTTCCCTAACGGGGCAGGTTCTACCCATTGGTGGACTCAAAGAGAAGACCATTGCAGCGCGCCGCAGTGGCTTGAAAGTTCTTATTTTCCCCGAGGGCAACCGTAAAGATTTTGAGGAACTACCCGATCACCTGAAAGAGGGGTTGGAGGTTCATTTTGCCAAAACATATCGCGATGTTTACAATGTCGCCTTTGCCAACAACTAATTACCATAGGGAGCACTAGCTAAATGTCACCAGAAGAGCTACAGGCCGCAATCATGGCCCTATCTACTGAAGAAAAACAAAACTTTATTCTCAATGCACTACCAGATCTCGCCAGTGAAGCACTACAGGATCCAACTTTCATGATGAAGCTGTTACCGGTTCTTCTCGGCATCGTTAAACAGAGTGGCTTGGACATTCAACAACTGCTGCAGTTCGCGGCGCTGCACGGTGGCGGTGCTGACGCTCAATAACTGCCAGCCTAAACACCTAAATTGCCCACACCATGGATAGCCGATGAAAAACTTTGTAACACTACTGCTTATTGCCATGTTTGCCTGCACCACTACTGTCTACGCCGCAGAAAAAAAGGCCGCCACTACCACAGATAAAAGTGACATTAGCCCTGATAGCACCAAGACAGCGACTCACCCCAAACTAAAGGGCGGATGCTAACCATAGCAATTTAGCGGAGCATAAAATATCAGCGTACCACCACAGGTCAACATCAACTCGGTTGAGGTTTTTGCTTTATGTACAAGTGGCATTTGGTCGCACCTAGAAAATTAAATAAGTAACTGCCGCTAAATTTTAGTGTCTCAACTTGACCTGAATTTAGCTAACTGTTAGTGTAGCGCTCATGCAAACTTTATCGATACAGACAACAATTTTACCACGATGGTGGTGGCGTCAATGGCATTAGTCCGGACGCGCTATAAATTCTCCACAGAATAGTAGATACCGCGTTCCACACAGCGCGGTATTATGATCAGCATCAGGATCAACACAGCCGCGACCTCAGTTCGCGGCTTTTTTTATGGCTATTGATTAAGCATCACAACATTATCTCGGCGCTGCAGCAACACGCAGGCTGTACTCACTGTATTGGCAACCTTACACCTATTAGCAACCAAGGATATCAACATGCGCATACTTTCCGGCATTCAGCCATCAGGCTCTCTTCATCTAGGGAACTATTTCGGTATGATGAAGAAAATGATCGATTATCAACAACAGAGCGATCTGTTCTGCTTTATCGCTAACTACCATGCCATGACCTCAGTGTCCGACGGTAAAGTGCTGGCTAAAGGCACCTTGGAGGCTGCGGCTAACTTTCTCACTCTGGGCATGGATCCAGAGCAGTGTACCTTCTGGGTGCAATCCGACGTCCCAGAGGTGCAGGAGCTCACCTGGTTTTTATCTAACTTCACCCCTATGGGCCTGCTAGAGCGCTGCCACAGCTATAAAGACAAAATCGCCAAAGGGATAGCCGCCAACCATGGTCTGTTCGCCTATCCAGTATTGATGAGTGCCGATATTCTGTTATTTAACAGCGACAGGGTGCCGGTAGGTAAAGATCAAAAACAACATGTAGAAGTTGCGCGGGATATTGCCATCAAGGTCAATAATAAATATGGCGATATTTTCAATCTGCCCGAACCTGATATCGATGACGATGTAGCCACAGTACCAGGCCTGGACGGCCAAAAAATGAGTAAGAGTTACGGCAACACCATCGAGCTGTTTCAGGACGAAAAACAGCTGCGCAAACAGATCATGCGTATAGTTACCGACCCCACTCCAGTAGAAGAGCCGAAAAATCCAGACAATTGCAATGTCTTTCAGATCTACCGTTTGTTCTTAAACAGTGACCAGCAACAGGCGCTGCGCAAACGCTATGAGGCTGGTGGCATGGGCTACGGTGAGGTAAAACAGGAGTTGTTTGAAACTGTTCGCGATTACTTCTTACCCTTTAGCGAACGACGCAAGGAGATACTTGAAGACAAAGAAACTTTGCATAAAACTCTAGACATGGGAGCACAAAAGGCGCGTTACGCCGCCAGCAAGGTGCTAACTAAAATACGCAAAAAAGCGGGTTTAGTTTACTAAATATTGGCGCCACCACAACCTGAATTGGTTGCGGTGGCGCGTTCATTACTCTAGGCTTCCCCCTAAACCACCCAATTTACCAGCACTCGTCACCACCATTCCCATAGCTGTACCTATTTATTTCATGACAGTAAGGCAATCTTGACCTATACTGTGTGTGCGTTAAAATCTGACAGCATTAGGGCTAGTACAGCAAAAATATCAGTACCTTACATTTTCAGATATGAAAGAGAGCGGCCCCAATGAGAGTAGTTTTCTGGGTAGCTTTTGTCATCATGCTAGTGGGCTGTGAGCAAGGTAGCACCGCTAAGACAGCTGCGCCCCAATTCAGCGTTACCGCACCGGTTACGGAACAGATAGCGATCTTTGCTATCCATCCGCTACACAATCCAGAGCGCATGTTTAGGGTGTATGGTCCGCTGATCGACTACCTCAATCACAATATATCCGGTGTAACAATCAGACTGGAAGCCTCACGTAACTATGCCGCATTCAATAAGAAACTCTACGCTCGCCAACCAGAATTCGCCCTCCCCAATCCCTATCAAACAGTTAATGCACTCAAACATGGTTACCATGTTATTGCCAAGATGGGAGATGACAACAAGTTCGCTGGTATAATTCTGGTACGTCGCGACAGCAATATCAATCAGGTAAGTGATCTCAAGGGTAAAAAGGTATCTTATCCAGCACGCACCGCCTTGGCCGCCTGCATGATGCCACAATTTTATCTGTACACTCACGGGCTAGATATCAATCAGGATATTGAGAATGTCTATGTCGGCTCGCAAGAATCATCTATCATGAATGTTGTTTTAGGCTACGTTGCCGCTGGCTCAACTTGGTCAATGCCATGGGAGACCTTTCAGGAAGAGCATCCTGATCTGGCGCAGAAACTAGAGCTTAAATGGGCAACAGATCAGTTGATAAACAACGCAGTGGTTGCCCGCGATGATATAGCGCCAGAACTTAGTCAACAGGTAGCGCAACTGCTTGTCAACTTGCACACGAGCGCCGAAGGCCGCGCAATTCTTGCCCCCATGCCACTATCCTGCTTTGAGTTAGCTAACGATCAGAATTATCAGGTGATTGCCGATTTTCTGCGCACCTTCAGTAAAAATGTGCGGCCGCTGGAAGAGGAAGAAAATGAAGCTTTTTAATGGTATAGCGCCGAGGTCGTTTCGCCAGCAGATCATATTGACGTTTGTCCTCGGCTTTTTTTTACTGATCAGCAGCTTTGCCATCTACATGACCCATGCTGAACGGAATCTTCTCTATAGCAACAACTGTAAAGATGCAATCGGCCTAGCCCAAGCACTTGAGGCAAGTTCGCGCTCGTGGGTTCTCGCCAATGACATTGTCGGCTTGCAAGAGATTGTACACGCATTACAGAGCTACTCCGAATTAAGTTACGACATGATTATCTCCCCAACAGGACGGGTCTTAGCCCATACCGATGAGAGCAATACGGGGAAATTTATTGCCGATGTTCGCAGCCTTTCTCTACTCAAAGCGCCATCTACAGTGCAAATCATTCAGAAAAATAGCACTATTGCCGACATTGCTGTGCCCATAATGCTTGGAGATAGGCAGCTGGGTTGGGCGCGAGTGGCTCTGTCCCGAGCTATGCTTAATAGCAACTTGAGCACAACAGCATGGCGTAACACCAGCTTCGTATTGTTCTTCTCAGCGTTAGCTCTCTTGGCATCGTGGATAATCAGCAGCCATCTAAATGCCAGCTTTAGCACTCTGGTCAAGGTAGCAGAGCAGGTACGTCGCGGCAATCTTAGTGCGCGCGCCAACGTAGACGGTAACGTCGACGAGGTTGCCATTTTAGCCGCTGGTTTTAATCAGATGCTCGACGCTCTTGAACAGGCAGAAGAGGAGCGCAAAAACTATAAAGAGCACCTCGAAAATGAGGTACAGCAACGCACTGCTGAATTAGTTTTAGCTCGCGATGCTGCCGATGCGGCCAACCTGGCTAAAAGTGTTTTTCTCGCCAATATGAGCCACGAACTGCGCACACCGCTTAACGCAATTCTGGGCTTTTCCAATATCCTGCGCCATGATCCGGCCATTCCTGGTCGGCAAAAAGAGTCTCTAGCAATCATCAACAAGAGCGGCAATCACCTCTTGGGTCTGATAAACGATGTCCTCGAAATAGCTAAGATAGAAGCCGGATGTATAGCTTTGGAACCGGCACCATTCGACTTAAGTTCTATGGTTACCGATGTCATCGACATGCTGCGCATCCGCGCCCAAAATAAGGGGCTACAACTGCTGCTGGATCAATCTTCCGCCACTCCACGCTACGTTGTCGGCGATGAAGCCAAACTAAGACAGATTCTTATAAATCTAATCTCTAACGCCATCAAGGCCACCGAACAGGGAGGAATCAGTCTGCGCATAGGGATCAAAAACAACCACCCCGAGCATTTGATAATTGAGGTAGAAGACAGCGGTTGCGGCATCAGTGCTCAAGATCAAGACAAGCTGTTTCAGCCATTTGTACAAATCGGGCCACAAGGAACGCAGCAAGGAACCGGCTTAGGATTGGCTATCACCCGTGAATTTACCGAGTTGATGAACGGCAGCATAAGTGTCAGCAGCACAGTTGGCCATGGTAGCATCTTCCACGTAGAGATAAAGGTTCAGAGTGCCACAGCACAAGACATGCCTCCAGCTAGCCCCAGCCTAGGCACAGTCACAGGGCTAGAACCTGGCCAACCACCATGCCGCGTACTGGTTGTGGAAGATCAACTTGACAATCAACTCTTACTAATGAGCTTACTGGAAAACATTGGGTTAGAGGTCAAGCTGGCTGAAAACGGTTATATTGCGCTAGAGCATTTTAAGCAGTGGCAGCCACACTTCATTTGGATGGATCGGCGTATGCCAGTAATGGATGGAGTTGAGGCCACGCGCCGGATACGCGCCCTACCCGGCGGCGACAAAGTAAAGATTGCTGCAATAACCGCCTCCACCTTTAAGGAGCAGGACGCCCAGCTTACCGCTGCTGGATTTGACACTATTGTGCACAAGCCCTACCGTTCGGACCAGATTTTTGAGTGCATGGAACGCCTGCTGAACTTACGCTTAATTCGCGAAGATGTTGCAACCATACCAGCGCAACATCTGGAAATTTCATCCACAGCCTTGGCGGCCTTACCACAAGCATTGCGTCAGGAACTCATAACCGCGCTGGAGCTTCTTGATCGCCGCCATATCCAAGAAGCTATCCAGAAAATTAGTGCAATTGATGCAAACCTAGCAAGCGCACTGGATAGACGAGCGCGTAAATACGACTACAAAGGATTACTGCAAATAGTCCAAGCCAAGGAGAGTTAAACATGCCACAGCATCCGACAATTTTACACCGAGAGCAGACACTGCTGCTAATTATCGATGTTCAGGAGCGCTTAGTAAAAGCTATGCACCAGCGTGACAGCGTTGAAAAGGCCATTATGCAACTACAGCAAGGGATGAATATTCTCCATGTGCCCATGTTACTAACTGAGCAGTATCCCCAAGGGCTGGGATCCACAGTTGAGACGCTACTCACTGGAGCACATCACCAAGCAGCTATCGCGAAAACTACCTTTAGTTGCTGTGGCGAAGCTGCCTTTCAATCCACACTGCAAAAATCAGATCGCCGCCAGATAATTGTCACCGGCATGGAAACTCATGTATGTGTATTGCAGACAGTTTTGGATCTACTCGAGGCGGGATATCAGGTACATCTGCCAATCGGGACAACCTGTTCACGCTGCGACGCTAACCGTGACAATGCCCTGATACGTATGCAGCAGGCTGGAGCTATTATAACTAATATCGAATCGGTACTGTTTGAACTGCTGCACGACGCTAGCGCACCAGAATTCAAGGCAATTTCCAAACTTATTGTTTAGCACGCACGGCGTCAAAAAATTAGCCTCTTTGCCGCTATAAGCACGTGCAGCACGGATACTCGACACTACTGCTCTGCATCCACCTCACGTACAAATAGCACAAAGGCCATACTGGGACGTTTGCTACCCTCGTACATAGCAAATTGGATGCGCTCAAATTGCCACCCTTTAGCAACCCACTCATTTATAGTGCGCTCTAGAGTCTCATCAGTTACAATTGAGGTTTCTGCTACTTTGTATTCAAGCACAATATGTCCCCTTAAAATTTATCTTTGTGTGAGGTGTAAACATGGCGATAGCCGGTAGTCCAAAAAAGTTTGCTCAAGATATTGCCGATGGCTATATGAGCTTATCTCCACCCATGCTACGTACCTATACCGCTGCCGATATGAAAATCATCCTCAACAACATCACCATGGTTATCCGCGATTTACGTCAGGAGCAGATTGCTCAGGATGACTCTTTGGCCATTAAACAGCGCAATAATAAGTTATCGCGACTCAATCAAGCCTCGGTGGTAATCCGCAGTTATTGCCAGAAGCGCCGCATTCCTTGTTAAACTTCAACTATTGCTTAACCACGATACACAGTTAGCAGTTTAAAAAACTCTATTTCAAATAGCAAAAAACAACGCACTACGACTTTGACGTTGGGAGCAGCATATAGCTTTTTGATCATTGTCTGTGCCATGTCTTGCCTTGGGCTAAATATAAACACTTTTAATTTGTCACCGTGGTCATAATAGGCACTTTCAACGTAGCAATGCTCGGACTTGGTCAAAAGCACCTTTAATCATTGCTGATCAAAGGGTAAATAGCTTACTTTGGCGATGATTTACGGTGAGATTATAGGTCTGCTTTGGTAAATAACCTCTCTGTATGCAATTGCGCGTCATCTCTAGGTCAGTGGTAGATTTTGGCTAACACCAAACTATGCAATTTGCACCCTTAACTGACATGCTGTTTTTTAACAGCATAAATCTGACATAGTCTACCGAGGATAAGCTGCGTATAATGACGAATATTACTCCTCTAATTTTGGTACCTAGAAGAAGCTGTGAGCGTAGCTTATCATTTAAACCAAGTTATTAGTGTTGCACCTACGAGTTAAACCTAGGCAATAAATAAGGCCGATCCAGAAATATTCATGAATCGGCCCTTGGAAAAAATACTGTTTTTAAATTACCAAACAAATATTATTAGTCCACAAACTCTATTGGTACAATTTTCGTGTAAGTAGTGCCATTCCAATCTACACTTACCTCAAGGGTTGCGCCGGGGGCAGTACTGTCCTCATCATCATCAGTAAGTGTGACCTGATAAACGGTTGGACCTGGAATATTAGTATCCACAATATCGACACTCTTATTACCACTCAGAGTACCAGCATCAGCAGAGACACTAATAGAAGAACCCCCTATCAACGAATTATAATTTATATCATGAACCGAATAGTAGAACACCGTGCTGCTGCCTTGCGTAACCTCAACGGTTTCACCATTGTTAATACTGGCGCCTTTCCGAGCAATATCTATATACGGGCTACCGGTAATCAGAATTCGCAATTGTTCAGCAATTCTTTTATTGTCATCCCACTTATTATTTCGACCATCAAAACTGCCATCCTGATTACGGTCTACTATTAAATCTTCAAATGTCGGATCATGAGGTACCCCAGACTTTACTTCTGAAGAGCTAAGATCAGTTCTATCATCATCCATATCAAGATGAATATCGTCATAACTGTCAGTATAGGATTCACCATAGCTATAAAGCCCGTCAGCATTAGCATCAGTGAACTCCTCTTCGCCATCCACCACAGCTATTATTGTGCACAGGCCATCACGGGGATTGCCCATACCTGACAACTCTGTCGTTACAACATTAAAAGCTTCCTCGTAGTCGTCCATCTTTTCTTTTTCATAATTGCACCAAACCCGATTACTATCATCAACAAGATCAACATCATACGGTAATGGATTTTGTGTTCTGAATGTTACCGTTCCTTCGCCGGAAGCATTAAGATTTATTGCACGATCAATTGCACCACTCTCTGCATAAAACGAAACTGTAGTTCCTTCGAGAACATTATAATTCCCATAGCGATCGGCTATGCGCGCGGAAATTTCCAACGTTAACCCATCGTATTCAAGCCCAGCTAGATTTTTCTGTGATACTGAAAATGAAAAATGACCTGCAGATGGAACTCCACCACCAATAGCAATAACACCACTGGACGTTTTAAGGCTTGTTTCGTTTCCGTCATTATCAAGAACGGTAGCCGTAACTGTAGCAGTCCCTGGAATTATACCACTATGAATTGTAGTACTTGCAGCACCATCAACGGTTCCAACCTCAATGGTCAAATTACCTGGTACTGTTCCAATATACTCACCACCATTCGGGCCAGAAAGTTCCAGTTTTACTGTCTGGCTACCAATAACTGGATTACCATTGGCATCTTGGACTAGAAAAGTTACCGTTGTCGTTTCAACACCACCAGAGCCTTTAAGAGCAACTATTTGCGGTGTTGCGGTTACATCGTATTCAATACTACCAGCTGCGGCACCTACGACCACAATACTACAGGATCCAGTTACAGCACCAGAAGTAACAGTAATCGTTGCAGTTCCGGCGTAGTCATCTGCTGCAGAAAATGTTGCTTTAGCAATACTGTTCTGAGTTGTTGTATTTTGAACCACAGTTCCAAGCTGTGAGTTATTTAAAGAAAAGGATACGGCCGTGCCATCAGGAACATCCTCTCCGTTTACATCCAGAATGGTAGCACTCACAACTGAAGTCCCACCAACTATAAGTTCGGCAGGATTAGCGACAACCACAACCGAGCCAACTTCGACCTGATTACTAATTTGAATAGTTAAAGTACTTGTCACCTCTCCAGAGGTGGCTGTAACTATTACTTCACCTTCTATATCCCTTGCGACAAAACGAACAACCGCTGATCCGCCCTGAACTACAACGCTTGAATCAATTGAACCAAGAGCTGGAGTATTTAAGGAAAATGCAACAGAGGTTTCTTCAGTTATTGGCTGACCACTAACGCTAAATAGAGCAACATCTATATCTAAGGCAGCACCAGTTTTTACAGTAGTAGAGTCTGCTGTCATCTGTATTGCATCAACTGCTACAACAGTAACATCTTCCTCTGTGGTTGTTGAGTCACTGCCACCACCGCCGCCACCGCAACCACCCAACAGCAAAAGAGCGAATAACGTTATAAACACACCAGCAAATTTCATACTTCTCTCCTGATTATTGTTAATGAAGACACCTATCAAAAAACTAAACTAAGATTATACAACAGCAACATAATAAAATATTAAAAAAATAATTTAACATTCGCAATATTTACTGTCAATATTGCATAACTTAAACCCTACATTAAATAACATATACTTACCCGTAAAAACAGCTTATTTACGCTCGAGCAACACGAATATCAATTTTGCAGAACAACAAGCCGATGCCATGATAGAATCTGTCTTAGTCCCTTAAAACTCTGCATGGCCGGGAGTGCGGGGAAATGGAACTACGTCGCGGATATTTTCCATGCCGCTGACATACATCAGCAAACGCTCGAAGCCTAAGCCGAAGCCGGCATGTGGGCAACTACCCCAGCGGCGAAGATCCAGATACCACTGCAGTGCTTTTGGTTCAATACCAACTTCAGTCATACGCGCCGACAGCTTAGCGTAACGCTCTTCACGCTGGCTACCACCAATGATCTCCCCGACACGTGGCACCAGCAAATCCATGGCAGCTACCGTTGTACCATCATCGTTAGCGCGCATATAAAAGGCCTTTATCTCCTTGGGATAATCGACGACAAATAGCGGTCCATTTACCACTTTTTCACACAGATAGCGCTCATGCTCTGATTGCAGATCGGTGCCCCACCGCACTGGAAACTCAAAATTTTCGCCGCTGCGCTGCAGCAGATCAACTGCGGCGGTGTAGGTCATGGTTTCGAAATTGGCCTCTACCAGTTGGGTTAATTTATCTAACAATCCTGGTTCTATGCGATCATTACAGAATTGCAGGTCCTCTCCACAGTTATCCAAAGCATACTTGACCACGTAGCGCAAAAACTCCTGCGCTAACTGGCAATCAGTTGTTAAATCGGCAAAGGCGATCTCTGGTTCTATCATCCAAAACTCAGAAGCATGACGGCTAGTATGTGAGTTTTCGGCACGGAACGTGGGACCAAAGGTATAGATATCACGAAAGGCGCTGGCAAACGCTTCCCCCTGCAACTGGCCACTTACCGTTAGTCCAGTGCGCGCGGCAAAGAAGTCCTGCTGCCAATCTACATCACCACGGTCACCAAACACGCGCGGCGGAAATAGCGGATCTAGAGTGGTTACGCGAAACAGTTCCCCCGCCCCCTCACAGTCACTGGCGGTTATTATCGGGGTATGAACATACAAAAAATCGCGTTGATGAAAAAATTGGTGCACCGCAAAAGATAGTGCGCTGCGCAGGCGAAATACCGCGCCAAAGGCGTTGGCGCGCGGACGCAGATGGGCGATTGAACGCATATATTCAAAACTGTGGCGTTTCTTCTGCAACGGATAGCTGCTGTCGGACTCCCCTAGTTGTACGATAGTCGTGACATGCAACTCCCACTGTTGCCCCTTAGCTGGAGAGGCAACCAGTGCTCCACGCGCACGCACACAAGCACCTGTGCCGAGTTTATTGACGAGTGAATCGGCCAGATCTGCTCCTAGCACCAACTGCAACGAGGCAAGGCAAGATCCGTCATTAATCTCAATAAAGCTTACCGCCTTCGCTGCCCGCACCGTGCGCACCCAACCGCGTACTTCAACATCATCCAGCGCCTGTTGCGCTGACAATATTTTTTTTATCCGCATACTATTAATCTCCACCTGTCCGTTGCTGGGGCAGCTAAATTAGTCGCACCAAATATGGACAAAAATAATTTCATCTTTTATTCCTGACAATGATAAAATAACCGCGCTGGGTAAAATACCTATGCATCTTCCCCCTAGCAGCTGGAGGCAAGAATGCCCGAAATTATACAACTGCGTAATTGTGAGCCATTCAATCAACTGCCGCACGAATCTTTCGCCGCCATACTTGCCGCATCTAGCATAAAGAAATTTCCTGCACATTACCATATCTTCAATCAAAACGACCACTTTCTCGACACGCTGTTTGTAATTAAAGAGGGATTGGTCGAGATCACTCTGCTCACGCCAAGCGGGGAAGAGATAGTGGTCGACTACCGCGATACGGGCATGGTATTCGGCTGTACTCCGTTATTTACTGACGAAAAATATACCGGTGGCGCGCGCACAGTAAAACCGACAGAATGTTACACTATTCCTAAACAGATACTCCTCGAAACAGCGCAATCAATACCAACTTTCAAAGATTTTTTTGACAAGATGGTGGTGAAAAGAGTGCGCGATATGTATGCCAATATTATATCGGAGCACGGGCAAAAGGCACTGACCAAGATGGAATCATATCCCTTTGAAAAACGTCTTTCAGAGATTATGACTTCGCCAGTAGCCAGCTGTAACGCACACACCTCTGCACGGGAAATTGCCGAGATAATGAGCCAGAAACATATTCGCTCTGTCGTTGTGCTTAATGATGAGCAGACAATGATCGGCCTAGTCACCTGTCGCGATATTATCGGCAAAGTGGTTGCGATTGCGGGTGCCAATGCCGAAGAGCTGACCGCTGAACAGCTGATGAACCGCAACCCAGAAACCATGCCACCGCAAACATTCATGTATGAGGCCATGGCATATATGGTGCGACGGCATCTGAAATATTTACCTATTATCGATGACGGTGAGGTTGTCGGGCTGGTTTCCATGAGCGACCTGATGCGTTATCGCAGCCAGAAAGCGATGCTAATGCTTGGCAGCATTGCTGACACCAACAGCTTGGACGGACTGGCCAAGATACACAGCTCTCTTTTACGCGTAGCCAACTCCTTACTTTCGGAAACCCGCAGTGCTCCAGAAGTTATGGAGATCCTCTCCTATATTCACCACGCTATTATCAAGCGAACTCATGCAATCTGCTGGCAACAAATGCTGGATGAAGGACATATCGCCCCAACTATTCGTCACTGTTTTTTCCTCATGGGCAGTGGTGGTCGACGCGAGATGCAACTGGGGCCAGATCAGGACAATGGCTTTATCTTTGAGGATTTTCCTGATGAGCAACAACCAGAAGTAGACGCATTTTTCATCCCCTTTGCCGATAAATTGACCCACGCTCTAGATTTTGTCGGCTATCCGTTATGCGAAGGCGATGTAATGGTCAGCAATGAAGCGTGGCGCGGTCGCTCCAGCGATTGGCGCCAGCGAGTCGCCGATTGGGCGGCCAATCCCGAGCCGTTCAAGGTACGCTACTCCTCAATTTTCTTCGATTTCACTCCACTGGTTGGTGATTCAGCGCTGGCTCACCAGCTCCAAAGCGATGTATTCACCGCGGTACGCGCCTATCCAAGCTTTTTGTACAATGTAATGAAACTCAACCTGACCCACAAAGTTCCAACGGGGCTGTGGAATAAATTTATCACGGAAAAAAGTGGTGAGAACCAAGGCAAGTTGTCGATAAAAAAAGGGGGGCTAGTATATATCGTCGACTGCATTCGCATGTTCGCGCTCGAGCATGAGATCCGCTCTTTGACCACATTAGAACGCTTAAAACAGCTGACCCGTGAAAACGTCTTTTCTCCAGAGACAGCTGAACACATCCGCATTGCCTTTGAGGCGCTGTGCTTTTTGCGCATGCGCAATGAGATAAATCTGCTGCAAAACAATAAACCAGCCAGCAGTTATATAAATCCCGACACCCTGAGCAAAACCGAGCAAGAACTTTTACTCAGCTCCTTTCAAGCGGTAAGTAAGTTGCAGAGTGCAACACGCAGCCACTTTGGCAAGGGGCTGGGTTAAGCTAGTGCCCAGGATAAGCGTAAACGTGCTCAACACCCTAGGCACCCGCATCAAAAAGCAGAGAATTTTACGTACGGCGGCTGTAGCAGAGTGCAACTACTTCTTCTTTTACGGTAGCCTGATGGAACGTTTCCCCAACTTCAATCGCTATCTTAAAAAGCAGGTATGTTCTATAGAGGTTGGTTACTGTCCTGGCTATCTATACAATTTACCGCTTGGTTTTCCTGGCCTAATCGTACCTAAGCAGCCATGCTCAACTCTGGTTGCCGGTGAAATCATGCGCTTTCACAATCCACAAAAAATAATAAAAGCGTTAGACCGGTTGGAAGACTATCGCCCCCATAGTGAAGAGAAAAGCATCTACCTACGCCGCAAAATGACTCTATTCTGCGCCACCAATACCCCGCTAGACCAGCCACGTACTATCGATGCTTGGGTATATACCTATCCAGAAGAACACCTAAGCTATGAGCACCGTAAAGAGGTGCGCATTGAGTGTGGCCAGTGGGCAGCATTTAGCAAGCCAGCTCTGGGCACAAATTCTCCTGAACCATTTGAAAAGTTAAACTTCTGTGATGAGCTTAAAAAGGTAATTGTTGATCCGCTGTTACTGCAACAGCCACTAGTACAACAAGCGCTGCACCCCTGCGCCCAATTCTGTCGCAATAGCGCTGACTGCGGTCATGCTAAGCGCATCATCTCTAACAACAATCTACCCGAGCAGGAACAAGAATAATCAGACGGACAACAATTGTGCATTTTGTACCTCTAACCGACAGCGCAATTGGTGCAAGCGCTGCTGCATAACCTGACTGTCCAGTGCTGCATCGAGCTCTAAACCACATCTAACCCTATTGATAAAGCTGTTAATATCTGCCGAACTCACCGCGTGTGGACAGTGGGCCCACTGCAGCAAATCATCCATAGCTTCCAGACAATACTTACCAAAATCAGTAATCCGATTTAGCCCGATAAGGGCCAATATAATACTATGCCAGTGGCGCCAATCATGCTGTGCACTTAAGCGCAAAAAGGCGAACTCAGTCACAACATGGTGCCGATTATCAAACAACGACAGATGTTTACGCTGGCGCAGCAGCTTAATCAACTCATTTTGTGCCAAACGACGCTCATACCAAGCACCGTTTTCGTCCTGAACCAAATCGCCGCCCAGCATCAACAAACACTTATAATCACTCAGGTGTGGAGTGAATTGCGGTTTATGCGTGCTGGAACAGAGACGTTCGATATTCAGATGCAGACTATGCGGCGCTACGCGATGACTAAAGCGAACTACCAACTGAATATAACGTGCTAAAAAGCCAGAGTCGCGCGTTAAAGGAAGAGAAAAGCGCCGCGGGTAATCAATACGCACCAGATTATACTCAAAAAAACCGCCAATCCAGGGTACAGGTAAAAAGCGGCGCAGACGCACATGGTGATCAAGATAACCGCCCAAACGCCAACTGATATCCTCAAGAAAGAATTGGTGAAAATAGATAAAGTTACAGTAGGGTTGATCTTGTTGATGGCGCGCAAAGGAGTGCTCAAACGCAGCTCGGTGGCCTAAATTACTAAACTCCAGCTCAGCCCCAAGCGGTACGGAGCCACCAACTCGGCTGGCCAAGCTGTTGTCAACTGCCTGCTGCAGTGCTGCATTATCAACCAGCTCATGCGTAATCAAGAAGGCGCGCAGACAGTACAGATACAGAGCGCGGCAGTCCTCAGCCATAACCTGCTGCACCTGTTGCTCGATCGCATCAGCCACCTCAGTATCGTGGGCACTAAACCACTCTAAAGCAGCTAGAATCAGCGGAGCTTTCGGATAACAACCATCCTCATCTTGTAGCTGTGCATGGTGCTGTTTAGTCAGCATTTGCGTTACAAAACCGAGGATATAGTGGCGAAAAATCAATTCGAGATAGGCAGGCAACTGTTTTTTCTTGCGCCACACACGCTCACTGAGCTGAAATTTTTTATCTTGCCGACGGGCCGCCAGCTGTAAATTATTTTTGAAGGATCTATATGGCTGATGAAAATGGTGCCGACGAAAAAATTGGAAGCGGGGCCGATAGGTGACCCCGACAAACTCGCGCAGCACCATGCCACGCTCAACAGCAGATAGTTGAGCATATAGGGAATGGTAGATGGTGTTCTGAGCATAGTCTGGGAAATAGAAGGCCATGCTGAGCTCCTCTCACAGTTACACCTGTTTCTCAGTAGTGCGCTATATTCCCTCCATCTGGAGCGCAATCTCTTTTAACAGATTACGATTAACATGATTATCAGGCGTTTTAGGCAAATATTTCGTAAACAGAATTTTATCCGGCAAACTGAGCTCACCAATATCTTCGATCACATGCTCACGAATATCCTGCAGCATTTTTTCGCGGTAACTTTCATCACGAAACTCTTTGAGTACACAAAAAGTAACTAGCATATAGCCCTGCACTGGATGGTCGATAACGATGGCAGCACACTCGCGCACGCGGGTCACATGCATAACAGACTCTTCAATCTCATCGATGGAACGGCGGCCACCACCTGTGCTGATCACGTTATCCATGCGCCCAGTAAGCATGAGATTACCATCGTCGTCAAAATAGGCGCCGTCACCCGTGCAAAAATAGGTACGATTGGAGAACTTATTCCAAAAGGTCTGTTGATAGCCAACTTTATCGCGATACAAATCCTGCAAAATCGCTGGCATAGGTGATGCCAGCACCAGGCGTCCCACGGTGCCAGCCTTGTTGACCAGCTGGCCATGATTGTCCACCACCTTAGCATCCACTCCAGGCAACGAACGCATCATGGTATCATCCTCAAAATCCTGTACCCCTGGCACTCCAGCGATTAAGCAGCCACCCGTTTCGGTCTGCCCCCATATTTTGATGATTGGCAAGATCCTTTTGTTGGTTAATTCGTACTGTGTCCAATCATATAGATCTTCACTGATGCTTTCACCGCCACAACCAATCAGACGCAGCGAGTTGCTCGTCCTATTCAGGTAGCGCTTAGTACTCTTAGCCCGCATAACGCTGCGCAACACCGAAGGGTTGGTGTAGAGCACCGTAACGTTAAACTTATCCAGATAATCGAAAAAGCAGTTGGTGTTTTCGTAGGAGATACTGCCAGCATAAATAAACACCGTAGCGCCCAACCCTAGCGGGCCATAAACACCATAAGTGTGGCCGTTTATCCACGACAGATCGGCAGTGTTCCAAAAAATATCCTGCGCGCTGAGATCAAACAACACCTCAGTGGTAAATTGCGCCCACATCAAATAACCGGCCAGACCGTGCACTACTCCGCGCGGCTGCTTCGACTTGGTTGAGGTATAGATCATAAACAGTGGTTCGTCGGCATGGCGGTCTAGATCGACGTTGGTTTCACTGGAGTAGCGCGGATCAGTAATCAGATCGTTATACCAGATATCGCGCTGGGGACGCATCAGCACCTGCTGCGAGGTATGATTTACTACAATACAGTGGTTAATCTCATAATCTATACGTTCCAACGCCTCATTCACCACCCCCTTTAACGGACGGGTGCGCAAATGGGTGCCATCACAGGTGATTATATATTTGGCCCCGCAATGACGCAGGCGCTGCGCTAGCGACTCGGCCGAATATGCCATGTGATAGGCCACATGAATGGCTCCGATACTGGCACAGGCAAGCATGGCGACAAAGGTTTCTGGCAAATCCGGCATAAACAACAGCACCATGTCACCCTTTTTAACCCCAAGGTGCACCAACCCATTGATCAAACTCCTAACCTCATAGGCTAAAGTTTGATAGGTGTAGATACGCTCATGGCCATCCACCCCACGCCAGATCAGCGCCGCCTTATTGCACTTATCCGTATGCAGATGCTTACCTAATAGGTTGTGATAGACATTAATCCTGCCTCCGACAAACCAGCGGTAATGCGGCGGTGCCATATCGTCAAATACTCTGCGATAGGGCTGCTCCCACTCCAGATATTTATCCCCCAAAGTTGCAAACAGTTCATTAGCAGGCATGTGCTGATATTGTGCATACTGTTCGGCGCTGATTTTCTGGCGGACGTAGTTTATTTTAGGGTGAGCCATCATAGATTATCCTTACGTGATATATCTTGCTGGGCACGAAATAGATCATTTAGAGTTTGATATGAGGATGAGAGCTCATGCAGAATGCGTAAAAGAACTTTTGCCGTAGCCACCGCATCACCTAAGGCGCGGTGACGTTCATTGCAATCAACCACATAGACATCAAGCAGATCGTCGAGCTCGGTATTAGAGTTGTTCTCCATAACCAGTTTATGCAACAGCATGGTATCTAACCACGGCGCACCATCAATAGTTGCACCATAGGTCTCCTGTAGATGGCGCTCTATCATTTTTATATCGAAATTAATATGGTGGCCAGTGACGACGCTGTCACCGATAAAAGCAAGGAACTCGGGCAACACCTCGCCAATACTGGGTTTATCCTGCAACATAGCATCGGTAATGCCATGCCATTGTATAGATTCAACGGGAATAGGCATGGACGGTTTTATATAAGCTTCATAAATTTTAGTAATTTTACCGCGTTTAATCTTCACAGCTGCGGCATTAATTATTACATCCTGCTCAACATTTAACCCCGTTGTTTCTAAATCAATGACGCAATAGGTAACCTCTTTCAGACTCTTTTTAAGTCTTTGGCGCGAGCGAATATTAGAGCACACCGAGGCAATATACTCGCCCATCGGGTCGTAATCGTACTCTTTTTTACGGGAAGCTATATTTTTAAACCAATTTTTCCACATAACACCACCCGTCCATATCCCGATCAATTCATTATTAGCTAAAAAAGCCGATACTGCAAAGAAACAACAATAATTGAAGCTATTATGCCACAAAAACCACCTTATTTAGGGTAAATAAGTCTTAAATTAAACTAGTTTTCTCAGAGGTGAAAGTCTATACTATGCTTCACTAATTATTCTCCCAAGGAGCTATTGTATATTATGAATTTTAAACCAATATTCGTACTTGTCATTATTATTTCGCTCATAATGCTACTCAAAGATTGCCGCTATGGTGCCGAGCATCAGGATGTTGAGCCAAAATATAAGACTGCCCACCTGACAGCAGTCAGCGCGCAAAACCTACTCAAACAAAAGAAACCCGCCGAAGCCCTTGAATACTACGAGGCGGCACGCCGGGAGATGGAAAGCCCAGAGGTTGGTGCCGACAAAGGGGAAGATGTATATATCAATTACGGCTTTGTGCTAAACGATATAGGTGTGATTCATCTAGGCTGGGCACTATATGGCAAAGACCTAGAGATAGAGCACAGCACTATAGATATTGCGGCAATTGACCGCAAAGAGCTCGCCATGGGCAAACAAGCCCTGCAGGACGCTGTAGACTTTTACTTACGCTGGTATAAACACAACCCCAAAGATTACGAACGCTTTTCCAAAGCTATTTCAGAAAGCTATGCCAACTTGGGCGTTGCCCTTAAATATTCTGATCAATTGGCCGAGGCTCAGGAAGCCTTTCGTCTGGCTTTACTGTATAAACCTGATAACGGCAATGCCGAGCACTCGTTAACCATGTTAGAGATCAATCCGCAACCGTATATAGAAGCAGGCAAAAAAGAGCAGGAACGACACTAGGAGAACAATATGTCTCAATGGTTTTTAAATTATTCTGGGGAACAGAGTGGCCCCTTTGACGAATCTCAAGCACAGGAGATTGCCCGCAAGAACCAGCAGGGCCTTGCGTGGCGCGAGGGCTTTACCACCTGGTTACCTATCCAACAAATAGCCGAACTCTCTGGAGCAACTAACAGTATTGCTCCACCGCCCATCAGCGCTAGCAACAACGGCACACTGCGCGCCGATGAAATAGATTTCAAAATCTTTGGCGCCGAAATGCAGTTTGTTGAGATTGAACTAGACCCAGACGAAAGCGCCGTAGCTGAAGCTGGTGCCATGATGTACAAAGATCAAAGCATCAGCATGCAAACTATTTTTGGCGATGGCTCAGAGGCCTCAAATGGCAGTGGTTTTATGGGCAAACTGCTCGGGGCTGGCAAGCGCCTAGTCACTGGGGAGAGTCTATTTACCACAGTATTTACCCATAATGGACAGGGCAAAGCCCATGTCGCATTTGGCGCTCCCTACCCCGGAAATATAATACCAATATCTCTTGCCAATATAGGCGGTAAAATTATCTGTCAAAAAGATGCGTTCCTATGCGCAGCACGAGGTGTTTCCATTGGCATTCATTTCCAAAAAAAGATCTTAACCGGTCTATTTGGCGGTGAAGGTTTCGTAATGCAAAAGCTAGAAGGTGACGGCATGGCGTTTCTTCATGCCGGTGGCAGCATTATCGAGCGCAACCTTAACCCTGGTGAAGAGCTTCACGTCGACACGGGGTGCCTCGTCGCCTACGAACCACAAGTTGCTTTCGACCTGCAACAGGCAGGTGGCATAAAAACCTCATTATTCGGTGGTGAAGGTCTGTTCTTTGCCCGCCTAAGTGGCCCAGGAAAAATATGGCTGCAATCCCTGCCGTTTTCCCGTTTAGCCGGTCGTATGCTGCAAGCAGCACCTCAGCACGGCGGCAGCAAAGGTGAAGGCTCAATATTGGGCTCACTAGGAAACCTCATAGATGGAGATAATTAAGTCTCAACATCGCGCACGGCAATAATTATTTCATCACAAACTAAAAAGGGTGGGCAAATTGCCCGCCCTTTTTGGTTTGTATAAACCCAAGGCTACACCTCCCCAGTTCATTCCCATTACATCAATCATCATCTAAAACTATCCAATAACGGCCACACAGAGTTCCATCAAAAAAACAAAGCCCCCTGCACTTTTACAGCACAGGGGGCCAAGGGTAAAACTATTAAGCACTTAACTATGCATCGTTGTGAACCTTGTACAACAAGGTCTTAATTTCTGCAGAAGGCTCAGGAGTCATGTATGACACAATAATCATGGTCAAGATAACCAGTGGCGCTCCCACAACAGTACTTGAGGTAAAAGGAATATAGTAAGCGAGGAGCGAAGCCTTTGGAATAAGCATCGAACCAAAGGTAACTACCAAACCAACGATCATGCCAACTATAGCTGCTTCTTTAGTTGTACGGCTCCACCACAAACCTAACAGGAACAGTGGGAAGAAGGTATTACCGCCCAAAGCAAAGGCCACGGCTGTAATCTGTGCAATCAACGCTGGTGGATTCAGAGCGACGATGACGATTGATACGCCCAAGATAATAGTCCCAATACGCGCAACCTTCATCTTGCTCTCTTCGGTAGCATTTGGATTCATAACGCGGAAATAGATGTCATGAGCAAAAGCCGAAGAACCAGCCATCAGCAAACCACCAACGGTTGAGAATGCTGCCGAAACACCACCCGCAGCAAGGAAACCAGCGAACCACTCAGGCAAACCGGCCAACTCGGCGGCGTTAACAACAATAGCATCTGGAGTTATAGTACCTGCAGTACCGAGCAAGTTGGAAAATTTAGCAAACGAAGCATAACAAGGTGCAGTCCAGTATACCAGTGCGATACAGAACAGACCCCAAACTACCTGCCAGCGCGCATCACTAACGCGTGGAACAACATAGAAACGACCGATAACGTGAGGCAAACCTGCTGTACCGAGCATCAAGGTCATGCACAGAGCAAACCAGTGATACATGGTGTATTTAGCGAATGGCAGATAGTAGCTAGGCTCAGCTGCGGCTGCAGAAATACCATGCTCAGCATGACCGATATCCCAAACTGCCGCACCGTAACCAATTTGTGGTACAGCGGAGAAATAACCAAGCTTTGATGCGATAAAGAACAACGGCAGGAAGAAAGTGATTACGATAACCACATACTGAACCTGCATGTTTTTAGTAGCACCCAGCATACCTGAGATAAGAACGTATGTTAAAACAACTGCGGTACCGACGATAACTGATGTTTGATAGTTAATACCAAAGATCCAGTTAAACATCATACCGATACCTTTATACTGACCAACCGCATAAACGAACGAGATCAGAATAACTATCAAAGCAGACATCAAGCGAGCTGTAGTTGAATAGTAACGATCACCAACAAAGTCTGGGGCGGTATACTTACCATAGCGCCTAACTTGGCCAGCCATCAATACCAGCAACAAAACATAACCACCGGTCCAGCCGAGAACGTAGGAAATAGCGAAGTAACCTTTAAGATAGATCAGACCGGCCATCCCTAAGTAGGAAGCCGCCGACATCCAGTTAGACGCAATCGCCATACCGCCACCGATCTGGCCGACACCACGACCAGCAGCCCAGTAATCCTCGGTATCTTTCGCTTTTGAAAACACACCAACCATAACGAACAACACCAACAGTGAGATCATCATGATAGCGGGAATAACTTTAAACTTACCTTCAGGATTTAAGTCAGCAACAGCAAAAGCGTTACTCGCCATAAGTACAAAGAATAGGGACATACCCCACTGAATTATTCTTTTCATATTGAGTTCTCCCTCTCTTATTTACCGTGCTCAGCTTCGAGCTTGTCAATGAATTTACAGTAGATGTAGCACAGACCAATAAACAGTAAGATCAGGAACTGCGCAGAATACCACCAGTGAAAAGGGAAACCCAAAAACTGCGTCTCAGTCAGGAAGCTTTTACCTGTAACCTGAGTAATAACTTCACCAGTGCTCAGAGTAAGCTCAACTACATCATTTGGATCAGCTACCAACTTTAAGAGAAAGAGAAAACCGTAGGTTGCAAAAAACCATACCAGAATCAGCTTTTTTTTCATGGCCACGTCTTTTTTCATAAAATCGCCGACGGGCTTAAAAAAATTAATGTTAACGTCTTGTTCCATACCTATACCTCCTTGGTGAAGGTCTGCAGGGCACCACCCCGCGCAAACCACATAAACTTAAAAATAAATGAATTTAAAAAATGGATTACCTTACCAAGCTCCTCCTTTCGCATAATTTACTTTTGTCAAAGGTTAAAAGAAGCACCAGTTAGTTTTTGCCATGAATACCGTTGATACGCGAATACATAGAGCGGCGCTTCTTACCACCCTGTTCGCAACTATCTTTATAATAGGAGAACACAAAACAGATAACTGCACCGCCAGTAATTATACCGCCTAAAATGTAATACATATTCTCTGCCATCATTTCTCCCCCAACAGTCAAGAGATCACCACAATCCCTAAGATGTATTTTACCACAAAAATTCTACTTGTTATTTTTATGCCACACCAGTGTTTTACGGTCAAGTAAAATGTTGTTATAAAATGGAGCCATCCCATTTATCTCAGAAGCCACACCAGCAGAAACTGTTGTCTTAATATTGCATTAAAAAGCTATAAATTACAGATATTATTATATATAAACAGGCATTTACATATAGATTAAATAATTACATAAAAAATATTATAAATACTGAAATATAAAACAGGTTATTTGTATGCTCATTTATACCACCTTGAGCACATAGAGATACACTGAAGATTAAAGACAGAGATAAAACAGTATGCGGAGAAAACTAAACTACAGCGTTTTACTATTGAGCAGCTATGCGGACTTCCCAGCTACTAAAGGCTTGGCTAATAAAATTTAGCGTAGCGGTGCTTTTTTCGCCCGTAATGAGACGACGATTAATGCCAGCAACGAGATGGGCATAGCAATAATAGCGGGATGATTCAACTGAACGGGAGCCTGAATTGCATCATAGCCATAACGCAAATACATCTCCGGTGAGAGTAGAATAAGAGCGAGAGAGATTACCAAGCCAGAGAGGATCGCAGCCACAACCCCACGACTGGTGGTACGCTGCCAGAACAGCGCCATCAACAAGGCAGGCAAATTCGCCGATGCAGCCACAGCGAACGCCCATCCGGCCAGATATGAGACGTTCATACCTTCAAAAACTAGCCCGAGATAGATAGCGACACAGCCGACAATCACTGCCGCAATGCGCCCAGCGGCGACCTTCTCCAGAGCGGTCATCTTGATGCCTAACACGCGATCCATAATATCGTGAGCAACAGCACCTGAGGCGGCGATTATCAAACCACTAACGGTTCCCAGCACAGCAGAGAAGGCGATAGCGGTAACTATGGCAAAAAAGACGATTCCAAAAGATTTGGCCAGCAATGGCACCGCCATATTACTATCAGCCAGATTAATGGTGCCGCTCGCCATCGCACCCAAACCAATAAACAGACTGAGCAGATAGAACAACCCCACCCCAGAAATCGCGACAATAGTAGATTTGCGCGCCGCAACATTGCTGGAAACAGTATAATAACGAATTAAAATATGTGGCAGGGCAGCGGTGCCACAAATTAAGGCCAACATCAAGGAGATAAAATCAATGCGTTCTAGGAACTTGCCCGAGGCTAAATTAAATAATCCACCGCTACTCAAAATAGCGGCACCAGATTTTTTTTGGGTAAAATCAGGAGAAACGCTACCATCACTATCGGCACGCACCTGATAGATATCTCCAGCATAAAAGCGTTGGAGAAAATCCAGTGGACCGAGCACCCCTGTGGCGTTCAATGATCTAGCATCCGCCGGTTGCGCCGAAGCAGCCACCACCGGCACGATGACACCAGCATCATCAACAGTAAAACCGCGCTCCAGCACCGCCCCAACCAGCACTAACGACACCACCAATAGCAGTGCTCCCTTGAAACACTGCACATAGGTGGTAGAGACCATACCTGAGGTCGCAACAATTATGGTAACTACAGAGCCAACCAACAACACCCCGACATAATGAGGCACCCCAAGCAGTGGAGTAATTAGAGCTCCGGCACCAACCATTTGCGGAATAAGGTAAAAAATTGACACCACCAAGGTGCTGATAGCTGCAGCTAAACGCAGACCTCTACTCTGAAAATAGGCATCAATAGCGTCGGTAAAAGTGAAATGACCGAGACGACGCACTGGCTCAGCCAACAACAGCAACAGCACCACCCAACCGGACAGAAAGCCGATAGAGTACAAAAAACCATCGTAACCAGCTACGGCGATCATACCGCCAACACCAAGAAACGATGCAGCAGAGAGGTAATCTCCGACAAAAGATATCCCGTTTACTCCCCAGTGCACACTGCCACTGGCGACAAAATAACCCGCTGGCGAAGAGCTGCGCCGAATAAGATGGCACGACAGCCCAACCACTAGAGCAATTACCAGTAAAAACAGGAGAACGGCGAGGGTTGATTGTTGCGCCAGCATCACCATCACTGTTTCTCCTGGGTAACTGTCTGGAGGAGCTGATCAGCAAAGGTACGCTCAATACGGCAACTTAACAGATGGAAAGCTAACGCCAAAACGACGGTAGAAATAATGAGACCCACACTAAGAACTAAGCCAAGACTAACTCCGACAACAGGAGCGGACAGCCAGTGTGGTTTAAAGACATGCAGGGAGACGAAAATGGCATACACCGAGAAAAAGCACAACAGCAGCCGGATACCTAACTGCAGTTTCGCTCGAAACAACAGATCAACTTTTGCATTGGTATATTGTTGCATCATCATCCGCCCTTAGTTAGCTGGGTATGACCCAAGCGTTATTAGCACCACAGCATCTATGGACTGCTACGCACCCGATCCAACACGTGCGACTGCAGCCCGTTGCGCTGAAGATACTCGTTCTCCAGCTCCTCCACATAAAACCGATCCAGCCCGCTGTTAAGGAGAAAGTCCTCGCGCAGATCGCGTTGGGTTTCGGCTATTATTTTTGGCAACAGATCCTGTATATAAAAAAGCTCCTTCTCCACATTGATCATCACTTCACGAAAGATCGCGTGAGGAAATGGATCGGGCAAGGTTCCTTGAATCTTCAAGGTAGCCTCGACTTCGCGTTTGATAACTACCCGATACTCCCAGCTTAATACATGGGAATACTTATTGCGTAACAGCTCCTTAACTACGCTCAGCAACTGACAATAGCTCGACTCATCCGCACTTATGTGGCGCAACAACACGAGCATTTCGGCATTATCCTGCCCAGAATAGAGCCCCTGTTGCAAAGTCACCACCTTCTTGCGTCCATACACGCCCAAGAATGGGTTAATAAGCAGATCGTCAAATAACAATACATTGAACAAATTTTTCTGCAAGCGCTCCAGCGCTTTAAAACTGCGTTGCAGTGCATAAATCATGTGTTCATCGATACGCACCCCAACCATGAAGGCCAGATTATTTATCTCGGTAGCAGAATTTTCATAGTGATCGAAATACTCAATGATGGTGTTAATCCGCTCCAGTAGCGCTACATCAGCACCGTCATGCACCTTTTCATCACACACCTTGCTGGTTTCCAGTAAAATTTGGTCAAATAGATAATCGCGATTATGCATGGCACGGCGTTTTGCCGAAAGCAACCGCAACATATCCTCACGATTAATAGCCTGATCTAGGCGCTGGTTACTGGAGAGCAAACTGGACAAGATCTCGCGCGTGTTGGCGATATAATCCTGCTCTTGATCGACCATTTTTTCATATTTAAGGTTATTGTCCAGCGGAGCAAACAGGGCGGCAGGAATTTTATTCCGCGTAGCCAAGGTTTTCAGGCGGGTCAAACGCGCATTTTCTTGGCGCGTTATCGTCCCGTTGTGGTGGCAAGCGGTCAGAATAGCGCGATATTCATCGACAACTAAGCGATTATCCCGGTGTGCGTACATAACCGCAATGCGAATACGTTGCTGTTGATGTTCACTTATTCCAAGACGTTGCGCCAGCGCTTGCAGGTTTCCATAGGCAGTATCGGGGATAGTACGATAGGTAAAATAGAGTTTCTGAAACAGGTCGTGATAGGCCTGATGTTTTTTATTGATGAGACGGATCAGATAGAAGTGGCTACGATGGCCCAACAGACCAAAGAGCTCATCAACCAGCCGCGCATCATCAGCATCACCAACACGCGGGGTCCTCTTGAGCAGCTTGCCCAACAACAGCAGCAGACCCTCCTGCTGAGTTTTTAGCGCACCATAAATGGAGCCGGTAACAAAAAAGAAACAGTTACTTATAGCATGGCCTTCAGTGAAAATCTGTTCGTAGCTAAGCCGCCCCATAGTGTCATTGGAGAAAGCCAACTCGCCACTATCACGGTAACCCGCGCCAAAGAGTACCAATCTATTTTTAACTTCACTCTTTATCAGATCAGCCAGAGGTTGATCGATACCATACATGTATTCACAAAAGCTGCCACCATTGCCCCAATGGCTCAATCCTTCTGGATCAAGGCGCATCTCATTACCGGGAGAAAAAATTCGCAGCCCATTTCCATCTCGCTCATAGAAATGACAGCTCTCAGCATCGCGTGCCACTACAGTAACGAAATACTCTATAGAGTCGTCAACATGTCCATGTAAGCGTAGTTCCTGCTGCATCTAGGCGACCTCGGCGCTAAAATTTATTCCGAACTATCAGCAACGGTGATAGTTAAACCATCATAGGCAAACTCAACATTCTCCGGCAATTTTTCACTATCTCTAACATAATCTACATCATGACTCAGATGAGTCAACACCACGCGTCGCGCCCCCAAGCGCTGTGCTACAGCTATAGCCTGAGCGACAGTAAAGTGGGTCGGATGGTCACGAAAACGCAAACCATCGATAACCAGCACCTGCAGTCCCTGTAGTTGTGCCCAGGCCTGTGGTGCCAAACCGACACAGTCGGTCAAGTAGGCGATATCACCAACACGGTAGCCAAATACTGGCGTAGAACCATGGACTAAGGCTATAGGCACTAAGCGCCGTCCGAACAGAGTTATAGCTTCAGTTAAAACTATCGGCTGCAACAGCGGACAAAAACCCCTATTTTTCCACGAAAACACATAACCAAAACTGCGGGTCAAACGTTCAATCAGCGCGGCAGAGCCGTAAATTGGCAGCGCGCCGTCGCCCTTAACATTAAACACGCGCAGATCATCAATACCGTGGACATGATCAGCATGGCCGTGAGTATACAGCACCGCATCGATTTGCCTAATATTATTCACCAACGATTGCTGGCGCAGGTCAGGAGAGGTATCTATGAGGACATTATGCCCGTCCCAAGACAGCAGGGCGCTACAGCGACTGCGTTTGTTGCGCACCTCATCCGAGGTACACACTGGACAGTCACAACCGACAACAGGCACACCAGTACTGGTACCCGAGCCGAGAATTGTTATTGTCACACCAGCAGTTTTTAGCGCCGGTGCCGTATCTGAATCAACCTGCATTAATCGTCCTCATAAATCCTGGTGTCTTAGCTACGCCTCCGGCGCGAGTTAGCTCCGTGCCCGCGCCTGTTTTTTATCCGCGCCTCACCACCAGCAGCTTTTTTAGTAGCACTGTTCGCCCTCTCTTCAGTTGCGCCATCTCCTCGGCGCTGAACCTTGGAACCAGACAACAGTACTGCTGCTACATCTTCACGGCCGCATAGGCGCAGAGCCTCGCGGATGGCCGCGCTATTTTGCGGCTGATGGTAGAGCAGCAACGCCTTCTGCAAGCGGCGCTCTTTTTCCGAGTAGCTGCTAACTACACCTCGGCCACTGAACGGGTCTATACCAGTATAGTACATACAGGTAGCCAAAGTTCCCGGCGTGGGCGTAAACTCCTGCACCTGTTCTACGCGTAAATTATACTTACGCAAAAACAGCGCGGTGTCCACCATATCATTCAAAGTTGAACCCGGGTGCGCTGCCATCAGATAGGGCACCATGCCACGGCGTTTACCGCCAATTTTATTGTGCTGGCGAAATTTATCAATAAACCGGGCAAAACATTCCGGCCCCGGCTTGCGCATAATCTGCACCAATTCATGACTCAGCGCCTCTGGGGCCACCTTCAACAATCCACCGACGTGATGATCGAGCAGTTGACTCACATATTCCGGCTGCTGCTCCAACAGATCATAGCGCACTCCAGAAGCCACAAAAACATGTTTTACTCCCGCAATATTATCAATACTGCGCAACAATTTAGCACCGCGCTCGGGCTGCAGCTGTAAATTAGTGCAAATCTGTGGATGCAGGCAACTACTCCGCAGGCAACTGACGCACTGTTTCTCATCAACTAAGGTTATACCGTACATATTGGCGGTCGGCCCACCAACATCACTTATGGTTCCACGAAACTGCGGATCCTTTGTCAAGCGAGAGATCTCGGCCAACACTGACTCTTCCGAACGTGACTGCACGCGCCGCCCTTGGTGACGAGCAATGGCGCAAAAAGCACAGCCGCCCTGACAACCACGGTGGCTAGTTACCGACCAGCGAATCTGTTCAAAAGCGGTAATTTTCTCGCTATATCCCGGATGGGGTCGGCGGGTAAACGGCAATGCATACAATTGATCCAACTCGGCACTGGTAAGCACCGCAGCTTGGCGATTAACAACCACAAAACGCGCACCATGCGCCTGCACCAGCTGTTCGTTCTTGTGGCGCTCCAAGGCAAGAAACGCCTGGGCATAGGCCTGCTTATCCTGCTGCACCTGTTCAAAACTGGGCAACTGCACCCCAGAAGGATTAAAGCTGCTCAGCCATGCTGTACCGGCAATATTGGTCAACTGGCTGACTACCTCCCCCTGCTGCAGGCGGCTGACAATCTCCAACAGGGGTTTTTCTCCCATGCCATAGACCAACAGATCGGCCTTACTATCTAACAGCACCGAACGCCGTACCTTATCGCTCCAATAATCGTAGTGAGCCACACGGCGTAAACTAGCTTCAATGCCACCAAGCACTACCGGCAAACCTTTGAACGCTGCGCGCACAGCTGCAGTGTAGGCAATAACTGCCCGATTGGGACGCGCGCCACTACGCCCACCGGGAGTATAGGCATCATCGTGCCGCAGTTTGCGCGCCGCCGTATAGTGGTTGACCATTGAATCCATAGCACCAGCAGAGATTGCCGCACACAACCGAGGCCGGCCCATCACCTGAAACGCCTGCGGATCACGCCAATCGGGCTGGGCCAGTATGCCCACACGAAATCCCTGCGCCTCCAGCATACGCGCCAACAGTGGCACCCCAAAGGATGGATGATCCACATAGGCATCGCCGCTGACAAAAAGCACGTCCAGCTCGCTCCACCCGCGCGCATTCATCTCGGCGCGCGTAGTGGGAATAAAGCTGGACAAATCATTTTTTTTCGTATTAGTCGGCATAGGCAGCTACAGGCAATCACTTGTAAAATAGGATAAATAAAAAAATATTGGCGCGTTTATTCATGGCGCAGAGCAGTTATTGGATCCAGGCGTGAAGCACGTATTGCCGGATACAAACCAAAAATTATCCCCACCGATATGCTGATCAGCAGCGACAAAACCAGACTGGCAGTAGTAACCACCGTACTCAGGCCGGTGAGTTGGGTTATAAGCCAAGGGAGCACCAACCCCACCAATAGACCAAGCAAGCCACCACAACAGGATAACACGACCGTTTCGATAAGAAACTGAGTAATAATTTGCCACTGGCGTGCACCTATTGCGCGCCGCACCCCGATTTCGCGCGTGCGCTCGGTAACCGAGGCGAGCATAATATTCATAATACCAATGCCACCGACCAGCAGACTGATCGCCGCAATGGAGCCCAGAACGATGTTGAAACGCTGCTGAGTCGCCTGTGCTTGACGCAACAACTCCAGCGGAATATGCATTACCACATCCTGCTTTTTATGGAAACGCTGCAGCAGTGTTTGTACTGCGCTGGCATTGGGTTCGACATCCGCCTCGGACTCCATCTTCACCAGCAACTGGTACAGTTCCACCCGTTCACGCAGGCTACTGCCGCTATTCATCTCTACTAGAATATCCCCATAACGCTCACGCATCACCGCCAGCGGAATGTAAACATCGTTAGCACTATCAGCTGCTTTAATTTTACTGCTCTCTTGCGCGCTACTGCGCACCACCCCTACTACGCGATAACTATTGCCGCCCAAGCGAATAAAGTTGCCCAGTACCGATTGCAGAGGAAACAGTTGCTGCGCCAACTTAGCGGTAATAACCGCTACAGCCATATGGCGCTCTTCATCAAATGGCGTCAACAGCCGTCCCGCCACCAAGGGGCGCTGAACCACGTTAAACCAACTGGGCACAGTGCCAACCACGCGCACATCTACAGCCTGCGAACTGTTATATACCTGTTCGCGGCGCACCTTTACCGGCACTACTAGACGCAAAGCGGGGATAGTCTCCTGTACGCGCTGAGCGTCAAGATAGGTCAAGCCATACATGCTGACAAAATTTTGCCCTTGGCGTTGTTTATCCTCCGATAAGGGTTTGCTTGACTCCAAGATTATAATATCGCTACCCAGCTGGCGAATCTGTTCTAACGCTTCCTGCCCAGCTCCATTCCCCACTGCCAGCATAGCAATTACGCTAGCGACACCAAAGACCATCCCCAACATGGTTAGAAAAGAGCGCATACCATGCAGGCGCAAATTGTTTATACCGAGGCGCACATCACGCACAAGGATCAGCCGCGCCAGTTGGCCAACGCGGGCTTCGCGCTTCGCCATCATGACTCGCCCCCGGCACAAATGTCCACCTCAGCGCTGACACTACCGCTTTCACTGCGCACAATCCTGCCATCACGCAAATAGATCCGCCGTTGCATGTGCGCCGCTATCTGCTGGTCATGGGTCACCATAATCAGAGTCTTACCCGCAGCGGCCAGCTCATACAGCACCTCCAATATCTGCTTACCGGTGGTGCTATCCAGGTTACCCGTCGGTTCATCGGCCAACAATATAGCCGGATCATTGGCCAGAGAGCGCGCGATAGCAACGCGCTGCTGTTGCCCCCCAGAAAGTTGTGATGGCCGATGCAGCCAGCGTTCATCCAGCCCCATCAACGCACTCAGATATTTGGAACGTTCCCGCGCCACCTCAGCGCTAACGCCAGCATAATAGAGCGGCAGCTCGATATTCTCCAAAATATTTAGTTGTGGAATCAGATTAAAATTCTGGAAGATAAAACCAAAGCTGTGCAGCCGGACAGAACTAAGGTGGTCATCGTCAAAAACACCGATATCCTCCCCATTGAGCAGATAGCTACCGCTGGTTAAGCGATCCAAACAGCCAAGGATATTCAGCAAGGTACTTTTACCCGAACCACTGGAGCCCAGAATAGCCAAAGTGCGCCCGCGCTCTATCTGCAAATCAACAGCATCGAGGGCAGCGACGGCAGCCGCCCCCTCCGCATAGCAGCGGCTGGCTTGGCGGAGCTCAATTATAGGGTTTGCGGCGGGAACAGCCATCACAACCCCATGGGGGTAATCGGAGGATTTATCTGCACCCTATCGCCAGCACTAACACCTGCGAGAATCTGGACCAGACTCTCGTTATTTTCCCCAAGCTGCACCGCTTGACGCTGCACAACTCCATCGCGCTCTACATAGACAAAGGGCTTGCTGCCATCGAGCACGACCGCCTGAATAGGCACCGCGATAGTGGCGTCGAATTGCGCCACCTGAATTTCTATCCGGCAGTTCATACCACTGCGCAAATTATCGCTATATTCGCTGAGTTCGAGCTCAGTTCTATACAACTTCAGATCGGGGTTTAACCAGCTGCTTGCGGCATCGGGAAACATCGCGACCGACTTCACCTGCGCGGCAAAAGAGCGTCCATTTATCGAATCCACATAGACCTGTGCCGATTGGCCGACGTGAACTTTTTCCAAATTTGATTCGTGAATTTGTGTTTGTGCAACCATAGCCCCAGAAGCGGGCAGATAGATTAACTCTTGACGCTCGCGCACACTTTGCCCTGCAGCCAGAGGCTCGGCATTGCCACGCCAACTGCGCTGCAACGAAGTTGCATAGACAACCACCCCAGCTTGCGGGGCTAACACGGTAGTCTTGCTGATGTCGGTGAGCAACTTATCTAGCTTCATATTCTCCCGCTCCAGCAGCGCCTGCTTCGCCTGCAGATCGGCCTCAGCCTGCACAGTATTTGCTTTGGCCGTGCGTTGCACTCGGTCTAGCGCCAGCTCAGTACTCTCGACGGCGGCGCGCAACTCAGTCAGGCGGCGCACATTGGTAAAGTCGAGGAGTAACTCCAGCCCACTTTGGCTCAGCTCCAGATCAATGCGCGCTTTTTGCGCCGCTAGATCGTCAGCCTCTAACTCGGTCTGTGACAGAAACTTCTCGGCAAAGAGCACTTTCGACCAAGATAATTTTTCCTCGGCGCGACGCAACTCCTCCTGCTTCAAAGCAATTTTAGACAGCTCCTCTTTTTTTTGATTGGGAAACTCTCCCTTCTGATATTTATTTAAATCATCTTTAGCAAATTGATATGCCAGTCGTGCCGCTTCAATATCACTCTGGGCTTGGTTTTTCACTATCTCCAGATTCTCTCTAGCCTGGACAAAGTTGGCTTTAGCCCCCTGCACCGCTATCTGCTCGTCAATCAAGCGACTCTGCAACAGGCTGGAGTCTAATTCAATCAGCAGATCCCCCTCTTTGACCGTTTTACCTTCATCGATAATGGACAAAATAGTGGTCTGTCCCTCAAGGTTATTGCTAACGACCACCTGATCGCGTGCGCGGAGACTGCCAGCAGCATTCACTGCAATTGTCAACGGCCCTTGCTCTACCTTGACAAAAACCGGCGATGTTGGTGCTGACGAGTTCTCATCACCAGGCTCAGACAGCAACGACCAGATCAAAGCCACCACAAGGACAGCCACTCCTATCCAGATATATCTATTTTTGAGCCAAGCTAGCATACTTGATAACATCCTTAAGCCACTTTCCAGCGGGATCTATGTCCAGTGTTCCTAAATCGCGTTGCAACTCCATAGCACTAATACGATACTGTACCTGCGCGGCAACCAGTGCATTACGCGCCGAAACTAAAGCATCCTGAGCTTCGAGCAGGTCGCGCATTTGAATGCGTCCAGCCTGTAAAAACAGGTTAGTGCTAGCTACGCGTCGCTGCGCTACCTCTAGAGCCTGAGTCTGGATTTTAATTAGCTCCAAGGCCTCGCGCCAGTCGCGCCAAGCACTGAGAACCTGATACTTAGTCAGATCCTCCAGCTCAGCTAAATCACGCTTACTCTGATTCCAATCGAACCAACTGTTGCGCCATGCATTGCGCTCTGCGGTGCGCTCAAACGGGAGATCAATCTTCAATAGCGCCGCATACTGGCCATGATCGAGATCCAGATGACCATCATCACTAGTGGCGCTAGCTAAGGTGCGCGCACTGCCCGCAGAACCGCTACCCAGCAGAGTAACATCTGCGCGCAGATTGTCTTCAGCGATAAATAGTGCGCGTTCGCTATCCTGTACCCGTCCCTGAGCTATGCGTAAATCGCGGCGATTAGCTAACGCGATTGGCAACAACTGCGTTGGCACCGCGTTAACCTGCTGCTGTTCTGGCTCTATCTTAGGCACCACATTTTGATTTAGAATCTGCCGGTCAAGCCTGACTACTGCATCAGGCGACAAACCGAGTACCAGTTTAAAACTATCGAGGCTATCGGCACTACTCTGCTGTGCGCTAACCCAACTACTGCGCGCGCGTAGTTCATCCTGCAGTGCTTGTCCTACCTGAATCTGCGGTAGCCGCCCAGCATCGGCCAAACGCTCAGCACGCTGGCGCGACTCCATCAAACGTTGATAGTTATCATAAGCGGTAGTAACCCGATTCATTTGCTCTAAAACCAGCAGATATTGGCTAGCTACCTGCACCGCAAAAGTGCGCCGGTAGCGTTCAAAATCCCACATAGCATAGAGCACATTGCGTTCCGCTTGCTGTAAATCTTCGGTGACAATCTGCTGCCCAGCGCCGCGCAGCAGCGGCACGCTGATGCTGGCATCAGCCACAATACCTCGCGCCGATACCCGATTAGCGGTGAGCAACTGCACCAGATCGAAACCTATAGATGTGGCAAAAGCTACCCCAGTGGTAAATGTGCGCTGCCAGCCACCTTGCGCATTATGCGTCAGGCCACCGGTACGCGTACCGCCATCTTTGCTGGTGCTCCACATGGATGACAGCAGCCCAGTAAAAGAGCTGGTAAACATATCGCGTTGCAGATCCAGCTCTAGCGCCTGACGAAATAGCGTTTCTTTGTTCTGTTGATAGTCGCGGCTGTTATGGGCAGCAACCTGTAAGGCATCAATTAGCGACAGCGAGTACTCTTTGGGACTATCTGCAGGAGTCTCAGAGTTAGATGCAACAGATAGAGTTGGTAACTGTTGGTCGAGGAGTAACTGCTGGCGCAACTGCTCCTGCGCTGAACCAGCAGCGCCCGCCGCAGGTAGCCGATATAGCTCCAATGACGTACTTTCGCCACTCTCTAACTGTTTGTCGGCAATTATCCCATAAGCAACCTCATCCGCTTGGCGCAGGTAGCCTTGCGGCGTAGTACAGCTGCTTAAAAATATCGTTATCAGGATAACCAGTCCGAGAATACTTTTTGACATACCTCAATTCGCCTTAGAAAAAACTTACTCAGAAAATAACATTATATTGCCAGCTAAAATAGACAAAAAGCTGTTTTTACACGAAAAAGTGCGCACAAATCAACCTTGACAGAGGGGGGAATAACTGGAAAAATGAGCCGTCTTTGAGTCAAACCCCGATAACGCCGTCACACAACACGAACTCTTCCCAAGGTGATTACTATGAGCACTACCATTAAAATAGGCACGCGCCGCAGCAAACTTGCTATGTGGCAGGCATACTATGTTGAAGACCTGCTGCAAAAAGCCGGTATGAATACGCAAATTATTGAGATCGACACCCGCGGCGATAAGGTCCTCGATGTCTCCATCGCCAAAATTGGTAGCAAAGGGGTATTTACCGAGGAGTTGGAAGAGCAGCTACTCAGTGGCGATATCGACATTGCCGTACACAGTGCCAAGGATATGCAATCGGAACTGCCCGCAGGATTTGAGATTATCGCCTTTACTGTGCGTGAGCAGGTGAATGATGTGGTAGTTAGCCGTGATAAAAACTTGCGTCTAGCCGATACCAGCCGCCCGTTAACCATCGGCTCATCGTCCGTGCGCCGCCGCGCCATGCTCAAAGCCTACTATCCACACCTGAAAGTTATTGAGATGCGCGGCAACCTGCAAACCCGCATTGGCAAAATGGACGATGGCCAGTGTGACGCCATTCTGCTGGCCTATGCTGGGGTTAATCGCATGGGATACAATGATATGATTGTCGAGACCCTGTCTCTAGATCAGTTTATCCCACCAGTTGGTCAAGGCAGTGTCGCCATTGAATCGGCACAAACTCTCGATGCCAACAAACGCCAGATTATCCGCCAAGCGGTAAACCACGCCGACACCGAGTTTCGTCTACTAGCAGAGCGAGCTTTTCTGAAAACCCTGAAGGGTGGCTGCAGTATTCCCGCTTTCTGCATGGCAGAACTAGTGGGTGACGACCAACTATCCGTCACCGGCGGCATGATCAGTCTTGATGGTAAAACTCTGATAAAAAATACTCTGATCGACACCCGCAACAACGCTGAGCAGCTAGGCGATCGCATAGCGCAATTGACCCTTAATCAGGGTGGTGCTGAAATTCTCGCGGCCATCCGCCTCGAGCGCGGTGAATAACCACACCGACACAGCTAGAGATACCTTTGCTGCGCGCTGCTATGAGCTCCTAGAGCAAATACCTGCAGGTAAAGTTACCACCTACGCCGAAATAGCGCGGGCACTGGGTTCAAAAGCTTACCGTGCTGTGGGCAACGCCATGGCGCACAACGACAAACCGATTATTCGCCCCTGCCATCGAGTAGTTAAAAGTGATGGCAACATCGGCGGCTACGCCTTAGGTAGTCACCGCAAGGAGACACTCCTGCGCCGAGAGGGTGTAGAAATAGAGAATGGCCGAGTAAAACATTTAAGCAGATATTTTCATAAGCTGACGCTTTAACCGGCCAGCACTAAAACTGTTAAAAGATAAACTCCCGTAAAATCACTTGATCTTGCGGGAGTTTTTAGTTTCAGCCAGTGTCGCGATAAACATACAGCACAACCAATTGTTTAATTCTGCTCTGCCTAGTGCAACTTCACAACACCGCCACAACAAGTAGATAACGACCAAGCTTGCCAATAGTAACCAACAGCAGAAAAATCCACAGTTTCGTGCGCATCATCCCTGCCACCACCGTTAAGGGGTCGCCCACAATCGGTAGCCAAGCAAACAGCAAGCTGCCACGCCCATATTTAGCATAATGCTGACGTGCCCGCGCTAAATCGGCATCGGCAACTCTAAGCCAACGCTGCAACAAAGTCTGACTGCCCCACCAACCGAGCGCATAACAGGTTAGCGAGCCCAAAACATTGCCCAGCGTAGCTACGCTCACCACCAGTACTGGGTCGACACCATTGGCCACCAGCGCACCGAGCATAAACTCGGAGCTCAACGGCAAGACCGTTGCCGCTAAAAATGCCGCGATAAACAGCCCCGCAACGCCGTACTCTAATAACCATTCGGGGTTAATCACTTAGCCCCAGAGCGCTGGGGCAAACCGGCACGCCGCCAGCCAGACATGTGCCCTTCTAGCAGAGCAACATCCCCTTTACCAACCATACTCAGCAGCGCTCGAGCCAGCACAGCCCGTGGTCCATGCTCACAATAAATGACCGTTTGCCGCTGTTGATCTTGCGCAATAGGTGCATGCCGCCACAGCAACGACCAGAAAGGGAGATGGATAGCACCTGGTATGTGCCCATACAGATATTCGCTGCGGCTGCGCACATCGACTATTAGCGGCACATTTTTGCGCCCCAGCTGACTCTTAAGGTTTTTAGCCGTTATGCTATCCCCGCTGGTGGCCATCGCCAATAGTACCAATATTGAACCACCGATAACGGGTCGAATTAATCTCGGAGAGAGAGTCATGGATACTCCTGTGCGTTAAATAATGCTTGAGCAATTTTATCCCACCACAACATGGAACCTGGGTGTAGGTAGCCCAGAGATGGACAGATCCATCGACCTAGGCAATACTTACCCAGAGCAAACTATCAGCTAAAGATTGCTGCATAAAGCGCCATTGTCTATACTAAGCAGCAGCTAAAATTTATCTCTTGCAGGTGAGTACAGAATGACTTCTACAAAGCACCAGAACATAACGCACAATTGGCACGACTTGCAGCAACAAATGCACGCCCAACAGCAGTTTCTCAATCTGATGATCGCGCAGTGCCGCAGCGAATATCTAGATCGTGGTGGTAGCATTTACTGTCACAGTGGTTGCGGGGGCTGCTGCACCTTGCACGTACACTGCCTGTACACCGAAGCTATCGACATCGCCCAAACGCTCGACGCCCAGCAGACACAACAGATAACTGATTACGCCATGGCGCTGCAACAGCTGGCGCAATCCACAGCTGATTTAAAAACATTTTTACGCCACAGTCGTGACCAGTTGGGCAATTGCCCCTTTCTCGACACCCAGAACAGGTGCAGCATCTACAGGCTACGCCCGCTGGCCTGTCGCGCCCTGCTCTCCACAAAAGAGCCGCACTACTGTGAACTCGATTTTGCCACTTTGAACTCCGCTGAGAAACAGGAGTTCATGGCCAGCCTCGACCGGAGCGCGGTTAATTTCCCCACTCACTATCTGGCCGCACCGCAGCGATGGGGCAGCGAAGCAGAGCAGTTACAGCACGCAGCCATGCTCAAGAGCTTTGGCATAGCCATCAGCGGCAGCCTCCCCTATCTAGTCTTCATCGAACAGCGCTATACCCTCAGCAAGATAATCGTACAGGGTGCTACTGCCACATTGAACTTTCTGAGCCAGCACCAGCTTGACATCCCTCTCCTGCTCCAGGTTCAAGTACAATCGCACGCAGAATAATCTTCCGCATCCTAGCAATCACAGCGCAGCAACGAAAAAAGGCAACCCACACCTGTGGATTGCCTTTGAATTCTAGCTATTTATCTAAAACGCTACAGTTTAGTTACCTGCCATCATAGCATCAATATCGCCTTGAACATCTCCAATGGCTTTAATGTTGAAGTTATCTACCAACACTTTAGCAACATTTGGTGACAAGAACGCTGGAAGTGTAGGTCCGAGACGAATGCCTTTTACCCCTAAGGAGAGTAGCGCCAGCAACACGATTACCGCCTTTTGCTCATACCAAGCAATATCATAAGATATTGGCAGATCGTTGATATCGTCAAGGCCAAACACCTCTTTCAGCTTCAGCGCGATATATGCCAGAGAGTAGGAGTCGTTGCACTGGCCCGCATCGAGAACGCGAGGAATTCCTCCGATATCACCAAGTTGCAATTTATTATAGCGATACTTAGCGCAACCAGCGGTGAGAATTACCGTATCTTTAGGCAAGTTACCAGCAACATCGGTAAAGTACTGACGTGAAGTGTGACGACCATCGCAACCGGCCATAACCACGAAACGCTTAATCGCGCCACTCTTAACCGCATCGACAACTTTGTCAGCTAGAGCCATAACCTGAGCATGGGCAAAACCGCCGACAATTTCACCAGTTTCAATCTCTACCGGTGGAGCACAGGTCTTTGCCTGGGCGATAATAGCGGAGAAATCTTTGCTGCCGCCTTCGGCACGCTCGGCAATATGGGTCGCTCCCGGCCAACCAGCCATCCCCGTAGTGTAGATGCGATCTTTATACGCTGGCTTAACAGGAACAATACAGTTGGTGGTCATCAGTATTGGGCCGTTGAAGGAGGTAAACTCTTCGGCCTGCTTCCACCACGCATTGCCGTAGTTACCAACAAAGTGGGCATATTTTTTAAACGCTGGATAGTAGTGCGCAGGCAACATTTCACTGTGAGTATAGACATCAACCCCAGTACCCTCGGTTTGTTTGAGCAGCTCTTCCATATCTTTAAGATCATGACCGGAGATGAGAATGCCCGGCTTGCTGCCGACACCAATATTTACTTTGGTGATCTCAGGGTTGCCATAAGTTGAGGTGTTGGCTTCATCTAGTAGTGCCATGCCTGTTACCGCAACTTCACCGCATTTCAACACCATGCCGACCATCTCATCGACACTCAGATCTTTAGTAGTAGAGACTAAGGCTTCGAGGATAAAATCGTAGATCTCTTGCTTTTCAAAACCGAGTACTGCCGCATGATCAACATAGGCAGCTAAACCTTTCAGGCCATAGATCAACAGTTCGCGCAGCGAGCGCACATCTTCGTTCTTTTGTGACAGCACCCCGACCTGAGCAGCCTTAGCGGCAAATTCACTTTCGCTACCGCTCCACAAAATGTGATCACAACTAGCCGCTAAAGTTATCTGCGCCTTGATAGCATCGCGCCGCGCCATAGTCTCTTTAATTAGCGCAATGATCCGCGCATCGTCAAAATTGGCATTGGTAATGGTGGCAAACAACGCCTGGCAGACAAACAGTCCGGTATTATTATCGGCTTTACCCTGTTCCTTGGCGGTTAATGCCACGGAAGATAGTCCGCGCAGCAGGTAGACTAAAAGATCTTGCAGGTTGGCGGTGCTCTCTTTTTTGCCGCAGGCACCAGCTATAGTGCAACCAGTTCCCTTCGCGGCCTCTTGACATTGAAAACAGAACATACTCATTGACTAATCTCCTTTAAGTAATGGTGAATAATGCGTCGTTTGTGTCCGCAATATGGCACAGAGAATTGAGAATAAAATTGACTGAGATCAAAAAAAGCCGATTAGTGAGAAATTTTCACCACGATAGCAGCGCCAGCTATTTTATCCGCTAACCGCGCGTCAAATCCCGATAGCGAATACGATGCGGTTGATCGGCATCGCGGCCAAGACGTTTATGTCTATCCTCCTCATACTCGCTGTAATTGCCAGTATACCAGACAACCTGACTATCGCCCTCAAAGGCGAGAATATGGGTAGCGATACGGTCGAGAAACCAGCGATCATGGCTGATAACTACGGCACAGCCAGCGAAGTTCTCCAGCGCCTCCTCTAAGGCACGCATGGTGTTGACATCAAGATCGTTGGTCGGCTCATCGAGGAGCAATACATTGGCACCGGCAGTAAGAATTTTAGCCAGATGCACGCGGTTGCGCTCACCACCGGAGAGGTTGCCAACTTTTTTCTGCTGATCGCTGCCGGAAAAATTGAAGCGAGAGACATAGGCACGGGAGTTTACTTCGCGCGTACCTAGGGTCATCACCTCTTGACCACCGCTAATCTCCTCCCAGATGGTTTTATCTCCATCGAGACTTTCGCGGCTCTGATCGACATAACCCAGTTTAACCGTGCTACCCAGCTTAATGGTGCCGCTGTCGGGCTGTTCCTGTCCGGTAAACAAACGCATCAGGGTAGTTTTACCGGCACCATTAGGGCCGACGACGCCGACAATACCACCGCGTGGCAGCATAAAATTCATATCCTCCATCAGCAAGCGGCCATCAAAGGCTTTCTGCACATGCTCCGCCTCAATTACCACATCACCTAAACGCGGCCCAGCCGGAATGAAAATTTCCAGCTCACGCGTCTGGCTATCGCTACCCTGTCCCAACAGCTCCTCGTATGAGCTAATGCGCGCTTTGCTCTTGGCGTGGCGTCCCTTGGGTGACATGCGAATCCACTCCAGCTCACGCTGCAGAGTACGCTGGCGCGCCGATTCTGATTTTTCCTCGTTTTGCAGGCGCTTCTGCTTCTGCTCCAACCACGAAGAGTAGTTACCCTGCCACGGAATACCATGACCGCGATCCAGCTCTAAAATCCAGCCGGCGACATTATCCAGAAAATAACGATCATGGGTTACCGCAATGACAGTGCCAGCATAACGTTGCAGATGTTGCTCTAACCAGGCAACCGTCTCAGCATCGAGATGGTTGGTAGGCTCATCGAGCAGGAGAATATCTGGCTTCTGCAGCAGCAAGCGACACAGGGCAACGCGCCGCCGCTCGCCACCGGACAGCACCTTGACCGCCGCATCAGCTGGTGGGCAGCGTAGCGCATCCATAGCCAAGTCAAGACGCGAGTCTAAATCCCAAGCATCAAGTGCATCTAATTGATCCTGCACCTTAGCTTGACGATCGCACAGCGCCGCCATGGCATCGTCGTCCATCTCCTCGCCAAAAGCCATGTTGATCTCTTCAAACTCTCGCAGCAAATCAACCGTCTCCTGCACACCTTCCTCAACCACCTGGCGCACGGTTTTGTTATCATCCAGCTGCGGTTCCTGCTCTAGATAGCCAACACTGTAGCCTGGAGAGAGCACCGCTTCCCCATTAAACTCCTTGTCCACCCCAGCCATAATGCGCAGCAAACTACTCTTGCCTGAGCCGTTGAGACCGAGAACACCAATTTTAGCCCCATAAAAATAGGACAGGGAGATATCCTTAATCACCACCTGCTTGTTGTAGCTTTTGCTCACCTGCATCATGCTGTAGATAATCTTCTTGCTATCTTCGCTCATTAAATCTCTCCTGCTATGGTTAACTTACTTGAAAAATAGTTTTCTTTTTTCACAATCCGCACATTGTACGGACTTTCCATCATACCGCCAATAGCTTATAGTGGGGTCATGTCAAATTTCTATCCCCATATTATCATCACGTTAGTTGTGATTACTGTGCTTACAGCTATAACTGCATTGTTTGTGATTTGCCAGCGCCAAGCGGTACGCTTGACCTCATCGTCACCAACCAACCGGCAACAGTATGCTATTGATCACCCGGAAAACAGTCCAGAACTACTGCTGCAACAGCACAAATTGGATGCCCAACCTATAGAGCTGACCACTAGCGATGGTTTGCACCTGTTCGCTCTTTATGCACCCAGTACCAATGGAGCGACGATTATCCTCAGCCACGGCTACAAGATGAGCTGTAGTGAGATGATCCCCATAGCAGCGCTCTTAGCCCGACAGGGTTATGGGGTGCTACTACCAGACCAGCGTAGCCACGGCCGCAGCGACGGCAACACTATCAGCTTTGGCTACCACGAGTGGCGTGACCTAGAGGCGGCGGTTAATTTTCTTGTTGAGCAAAATCCGCATGACAAAATCGGCATATTTGGCAATTCCATGGGCGGCGCTCTGGCTGTAGTCTATGCCGCACGTGAGCCGCTAATTGCGGCAGTAATTGCCCAGTCACCCTATGCTTCTGTCGGGCACAGCATAAATAAAGGGGTAAGTAAATTCAGTGGGTTACCCGCATTTCCTTTTGCGCCATTAATTCACTATCTAGCGCAGCGTAGACTGGGCATCGACACCGCTAAGGTAGCACCTGTCAACACCATAGCCGCTATCGCTCCACGCCCGATCATGCTGCTGATGGGCGGTAGCGATCAAACGGTTGAAGCTGAAGGAATTTTTGTCCTGCAGCAAGCAGCAGGCGCTAATTGTAGCCTGTGGTTTGAACCCGAACTGGATCATGTGGAATTTTATCAGCGCAAACCGGAAGAGTTCGCCCATCGGATAGTAGGTTTTTATAATCACGCCTTGCTCAGCAAGAATCCAGTCAGTCACTAATAATCCTGTGCACAAAAGTTATTTTAGATCGCTGGCACCCAGATACCTAGGCATCACAGCTGTCAGGAATAGCATACTTAGCGCACAACAGAAGTAGAACTTACCGTTGCCAACTGGTGCAATAACTGCCGAGCACGCTTGCGCTGCGCTGGATAGCGTTCAGCCTGCTCAAATGCCTTGCGTGCCTGTTGCCACAGCTCGCCGTTCCACGCAGCATAGCCCTGCATCAGCCACGCAGCACCGGAATCTTTGCCGCTACTGTTCTTCTCAGCCAGCCGCTCCAGTTCCGCCACCCGCCCAAATATTGCAGCTGCTTCAGCATAGCGTTTTAGGCTAAACAGTAGTTGTGCCTGCAGCTGTAGTAGCGATACATCCGCGCTCTCGCCAGTGGCAGGATCACCCTGCTGCGTCCAATACAATGCCTGTTGCGACTGGTGTAGATTCAAACAGGCTTGGGCCAAGCGCCCCAATAACCGCTTATCGTGTGGGTTCTGCTGGTAGAGCTGCTGATAGTAGCTAACCGCTTGCGCCGGCACACCTAGGTTAAGATGCAGATCGGCCAATAGCTGTCTCTCTTCAGCGCTCAAGGGGCGCAGGTAGGCTAGAACTTTCAAGGTAACTAAAGCCTCGGGATAGCGAGCGCCTTCCAGATGCAGGTGGGTTAACAGCTGCCACCAGCGCGCCTCCAATCCATCATCGGCAATATAGTCCTGCAGTGCGGCAAAAGCCTTATCTGGCAGCTTTAAGACCATGTACTGCTGCACCAAAAATGCCCGCCAGCGCCGCTGCTCATCAGCACTGGTCTTCTGCACTAGTAGCTCCAACTGCTCCACGGCCTGCAGTGGCTGGTCGAGCTGGAGATAAATCTGCACCAGTGCCGCATGCCAACTGGTCTGCACTTGAGCGGGAAACTCTTGCAGCAATCGGCGTAATAGTGGCAAAGCCAACTGCGGTTTGTTGCTATTGAGATAACACAACGCCGCGTTATACAGCAGTTGTGGCTGCGCCGGTTGATCGGGTTGCGGGTTAGCATAACCGGCCTGAAAAGCTTGCGCCGCCTGTTCATATTGTGCGGTAGCGTACAAACACTGCGCTAAATTCAGCCAGCTCGCCCCATGGTGCGGACGCTGCTGCACCACCGCCTGATAGTAGGGAATAGCTAGCTCTTTTTGCTCACTGAGCAGGTAAATATTGCCTAGAGTGAAATCAATCAGATAGTGGTGTTGTGGCTGTTGCCGCTGTTGTTCCAAAACCTTAGCAGCCGCAGTGTAGTTGCGCTGTTCCAGCAACTCTTGCGCTTGCAACACCAGCCGCCGCACCGCGAGAGGAATCTGCTCACTCTGGGCCTGAGCCACAGTGGTGCAGAAAAATAACATTGCCGAGATCAGCGCCAGCACCAAGAATAGCCAAGCTGATATTTTTTTTTGCTTTAGACACTGCATCCGCTACGATTCCAACTCAAAACGCACGGTGGTAATCACCCAACTGCGTACGGCCTGACCTTCAACCGTACCGGGAGTAAAACGCCACGAACGAACGCCGCGCTCCACCGTCTGTTCAAAAACATCGGGCGGCTGTGCCTCAAGTATCTGCACCTGCTCTACCTCTCCCTGTTGGGATACTAACAACTTGATTTTTACCCAACCTTCTATCCCTAGACGCTTTGCGCGCAGCGGATAGATAAATGGCGACTGGGCCAGCGGGGTCAGCGGTTTGTCCAGTGCCGCACTATCAAATATCGTCAGAATGGGGTCGAGCTGCGCCAACTGCACTTGAGGCATAACTACCTGACCAGCCAGATTAGGCAAATCTGGTTGCAGCTCCAAATTAAGGTGCAACTGCGGGGTCGGCATTGGCACTTTAGTCTGGGAGATACGCTGTCTGTTTAGCGTTTTTTCTGGTGGTTTTTGCTCAGCCTGCTGGCGCTGAGGTGGGGGTGGCTGGGTAACACGCACCAAGTTAATAGTCTCAAAAGTGTCGGGTTTAACCAGGCCATTATCACCTTGTATAAGATAGGGCAACAGCATAAACACCAGCACATTGAGCACAAGAGTACCCACTAGCGCCACCAGCAGGGGAACAATTTTAGTTTTAGCTGCGAATATAGAGGGAAAAGAACGCACCGATTAACTGCCCCCGCTTGAGCTGGAGCCTCCGGGGATCCCAGCGGCGATGGCGACATTTTCTGCACCAGCTTGACGGCAGGCATCCATAACCTGAATCGCGGTACCAGTTCGGCTACCGCGGTCGGCAACAATGACTACACTCCCCTGCGGATTTTCGGCCAAAGCACGTTCTACGTGCACCCGCACCGCCCGCACATCGACCATGCGCCGATCGACATAAATTTGATTCTCAGCGGTAACCGCGATGAGAATGGTAGCTTTATCTTGGCTGACCGCCGTGGTGGCACTCGGTCGGTTGACGTCAACACCTGTTTCCCGGACAAAGCTGGTAGTCACCAGAAAGAAGATCAACAGGATAAACACCATATCAATCAGTGGAGCGATATTAAGTTCTAGCGACTGGCGCTTACTGCGCCGCGCAGCGGTTATATTAATCATTGCCCCTCCTGCGCTACCGATAGCAAATCACGTTTCAACGCCAACCCTAAAGACTCTAAGTGCTGGTGCAAATTAGCCGCCCGGCGCTGGAGAAAATTGCGCATATACAGCCCCGGGATAGCAATGAGCAATCCCGTCTGGGTAGTTATCAGCGCTTGCGAGATTCCTCCAGCCATGGCACGAGCGTTGCCAGTACCAAATACGGCGATGGTGTCAAATGTGCCAATCATACCCAGCACAGTACCCAGCAAGCCCAGCAAAGGAGCGATAGCCGCCAGCACACCGATCAGAGTCAGCCCGCGTTCGAGTTCACTGTCAACTACCATTATGGCTTCATCCATGACATAGCGATCCAAGCGTGGTTCACCACTACGCCGCCGCATAAAGGCTGCCATGAGCAGCGCGGTAATACCCTGCTGCGGCATCTGTGCCGGCACTTCACCAGCACGCAACCATGCTCCCGCCTGTTGCGGAGAAACCTGGTGCCGATATAGCTGGCGCAGCATTATCAGGCGGTAGATAATCACCCCCCACATCAACAACGACACTGCTATTAAAGGGAGCATTATCACCCCGCCGCGGCTGAAATAATCAATTAACATGCTTATATGACTACTCATTTAGCGCCTGAATCATTATGGCGCGCCTGACACACCAGATTAACAAAACTGATAGATTTCTCTTCGAGTTGGGCAATGATATTCTCAACACGCCGACTCAGCAGGCTGTGGCTGAGCATAATTGGAATAGCCACGCCCAGACCAAACATGGTGGTTATCAACGCCTCGGATATACCACCCGACATCAGACGCGGATCGCTGGTGCCATGAAAGGTGATGATTTGGAAGGTATTAATCATCCCAGTCACCGTGCCCAATAGTCCCAGCAGCGGTGCAATAGCCGCCATCACCGCCAGAGTTGACAGAAAGCGTTCCAAACGTGGAATCTCGCCCAAGATTGCTTCCTGCAAACCATTTTCGAGGTCATCACGCTCCATATCACGGTACTTAATACCGGTACAGAGCACCCGTGGCAGCGGCTTATCTAAATCCTGCTGGCATAGGGATTCGCTCTGCTTCCAGTTACCCGCCAAAATCAACGGGCGCAGCTTATTAAATAGCCCCCCAGCATCAAAACTAGTACGGCGCAGAAACCACACCCGCTCTATTATTAATAACAAAGCGATAATGCCAATCGCCACGATCGGCCACACAATAGCTCCGCCTTCACGCAACTGATCACTTAGATCGCTATGATAGGTGAGCTGGCGCAGTGAAGCGCCATGGCCAATATCGACAGGAACCGCATCACTGTCGCCGGCAAGATATCTATCCAACTGGCGCTGCACACCAGAGCTCGGCAGCACCGACAGAGCAAAGAAGCGTGAACTGGCCGGTGAATATAGCAAAAATCCCGTCTCCGCAGCGCCACCGCCGTTATCCCCCCTATAATGATAGGCGGCGCTGAAATCACCCAACACCAGAGTTTGCGCCTCGACCTGTTCTCCCTGGCGATCGAGAATAGGCAAAGTAACCAGCTGCACCTCGCCATTGGCGCGCATCTCATCCAGCAACAGAGTGCGCAAATTGCGCACATCCTCCATGCCGGGAAAACGCTGTTGCTCCAGTAGCGGCTGTAGTTGGGCGCTACGTTCTGGATGCAGTGCATTAATCTGGCTATGGCGCAACAGAGTGTCAGCATCGCGTGCCGTCATGCGAATAAAGCCCACTAACTCATTCAGGCTTTGGGTGCGCTGCTCTTTTTCCTGCTGTAGTTTCTTCTCTTGAGCCACCAAATCACTGTGGTGTTTTTTGAGAGCAGCAATCTCTACTTGTCGCTGCTGCACTTGGGTTCGCGCTGTTTGCACCGCCTGTTGCAACGCATTTTTATCTTTCAGCAACTGGCGACGCTCGGCCAGAGCCTGCTGCTCGGCCACCAACTGCTCTTGCTGCGCCTGGGCAATAAGCTCCTGCTGGCGTTGTTGATATTGCTGCGCGCTGGTGCGCACATCCACCGCTTCTGCTGAAGCAGCGCTACCCAATACAGCTAAAAACATCACCAAGATAATTTTATGCCACCTCATTGCACCACCACCTTACCAATGGGCAGAGTCAGCAGGTCAACTGGTCGCCGTTTCAGTCCCATCTCTATCGCTTGCGCGATACCACTATTGTATTCGCTATCTATAGGCACCCACGCCTGTGCAGCCATGCTGTAGATCATGCTACTCTGGCCATCGAGGGATTGGGCAAAAAGCGCTAGACGTCCTAAGCGCAGCTGATTGAGCAGAACCTCACGGCCATCCTTCACAATAGTAATTTGGCTCACTTCGACATTACGGCCATAATCGACCTCGACGCGCACGGCCTCCAGCAAACGGCGAAACTTCTCTCCTAAGGCCAAGTTGTCATCAACCAAGCTGGCGTTAAGTTGCTGCAAGCGCTGCTGGCGTTCCGTGGTAAGAAAAGGGAGATCGTTATCTACCTGCTGCGTCAGCAACTTCAAGGTTTCCTGTAAAAATGGCTCCATCTGAGCGGTCAAAATTTGTGACTGCGCTATAGCACGTTGTAGCTCAGCAATAGTAGCATCGCAGCTGTTAATTTTCTGCGTAAGCTGCTCTTTCTCAGCATCCAACTGCTGTTGTTGCAACGTTAAGCGTTCCAACTCAGCCACCAGCTTAACCCGTTGTTGCTCCCAAGCATCAGCATTGCGTTGCGCCTGCTGTTGTACACTCAACGTCTGCGCCAACGGCTGCTGCACCTCACGGGCAAAATTTTCTGCCCCACAAATGGTGCAGGCACCAAAAAAAGTTAGCACACTGATTAACAAATAAAATTTCAATCTATACTCCTCAATCTGATATATTGTAGCGCTAGTTTTTGCAATTTTGTATATTACCCTAGAACGACACCACTAACAATATGGACCTTGCCCCATGTCGGAAAACAGACCTTTTGAGATAAATATTCCTGGGCGCTGCCCACTACAAATCCACCACCTTATTCTTGATTATAATGGCACCATTGCCTGCGACGGCGAGCTACTTGAGGAGCTCATTCCGCAATTGACCAACCTTGCACAGCAACTACGCCTTCATATTGTAACGGCAGATACCCATGGCTGTGTAGCCCAGCAAGTAGGAGCATTCCCACATACTTTAGAGATAATAGGCGCAACCGATCAAGCGCAGGCTAAACAAAACTATCTGCATCGTTTGGGGGCCAAAAACTGTATTGCTATTGGCAATGGGGCTAACGACGCCCTGATGCTACGCGATGCCGCCCTTGGTTTTGCCATAATGCACCACGAAGGCGCGGCAAGTGCTAGCATCATAGCTGCAGATGTAACTATCGGCAGCTGCCACTCTGCCCTTGATCTGCTATTAAAACCAGCACGGTTAATTGCCACATTGCGCTGTTAAACAACATCGTGCTACAAACTAGGTGCTACACTTGATGTTCAGTGTAGATACACTTAATTGTTGACAAATTTTATCTTCTTTATATTATCAGACACAAGGCTCCATCTTAATCCCCGTAACAAGCTCCTAATAACTTGTTACCCACGAACCCCCACAGGAGGACTAATCAGTGAGATATTTACAGCTGTTGTTAATTGTACTACTCGCCACAACTCTTGGCGCGTGCAAAGATTCCAACCCCGCCAGTAAGGATCAGATCTCTACCGTCAAACCTGACGCTGCGAACAGTGCAGTAGCCGAACAGATGGGCGCACAACCAGGCATGACTCAGGAAAAGTCAGGCACCGTTGTAGAAACCATGGACACTGCTGGCTACACCTACGTAAAGGTTAAAACTGCGGATCAGGAGATTTGGGCGGCAGCACCGCAATTTAAAGTAACTGTTGGCGATTCAGTTATTATCCCGGCAGGGATGCTCATGCCTAATTACCACAGCAACACCTTGAACCGAGATTTTGATGAGCTCTATTTCGTCAGCAGCATCATTGCCCCAAATGCAGAAATGACGCTTAACCCTCATGGTGACACCATGGCAGCGGCTGCCACTAGTGGCAGTGCAGCCGACCACATTAAAGCCGCTACACCACCAATGGACATAGATTTCAGCACACTGCAAAAAGCTGACAATGGCTACACTGTCGAAGAGATATTTACCAATAAAGACAAACTGGCGACGCAAGAGATAGCACTGCGTGCCAAAGTTGTAAAATTTAGCCCCAACATCATGAAAACCAACTGGATGCACCTGCAAGATGGTAGTGGCAGTGAGGGTACCAACGACCTGACCATAACCACCAGTACAACTGCTGGTTTAGGTGATACCGTGCTGGTTAAAGGGATTCTCGACCTGAATCAAGACTTTGGCTACGGTTACAAATACGATCTTATTATTCAAGATGCACAGGTTACTGTTGAATAATAGTTCATCCTAAACAGTAAAATATAAAAGCCTGCGGTATAATAATTTACCGCAGGCTTTATTGTTTTTATAGCCAGCGCAACTGCGGGTTTATTAGATTAAACGCGCGCGCAACGTATTGCCCTCAACCGCCAGCACTTCTAGTTTCTTTGCACCAACCCTTAACTCATTAACACTGCCAGCCATGCGCATCACATTGCAGTTTTTCCACCCTACGATAAGCTCGGCTCTGCCACGCACAAAGGATTTTTGCTGGACGTTGGCCACCCCATCCAGCCTATTTAAAGCTGCTTGCACAGTGTTCAAATCGGAAAAACTAACGTCCTCAATAACCATATTGACCTTATGCTCATTGTAACAAGAGTCCAGCCACACCTGCACAACTTGATCTGAGAGGTGGTTGGCCAGATCTTCAGCGGCCTTGCTCAATGCTTGTTGGCTCCCCAAGGCAAAACTGTATTGCGGTGCTGTGGCTTGGGCATTGGCTGAGGCTAAAATACGCCCAGTAGCACTTTCATGAATATCTGCGCTGATGGTTGCTCCGTAAGCGTGTAAGCGTGCATTATACGGCGCTGCACCATTGTCCTGCACCACCGCCATACCACTGATAAGCAATTGCGCCTGATTACTGGCTGCTTCCTGCGCCTGCTTTAACGCGTCTCCGCTGGCAGCCTGCAAACCCATCTGCCGTTGGCGTTCGGCGTTCAAAGCATCTAAATCAACCAGATTAAAGCCTTTAGCTTGCAGCACTTTCATCATAGTTTGGCGTGCAGCAGCTAAATTAACATCTACTTTACCCGACTCCGCTGTAAGTGACTGCTCCTTTAACGAAATAGCCAATGATGGATAGTTCATGCGGGGCAACAAACCGGCCAAGGCTACGACATCATCGGCCAGAGCCATCTCTTCAACTTCAGCACTGATAACAATGGTACATTCGTCAGCACTATATTGTTCGGAAATAATTTTATAGCTTTTCACATAGCCATGAACCCGAGTCAGGATTTTATCCTGCACTAAAATATAGTTTTCCACCAAAGTTTCACTAGCAGTTTGTCGGACTTGGTTGCCACCAGCAAATCAAACCCGACAACATTGAGACGTTGATGCTGAAATCAGCTGAGATAACTTGTTTTTGTCCCGACCTTCTGTTGTGGCGCTGTCCATACA
>JAVETC010000062.1:0-7931 GCA_034006225.1 Desulfuromonas sp. | reverse complement strand
AGAGATTTTAAGGTTTTATCTGTTTTAAAAAAAACTATAAAATCTCTTGTAACCCTTGAATCATCTACTTTTTAAGTTGGTGGGCCCACACGGACTTGAACCGTGGACCAAGGGATTATGAGTCCCATAATATAATGCTTTGCTATGCTTGATTGAAATTGATAAACTCTAGCAAAATCAATGGTTGTAGCGGTTTTAGGTGGTTTTAAGTGTTGGTTTTAATTGATTATGTTTTGCTCAATTTGCCTACATATTGCCTACATATTGCCTACATGGATTTACTAGAGGTAAAAGCATGGCTAAGCAAGCAACACGAATCAGCCTTACAGCGGGCCGTATTGAAGCGCTGGAGTGCCCGTCTGATAAAGGGCAAGCATTAGTATGGGACACACAGTCACCGGCCCTTTTAGTTCGAGTCACCAAGAGCGGGCACAAGGCCTTTGTCTTTGAGTCGCGGCTAGACGGCAAGACGTTACGCATAACCATCGGGGACGTTAAAACGTGGGCCATAGGGCAAGCGCGCACCGAGGCGAACCGATTAAAAGCTATTGTCGATACAGGGCACGACCCAAGAGAACAAAAGCGCCAGCTACAAACAGAGCGCGAAATTGCCAAGGTAAAGCAGGAGGCCGAGGCCGTCACCGTTGCGGAAGTATGGCAGGCATACATTAAGGTCCGAGCACCCAAGTGGGGCGAACACCACAAGCACGACCATGAGCGGCTGGCGCGATCACCAAGCGAAAGCAAAGCAGGCAAGCCCACCAATGCAGGGCCTTTGCATTTTTTCATGGGTAAGCGATTAGCTGAGCTAACCCCTGAGCTAATAGAAGAATGGGCAGAGGTTGAGGGGCAAACCAGACCAACAGCAGCGCGGCTAAGTTATCGCCTGCTACGGGCTTTTTTAACGTGGTGCTCAAGGCAGGCCGCATATAAAGCCCTGCTAACAGACAACCCAGCAACCAACAGCGAAGCACGCGAAAAGCTGGGCACACCCAAGGCGAAAAAAGACGTTCTATTAAAAGAGCAGTTACCCGCATTTTTTGAGGCGGCTCAAAGCCTAACCAACCCTGCTATATCGGCTTACATTCAAACCATGCTGCTAACAGGTGCAAGGCCTAGCGAGTTGCTGGCGCTCAAGTGGGACGATATGAACGGCAAGGCGCGAAGCCTAACCATACGCGATAAGGACGAATCAAAAGGCGGGCAGGACGGAACGCGCACCATACCGCTAACGCCTTATGTTCACCACTTGTTAGCCGGTCTACCACGGCGCACTGAGTGGGTATTCTCAAGCGATACCTTAAACCAGCCTATATCGCCGCCACATAATCGACTCGCAGACGTTGCGCGTATTGCTGGCATTGATGAAATCACCTTTCACGGGCTAAGGCGATCATACGCCAGCTTGTCTGAGTGGCTGGAGTTGCCCTCTGGCGTGATTGCACAGATACAAGGGCACAAGCCAAGCGCAACCCGAGAGAAGCATTACATTATTCGCCCGCTTGATTTGCTACGTTTGCACCATGAGCGATTCGAAGCGTGGATATTAGAGCAGGCAGGCATACAGCACGACACGACACAGCAGGCCGGTATGTTGCGCGTAGTAGCAGGCAAGGAGGCGTGAGCATGGCTAACATTTATGACGAAAATATTACTGAGTTTATTACACAGGCCAAGCATGGCGATAAGCAGGCGCAAAGCAGCTTGCATTGCTGGCTTATGCTTGCGCTGGCAGACTTTAAAGTCACTGGGACAATATCCGAAGTTGCTTTAGATGAGCTGATTAGGCAGCACAAGGAGCTGGCAACCCTACCGCTTGATTTTGAAGATTCAGATGCAAGAAGGGCCGCCATTGAATCAACGGTTCTGATGAATGCGCCACACAACAGACCTAGTAATTTAATTAGAGACGAGAGTATTTACATGCGGGCTCGCTGTTTGATTGCGGGCCGTGACGGTAAGGAAACTGACTGGAATAAAAAGACCCCATACCAGCGTATTTTTGAAGACGCAGCCAAAAACTTTCGCAATGTGCGCGTAGTCCCAGCCGATGCAACAAACAAAGATATTTATGAGCATATCGGCCAAATTGAGGGGCTAAGTGCTGAGCGAGTAAAGAAGATATACCAAGCCGAAAAAAAGAAGCGGGCGACTGAATAAGCAATGAGGGGCGAAAAGCCCCCTATTTTTTCGACCCTAGAGCAAACAGCAACCTAGCCCTATCAATTCAGACCAAGGGGCTAGAATCATGCAACAGCAAAACACCACACCGGGCATTGTTCCACTCGATCAAGAGCACCGCACCGCATTACCAACCCGCGAAGCGGCCTACCACTTAAACCGTAAAATGCAGACCATGCACATTTGGGCCTGCAAAGAGAACGGACCTATTCGCCCGACACGTATCAATGGCCGCTTAGCGTGGCTAGTGACTGATATTAAGCGCGTGCTTAGTGGGGAGATTGCACAATGATTGTTACCTACTATGAAACCCGCACAGCAGCAGCGCATATAAACCACCCTAGCGTAACACCTGAGCACATGGCCGCCAGCTACAAAACCGAAGGGCATTTTCGACACGTTGCGCCACTTGTGAACGCATACGGCGAGCTGATGTGGCGCGCCTCGCTTATTCATGCGCTGGCGTATGAAGCACAAGCAGCAGAGCTGGGGGGCGCTAAGTAATGCTCAAGCACAAAAAAGCCGCTGAGCAAGAGCGGCCAATTCGTAACGCACAGGTAAAGCAATTCGAGGCACATTATAAAGCACCTAAGCAAGCTAAGCGAGGCGCGCAGCTATGACTGAGCAGCCTTTAACCATGCTAGTGGGGCGTAACCACAACCAGACGCACAGCTTTGACTATTGCACCTTTGCCGAGTTATTGGAGCGCGTAAAAGCACCGGCCCAGTTAGACGGTAAAGACATAAAAGCAGTCAAGGCAAGCGCCCCAATATGCGCCCCATACAATGCGCCGGTAAAAACCAAAGACGAAGTTTTAGCGCACAACAAATTCACGATGCTATGGGCAGACCTAGATAGCGGCAATCAAGACCTAGCTGCACTACAAGCACAGCTAGCAGACTTAGGCGTTGAGTCCTACGCTATCTATTCAACGGCCAATAGCGCGCCTGATAACAAGCGCTGGCGCGTACTGGTGGAGACGCAAGAGTCAATGCCATTTGATCGTTGGCACGCTCTGCAAAGTTACCTTAGCCATTCTTTAGGTGATGCCGATGATGTAGCGCTTAGGCCCCAGCAGATTCTGTATTTGCCGTTTGAGTGCGAGCATACCCAGCATTATGAATCTGCTATTGGCGACGGCGACGCGCTCGACACGCTAATGAGTGGCTTTAAAAGTAAAGCAGACGCGTATCAGTTGGATCAGGAAACCAAGGCCGCACAGGAGGCCGCACTAGCACCGGCTAAGCCTAAAGCTAGAGTTAGCCTTGCTCAAGGTCAGCAAAGCCCCATAGAGCTATTTAATGCGGCCTATGATATGGCCAGCTTGCTGGATTCGTTCGGTTATAAACGAGTGGGCAAAAAATACATTCACCCAAACAGTTCAAGCGGCGCGGCTGGCGTTACTTTGCTGGACGACGGGCGAAGCTACTATTCACACCACAGCAGCGACCGGCTAAATGACGGCCACAAGCATGACGCGTTTGACGTGTGGACGCACTGGGAGCATGGCGACGACTTTAATGCAGCAGTAAAAGCGGCAGCTAATGACCTAGACCAACAAGGCCAAAAAGACCGTCAGCGCGAACATGCCAAAGCAAAAGAGGCTGCACACTTTGACGCAGTACCTAGCACCGCGTCTGAGCCAAGTGAAGCAATCGTATTGCCAAACAGCTGGGATTTAGCAGCAGATGCAAAGTCAGCGCGTTACCTTGTAGACGGCATTCTAGAAGAAGATGCCCACGGCATATTGGGCGGCGCGTCTATGACGTACAAGTCATTTTTAGTTAAGCGCCTAGCTTACAGCTTGTGCAGTGGTGCACCCTTTGCAGGGCGTGAAGTGTACAAGGCCGGCGCGGTGGTTTATGTATGCGGTGAAGGGCAAGGCGCAATCAATCGCAGACTAAAAGCACTACTAATAAAGCTCGGAAAACCCAAGCACCCAATACACGTTATCACTAGCGGCGTGTCGTTAACATGCCCCGACAGTATGGGGCGATTGCTTGAGCGTATAAAGCCACTAAAGCCCGTGCTAGTCATTTTCGACACGTTCGCTAGCCTATCAGGGGGTATTGAAGAAAACAGCAACAGCGAGGTCGGAGAGGCTTTAAACCGTGTTCGCGATACATGCAGGGTAGCGGGTGCATCATCTTTAATCGTCCACCACTTTGGAAAGAACGCCGAGCAGGGCTTTAGGGGCGCGTCAGCTTTTACCAATAACGTGGACTATGCGTTGTTAGCACACCGGCGCGGCGCTGAGGATTCAAGAGAGTCAGGTTTAACATGCCACAAGATGAAGGACGGCGAACACTTTAAAGAGATATTCTTTAAAGCCGATATTGTGCCGCTGGGCATATACGACCAGAAAGACAAAGAATCAACCTCGCTGATTCTAGAGCACGATGTAAACGGCGTATCTAATAAACCACTAACACAAGAGGAGCTAATGCTACGCGAGCTAAAGCAGCTGCAAAGCAAAGCGCCGATCACCAGCACCACAGACGATCCGACTTGGATTAGCTGGAAAGATTGGCGAGCGGCGGCTCAAGAGTATGATATTAGAAACATTCCCCAAGTAAAAAAGAAACTACTCGATGCGGGGCGAGTGTTCGAGAGAAACAACACATTCAGAGCCGCTTAATTACCCTGCAAAACCAGACCCGCTACCATCGAAAGTACGCGGGTTTTTTTGTGCCTATTTGTTAGCCGTGCTTGTGTGTTTGTGCAGTGTTTAAGCTGGTTAAAAAGTGAACACTATACAATACCATATAGCATACTTGGTTAAAAAATGACCAGCAAAAATACCTTGGTACTTACATTGGTATCGGGCAGGCGTTTGAGCTAGTGTTTACAAGGGTTTTAGAAGTATTTACCAAAGTATTTAAGCCCTAAAAAACCACGATACATACCTAGGCAACCCTATAGGGTGCCGGTAGGTATTGGTTAGGGTATTAATTCAGATGTATCAGACAGAACACACACCAAGCACGGCTAACAATTCAGCACCAACCTGCACACCCTTTGCCGGTTCAAACGGAACAGGGGTGGCGTTTTGAATAAGCACCCCCCAGCAATAACCACAGTTTGAGTTAAGCGAGACATATCGCGACCGGTGACCGATAGACAAAGCTAATCAGTGTTAGGTGATCCGATAGAGTTACGTTATAATGTAACCAGTATTTAACACGGATTTAACAGGCATGAGCACAAAGTTTAAGGCCGGTCAGTCAGGCAACCCAGCAGGCAGACCCAAGGGCGCATTGGGCAAGGCTACGCGGTGGCGTGAGGCGTTAGAGCCGCACGGTGATGACTTATTCAAAGTGGCAGTAGATCACGCCCTAGACGGCGACATGCAGGCGCTCAAGTTGTGCTTGGAGCGAATTTCTCCACCTGTGAAGCCGACCAGTGATCCGGTTTTGTTCGATCTTTCGGGCGATACGTTGAGCGCTAAGGCCGAAAGCGTATTACAAGCGATCGCAGACGGCGTTATTGACGTAGAAAACGGCCGCAAATTAATTGGCGCTATCAGTGACCTCGGGAAAATTATAGAAGTCGATTCAATCCTTGAGCGCCTTGAAGCACTGGAGTCAGGCGCATGAGTCAGATCAAAGCACGGCTAACCAAGCTGGAACAGCGACAGCCAGTCACCGGCGCGCATACGTTCCAAGACCTCCACAAGATACCCTTTACTGCTGAGGTTCAGGCGCGATTCAAAGCACTGTATGAGCCTATGCCCAATGGTGGCCGGTTATGACGATTAAGCGCCGATTACAGGCACTTGAGCATGGCAGCAACCCACCGGCTCAATTATGGCTAATTGATCTACTGGAAGAACTACAGGCCGCACAGCGCGAACAGCGCGACCCAGCGCCTCGCTTGCCTACGCTAAAAGAAAATACTGAGGTTGTCGTGATTCTGCGCAAGTTCGGAATCAGTCCGGTTATTGATACTGGGGGCGAATGGTGAGCCAGATCAACAAGCGCCTAGATGCCCTAGAGCAGCGCGTACAAGTAGCACCTGCGCAACCGAGGCAGATTATAGGCACGGCGCTTGCCGTTACTGCAAACGAGCCACACACCACCACAGAGAACAATATTGTCACCTTCCACAGCCACACGCTCAAGGCGGCTTATGCGATGCGCGAAGTTTGGCTAGATGAGCAGAAAAACACCGTTGTTTTAACTAGCCCGTTCGACTCAGGAGACCGAGTGCTTGAAGTGCTGGCAGAGAAACACGGGGCAGATTGGCTAGCAGATTGCGCCGTTGAGCCTGACCCAGTTGCAGCAACAATGACTGATAACCAGCTCGCTGCTGTTATCTGGAAGGACATTAAAAATGCTTAAAAAGCTATTCAAATCAAAACCAATTCAGGAAAAAGACATGACCGAGACACACGAAACACACACAGACAAAGCGCGGGCGAAAGTCCGAGAAACAGTTAAGAAGATCACCGAAGCAGAAAATGACCTTGCACGCAATGCCATTGATTATGCCGAGGCGCTAAAGTCAGGAAATAAAGACCGTTGCCTTGCCTTGCTTGAGCAGCAGGACGCAGTACGCAGAAACCTGAGAATGCACAACGATTTTCTACCAATCCACCAAGAGGCAGTCGATGAGGCAATCAAACTTGATGAGTTGCCGATAATTCAGGCTGAGATGGCCGAGGCGCAACGTCTATGCGATGAGGAAGTGGTACTCATCGAGAACTACTACAAAGCAGCAGCGGCCATGCAGGAGGCTAACCTAGCGCTGTTACACCACTCACACCGCACTAACACGGCTTGCGGTGCACTGAAGCAGAAAACACACCGCCCTAACGTACAGCGCGCTCGATTCACTAAACCACAATATATGTTCGAAATCGGGAAACAGAACTTTGCGCACTTTACTGAGCAAATGGAGGCACGACCATGAGAGAATCATTTGCATTTAATATTGACCGACAAGAAAGCGGCATTCCATTGAGTACAGCCCAAGATGGGGCAGTCAGTTCTGAGAAACGTAAGACCCAGCTATTCGCAGATGATCTGCGCCGCTTTATCAAAGGCGAAAAAGGTAAACATAAATGGCAGCTTGTGGACGCAGCAGGCAAGCCAACAGACATGAAAACCGCCATTGCTGCACTGGACGCAAAACCCAAGCACAGATTGGTTAATACTCAACTGTCAAAAAACAAGGCAGCACAAAAGCAGCAGCAGCCCGTCACGCCACTTGCACGACAGCAGCAGAGCCAGAGCGATAAGTCAGCGCTGGTAGAGCGCCTCTATGGTGGCAAGGGTTCATTAGAAGCGAAGTTTTGGCCTGATGCTTGATTGTTGTGATGCTGTTCACCGACAGCAACTTAGGTTAGCGATCCAAAGTGCCGAGCAGTGGGGCAGTAAAAAACCCCGCAGATGGTCTGCACATTACGGTGGCATTGCCCTTGCTCGTAATGCTGATGACCTGAATGCAGAGTATCGACAACACCGCAAACGCATTGCAGAGCTTGTGCCAAAAAATAAGATTAGCGCTGAGTGGTTTTAGTGTTTGTTCGAGCTTGGATTTATGAAATATGCCTACACAGTGCCTACATATTCTAAAAACAAAAAAGCCGCCTTATGGGAAAGCGGCTTAAGTGCTTGATTCTATTGGTGGGCCCACACGGACTTGAACCGTGGACCAAGGGATTATGAGTCCCCTGCTCTAACCAACTGAGCTACAGGCCCTAATTGAAGCGGGTGATTATACCTGTGTGTTAGCAAGACGCAAACAAA
>JAVETC010000025.1:0-47593 GCA_034006225.1 Desulfuromonas sp. | reverse complement strand
CCTGATAATCAACATCCCGCCTCGATCCGGTAAAACCGAATTAGCCGTAATTAGTTTTATTGCGTGGTGTATGGGTAACTGGCCGCACTCGCAATTCATCCACGCAAGCTATTCAAAACGCCTCGCCACGTCCAACGCTTACGCTGTGCGCTCAATCATGCAGCACGAGGCGTACGGGGCGGTATTTGGCGGCGTTGGGCTTGCTGGCGATAGCAAAGCTAAAGATGAGTTTCGCACCGACCACGGCGGCCTCGTGTACGCCACGGGTGCGGACGGATCAATCACGGGTGTGGGTGCGGGCGCAATGGGTAACTCGTTCGGTGGAGCCATTGTGATTGATGATCCACACAAAGCTGGTGAAGCGTTATCTGACGTTATGCGCGCCAACGTTATTGATTGGTTCGGCACGACAATGGAGAGTCGCAAAAACTCACCCGATACACCCATCATTGTGATCATGCAGCGCCTGCATGAATCGGATTTAACAGGTTTTTTAATAGGCGGCGGCAACGGTGAAAAGTGGGACGTGTTGAAAGTTCCGGCAATGGACGATCACGGCGCCAGTTTTTGGCCTGCGCAATTCCCAGTCGATATGCTCGAACGCTTGGAGCGCACAAACCCCTACGTTTACGCCGGGCAGTACATGCAGGAGCCGTCGCCACGATCTGGCGGTGACTTCAAACCCGATAACATTGAAATTATCGACGCATTGCCAACAGGCTTAAAGTTTGTTCGCGGCTGGGACTTAGCGGCAACAACCAAGAAGACCAGCGACTACACGGCCACAACAAAACTAGCAGTGCTTGACGGCGTGACCTACATTGCACACGGTTATCGTTTCAAGGGCGCACCGGATGAAGTGGAGCGTTCCATTGTGCAATTTGCCGAGACGGACACTCACACTGAAACGAGCTTGCCGCAGGATCCAGGGCAAGCAGGTGTCGCACAGAAGCAAAACATTAGTAAAAAACTGCAAGGGCGACGCTTTGAGTTTAGCCCCGAGACGGGCGATAAACGTACGCGCGCGTCACCGCTTGCCGCACAGGTCAACGTTGGTAACGTCAAGATGTTACGTGGTGACTGGAATAATGATATGCTGCACGAAATGCGCATGTTCCCGAACGGAAATAATGACGACTATGTGGATTCGGCAAGTCGTGCGTATAATAGGGCCGCACTCACTAAGAAAACCGTAGGCGTAATCCTACCAACAAGGCGATAACATGAAACCCAACTTTGCCCGCAACCTACTTGTTAACGCACTCGCCCAAATCCGCACCATGCGCGCAGCCATGTTAAGTGGTATTGACGCCAAGCGACCGCGCGCATGGTGCGAGTACGGGTATGCCTCGGACTTGAGCTTTGAGAATTACTTCTTAGCGTATGACCGCGACGGTTTGGGTAATGCTGCAATCGATATTATCGCTGACAAGTGTTGGCAGGATCACCCGTGGTTGATCGAAGGCGCACCGGATCGTGAGTCAACAGAACTGACCTCAAACGAGGCGCGCATTGATCGCGTGTTCAGTCAGGCGAAAGTGTGGCAAGCGTTCAAAGAAGCGGACGTAATGGCGCTGGTTGCCGGATGGTCTGCGATCATCATTCGCATAGCGGACAGTAACGAACTGGATCAGCCGACGGTGCGACCGTCCATCGAGGCGCTAACTGAATTGGTGCCAGTATGGGAAAACCAACTGACCGCAGTGCACGACAGCAACCATGTACTGCAGCACTACGTCTACGCCGAACCACAAACGGGTATTAGCCCCGCGCGTAACGTAAATGTACATCCTGATCGTGTTGTTATTGTTGGGGATCCGTCGCGCAGTCGTCCGTTGCTTAAAGCTGGATTCAACGCACTCGCTACGCTTGAAAAAGTGTTAGGTGGCGCGGGCGAATCGTTCCTTAAAAATGCGAGCCGTCAACTCAACGTAAACTACGATAGTGAAGTTGACCTTGAAGATATTGCACGCGCCAATGGTGGTTCGGTTGCTGATCTGCATGAGAATCTAAGCGGTCACGTTCGCGATATTAACAGCGGCGTTGATCTGCTGATGATGACGCAGGGTGCAACCGTTAACCCAATGACCGTTGCGGTCAGTGATCCAATGCCGTCATACACCGTCGCACTGCAAGTGTTTGCCGCATCGGTCAAGATTCCAGTCAAGGTACTGGTAGGTAACATCACGGGCGAACGCGCTAGCACAGAGGACATTAAGCAACTTAACGCCCGCTGCCAGTCGCGCCGCGTCAGTGAAGTAACGGCGCACATTGAGAAGTTCGTCGCTAAACTAAAAGCAATTGGAATGCTAAGCGCCGGCCAATACTCGGTCATGTGGAACGATCTGCGCGAGAGTACCGACGGTGAGCGCGCTGACCATGTGGACAAATTGGCTAGTATTATTGAAAAGATTGCCCGCGCTGATCAGTCGCAAATGATGACCGGAAGCGATCCGGTGTTAACAGTCGCAGAACTACGAAGCGCGCTCGGTTATGACAAATAAGCACGATCCGACACGTCAGCAGACGCGCGTACAACGCGCCGAAGCGACCATGCGCGTACGGTGGCGTAAAGCCAAGGCGCGTTGCGTCGCGTACGTTGAGAACTTGCCGCGTCAAGAGGTCGTCACTAACGCAACGTATCGGTTCGATGTAAGCCCCGAACTGCTAGAGCGCACCGTCGCAGACCTGCAAACGCTCATGCTTGAAGAGATGGGCAGTTACTGGTTGTACGATGAGTATGTGTCGCAAGCGTACGCCAGCGGTACGGGCATGGCCATCACGACACTGAGCGCACAGACACCGGCCTACGTCGCCACAATTGACAGCGTACTATCAGCACCGGCGTACCAGGCGCGTGTTGGATTGCTGCGTTCGCGCACATTTGAACAGATGGTTGGATTCAGCGACGGTTACGGTCAGCAACTGGGCGACCTACTCGGACGCGCCGTACTTGACGGACTTAATCCACTTGATGTGGCGGGCACAATTGCCGAGCGGTTCGATATTGATCTGTACCGAGCTGAACGGATCGCGCGCACTGAGATAACCACGGCGGCACGACGCGGGCGGCTTGATGAGGGTGACGCTGCAGCAGAAGCAACCGGTATGCGCGTTATGTACATGCACGTTAGTGCGTTCGCCCCGACAAGTCGCCAGAGTCACATGGCGCGTCACTCTAAGCTATTTACAAGTGAGGAATGTCGGCAGTGGTGGTCTGTGGACGCTAACTCAATCAACTGCTTGTGCAGTACAATCGAGGTATTCGTAGACAATAACGGCGATCCGCTTGCACCGGGTCTACTCAAACGAGCACAACAAATAAAGGCCAAGTATGACAAAAATTAGAGTAAACATTCGCAGCGTGGTGAACCATGCGAGCGTACGTGAAGAGTTGGACGTAAACGGTCGTATGTGCATCGTCGTGCCGTCTAAAACATTACCTGACGATGTGGTAATGAACGAAATCAAATATCCTGCCGCTGAGATTGCCAAGGCGTTCAACACGCTTGAGGGTACACCCGCGCCAATGGGGCATCCAATCGTTCGCGGTAATTATGTCGGCGTAGGTCATCCCGAGGCGTACCCGTTTATTAGCGGTGCGATCAATCGCAACGTAAAGCGCGCGGATGGTGTCGTCACGTTAGAGAAGTGGATCGACAAGGAATACGCGACCCGCAACCACCCGTCACTGATCGAAGCGATCAACAAGAAGCAGCCGATTCACACAAGTACCGGCTTAACGCTTGAGCGCATCGAAGTGGCGAACGGCGCGGGTTACAAGTACGAAGCGCACAACATGCTATTTGACCACGATGCCATTCTATTAAACGAGGTTGGTGCCGCAACGCCTGAACAGGGTGTGGGCGTGTTCGTCAACTCAGCGGGCGATCAGTACGAAGTCGTTAACAGTGTGTTGAGTGATGACTCAGCAGATTCTACCCGCGCCGCAATTCAAGCAGCATTACCGGAAGATGCGTGGCTTGACGACTACGACGAAACGACCGCTGTTTACGACACGGAAAATGGCGTAAAACTTGCACAAACCTACACAATAACCGATGGCGTTGCGTTATTAACGGGCGAGCCGTACAATGTCAAGCGTAAAACCGTGTGGGAGCGAGTCGTTGCCGCATTTAAACCTAAACCTGTACAGGTGGAAAATAAGATGGATGAAGAACTAAAGGCGTTACTAACGGCTAACTCTGACGCGGTCGCTAAGATTGCCGAAGCTGTTACCAAGTTATCCGCTGACGTTGAGGCTGTTAAGTCAGCACAAGATGCCGCCGGTGAAGCTGCTACCGTTGCCGCAAATGCTGCCATGGCAGACAAGCGCAAGGTCGTTGCAGAGAAGCTAGGCGAAGTCGTTGCAAACGCATTGCAAGGTGAGGCGCTTGACGCTGCACACGCTAAATTACAAACCGCTGCGACTGTGACGGCAGGTGCTGTAAATACCTCTGCCGATCCATTAGCCACTTACGAGCGATAAGGAGTAACACCATGGATTATCGTCCAAGTCGTGTAAACCTAGACGGTTTATCAAAAACAGAAACGCGCGTTTGTGCGACTGATGTGCTGCCTGGTACTGCGCTTAAAATCGTATCCGGCAAGTTCGTTCAAGCTGTTGCTGCTGATGCTGGTGTTGTTCCATTGTATGTTGCGAACGTTGGCCACTTGCAAGGCCTCGGCGCGAACGATCCAATCCCTGCCGGTGATAGCATCGAAGGTGAGTACATGGATAATGCGCGCCGTTTGGCGGTTCGCGGTATTGCCGGTGCAGTATGGGTTAAAGATGCTGCGCTAACATTATCGGCAACTGGCGGTACGTTTACGCTCGTTGGTGGTGCAGATGCGCCCGTTGCGTTCGCGCAAGAAAACTTCACATTGCCTGCAACTGGCAACAACCACTTAGCTTTAGCGCAGGTGAAATAATATGATTATCGCTAACAAGGCAACAATCGCTAAGCACGGTGTTCTGGCAGATCACTTCCGTCACGAAATGGCGTTGCGTCGCGAATATAACGCACAGCAGGCACGCATGGCTGACTTAGGTCAGTTTGATCCTATCGCTCAGGCGGTGAACGCGGCTGGTGTGTACGGCCCACAAGCATGGCTGGCAATCGACCAGACTGCGGCCGAAGTTGCAACCTCCACGCGCGGCACCGAGATTTACCAAGACTTGCAGTCACTGGTCACTCCGCTACCACTAGGTAAGACGGTGCGTGTTTGGAATAACGTTGGAACTATTCACAATGAAGTGATGGTGTCAATGGATGGTCAATCACCACTATCGGCAGATCAGACACAGTACGAACAGTCTGGGGACCCGGTACCCTTATTTACTGCTCGTTTCGGTGTGAATTACCGTCATGAGTTGGGCAACCGCTCTGAAATGATCCCATTGCTGCAAGATTCGCAAGTTGCAAAAATGGAGGTCTACATGGCCGCGCTCGCTGACTACTCGTTGGGCGGTAGTGCGAAGATTAGCGAAGCTGGTTTCAAGGGTGAGGGTCTAAAGAACCACCGCAACACTGAGAAGTTAGACCTTGGCGCTTCTGGCTTTAACGTCAACTTAACCACCGCTAACGAAGCTGCGTTGATGAAGTTCTTCACCGTGGATTTAAGCGGTGTACTTGACGACAACAACGTGCAGACAATGAAGTTATTCGTGTCTAAAGAGATTCGCGCCAACTTGTCAGGTGACTCTGCGGTTGTTGGTATCGACCAGACCATTGAGCAGCGCATCTTGAAGCGCAACCCACGCATTGAGAGCATTGAAACTGCTTACAGTTCGGACGTGCCAGGATTCACCACAGGGCTGAGCGGCAACGAGATTTTAGGCTACGTTAAGTCGAAGTCGTTTATTGAAATCCCAACCGGTCAATCAATCCAAATCGTACCTGTTCCACGCTTAGAGTTGCGCGCCAACTTTAACATGGACATTAGTTGCGCGTTCGGCGTACAGGTTAAGCGACGCGGAGCGAATAGTGGCGTGATATTCGGTGCTTCACTGACCTAAACAATAAGGCCGTTGAAATATACGGCCACTTTTTAAGGTGATTTTATGAGTAAGCAAAAATACTTTGTGGTTAATCCGTGGCGTAAAGGTATGCAGGTTGGTGAGACTTTCGAGACTGATAATCTGCATCCAGCACTAACCAACCATGTTCGCTTGGTTGTTGAAGAAGAGAAGCTGGAAATTCCCGAGCCTCCGAAGCCCGCCAAGAAGTAAACTTAAAGCCTCGTTTGATACGGGGCTTTTTATTGTGTTATAGTTGCGTTGCGGCTAGGGGTTGCTCCCGAAAACCAGACTGAACCACTGGGAAGCCGTTACTCTTTTCGGTTCATTTGCGAGGTTTACGCAATGTCTAATAGTTTAGTAATTCAAAGCCCTCAAATAACGTCACTTGATATAGCGGAGATGACGGGCGTTCGCCATGATAATGTGAAAAGCGTGATTAAACGAATGCTCGATGTTGGTTATGTAAAGAATGCGGTGCTTAAAGAAACGCCCAATACCAGCAAAAATGGCGTGATTCCCAAAGTCTACATTTTCACCGGCGACCAAGGTGAACGCGACAGTTATGTGGCAATCGCACGCATCAGCCCGCAGCATATCGGCAACATCATCGACGCTTGGGGTAGAACAAAGAAGACGCTTGCCAATATCATAACTGCGCTTGAGCAATTTGACGTACCTGCTGAATTTTGCGGAATGCACGTTTACGCGATTGTTGAGAAAGATACAGGCAATGTAAAAATTGGCATATCTGCTGACCCTGAGCGCAGATTAAAAGAACTACAAACGGCTAACAGTAGCGAGCTTGTTTTAGTTGCCACAATGCCTGCAATCGACAGATTTAAAAGTGAGACTCGCGCACACCTGCTCAACGCAGATAATCACATTCGCGGCGAGTGGTTCGACAATAAGTCATTACAGTATTTTGAAACGGAAGCTAAACAATGAAAAACTTACAGAAGCAAATCGAATCTAAGTTACAAATGAACAGCCTTGAAGTGTCGGAATTAACGGGTGTTCGTCACGATAATGTGAAAAGCGTGATTAAACGACTGATTGGGAGCGGCACAATCTCACCTCCTAGATTTGAGGTTGTGAAAGTTAAGCGTTCGCGCCGTGATGAATCGGTAGAGGTCTACATTTTCACCGGTGACCAAGGCGAGCGTGATTCAGTAATTGTGATTGCGCAAGTGTCACCGCAGGCAACCGCTCAACTTGTGGATGAGTGGCGTTCGTTAAAACTGGAAGTTGCTGCACTGCGCGGGCATCTTGCGGATCGTAACGCGGCGCGACTGGAAGCACCGCAAATGGCGTGGGCGCTAAAAGACAATCGTGACGCTTTAGGTAAAGACACACCGTTTCACATTTACTCAAACGACTACGACATGATCAATGTGATTGTGTTGGGCAAGAAAGCCAAAGCGTATAAAGTGGATCAGGGATTGGCACCAACTGCAAACCTGCGCGACTGCATGACCGCCGCAGAAATTAACGCGGTTAAAGTGCTGCAAGAAATGAACACAACGCTGATTAAAATCGGTCTTGATTATCATGAACGAAAAGCTAAACTCGGCGCGTACTTTATGCGGTCGATCAATCCAATGCTGGTGCGTGAAGTTTTAGAATTGCACAGCTAACATTGCTATACTCAAACCCACCACAACCAACCGAGACGCACCGTTATGCTAACCATCCAACAAGCGCAGCAATACTTATCATCTATCGGCCTCGCACCGCCCGAGCCGATCATAATGGCATGGCTGTCATTATTCGATAGCATTCAGGATTGCTTAGATGCGTCCGGTTATGATGGCGCGACTCAAGTGCTTATCCTGAGCTACCTTATCGGCCTGTTCGGCCTGAGCGGTGGCAATATGTACATCAGCAGCCAATCAGCACCGTCCGGCGCGTCCCGTTCGTTCCGGTTCGCTGAGTTGCGTAACGCATGGAAAGGGCATTTGAACATGCTGCGGATGCTCGACACGGCGGGCTGCACCAATTCACTTATTCCAGCAGCGCCCGATAAGAAAAGTGCGGCGTTTATTGTCGTTACGGGTGGTTGTTGACAGTGCGCAAGTTTTGCGTATACTGAGCATTCAAACCAATTTAAGGGGTTCAAAATGAAATCTGATGACCTAAAAAGCGGCGTATTAATCGAGGACGCGAGCGGTGAGGTGTATCTGCTGGGCAGTTGCCGCAACAAAGGCGGATCGTCACGGGTGCGGCTCTGTTATGACACGACTCGTTTGTCTGACGAAGTTTGCCGAGAAGTCAGCGAGGAAGTTATTCTCACGACATGCAAGTTGCACGAGGGTTCAAAATGAACACAGTTAAAGGTTACGAAAAGTTAGTAGCGGTCTATCAGGACGCGCACGATCAGGCCGCCAAGGGTAAGGGTGACGAGCGTCACGCCAATGGCCAACCGTTCCATGAGCAGCGTATGCAGCAGATTAGCGGGTTGTTGCGCAGCAGTGACGGCATGGCCTTTCAAGCAATTAAGAAACTGACCGAAGGCTTGCAGTTCGAGGATCATGCGCGCCGTGAAGCTGAGTTGCTGGGCGCACTGAACTACATTGCGGGCATTGTGATTTATTATCGTGAGTTGCGTGGTGAGGCTATCGATGTGACGTGCGAATACACACTTGAAGAAGTGACCTGTGGTGTTACGTTGAGTAGTTGGGCGCGGTGGGTTGCGGTTGATGCGGATGGTCATGTGTATGAGTATGAGAAAAAAGCGAGCGATTCGCACAGTATAGGTACAAAATGGGACAGTGATGGTGGTTCACGTTACCGCCGAATTAACAAAGTCGTCCCGCCAATTAACTTTAAGAATTGCCTATTTGAGGTGGTGAAATGAATACCTGTAGCGACCAACTACGCGCCGAACTGACCGCTAATAACATCGAAATGAACCGTTTAACTGAGCGCAACGATGCGATTTTGTCCACACTGCGCGGGCGTGGGCTTGAGCCTGTTCGGGTGCGCGATGATGTAAAGTGCAAAGTTCGATTCGTAGTGGATAAACCGCTAACAAACGAGCAGTTGCGCGCGGGCGATTGGTATTGTAGAGAAGTGAGCGCTGGCGTTACCCAATTACTGATTGATAAAGATATTAGTTACAGTATTGATGTGGGTCCGTACGGCCACTTGGTCAAGTTCGCAACACCGTTAAATAGCGAGCCGTCTAAAGAAATCATCCGCAAGGGTAACGAGTTTTATTATGTCTAAACGCAGCCAACAGAAACTTGCTATGATTAACCTTAAATTTGATTTTAGTGACGAGCAGTTGCTCGCTATGTGGGAGTAGACAATGAGCACCACCGCCAATTGGAGCTACACCAACGTCGCCACAGTGTGGCCGCATACGTCCAGTGCCGAGACTGGCGGCGGCTGGGGCGGCGGTGCGTCCGATGAGTACGGTGAGCCATATCAGATTGCATGCACTTGGGTGGGCGGTGGCGATACAACCTCAAATCATAAGGGTGAAGAGTTCGTGCCTAAAATGACCTATTATCACGAAGATAAGCGCGTTAAGTTTGGTGACTTAATTGCGCAAGGCGCTACGACTGATAGATCACAGTCTGATCCAATCCAACTGCACGATGAATATGATATGTCCTTCTTTGGCGAAGAGCCCGACTTTAAGAGTGTGACGTAATGGCGATCAAAGGCATGGCGCAAGTTCGCACTAATCTGCGCAAACAGCTAACGCTTGCGATACCGAGCGATGCAGAAAAAGCCATGCATGTTGCAACGTCAATCATCGGCGGTTATGCCACGCTAATGACTCCAGTCGATACGTCAAACCTGATTAACTCACAGTATCGTATTGTTAAGAATACCGGTACAAAGATCATTGCAGCTATCGGTTATACGGCGAAGTATGCGGCAGCTGTTCATGCCAAGCCCGGCACGTTGCGAGGTAAAGGCATCATGCGGTCAAGCGGTAGAGGCAATTACTGGGACCCTGACGCAGAGCCGCAATTCTTGAGCAAGGCCGGTGATGATAACCTTTCGGAAATAGACCAAGCAGTTGAGCGAGCGATGAAATTATGATTATTAAACTACGCGATTGGCTAAGAGAGATTCCGGCGCTTGCGGGCATTGAGCCATACCTTGGGGAATGGTACAGCTACACAGATAGCGATGCGCGAAAATACCTAGCGCTTGTTCAAGTTGGCGGTCGTGTGCGTGCCGATGACCTGAGATTCCCGCATTACATGCTTACCATTGTCAGCGCTAAAAACCTTGATAACGCACAGCGTAATGCGGCGGCACTTGAAATACTTGGCTATATGGACAGCATTATTGAGAAAACACGCGGCATAACGTGCGACCTGATTAACGTAGCGCCAGTTGGTGAGGTTACGGGGCCAATGCGCACAGATGGTGGCCGCATGGTCGCTACGCTGACGCTAGAGGTTATTAGCGAGTAATGCTACCATGGACGGGCATTTGCAATTATCAACTTCTAGAGGTAACACAAGATGGCTTTACCACCAGTAAAACCGAACTGCCCTACCAATAAGGTTCCGGGCAAGCGCGTCGCGATTGATGTATGTTGGGACGTTTGCGGTAATATTCCTGATCCTACCGTTTTAGTGTTTAAGCCGTTAGGCGGCATGCAGACTAAAGGCTTAGCACGCTCACAGGAAACTGAGGACGTAACCGATGACCGGACTGTAGGCGACTACGGCGAATCAATCGGTACTCGCAAAACAATGTCTATTAGTGGATCTGGTTTCATGAACTACACTGATAGCGAGTACAGCAACCTTGTTGCGCTTGACTTCTTGTTTGCTCAAGATGGTGACTTGCGCTTACACGTTCGACTGACTGAGCCGCACGCCACAACCTACACCTACATGCTCGTGAACAACTACAGCCGCGACTTCCCTACAGATACGCCGGTAACATTTGAACTTGAAATGCAGACCACCGGCAGCGACTACGGCGTTAAAGTCGTGCCGACTGTACCGTTTGTTGTGCCAACCGGCGTAACAGTAACGCCTGAAACTTTAGCGCTATCTGTTGGCGATAACAGTGCCCTAGCCGCCGTTGTTGCACCTGTTGGCGCACAGCAAGCCGTAACATACACGGCAAGCGCACCGCTTATTGCAAGCGTGTCGCCAATCGGTATCGTTACTGCGAACGGCGTTGGTGAGTCTATTATCACCGCAACAGTGCCAGGCTACCCAGCTTTAACCGGCATTTGCACCGTTACAGTTAGCTAAGCAATCCCCATGGCCACGGATGGCCACTTATTCTAAGGCGCTCGCATGATTATTACTGATATTGGGCAGGTTGGTATTAGTACGCCGAGCGGCCAATACACGCTTACACCATCACTCGCTGCAATCGCATCCATGGCTGATCCGGTCGAGATGTATTCTGATTTAACGTCAACTGATACGCCGCACGAATGGCGCGTGCAAGTCGCGCATGACGTGATAATGGCATGCGCTGACGATAAGTCGATCAAGCAGTATTTAGGCATGCAGCAAATAGGCAAGCCGAGATTGCGCAAAGGCGTAGTCGTGCGCAAATACTCAAGCGTTTACGTCACAGATGAGCACGCTGTGATTATTGCTGAGAATCTTTTATACCACGGCATGATAGGCAAAATTGAGCATAAGACCACGCCCAGAGAGTCAGACTTTACCAGCACGTTTAAACCTATCGAGTGGATGACTGCGGTAGTCGCGCACTTAGGTATTGCTGAGCGTGACGCATGGCAGATGACCATGACCAGTATTTTATCTGCATTAAAGACAAAGTTCCCGCCAAGCGAGAAAGAAAAGGCGCGTGATAACTTTACACCTGAAGCTAAAGCAGACCATGATGAATGGTACGCATCAATCTATGGACCGAAATCATGAGTTTAAACGCAGGCACAATCGAATACACGGTTTCGGTCGAGACGCAGCAATCTATTGATGCGGCTAACAAGATTAATCAGTCGCTTGATAAGACTGAAAAGCAGATGATTGATACTGACAAAAGTACCAACCAGCTTAATTTAAGCATGTCAAAACTCGCTAAAGCAATCGGTGGCGTAGTTGCTGTAACTGCTGTTTACAGTCAATTCAAACAAGCGGTAAAAGTAACGGCTCAATTTAACGAGACGATCAGTAATCTTTCGGCGTTGACTGGCTTAGCTGGCGATGACTTGAACAAATTAAGTGACGCAGCGCGCCGCATTGGTGCAACAACGTCACTTAGCGCAACACAAGCAGCAAAAGGTATGGCGCTTATCGGCTCGCAAGTACCTGAATTACTAGCGTCGACCGATGCGCTTGAGAAAGTAACACAAGCGGCGGCAGTATTGGCTGAAGCTGCAAAGACTGACCTACCTGCAGCAGCACAGGCAATCAGTGGCGCAATCAACCAGTTTGGTTTAGCGGCGCAAGATACCGATATGATTATTAACACATTGGCTGCGGGTGCGCGTGCAGGTGCGTCAAGTGTTGAGCAGACCGCGTCAGCGCTTGCGCGTGCCGGTACTACAGCAGACGGGGCGGGCGTATCGTTCACTGAGTTTAACGCATTGGTGCAGACGCTGGCCAAGGGTCAGATTACAGCGGCCGAGGCGGGCACGGGGCTTCGCAACGTTATACTTAAACTCGATACGAGCGTTGACCAAAATCTACGTCCGTCCGTTGTGGGTATCGGCGCGGCACTTCGCAACATGGAAAAAGAAGTTGCTAACGGTACGTCAACAATGGATAAGTTCGGTCTTGAGAATAAGACTGCAGCGGACGTATTGTTAAAGAATATCGGCTTCTACGAGCAAACCGTTGTTGCCATTACTGACACAAATGAAGCCTACGAGCAGCAGCGTAAAAATAACGATAACCTGGCAACCGACGTTAAGGCGCTCAACTCTGCGTATGAGAATATGCTAATCACGGTTGGGCAGAAACTTGACCCTACGCTCCGCGGCTTCACGCAGACGTTAACCGAGATGCTTCAATGGGTCGATAAAGGTGAAGATGGTGTAAGTAAGTTTGAGAAGATTCTAAACCTAACCGAAATTGCAGGAACGAGCGTGGCGGCGGTGTTGGCAGGTCGCGTTGCAACATCGCTTGCGGTAAGTGCCAAGGGGTTCTATGCAAACGTGATAGCTGCGCGTGCAACGGCGGCGAGCGCTGTTCAAGCGGCGCAAGCCGCAGCCATATTAGCCGCGCAGAATCTTATCGCTGCGCGTGCAGCAGAGGCGGCCGCTGTTGGTCTCGGACATCACGCAACCGCAGCAAGAGCACTTGCCGTTGCTGACACACAGGCGCGAGCAGCAGTTGACGCACTGACGGCAGCGCAAGCGCGACTTAACGGCATGATGACACTTGGTGCCCGTGCTGCCGGATTCTTGCGCACAGGCTTGGCGTTTTTAGGTGGTCCGTTGGGTGTGGCGCTACTCGCCGCGTCTGCACTGTACATGCTGAGTTCAAGCGCTAAAGACGTCACTGTGGACATGACCAATCTTAAGGCGCCGCTTGACGATGTGGTTGAAGCACTGCAAAAACTAGACACCATTGCCCGCGACACTGAGTTGCGCAACATGCGCAAAGGTGTGCAGGAGTTAGAGGCTGCGTATAAAGCAATGGGTGACAAGGTTGCCAATACAGCGCGTCGCCTCGATCAGTCTTTAACCGAAAATGAGATTAGTTTAGACGGTGTTGAACAGGCGTTTAGAGATGTGCAGGACGCCGGCATTAACGCTGCGAATGGTGTGCCGCAAGAGTTCGATAAACTATACGAATCAATTAAGAATAACGAGAACATTAGTGAATCGTATCAGGCCGTATTGCTCGACCTCGTGTCGAAGCTTTCAGCCGCTCAATCGGAAAGTGCAGCCGCAGCTATCCAATACGACAATGTGGCAACCGCTGCCGCTGGGATGGGTCAAGAGGCAAACGCTGCTGCGGGTGAAATTGATAACCTAAACGAGTCGCTACGCACAGGGTCGAGCGCTGCTGCCGAGTACGCGCAAAAGATGAGTCGCGCGCTTGAAGATAAGAAAGATAACAGCGCCGTTGGTCGTCTATCGCGTGACATTCGAGACAATACGGAAGCGTGGTCTACAGCAACTAAAGCTGAGCTTGACGCTGCGTATGCAACAGCAGCTGCGTCAGATGCTTACGATGCCCAACAAAAAGCGCTCAAGAAAACAACCACTGCGCGCAAAAGGCTAACCGAAGCGCAACGTGAAGCTAAAAAAGCGGAAGATGACGCAAAGCGCGGCGCAGAGTCGAACACAAAGGCGATTGACGATCTGCGCGAGTCGATCAGTCAAACTGCGTTAAGTGCTGGTGAACTTGCAGCGCGTCAAGCAGAATTGCGCTTGAACCAATACGCCACTCCCGAGCAGATTGCACTAATACGCGAACTTGGTGCCGAACTGTACGATATTAACGAATTGCAGCGTAAACAAGATGCGTTCGGCAAGGACGTGGGCGGCAAGATACGCGGCGACGTTCCAGTGCTGCAAGGTGGCGGCTTTGACGACGGCACGGCTCGTTATGAAGCGGAAGCCGAAGCTGAGCGCCAGCGTTACGCAGAGCAGCTCGAGCGCATGGTGGAGGCCGAGGAATTAAAACTTGAAGTTGCGGGCGGCTACGATGCGATGCGTGAGCAATTGTATCAAGAACACAGTGACCGAATGGCAGAGATTGACCGCGTGCGCACTGAGATGCAGCTGACGCAATGGGCGCAGGGTTTCGGTGATATGTCGAAAGGTCTTGCCGACTTTGCAAACACATTCGCTAAAGAAAACAAGGCAATGTTTGCCATTAGCAAGGCAGCCGCTATAGCTCAAACGGTTATACAGACTTATCAAGGCGCACAATCTGCTTATGCTGCGATGGCGTCTATTCCTATCGTTGGACCCGGTCTTGGTATTGCTGCTGCGGCTGCTGCTGTAATGGGTGGTATGGCAAGGGTAGCTAACATTAGATCGCAATCTATGGGCGGTGGCCGCCGGTACGGTGGTGCAGTAAACGACAACAAATACTATCGCGTGAACGAGGACGGGCGTCCCGAGATATTTAAAGGCGATGACGGATCGCAGTACATGATGCCAAACCAACGGGGCGAGGTGGTCAGTCACGATGATGCCATTGGTGGACAGCAGCGCGCGGGCAATACTGTCAACGTGACTCAAAACATTACGATGCGTAGCGATAACGGCAACTACACCGCTAGGCAAGTTATGCTAGAATCGTCACAACGACAGGCGATTGCAGAGGCGAGGTTAGGTTAGTGGATTTTATAGAGAAGCGCTTACTCGACAAAGTGTCGTTCGGCTCACAGTCTGGGTTTGAGTTTAAGACAGATATTAAACAAATGCGCAACGGTTTTGAGTCGAGACTGAGCGAGTGGGCAGAACCGTTACAGCCGATGAATGTGATTTTTCGCATGCTTAATCCTGATCACAGGCAACAGTTTGAAGATGCTTTTATCGTTGCAAAAGGTCGCGCTTTTGGTTTTCGTTTTCGCAATCCATTGAATTACAAGGCGGTCATGCAGCCGCTTGCTATAGGCACTGGCGTTGAGCAAACAGTTCAGTTAAAGCGAACTTCACGATTCTTGAATACAGCAACTTATCCAATTAAAAAACCAGTGCCCGCCAGTATCGTTATCACTGCTAACGGTGCAACGATTGCTGCCGTTGTCGATGCGTATACCGGACTTGCTACTTTTACAGCGCCAGCAGGCAGCGTTGTGCTTTGGTCTGGGGAATACGACACGCCGGTTCGATTTGATAGCGATAAACTAATCTGGACGTATGATAATAAATCTTACGGGGATTGCAGTGCTGAAAAAGAACCTCGGGCCAGCACTGACGTTGGGCTGCAGGAGATTCGTATATGACCATGCGCATTAACCCGTCACTATTCGAGCACATGCAGGGCAGTGTTTTAACGATATGCGAGCTTCTGCGTTTGCGATTAGAAGATGGCCGCTTGTTCGGCGTCACGTCGCTGGACCGCGATCTGTTCTTTGATAATATGTGGTGGCGCAGCTATACGGGCATGGATTCCAGCGTGATTGCCACCGATACGAATCTAAGCGTTGATAACAGCGAGGTTTCGATGTTGCTTCGAGCTATGGCGCAAGATGGGTTGACGTTAGATCAAGTTCAAAGCGGCGTACTCGACAACGGCACGTATCAGTTTTTTATTATCAACTATGAAGACACCGAGCAGTCGCACATGCTTGACGCTGGCGATATCGGGGAAGTCAAAGTAGCAAACGAGCATAGTGTCACAGTTGAATTATTAAGCCATGCGGTGCGACTGCGTAACAGTTCGGGTGGCGTTGATTCGATCCGTTGCCGTGCAGTGTTTGGCACATACGCTAACAGTCAGAAAGGTTGCGGTGTGAATGCTGATGTAATGTGGGTTGACAGTGTAGTGACTGGCGTAGGCGATGAGAAGCGACGCGTGTTTGCAGATAGCAGTGTACCGATTGGTACTGAGTCGAATACATACCGAGTTCGGTTTACTAGCGGTCGCAACAAATCACCTCGGTTATATCAAGTTGAGGCATACAGCTTAATCAGCGGAACAATCGCACTCATCGAGCCTGCACGGTTTGACATCGAAGATGGCGATACGTTTCAGATTAGACCTGACTGCAATAAGTTACCTGACGACTGCAAAAAGTATCTTAACTTTATCAACTATAAGGGAGAGCCTTACATTCCAGTCGCAGACGGCCTCGAGGGTTTAACGCCTAATGCTCAGCTTGCAGGCGGTGTAACAGGGGGATCAGAAATTGAAGACTGATAAAGCGGCAGCGCTTGAAATGGCGCGTAGTTTGATTGGTGCAAAGTGGCGGCATCTTGGCCGTAAACCTTGGGCGATTGACTGCATCGGCATTGTTATCGTGTCATTAAAAGCTGGGGGCGTGTTCATGCAGGATCGCACGAACTACGGTCGCGAGCCGTGGAATGATGGCCTAGAGCATGATTTAGAGTTGCACTTCGGCAAGCCTTTTCCAGTTAGTGATCGACAAGCTGGCGACATCGTCTTAATGAAAGACGAGATGCAGCCGGCGCCAGGTCACGTTGGAATCATTACCGAGGTCGATAGCGTTATTCACAGCTACAGCCAAACGGGTGTCGTTGAGCACGGCATTGATGAGACGTGGTTGCGTAGAATGGTCTGCGTGTATCGTCCGAAGTGGAGTGCTGATTAATGAGTATGATTATCGCTCCAACAGTTGCTACATTCAAGTTTGTGGGCGGATTGTTCGGTCTTCTTTTAAACACTAAACCACCTAAAATTGGCGCGCAGACGCTGGGTGATCTTTCAAGCCAAACAGCAAAAGAGGGTGAGCCTAGGCCAATTGCTTACGGTATATGCAGACCTATCGGTGGCAACATCATGTATATGTCGCTACCTATCCGAAAGATGGTTAAGACATATGTTGGCGAGGCTGGCGGTAAAGGTGGAAGTAAGAAAAAGAAGCAGTATCAAGACGTTGAGCATGTGTACCGTTACTACGCAATCCGAGTCTGCGAGGGGCCAATTACTGGCTATAGACGTATATGGCGTAACGGTGCATTAGTTTATGATGGGAGAAAAGGCAGCGATTGGGGAGCTAAGAATAATCACCTGTTTTTCGAAACTTACCGACTGTATACAGGCAGTTGGGGGCAGATGCCTGATAGCGTTTTGCAAAGCCGGCAAGAGATGGATATACCTGCGTATAGAGGCACTGCATACCTAGTTGCTAACAACGAGGATTTGACGGACTTTGGCGGCGCTATTCCACAGTGGCAATTTGAGGTAGTTAGGAGTGAGGGTTATTATTTAACATCACGACCTTATGCGCTTGAAGATACTCCTAGCAGTGGTGTGGTAGCAGTTGGCGCTAAGCAATCACCATCAACGGCAGTAACTGAGAGTAGCTGCGCGGTGTCAGTGGGTGTTAAAGGCCCACCGTTCATTACTACAGATCCAGAAAAAATGAACGCAACGGGTGGTGTAGATAGGATCGTAATGACAGGCCCACATCTATACACAGTTGAGCCACACGAGATGAACGCAACAGGTGGTGTAGATAGGATCGTGTTGATATCTGCCGTGAAGCACACAGTTGAGCCACACGAGATGAACGCCACGGGTGGTGTAGATAGGATTATTATGACGAGGACAATCGCATGAGAGAACATAGAGCAGAGTTAGCAGGACGTGTGAAGTTGCAGATTAGCGGGGGTGAGCGTGGGGTGATTGACTATCCGTGGCAGGATAACATGATCCTCGATCAGGGTTTTATTTTATTAATTACAGGATACGGTTCCGGAGGTTCCCCCGATGCACTTCAATACATAGGCGTTGGTTCATCCAGCCAAACCGTGGACATTGCGGATACAGGTCTTATTGCCCCAATTGCGAGGATATCGAGGGGGTCAATTGAGTACGGCTGGGATGAGGGAGGTGGCTTTGGGTGGACTCGTGCAAGGGCGACATTTGCAAATGGTTTGGCTGCGGGGAACATCAGCGAACTCGCAGTAGGCCCTAGTAACAACAATACATCGGCAAGTGCCCGCGCTTTAGTGCGTGACGAATTTGGAAATCCAACTACAATCACAGTATTGGCGGGGGAGACATTAATTGTTACGTGGGAGTGGCGTAGATGGTGGACTGTAGCAGATACGCATGTGCTTGAGTTTGATGTAGGCGGGGTGGCTGCATCAACAACAGTGACGTACAAACCTGTGTCCGAACTATCTAAAGGCAAGCGGTGTTTGGGGTCTGGAGGTGAAGTAGCAATGGGTGGCACTAAATTAGGGGGCGGGAACCTAATTAGTTCCGATGGAGGTGTTTTCATTGGAGAGTTCAAGAAAACTTACACCGAATTGGGAGGCAATCTGGAAATAACTTATGCAACCACTGAGGGTGACAATTACTCTGGAGGCAGGAATGGCGGGGGGTCGGTGTTTCCCTACGACACCGCCTACGCCACTTTCACACCACCAATCGTCAAAACAGACCAGTTTAAGCTAGAGATTTATCACCGCATTAGACTAACGAGGAGAGCACCATGATCCCTTGTACTAACTCTAAAGGCCTCTACATGCTAGAGGTGTTAGACGCAAACGGCAACGTCACGCGCTCCACAGACTGGATGCCTAATATAATCCTAGACCAAGGCTTGCTGCGCATGGGGGCTAATAGCGACTACTTGAACGTGTGCAGTGTGGGTAGTGGTGTATCAACGCCACAGCCTAGTAACACAGCACTTCAATCCAAATTAGCGCAGTCAAGCACTGTGTCAGACGTGGTGAATGGCGCGCAAGCTGAAGCGCCTTATTATGCTTACAGTAGGCGCACTTTCACTTTCACATCTGGTAGTGTTGTTGGCTTAGTTGGTGAGCTTGCGGTAGGATGGGGTGGCAATGCTGGGCAATTATACAGCCGTGCATTGGTGCGTAACGCAAACGGTACGCCGCAAGCCATGCCTGTACTTGCAGATGAAGTGCTTCGCGTAACGTATGAGCATCGTTACTATCCGATCCTGCACGATACCACTGGTGTGGTGGAGTTGGTTGGAGATATTGAAGGGGTTTTCAACTACACCATTCGTGCAAGTATGGTTAGTACTGGCACGTACTGGGTTGCTGATCGTGTGCAGAACTACGGGGGTGGGAGCATCGGGGCAAGTACGGGGCAGCAGCCCGTGACTGCATATGATGGTGGAATTGGGAGAATCAACGAGCAACCAACAGGTAATAGGTTGACAGTGGGTAGCATGATAGGCACCACTGATGGTTTGCTCGCAAGATTTTCGTTTGGTGCGGCGGCAGGTCAGATGAACTTGGAGGGTGGCATCAAGTCACTATCATTCCCAATGGGTAATGGATTTTATCAGATTGAGTTCACGCCAGCGATACCAAAAAACTCAAGTAATACTTTAAGCCTGCAATTTAGTCACTCATGGGGAGGTCGTTAATGGCTCTACCAGATCTAGTTTTTGCAAGCCAATCCTTACCAGCCGTATTCATCGGTGGGCGTGCTTTTCCCGTGCAGAAACACATTGACTATGAGTGGGGGCCAATTGCAATTAGTGATCCGTCAAAAGGTAGTATGTATCAAATCTGGCGTGCGCGAATGGAGAATAACTACGTCTACCTAAGCGCTCCAAACGTGCCCGAATTTGTCTTACTCGACTTGCCTGACGTGACTGAAATCAGTTTTACTTTCGATCAGAATGCGCGGCATATTTTCGTCTACGTTCAGGCTGGCGTGGTTAAGATGCACTGGTATGATACTGCCATTGGAGACTACACAACCACGACATTCGCAGGAGATATAATATCCCCTCGCATTACACTAGACGACAAGCGAGAAATGCAGCGTGGCATTAGTGACATTGTTTTATTTTATGTCAAACCTGTTAGGGATGTTAACGGTGTGCAAGTCAACGGCTCGCTATTTATGCTCACTCAGCGCGATAGGTATTTAACAGAATTGCAAATGGCAACTGATGTTACTGGTGGAATTGTGAAATGTGGAATGATGAATAATTGGCGTTTAGGGGTACAGCTTGAGCAATACACCGCACCGACTTGGGTTGCCGATGTTGAGGATGGGACAATTAGTATCTGCCACTTCGACTCGGAAACCAACAACCGTGTCCCAGACGCAAGATTGCAATCAACGTGGTTGTTGGATGGAGGCGGACGGATACTAAAAACAGGCGGTAAATTTGGAGGGTGTTTTGACGCATCACTAGGTGGCAGGGTGGTACTGTTTAATCAACAAGCTACGATCACAGAAGGAGAATATCAATTTGAGTTCTTTGTTAAAATGGCAACCTATGAAAACTGGCGGAGCCTGATAACGCAGTACGGTCGTGGCAGTGACAACTCAGCGTTGTTTGATATTCAGAAGTACGGCAGCCGAGTTATTTTCAGGACGTATGATGATGGCGGTGTTCGTACAGTGCACGAGGTGGGGCAGCATGACTTCAGTGAATACACTCATCTCGCAGTCACGTTTAGTAGTGGAGCTACAAAAGACATAAAGGTTTTTATAGGTGGAAATGTTGTGCTTAGTTTGAGTGGTGTGAGTGTGGCATTTGGTGTTCACGTGAACACTCAATTGTCACTTGGCATAGCATATGGATTTACACCTATCCCTGCTGTATCACAGCATATTGTTGATGAGTTTAGAGCTATGAATGAGATAACATATACCAGCGACTTCTCTCCACCACAAGCACCATTCATTTAACTAAGGAGGTATCATGCTGTGAGTTTAATAACAGAATGGAAAGACTCATTAATTATTGATGACGACTTAATGAGCTGGTCGCTTGGCAACTTGATTATTGATCTGTGCTCACGCGCAGGGCTTGAGCCCGATATGTATGATGTGGGAAGTTTAGAGGGGCGTGTTCGAGGACTTCTAAACTCGAACAACAACTCAACAATAAGCGTTATCAATAGTCTTGCTCAGAACCATCCTTTCGATGTGTCAAATTATGATGGGAAAGTGCATTTTATTCCGCGTGGCGGTGAAGTCGTTCGCGTTATAAGCGTGGACGATCTGATTGGCACGGGGGAGTTCGACAAGCGCACGCGAGCTGATTCGATTGAAGTGCCGATGACCATGCACTTAGAGTACTTTGATATTGACGGCGGTCTGAATCCTGATATGCAAACCAGCGAGCGGTCTATTGACTCACGCGCTCGCGGATCAACAAAGCTGCAAACTTCCGAGCTATTAACGTCCGATGAGGCCGCTCGCAGCGTGGCTATTACGCACAAGCTGGCAATCGAAGAGCAGCGCGGAACGTTTGAGTTCGGTTTGACTCGCAAGCATTTCGACTTGGTAAACGGCGACGTGATCGAGATGGATGGCGAGCGCTTGCGAATCACTAAAAACGACATTGATACGAATAGTCAAAAGTACAAAGCAAGCTTTGACCGCAAGTCAGCGTACACGTCTACGATTAAAGGCGTTCCAGCTCAATCACCGACGCCACCGCCGGACAAAGTTATTGGTGAGTCTATTGTAGAGTTGATTGATACGCACATACTCAGCGACTTAGATGACTTCTTGGGCTTCTACATCGTCGCAGAGCGCACTACGCCAGCGTGGGAGGGTGTTGCTGTTGAGATTAGTATTGACGGTGGGCAGTCTTATTTCGATGAGATTAGCATCGGCTCAGAGGGTGTGGTTGGCTATCTAACAGCGCCGCTCGACACTCATCCGCACTGGTATCAAGACAAGATGAATACTCTTGAGTTCGAGCTGGCAGACACACGTGACGAGCTGGAGCAGTTTACACATCGTGACGTACTGAACCGCAGAGGTTTGATTATTGTTGGTGATGAAGTGATGAACTACGAAGTAGCGGATGATGTTGATGGACAAGGTAACTGGACTGTCAAGAACCTGCTACGCGGGCGAAAAGGCACGACAAGCACAGCGCACGCAATCGGTGAAAGAATTATATTCTTAGAAGCAGGGCTGGTTGATTTTATCGAGACTTCCTTATTCGATGTGGGGCGCACTTATACACTTAGAATCACTTCGTATGGTACTAGCGAATCAACTACGCGCACATTTACGTATCAGGGTAAAACGCAGATTGAGCGAGCGCCTGCGCGTTTAAGTGTTCGCAGGTCTGGCAGCGATATGATTATCAGCTGGATTGGAGTCGGCAAGCTTGGTGGTGGTGGTAGAGTATCAATGGGCGCTCAATTTGACGGCTATCGTGTAACAATCGGCGCAACAGTGCATAATACAAACAATATGACTTTAACAGTGCCGTACCAGCCTGGGCTGATTAAAGTACAGCAGATGAACAAATTAACCGGCGCAGGAATCGCAGCGGAGATTACAGTATGAGATTAAGTTTTGTAACAGAGAATACAGTCGATGTGGCAAGCGATGTAAATCAATCACTGCTAGAGGCTGATGGCTTGATAGTAAGCAGGGTTACAGGGATTGTAACCACGCCTCCTGCTGGATTAGTAGATGGTCAGAGGGTTGCAATAGCAACAGGTGCTACTGGAGATTTCTCAGGCAAGGGTGGTCAGATTGGAGTGTATGTTGCAACAGGTGCATTCTGGAACTTCTATGCTCCAGCCCTGTGTGTTTCAAGTAATGCCATTTACATTAGCACCGGTACGGACTGGGTGGCCGCATGATCCCAAAATACACAGGCGAGTGGGACAGGGGTAGCGTGTGGCGCGGCGATACGCTGCTTGGCTTCTCGATGCGCATATTCGATAAAGATACGCTTCTTGCAGTCGTGCCAATTAGCGTGTGCGCGCACATCGTGGATTCGTTCGGGCGTAAAGTTGTGGCGCTTGAAAGCTCAATTGGAGTCGACGGTACCGTGACTTTTGATCGCATTGACGGCAGGGTGACGGCGACATGGCGCGCAGGTGCGTATGCGTTTGATGTGGAATATACGTTAGCGGACGGACGCATTAGGACGTATCTTGTGAGCTCGTTTGAAGTGCTAGAGGATAAATCAAAATGCCGCTAAATATAGAAATTGAAGTACAAGGCTGCGAGACGCTGACGCTTGAAATTATTGACGCGCCATTTTATCCGAGCGTTGTGATTGATGACGCGGCAGGGCTGGGCGGTACAGATGTAACGTGGTCTGCTGATAAGTCAAGCAGAGAGCTTGCGGATAAAGTCGATAAAGTTGCAGGCTATTCGCTAGTTGCTGACGATGAAATTGCTAAACTGCTAACAGTCGAACAGGACGCGCAAAAGAACACGGTTAATAGCGTTGCAGGCAAGCAAGGTGACGTTCTGCTTGATAAGACTGATGTTGGCTTGGGTGCGGTAGATAACACTGCTGACGCTGACAAGCCTGTATCTACTGCTGTAGCTGATGCGCTTGCGGGGAAAGTAGATAAGGTAACCGGCAAAGTATTATCCACTCATGACCTCACCGACCCTCTGTATGACAAGCTGGTCGGTCTTGAAGGTACTCACTGGCGCGGCACGTTCGTATCGGTGGCTGCGCTTGAGGCGGGTGTAACTGATCCGGTGGCGGGTGACTATGCTGATGTTGATGTGGTTGGCGAGGATGTACAGCGGTATATCTGGGACGCGAACGACAACAAGTGGGTTGCGCCTGTCACAGCCGCGCAGGTCAAGCAGCTGTATGAGTCGAACCCTGATACGAATGCATTTACGGATGATGATGGGGTGAAGCTGTCTGGTATCGCGATCGAGGCCACTAAGAACCGCGCTGATTCTGAGAATGCTGATAAAGTTCACGACCATGATATAGCGACAGCATCAAAAGCAGGCTTCATGTCAGCAGAGCAAGCCGAAATGCTTACTGAGCTCGAGCTGGCTAGCATCTCTATATCTGGGCCGCGCGCCGTCTATACTGACCGTGACTATGTGTACACAATAAATGGCCTTGACTCGTTCACCGATTACTTCATTCAAGTATCAGAAGGCACTGCGGTTCTAGACGGGGACAAAATTAACTTGCGCACACCATCGCTCGACACCGAGCTGATTTTGTCTCTGTACGCCGGCAGCCGCCGTCGCGATATCGTTATAGATGTCAGCTTGTCGCAATACATAGTCGAGCCGACTCCTACTCCGGCTAATTTCGGAGATCCTTTGGAGGGCGGGTTCTATTCAGGGATGGTTTGGAATCGAATCGCGCTATCAAGCGCTCCGCAGACACTTGGTACAGGGCGCGTGGTATTTCTTGTAGACCAGCTTGGCGCGTTAGTGTACGAGGGGCAGATGCTCGAAGTGCGCAGCATATCTAACCCATCAAACAAGTTTCAGGGCACAGTTGCAGCCGCGTCATCTGGGAGCATTGCGTTGGATGTTGCCAGCGCGCAGGGTTCTGGCACATACAGCGACTGGGCCGTCATGTCTCGATTTCGTAATATCATCGCACCAAAAGCTCAGGGTGAGTCGGTGCCGATTGCGCTGAAATTCGAAAACACAGACATGCCTATAGCAACTCAAACATTAACGGAAGGCTGGGAGGCGACCAGCGCAATGCTGGCCGCTGGCACAGCCGTCCAGTACCCCGCAGCGCACTGGGCGCGAGCGCTGGTAATCAATGGGTATTCAGACTGGTACATCCCAGCACGTGATGAGCTTGAACTGGCATGGAGAAATCTAAAACCGGTAACGACAGATAATTACATCGGAGCGCGTTACAACTCCCCGATCAGCTATAAGCAAAGCGGCGCTTATCCGGACGCTACTGCTGCACAAGGTGTCAACCTTAATAGTTCGCCACAATCGCCTGCTTATACGCTAACTGATCCGGCACAAACCTCCTCCGCCGCTTTCCGCGCAGGCGGCTCCGAAGAGTTTGCATGGGGTAACTACTTTTGGACGTCAAGCGAGGCAAGCGCCACGAACGCGTGGCTTCAGTATTGGCTCGCGTCGTATCCAGGCCTTCAGAACAACGTCAATAAGACGCTTCTGAGGCGTGTTCGGGCCGTTCGTAGGAGCATCATCTAATGAATTATGTAAAGTTTACATACGTCAATCAACTGTACATGCCAGATTTTGACGGGCTCCAGTTTGATTTTGCGCTTGAGTCTGAGTACCCAACTGTCAACCCAGTTTTTTATGGGACGTGCAACTCTGCAAGTGGTGAGGGTTTGATAGCTGTCATCACTAAAGCTGAGTACGAGCAAGATAAAGCCAGTGAAATGGCATCTCGCAAGGTAAAAGCTGACAAACAATCTCTCGCACAGATAGCGGCTAAACGATGGCAAGTAGAGACTGCTGGGTTTGAGCTTAACGGTTCACAAGTCAGCACGGATCGAACTGCTGTGGCGATGGTGACCGGTGCCGCGTTAGCCGCCTCGCTAGATCCTGAATATTCAGTGCGCTGGAAGTCTGCAAATGGATTCGTGACGCTGAATGCTGAACAGATTCTGGCAATGGCGCAAGCAATCAGATCGCATGTGCAGTCGTGCTTTGATCGCGAAGCTGAGTTATTGGACGCAATAAATGCTGGCACTTACGAGACTGAAATGCTGGATACGGGATGGCCGGATGCTTAATTAGCAATTAAAGTTGATAATGGGGAGTGATTTAATATGACAGAATTAAGCTGGATCAATGTAGCGCGACAATCCATCGGGATGCGCGAAGTCAAAGGCACTAAACATAATCCTGCAATCGTTCAAATGCTCGACGAGATGGGCAAGTTCAGCAATGAGTCCAAGGCTTGGTGGCGTGACGATGAAACCCCATGGTGCGGCCTTTTTGTAGGCTATGTCATGGGTAAAGCTGGGCGCTATGTCGTTAGAGAATGGTATCGCGCTAAAGAATGGGCGAGTCCACTACTAACAAAACTCGATGCGCCAGCTTATGGATCTATTGCCGTGCTATCGCGGCACGGCGGCGGCCATGTTGGTTTTGTCGTTGGCGCAGATGCTCAGGGTAACATTATGCTGCTGGGCGGTAATCAGGGTGACGTGGTGCAGATTAGCCCATTCAAACCTGATCGCATTGACGGCTACTATTGGCCTAGCCGATGGATTGACGGCGCACCAATGCGGTCATATCCGGCTGATCAGCGGTATGATTTGACACTATTGTCGAGTGATGGTAAGCAAGTGAGCATGGTATGAAAGTCAGCATAATAGCGTTGATATTCGGTTTCATCGGTGGCGCGGCTTTATCATACAGCCAAACTGCACAGCACTACGAAGCCAAGGCAAGTAAAGAGCAAGCCGCATACGCTAAAGCGCTGGCCGAGGTCAATCAGCGTGCAGACCATTACAGATCAATCAGCGAGGAATACTATGCAGACTATCAAGATGCTATCAATCGCGAGCCTACTGTTATTACAAATCGGGTGCTCGTACGCGCCCACTGTAAAACCGATGCCGCAGCCGATACGGGTAGAGAGCTGGGAAATGGAGCAGAGGCTGAGCGAGTCGAACTACACGCAGAAACTGTTAGAAGCGCTGCAGCAGTGACAGATCAAGCAGAGCGTGACGTGCTATCATGCAGAGCCGCGCTGCACAGTTTGCAGCGTAAAATTAAGGCGCATAACGAACTGCAGCGATAAGGTGCGGTCGAAACTATGAGTAAGGATCGCGCAATAAAAAAAAGCCCCAATGGACTAACAAAGGGGCTTAAAGCAACTTTAGAAACGTCAGTATAACCACCACTGTGATAATATACCAACCTTATTTATAGCAGCGGCGTTAATCTAATGGATCGTGAACTTTCCGCATCGGTTCTACTCATAACAATAGCGGCAAACATGCAACCTGACGCACTGATCGGCGCGATCTTCGGCGCTGCGTTCTTTATGATGCTGCCGTTCATTCAAGGTATCGTAAAGCGCGCCGCGATGTCGTTTCTTAGTGTGGGCGCTGGTTACTATATCGGCATTGCTGCAGGTGTTCCACATATTGGATGGGCGGCTATTGCCGGTGCTGCGCTGAGTGTGATCATCTTGACAAGCGCTGCGAACTATTTTTCCACTTCAAACTTTGCTGATATAATTGGCAAACTGCTAGACATTGTGAGGACGTTTAAATGATTCTCTCCACGCTCCAACTCATCGCACTATTCGCCACAGCCGCACGCCTTGCCACGTTCTGCCCGAACGGTCACAAGTACCGATTCTTTGTATCTTTACTGGCCACTGTTTGGCTCGGTTCGTGCGCGGCGCTGGGTGTTGAGATGCTACTCGCATGGCCGAGTGCGGTCAGTCAGACTAACGCGCTAACCGCCATGGCTGCTGGTGCAAGTATGGCGGCTGCGTTCTGGTGTGGCGGTAATGTTGCGGAATTATTGCGGAAGGTTAGGTTGTTATAAAGCAATCCCCGTATTTCTGTACACTTCACGCCCTATCAGCGCGGCAATCCTGCCCGTCTCGGCTTGTGCGTGCGGATCGTTTCGCAAGTGGTACATGCGCCCGTAACTGGCCAGACTCGCAGTCCAGTAGTATTCCGTATAGCACGCCATCGGCAGCAGTCCACGCGCTTGCTCTTTAGCGATACCACACGCAATGAGCAAATGATACGCAGGTAGCGTAACGGCACGCACAATGCAGTACGCGACGCTTGAGACGATGCGTTGCAACAGATTAGCTTTAGTTCCGCTCCCTTGCTTGACGTTACCATCAGGCTTCTTGCGCCATCCAAACTTAAAGTATTCGACCACAAACTTAATGTAGCGCCCGCTCTGCTCGTTACGGGCAAACCCGACCTTGTGAGTGTCCAATTGGCGTATGACAAAGAACGGCACTTTAATGTGCAACGTCACGTCGATAAAACGGTGATCCTGTTCGCTGCTGGATGGTAGGTGTACAGCATGTTCACTCGGCTTACCGTGCGGCAACATGAGCGCCTTTGCAGTGTGCGGGTAGATGCGGTGCAAGTGGTACGCAACGTCGCCCGCAACGTCAGGATCAAGCAGGCCCTTTGCAATCAGGTTTGCCCAGCCGTAGATCGAGTGACGCATTTTCACACGGCCTTTACTATGCGTCTTGACCATACCCGCAGTGTCCGTCTCGCTCATGTGCGCAAACTTCACATTATGGGCGCGCATGTCGAACGTCTCGCGCTGGTGCGTGAACGGCGTGAAGTGGTTCTCGCGGTGCAGGTACGCGAGTAGGCCCGTGTCACTGTCGTCAAACACGGTGTGCACCTTACCCATGCTCGCGCGGGCTGCGTTGACGGCTGTCAGGTCAGTGGCTTGGCGACTGATAAATGTGGCTCTCATAACTCAAACTCCCCTTGATGGTCGCCCAACAGTGCATCCAGATCCTCGAACCCGCCAATCAACACACCGTTCGGCGCGATAATAACGGGAATAGTCGTGTGACCCAAGGCTTTAAACACGCGCAGCGCGGTGTGTCGGCCAGTCAGATCAATTGTTTCGTACTGCAAGCCGCGCTTGTCGAGTAGCGCTTTCGCTTTCTCGCAGAACGGGCAGGGTGGTGCGCTTCGCATGATTATTTTGTACATTACTTATTCCTTATCATTAAAAAACCAGTGTTGATGTTCGTGCCACTTTCTCTAAAACTACCCATCGGTAAATCTTCCCAGCGTCCGGTCAACAATTTGTGCTCATACCATGCACTTGCAGGTAGGATCGTGATTAGCACTCCGTCCGGCTTGAGAAACTTCATAGCGTGCTTAACGTGCTTAACGTAATGGGTGCCCGAAAATGGTGGATTCATCACCACTCTATCATATACAGGTTGCGGCTCTACTTCTAAAAAGTTAGCGGTTAAAACCTTATGGCCTTTACCGCGCGCCTGTTGTGCGCGCCCTGCATCATACTCAATGCCGAACAGATCACGGTCGCCGTTGTTCATTGCGTCCAGTAACGCGCCGTCACCGCAGCTTGGTTCAAGGATCCGTGCATTTGCCGGTAAGTGGACCCGCGCTAAAATGTGGTCAATTGCGGCGCGCGGCGTTGGGTAAAATTGCAGGTCTTTAGATACCTCAGTGCTTGCCTTTTTAGCGGTTGGTCGCTCGCTTGAATCATCGGGCAGTACCGTGCCGTAGTATTCGTGCAGACCGTCGTTGACCACTTTTAACGCGCGCGGTGAGAAGTGGACGTGAGCATTACCGTTGGCAAAAACTTTACCTTTGAGACCAATTCTGGGGAGCTCAAAGTCAGATCCGTTCATTGACGCGTCCCACAAGATACGGCGCTCATCATCTTTAATTAACGCCTCACCCGTAACCTGTACCATGGCATTAACCATGTCCATTACAGCATTTACACCGTGGCTGTGGATACCTGTAAAGCGACTCAATATCACACGCTTTGGTAAACCTTTGACGCCTACACCGAAGTTACTGTGCGACTTGTAAAACTTGTCAAGTTTGCAGAATACTTCAGCTAAACCCTTGAGTATAAAGTAACGCGGGTTCTCCCAGTATTGCCCGAACGTGGCGGTTAGGTTCTCAAGTGTTAGCGGCGCTGGGTTCTCAAGTGATTGCGCGAACTTGGCTTTATCGCTCGCACTAAAAACATTTTCAAGGTTCAGACTTGTATAAATCGCTTGCCATGCGCTCGCTAACAGTAAGTGCTGACCCCTCGCCTCACTGAGCCAGTTACCGCTAACAAAACTGCCCGCAATAAAACCACCTGTTACTTTAGTTGCAGCGTTTATATCATGCTCAGCTTGGGTAAATGCGAGCATTGCTTGTTGTAGTGACGCGGATTTAACCGCGTATTCTTGCACAATGTCCCGTACCGTATGCGGGTACGCTATTTGTTTATTATTCATGGATACGTCCAGCGGTAACGACCGGTGATTATTGTGCCGTTCTCGGTCACATATTCAAGATCATGCTCGCGATTGCTAACATGGCTCGTGCGCTTGACCTCAAGTAGTGCACCGCTTGACGGTATGAGAATCAACAACGGCGTGTCGGTTGGTGGCAGTGTCGAGGCGTGATTGAGGTGTAGGCTACTCATCTTTAACAAACGCCCCGCCCGCAACCATGTGGCCCGTGCGATCCTTTATTTCATCCCATGCCGCACTGCAGCAGTCGAGAAAGTCGAGGTTGTTTACGTTGGCAGTTGCGTAAAGTGAATAGAATGCCCCGTTGAGAGCATCATCAATCGGTTCGCATAAGATAGATTCCGCTGCAGCCAACGATACATGGGCGACCATATACGATACATGGGCGACAATTTGGGGTGCACTGCGCTCAACCTTCACATCATCAAAAATATAAACCTCGTCCAGTGTACTATCGGTCATAGACGCAACGTTGACTAGACATACCGCAACATCACCGATGGCATCTTTAAGTGCGTCCAAGTCGTTCTTGATTGTTGCGTCTGCCAGCTCACCCACTTCACTAACAGCCTTTAGCGCTTGCGCCAATGCGCCACTGTGTTCGTAGATACCGCGCGCGGTTGACCACTGTTGCACGTTGGTTTGAAACTGTTCAAATGTTAACATTATTCGTTACTCCCAATTCATAAGCCGTCGCAATAAGCGCCATTTTACCCACGCCCAGTGAGCGTGCCAGTTTTGCAATTGAGCTGCAGGTTGGGTATTCGGCGCGAATACGCGCTTCGATGTGAGCGCGGCGTTCCGCTACGGCTGGGTTAAATTTAGTGCCAATGCGCAGTGGTTCGACGTGTGCAGGTGGGCATTGTGTCACCTCGCCGCCGGACGCAAGATACGCGCGGCGGGCTTCGTCAAGTTGGTCTTGGGTCATGGTTACGCGTCCAGTCGCATGGGCATGATAGCCATTTTGATTTCAGTCAACTGACCGCACGATTCGATCTCCATCGGCGTGATCCACATTTTATCGGCTGCGGTTTGAAGCTCGATATGCGCTTTGTGCGAGCCGTATTTATTCTTGATAAACAAGTGCTTGAATGCTTTCTCGGCATCAGCAAGATAGATCAGGTTGATACCGTAATCTGTTAAACCCTCGCGTTCTGGGTTCAGGTTCACGCTGTCTTGGGTAACCATTCGCCAGTTGGGGTATTTGCAGTCCACTTTATTAAATGTAAATAACGTACCGTCCGCTTCGACCGATACCGTTGCACCTTCCCACTTAATCACAAGTTCCTCAGTCTTGAGCTTCTTGTTAACCGACACACCTTCGATCAAACGCTCAACATCGGGGCGATCTAGCACTAGGTCAATTTGCGTGTCTTCGATACCCGTATTGAGCGTCAACGTTGCGAACGTAATGCGGTGCCCGTCAGTTGAAACAAGCGTCACTTTTTCGCGCTGCACCTCCAGCAGTACGGTGTTCATGTAGTAACGCACATCATTCTTACCCGCTGTCACAATGACCGCTTTGAGTGCATTCATAAAGTCTTTACGATTAACTGTTAGCATTTTGTCGCACTCCACGTACCCGCAAGGGCTTCTTTAGTTGTATACATTTTGCCGACACGGATCGCCTCGGCTTCGCTGATTTCCTGAACGTGGAACTGGTAAAGAATCTTACCGTCCGCGTCACGCGATTCCACTTTGTACATTTGTTTTATCATGATGGGATACCCGCTTTGAGACGGTCGCGCACATCGTTGATCAACTGCGTTGGAATCAAGTTGCCGGTCTTCTCGGCAGGTGCTGGTAGTAATTTAGCGGCCTCGGGGAAGCGTTCGAGCAGCACTTTACGTGTACGGATTGGTAGTAAAATTGACGCAACGTCCGCCTTAAACACAATGGCGCTTTTAATAATTTCGTAATATTCGCCAAGTAACTCATCGGCACGTTTTGCAAATTTGCAATCCGTTCCAATCGCAAGGTTTAAAAGATCTTCGTTGATCGCTGGTAGCGCTTGGTTGTGCTTAAAAACAACGGTGAACCTGCGATAGTAACTTCCGGGCTGTGCAATAAAAGTAATCGGCAATTTACGTACCATTTCTATGAAAATTTCAGTGCAACCCACCGCTGCATTGGGCGTCTTTTTAAGCTCAACGCGTGTAGTGTAACGCAACGCACCTGCCTGAATTAACTCATCGTAACGCTTCGTGTCGATCTGTAAAACCGAATCAATGCGCGCCTTGTATTCAGTCCAAAACTCTTCGTTGAGCGCCTTTAACTTCACACTAAGCGCTTTGAGTTTCTTCTCGGCGGCCTTTGCGGTTAAATCAAACGCCAGTTTTTCTTTAATCTTTTTGTTCAAGGTTGTCATGTTCACATCACTCTTGGTTGGTTTACGCTGCAAAGTATACGCGCAAGTTTTGCGTATTGTCAAACATTAAAAACCCGCACGATTTGAGCGTAACCGGAATTCCGATATCGGGAATCCGGCCATGGGCTTGGCGGGTGTGTTGTTATTTAGCCAATCCCTCCAACGCCATGCGTAACGTTTTGCTTACCGCGTGTGAGCGCTTGTCGCTACCCAAGTAACTCACCGTGCGTAACGAGACGCCAAGCTCCTGTGCGATCTTCTCTTGCGTTAAGCCTGTGCGCTTGATCAGTTCGCGCATTTCTCTCCAATCCGTATTATGTTCCATTGAACACCCCTAAAGTTATTAATCGTTCGTAAGCCATTATCGCGTACTTCTCGTAGTCCAGGTCATTGGGTAACGTGTCGGGCAGTGTCATACACGGTCTGCTGCCAGTGCTACCACCAACGAGGTTATTGCTTTTAACGCCCCGTATACCGCGTGTGCTACCGCGCGCGTAGTAGAAGCGCACGTTAAGCCCCAACTCTTCACCCGTGTCCTCAAAGTACCCACCACCAGCGCACCGTGCGACTTTAACGAAGCGTCGTATGTCGTCACACTGCGTGATGGTGGTCATCAGTGGGGTATTATCACGCAGTAGCGCAATAATTGCATCATTTATTACATCGCAGTCGGGTGTGATGCCACTCGGGCTTGACGCTGGTGCTACGCCGCTGGGGCTGAACGCACCTTTCGCCTTGTGCGAGCGGTCAGGGTGGAACGCAATGTAACTATTCACGTCACGGGCGTACAGTGCCGCGAACGGCTCGCACTCAAGTTTAAGCCCCGTCTGCTGTTGCCAGTCGAGTAGTATCTGTTCGCGCGTGCCTTGCAGCCCGTGCGGTGTGTTCGTGACGATACCGTCCGTGTTCGCACTGATGACGGGAATACCGGCAAGCTCCATGCTCTCGATCAGCATCATGAGTGCCAGTTGCCCCGTGACGGTGGTTCGGATCATTAAGTCAGGCGCGCACAGAATGCTGTACTTGCTACCCAGCTTACCAAACGCGCCGTTGAGTGTAATTTTTAGCGAGTTGCTGTCCTGTTTGCGACCCTCGGCTTTGGCTTGCAGTCGGTCACGTAGAATGCCGCCGTAAATTTCTGTAAACCGCGGACCAATTGCGCGCGGGTGCATGTTCATCAAAATGATCAGGTTCGGGTAGTACGACTCAACGTCATGGATCTTGATTTCATTCACGCCCGCAACGGATAGGCGCGTCATTGATTTCTCTTGACTGTGCAGGCCGCCAATACCGAATTTGTACGTTGTGTTACCGATGGTTGGTAACAATTCTTTGAACGCCGGAGGCATGATCACCGCGGCTTTAATTGTTTCACCTGCATCATTAGTGAAGATTTCCGCACCTGGTAGATCTGGATCGTTTTCTATAAACTCACTCGTGGTCATCACGCGTAACACGTCTTGCATTTGTTCGGTTTGGAACGCAATAAACGCAGGTGGTTCGTAGTAAAAGCGGCGCCCTGATTGCACTGGTGACTTTTTGGGACGATAACCAAGGTGTGAACAGATCACCTCCTCCGCGATCTGTGCGTCACTTTTAGACATTACATCGACACCAATTTGCTCACTGATCACGCGGCGTAGTGCAAGCGGGTTTTTAATCGTTTCCTTGAGCAGCCGCGTTTCGGTTAAATCGTTGTCGTTGTACTTGTCAATAACGCGCATTTGTTCGGGCGTTAGTATCGCGTCGTGCGCAACGGGTAGATCCTGCATGGTCTTTGAGTGCATCCGCCCCATGTAAACCTTTAGACCAATGCGCACGCCCGGCGCAACTTCCATGATGTCAATGTGTTGCAGGCCGACCAGTTCTTGTACGCCGAACTGTCGGTAAAATTGCCAGTGTCTCAGGTTTTGTTGAATGATGCCGTCACTGCAGTCTTTAAGTTGCGAACAGTTGAAACCCATTAACGCGGCGGCAATCATCGGCACGTCATAGCCAATGCCGTTGAACGTAACCAACTCAAACTCGTACATTGTGGCACGCAGTGCGTCGAGGTTGATCGGTGGTGATCCGTCCGACATTTCAAATTTGCGAAACGTGCCGTCCGATAAATAGAATTTGACTAGAAAATAGTTGCGGTAGCACTCAACGTCACATTCTGCTTGTAATTTCATACATACCTCATTAAAGAGTAGGGCGACCGAAGCCGCCCCGTTGTGTTACGCGTGTGCGATTGTGCCGTTTTGTAACAGTTGCGCTTCGGTGTAACCCGCAGCGTACCACTGTTCAATCGTAAAGCCTTGCGCTTGTCCCGCTGGGGTTAACACAAATTGCGGTGCGACCGCTTGCTGCACAAATGTTGGGTGCGGCACTGCTGGCGGTGGTGGCGGTGTTGGTGCGGCAGGTGCGGCAGGTGCGGCAGGTGCGGCAGGTGCGGCAGGTGCGGCAGGTGCGGCAGGTGCGGCAGGTGGCGTTGGCACAGGTGCTTGCATTGCTGGTGGTGCTGGCGGTGCAACTGGTGTGGTTGACATACCCGCTGGCACATACGCACCTTGGGGAATTGCCGCACCTGCAGCACCGAACAACTCGTCAGGGTTCGCACCACCGAGAATGCGCTCACCGTGGCCGACCATCTGCACGCCTTGGCTGTTAATGTACAGACCACGCGTGTTGGTGCCGGTCGCGCCGTTGGTTTTAACTTCGATTGCGGCCACGGCGTAACATCCACGGTAGATACGCTCAGGATCGGTAATTTCTACGTTACCCGCCATGCCGTCATAGCTGCGCAACGGGTAGTTGCTCTGTAAGCGGATAATCCAGTGACCAGCCATACCCTCACGCTCAGCGAACGCCTTGCCATTGTGGTCAAAGCCGTCACCGTCAAAGTATTTGATCGAGAACTTCTTGTCGCGGCACTCACCGGTTGCAGGGTCGAACAGGTTTGGCCACGCTGCGCGCGCCTCGGCGTCGATCTTGGCGATCAGTTGCTGTGCGGCCGGATCTTGTTTGCTGATCGCTAAACCCATGTAGTAGTTGAGTTTCGGCGTACCGTCTTGGTTGAACACGAGTGCACCGTGGTCATCTTTTACTTGATTACCGACAAGTGGGTTACCCTGAACGATGCGGCCAACTGGTGTGATTGTTGAGAATGGCATGGTGTTACTCCTGATTAAATAATTTTGCGCCGTCATCGGCACTTTTCTTGCTTACTTTTAACGCGCCTTGCGTTTGCTCAGTGAACGAGTCGATCACATAAGCGGGTAACAGCTTCTTACATTGCGTCGGTGTCTTGAGTTTCGTTGCGGTAATTTCCGCGCCGTACAAGTCGCCCAATGCGATCACTTCTTGCTCTTTGTCTTGCACCCATTTGACGCTACCGCGCCCGCGTTTTAACTCCCAATGGGGCAATAGCGCACCGTTGTGTAAACTATGTTCGACTAACTGTTCGAGCGCGTCGCGGCGGTTCTTAATGTGCGTCTCTGCGTTGTCAATCAAGAACAGTTCAAGCGCGGCCTGTTCGGGCGTTAATTCCAGTTCGATTGCACGGCCGCCAAAGTCTAACGCTTGGCTCGCGGCGTTGCGTAGCGCTGGGCAGTTTATCGCACCTGCACATTTGTAGCAGTGTTCGCCCACAGTGTAGGTTTTTAAACCCATACCGTCGGGGTTGTTGTTGGCTAGTCGAGCGTCACGTGCTGCATCTACAATCGTGCGCGCATACGTTTCGCGCAACTTAGCGAGCGGTAGTGACCATTGACGATGCCCGCCGGCACGCGGCTGTACAACATGGAGCGTTACGGTCATTGTGTCGAGCTGTTCTTGCGTAAAGCTCTTAACGTGACGATCCATGTATGCCATCGCATAACACATCAACTGCCAATTTTCATACGCATCAACGTAACGGTGCCCAAACTTGTAGTCCGCAACGTGCAGCGTATTGGTGTTGGCGTTATAACCCTCAGCGTCGGTACGTGCCGGAATGTCGCTACCGATCCATTGAATCGTTTCGTACTCAACTTCCTGTGCAAACTCACAACCCCAGCCGTGCAGCACGTCACGCCACAGTACACCACCGTCTAGCATTTCATCGGTGACATCCGCGCGCTTCGTAACGCCCGTTGCGGCAATATCCTCCGCGACACCGTGCGCCAAGATACCCTCTAAGCGCGCACTGTCATCTTGTGGCTCAATACGCGGCGTGCGTGCCGCCAGTGCGGTGTGACCCGCGCACTTTACCCAAATATGGGCATTGCTTGGGTAGATTCTCATTTTAAACGTACCTGCAGTGACTCGAACGCCCACTTGATCCACTCTTCGCCCATGTGTTCAAGTTCGCCGAGGTTGTTCAGATTACCCGCTTTGATCACTTCGGTAATATCGGTTGTCTCAAGCGACTTTGCAGCCAGTTGCGTTGCAACCCACTTCATTAGGTCAACGTGCGTTGCTGGGATGATCACACCTTCGGGTGCTGGTGGTGTGTTAAGTGTTGCTACTTCAAACTGATCGGGCGCCACTTCTACAAGTGGCGTTTCCTCGGTTTTAATTTGCGGTAATTCTAGCTCAGGCTGCACCGTTGGCAGTGTTGGAATTGGTAGTTCGTCCGTGCCGACTTTACCACTTGCCAGTAACTGCAGTTCGCGGGTAATACGGTCGTACTCTTCTGCGTCAACACCGCGTTTCTTTTTCCAGCGGCCGGCTTGGGTTTTAGGCTCCACTGCGTCACTGTGAATGCGTGCGTCCCACGGTACGCCGTCAACGTCAATTTCAAGTGTTGCTTTCATGGCGGGCGGTAACTGCTCGGCAACTTGCTCGGCGTCCACAATAATAGCCGGTTCATCAGTCAGCACTTGCGACTCAACCAGTTCGGTGACGTTAAATGTTGGTGTGGACTTGCTCACTTGCTCACCGTACACGCCGGATAAGCGCTTGAGCACCGTATCGAAGTGATCCACTTCTGGATTAAAGCTAATGGTTATTTGCATCTGTGTTTCCTCGGTTGCGTTGTTTGTGGGGTGCATAGTGCGCAAGTTTTGCGCGCAAGTCAAACATTATTTTAAAATTGCGTAACGTGCAATTATTGCGTATAGTTGCGGGACTTTATTAGAGAGGTGGGTTCGTTATGACTCAAAGTAAGAAAGGTTCACTACTAGAAGCGTTCATAAACGTGTTGCTGGGCTACGGTGTGGCCGTTGCGTCACAGATTGTTATTTTCCCATTGTTCGGGGTTAACATTTCAATCGCTGAGAACATGGCTATTGGTGGGTTTTTCACAGTGGTTAGTATTGTGCGCAGCTATGCGTTGCGTCGGTTATTTAATTGGTGGGGTTCGTTATGAATAAGAAACGGCAGTTTGTGGGTATATTCAAACTCGCGGGTATGCGTTGGGAAGTTTCGCGTTATTGGCGTGGTGGCGAATGGAGAATGTGTTATGCGCCACGTTACGGCTGTGATCCCATTTTTAGTAAAACACCGCTCAGTCGTTCTGAATTAAAAGAAATTATAGCGTTGCGAGAAGCGCGTTTTAGGGAACGCATGGAGAAGCACCGTGACCATGTTTAAGAACCGTTGGTATCAAGATAAGTTGATTGCCGAGTCGGTAAAAGCGTGGGCTGACGGCCATAAGGTGGTCATGGCGGTTAGCCCGACCGGATCCGGCAAAACTCAGATGATGTCCAGCATCATCAAACAGCACAAGGGTTACGGCGTGGCAATGGTGCACCGTGGCGAGCTGGTGTCGCAGATCAGCGTAACGTTGGCGCGCGCGGGCATTGTGCATAGCATTGCGGGCAGTCGCGCTACGATTACAGCCGTTACCGCAGAGCATTACGCCAAGTTCGGGCGCTCGTACGTTAACCAACAGTCAGCCGATTGGATTGTGGCCAGTGTCGATACGGTGGTGAGTGGCAAGGGTGTGTGGGTTGATCGGTTCAAGCGCTCCACACTAGGTATTATTGACGAGGGGCATCACTGCCTAAAGGATAATAAGTGGGGGCGTTGCTTCTCAATGCTGGCGCCGGATAGTAAAGGTTGGTTACCAACTGCAACCCCTCGGCGCTCGGACGGCAAGGGGTTAGGTTCGCACAGTGACGGGATTGCCGACGTGCTGGTCGAGGGGCCGGACATGCGCGCGTTGATTGATCAGGGTTATTTGACTGATTATACGGTGCGGGTGATCGACACTAATGACCTGGACTTGAGCAACGTTAAAACCACCACGTCAGGTGAGTTAAGTAAAGTAGGTGTGGCCGAGGCGGTTGCAAAGTCGCGGGTGATCGTGGGTAACGTGGTTGAGAAGTACCTACAGTTCGCAAAAGGTAAGCTGGGCGTTACGTTCGCTGCGACAATTGAAGAGGGTGAACGTCTCACAGCGGAGTTTAACGCACAGGGGGTACCCGCGGTTATGCTAACGGGTGACACGCCGACCGCGGAACGTGCGCGCGAGATTGCATCATTTAGTCGTCGCGAGAAACTAATGCTCGTTAACGTGGATCTGTTCGGCGAGGGCTTCGACCTGCCCGCCATTGAGATTGTGATCATGGCGCGCCCCACGGCCAGTTTTATTCTCTATACGCAGCAATTCGGGAGGGCGCTACGTCTACTTATCGACCCTGAGTTAATGCGCCAATGGGATACGTTCACAGTTGAGGAGCGACTGGCGCACATTGCAGCGTGTGAGAAGCCCAAGGCAATTATCCACGATCACGTGGGTAATTTTATACGTCACGGCGGGCCACCAGATATGCCACAACAATGGACGCTCGATCCGGTCAAGAAAGGTACAAGTGCACCGAGCGATGCGGTACCGATGACGGCGTGCGCGGGCTGCTACATGCCGTTCGAGAAGTTCTTTAAGGTCTGCCCGTTTTGCGCCGTACCGGTACCGCCGCCCAATCCGTCACAACGCACTCAACCTGAGACTGTGGACGGTGATATATTCGAGGTGTGCGCCGATGAGCTTGCTAAACTACGTGCGGGCGTGGTGGATGTGTACGCATTGGCGCGCATACCGCACAACCTGCAAAACACGCCTGCCGCGGCTCGACTCACGCGCCTAAACGCTGAGAAGATCACCAATCACCGTGAACTAATGGACACGATTAGTCTATGGGCAGGGCAATATATCGGTGAGGATAACAGCGTCATTGCGCGCAGGTTTTACCACGCGTTCGGCGTTGACGTACTGACCGCTGCAGGTATGAATGCGCGTGATGCAAGTGTGCTAAAAACTAAAATAATGGAGCGTATGGCATGAATATTGAGAATGAAGAGTTGTTTCGACTGGCGGCGTTGGCTGTTGGAATGAAAGATAAGCGCGTTTGTAAATACATGGGGGTGATTGCAATGGAGGCTGGTTACGGTGCGACACCGTGCTACTGGAACCCGTTAAAAAATGATGCAGAGGCATTCAGACTCGCTGTTGATCTAAACATTGTTACGCGACAAGTGGGCGCGCATGTGATGGCAACCGTCAATGGTATACAGCTTGATCAATATGTTGACGAGTGTCGTCGTGCCGCAACCCGCCGCGTTATTGTTCGCGCGGCTGCACTGATTGGCGGTACATTATGAGCTTCAACATCCGCGCATGGGCAGCAAAATGGAACGTGCCGCTCGCCGCGGTGCAGGAGATGGAAGCCGCGTTCGGGACGGATCACCCGCCACAACTCGACCCGTCCGCGCAGTCACCTGGTAGCGAAGCGCGCCAACAGTCACTGATCACATTGGAGGCGGCGCGTTTGGGCATTCCACTGCTTCGCAATAACGTGGGCGCACTGATGGATAAGAACGGGCGACCCGTGCGCTACGGTTTGGCCAACGAGACAAAGGAGCGTAACAAACTGTTAAAGAGTGCCGACCTGATTGGTATACGCCCGCGATTGATCGTCGCGGCTGATGTTGGAACCACCATCGGGCAGTTCCTGAGCCTCGAATGTAAGGCCGAGGATTGGCGCTTCACAGGTAGCGCCCATGAGCTGGCGCAACAGAGATGGGCGCAGTTTGTTACACGTTTTGGCGGTGAGGCGCGGTTCATTACGGGGCCTGAGCAATTATGAGAGTATCGCTAACTGGTCACCGTGTGGGCAATCTTGGTCAAATGGTGATGCTCGCTAAAATGTGGATGATTATCAATAAGCCGAGCGTTGTGTGCAGCGGAATGGCGATGGGTTGGGATACTGCAGGTGCGCTTGCTGCCGTACAGCTCGGTATCCCATTGGAGGCTTACGTGCCGTTTGCGTCGCAGTGCTGGAGGTGGCCGAACGAGCATTATATTCGTCACGCTGAGTTACTTTCGTGCGCAACCAAGGTTGAGATTTGTAGCGAGGGTGGATATAGCAATGCAGCGTACATGCACCGGAACGTGCGACTGGTTGAGTCGTGCGACGTTATGTTGGCTTGGTTTAACGGTGTTGATCGCGGCGGTACGGCACATGCTGTGAAATACGCGGCGAAGTCTGGGATTGAGGTTATTAATCTATATAGTTGACGAGTGCGCAAAAGTTGCGTATTCTGAGCATATCAACTAATTAAAAGGGGTTCAAAAATGTACAAATCAATTAACGATGCTCACACTGCACTGGTCAACTCTGGTGTTTTTGAAATGTTCAACTTCGATGTGATTATCATCGATAACGTGGTTGGTTACATGTGGATCAACGACAAAACACCATTGGAAGCGGCTGTTCACTTTGGTGTACTGGGTGACGACACATCCCTTGTACCAACTCGTAAAGACGACAATTGGAACGACGGCAAGACAACAATCTGGTTTGAGGACGTATCAACCAACGACGGTGAGATTTTAGGCGTTGTGTTCGAGGGTTGCAGTGATCCGGTGTTGGTCGATGTGAACGGTGAGCCGGTTGATAATCCGGCAATCCTCGGTTCGATTCTTGAAGCGGCACGTGCCGCAGTGGTGAACTTATGAACCACTTAGCAATTGACCTTGAGACGTTGAGTCTCGAACCAAACGCGCATATTTTGAGTATCGGTGCGGTGTTCTTTGATCCGGCGACTGGTGAAATGGGCGACTCGTTTTATGTTGAGATTGATCCACAGCACGACCAGCCGAACGCGCATGTTAGCGCATCGACAGCCGCGTGGTGGGCGACCCAGCCTGCGGGCGTGTTCCCGTGTCGCGGTGAGGTTATGATTGGTGATGCGTTGCGTCAGTTTATTGAGTGGGTTGGTGCCAATGAGCGCCTACGCATATACCAGCAGGGTGATCGTGACGCTATGTGGTTGACCAATGCGGCGCGTGAGCAACGCTTGGTTATGCCGTGGTCGTACCGTGACGTGTTTTGCGCACGTACGTTATGGAAGCACTCGTTTGTTGGTGCTGATTTTGTTGAGTATGCGGGTGTTGTCCACAATGCGCTGGATGATGCACGGTTCGTTGCGACTCGTATGTTGGAGGTGGTGCGATGAAATATGTAATAGGTGCATGTGTTGTGGTGGCGGCGGTTTGCGTTGCAGTAGTGGCCAGTCAAGCGTTGCGTTCTAGTGAACTCGCTGCAATTGAAAGCGTACGCTCGGGCGATAAGGTATTGAAGTGCGACATGCCTGACGGCGCGCGCGCTATTGATCCAGCGTTGGTGGTTGATTTGGTGGACGGTAAATGGTTGTTCATGAATGGTTACGCCGGAGGGTGTGTTTTAAAATGAAATGGTTAGAGTGTGAGAACGCGCACCTTCGCAAGCACTGGAAGCGACGTAAGCCTGAGCAACTGGCGGCTGAGCTGGGTCGTTCGGTTAGTGCGGTTAAGCGGCGCGCACGGGAGTTGGGTTTAGGTAAAGGTCGGCAACCGGACTACAGGCGCGGTTACGTTGCGCACTCTGTGTGGACGGCTGAGGACGATGCGTTGATGCTTGGGTTGATCGGCACGGTGAGCGACGAGGAGTTGGTGCGTCGGACGGGGCGTACACTCGGGGCAATTGAGTCGCGTATTGGTAAGTTGAGCCGCCTAGTGTTGTAAGAGCCGCCTTAGGGCGGTTTTTTTTATTGTGTAACGTTTGACAATTCAATTAATTAGTATTATCGTGCGGGAATCATTAACCAAGAGGGTTCCATTGTGACCGATCAAATAGCGGAATTAAAGTCGCGTTACATTCGCCAAGTTTTAGAGCTTCAGGGTGATATGACCGGCCAACAATATGCAGCGAAGCTTGGCGTCTACCCGTCACAGTTGAGTCGTATGCGTAGTGGTGGTGATTTGTATGGGTTTAATCTTGAGCTGGTTATGCGCATGGTGCTGGCCGCAGGGGGTGAGTTGTGAAAAAGATTGTTACGTTACGGGAAAATATCACGCCTCTACCCACACTGTGTGCAATTGACGCCGTCGTTAACGATTCTTACCAAGATTCAGCTATAAAATACCACACGGTGCTGATCGCTTTTGCTTGGTTGGACGCTCAGGTTGGAACCAAAAACATCACTAAGCGTCAACTTGGTTTGAAGCGAATTATTGGAAACTGGGCAAGCCACCACGTTAGTCGTAACGCGATCAGAATTGCGGCGCGTTTACACCCGCGCATTGAGGGCGACTATCCGTTTTACAATATTTCAAGTCTATTGGTTGAACCTGACCTCTCGCGCATTACTGGTATGAACCTCGCGCATCACAATATAGCGCCTTATTCTTGCACTAATTACTCGCGGGTCGAGGTGTTGCAATGAATAACTTTAAGAAAGCATTAGGTGGTTTGGTTGCCATTCCGCAGTGGTTCGTGTGGCGCATGGTGTGGAACGAGGGTATGGCTAAATACCATCCTAAAATTCCAGTTGACGCGGCCGGTATTAACGCCAATGCGCAGATTGATACCGCGTGGATGACCTTTGATGCTGCAGTGGCGCAACGTAACGCACAGCGGATGCGTGAGACTCAGGACGGTGTAGTTTACACGCTCGGGTTTATGTTTACTGAAGATTGCGGTTATTGGTTCTATGACCTTGATAAGTGTATTACCGGCGGTAAATTGAGTGAGTTTGCAGCAGGTCAGTACGCGCATTTACACAAGTGCTTCTTTGAGTACAGTAGTAGCGGCTCGGGTGTGCATTTTATTGGCGCTAACGTGGACCGTGTAAAAGCGGATCGCACTAGACCGCTTGCGGGCTTCGGTGTGGACATTGAGTTCTATACTCAGGGGCGTGGCATTGCGTTTGGTTTGAGCGATGAGGCGTTTGGTTGCGCGGACGAGTCAGCACCGCAAGAGTGGATGCGTTGGTTGGTTGATAGTGTACTGGCGAACCCTGTTGCGGTTACCCCAGTGGGTGTTGCTGGAGTGCATGATGGTAATGGTCCGCGCGCTGACTGGGATGGCCCAACCGATGATGCTGAATTGATTGCGCTCGGCCATAAGATGAAAAGCGTTGATGCAAGGTTTGGGCAAAAGGCATCATTTACTAACCTATTTAACCGCGACTTGGACGCGCTGCGTGCCGCGTACCCTGACGATAGTATTGTGGGTTTCGATGAGTCACGGGCAGATATGGCACTTGCGTCACACTTGTGCTTTTTAACCGGTGCCGACACGGATCGCATTGAACGCATTATGCGCATGAGTGCGTTAGCGCGTAGCAAGTGGGACGACCGCGACGATTACCTAGTTGGGCGCACGATTGGCGAGGTGGTTCGCAAGGCAACTAATGTGTACAACAAAGGTCACGGTCGAGTTGCGGACGTGCCGTTGCCGGCAGTGGATGAAATTTGCGACGAGGCGGTGAAGTTAAAAGATGCAATGGAGTTTCGTCTACGCTCGTTACTTGGTGTCGAGGATGTTAGCGCACTGCAGGTAAGTGCTGCGGTTTTGCACTTGATTATCACGGGGGTGTTCTGGTCGCCAACGGGTCGTGATATCCGCATGTTGAGCAGTTCTGAGAACCTTAACCAACATAAAGGAAGTGACGGGTTTAAGTTTATACGCGCGAAGTTTGGCAGTGTTGTTGATATGGACCAGCTCGACACGGCAATTAAGGTTAGTGCGGGCGTACATGCTTTGGATGAGGAGCGTTTTACTAAGACCGTACATGCTGCCGTTGCGGGTGTTGTGATGGATTACCTTGAGTACAACAACCAGCGCAACGCAATTCGATACAGCAGCGATATGTTTGCAACCAGGTCAATAATGCGTCTCGATCGAGACTGCGTGAATATTGTTTATGAGCATACACCTCTGGTTGCAGGCTCTGACGTTCACGCTGCGGTAGATCCACGGGTGATTGCGGACTTTAAAGAACACTTCTCGCGACTGGACGATCTTTTAAAATTCATAGCGGCGGCACGCTTTGCCCGTGACAGGAAAAAGGCGTACTTGTGGATTCACGCGCCGAGTGACTGGGGTAAGGGTTTAATTATCGGGGCACTGCAGAGCCTTGATTGCGCCGTTGAGGTGAGCATGGAGGACATTGAGCGCATGTTGGAGGGCGCGCCGTCTGGCCATTCACCTGAGTCATTCAAGCGCAAGTTTGTGCTGAGCCTTAATGAAGTGAAGTCGATCAAGCGCGAACTTAAAGAAGTTGAGCGGACGCTGCGCATGTCACCTAAGTTTCAAATGGCAACCACTGTGGACGTGTACACCAAGTTGCTTTGGTCGGCCGATAATATCCCATCGTTAGTTGGTGAGGAGGGCGTGGAGGATCAACTGGCGAACCGCATCAGCGTATTTAAAGAGGAGGGTTGTCGGTTAGACGATAGACCGGTCGCAATTGAGGTGGGGATGCCAGTTTATTACGATAACGTTGTCTATTACATCCGCGACACCTTAAACGCACTTCTCGATGGTTACATTGCGATGGGTAGGGCGGGCGCTGAACGTGCTGCACAGGCTTACCTAAACAGCTTCCACGCGCAGTACAACATCGGCAAGATGTATGGCGTGCTTAGCGAGGCATTACCGGCAATGGCAAACCAATTGATTGCGGATATTAAGGCCACACCATTTAACGAGCAGATGGATGCGGGCGTACGTCACGTTGGGGCAACAAACGATTGGTACATTACAGCACCGAGAAAGTTTGTAAACGATTGGATTTTTAAAACATATTCACGTTCGGAAATGGCGATGCACGCGCCTAAAGTGGGGGAGTTGCTTAAATTAATTAGCGCAGATGGGCTGGGGAAGTCGTCACCGGTTCGAATTGATCAGACCGTTACGCGACTTCTCAAGATAAAATAATGTTACACCACGCCCCGCATTTAGACGGGGCTTTTTTTATCCGTGACTAATTAAACGTGAAAGACATTCCGTGACTATTTTAGAGATTTGGTCACGTCCGTAACATAATTTTTGGAAAGTAACCTCTTTGTAACTTTTAGATGTTACACGCAAACCCCCGCAACCAGTGGCTTTGCGGTGCTTGTAACTTTTGTACGTCTTTTATTCTATTAATTAGGTGAGAAGAAGTAAAAGAGTAATAGTAGTGTTATGTATTATGTGTATATGGGTTGGCTGTTTTTCGGTAAAAAAAGTTACAAAATGCTGAACCCCCCGTGGCACTAAGGCTACAGCCGTAACATCCGCTTTTTTAGTCATGTTACGCAGCGTTACTGAAATTGGAAAAACACCTGTGATCTAGTAACCACGGGGCTTTCAGCCGTAACGCATTTTTTGTTACGCGTTTATGTGCTTGACCAATGTAACTATTCACATTACAGTTTAATCACACAATCACAAACCGCACAGGTGTAACAAATGAATGATTTTAAAATTGAGAAAAATATACCACTACCAAAAGAGTCAGGAGGTGGTGTAAAAAAGTACCCATTCACAACCATGGGTCCACACGAAAGTGTTTTCATAGCAGGTGCAAATATTAACGGGAATGAATACTCAGCGTGCCGTCGGATTGCGCACTACCGCAGGGGCAAGGGTGAACAATGTAAATTTACAGCGCGAACAGTGGACGGCGGTATTAGAATCTGGCGTACGGAATGAGCACCGTCGCTTGACACCCACCAACACTGTGGTAATATCCGAACCGCAGCTAGGGTAGCTCCCGAACGTAGAACTGAACCCACTACTGCTGCACCCAATTCTCCGGTTCAAGTCAACGAGGTTCACGCCATGACAAATCAAATCGCAGCACTCAAATTACTAAGCCAGAAGAAACGCACGAGCCATGTGCTACACCTGATCCTATCGATCCTGAGTGTCGGCTTCTGGGTTCCCGTGTGGCTGCTGGTAGCACTTTCCAACAGCATCGAGAACGCCCGTATTGATCGACGCATTGAGAAGCTGACGTGAGCAAGACTCAATTCAAATACACCGAGCGGGAGGAGAAATTCTGCCGCTCGATCGTTGAGGGTTTTGGACAAAGCGACGCGTACCGTCAAGCTGGTTACAAGACCGATTCGATGAAACCAGCGACACTGCACCGCAAGGCCAAGGCCATGATGGACAAGTCCAAGATAGCGGCAAGGCTCGCAGAGTTGCGCGAACCGATCGTAAAGCGCCACAACGTGACGGTTGACAGCCTCATGGTTGAACTTGAAGAGGCGCGGCAGGTGGCACTAGGGGCTGAGACTCCGCAAAGCTCTGCAGCCGTTGCAGCGACGATGGGTAAGGCCAAACTTTGCGGACTTGATAAGCAGTTGATCGACGTGACTAGCCTGGGCGAGAGCGTATCACCTAAGCACAGCGGCGATGCCGTATTGGCCGCATTGGCGCGCAAGTATGACTCCGAATGAGATTGCGCACCTACGCGCTGACTTTCTAGCATTCACCGAGTACATGTTCCAAGCGCGCAAAGGTGTACCGATGATGCGCGCTAAGCACCAAGACCTAATCTGTACCGCACTTGAAAAAGTGGTGGTTGGTAAAACAAAACGCCTGATAATCAACATCCCGCCTCGATCCGGTAAAACCGAATTAGCCGTAATTAGTTTTATTGCGTGGTGTATGGGTAACTGGCCGCACTCGCAATTCATCCACGCAAGCTATTCAAAACGCCTCGCC
>JAVETC010000024.1:0-49991 GCA_034006225.1 Desulfuromonas sp. | reverse complement strand
ATATCATATCCAGCCATCGCTTCTTCTCCTTTGGTTTGTGAAACGTCTTTGACAACGTCAACTTACCAAACCGGAGCGATGGCTACCTACCAATTATTTACAGCAGTTTACGGACTTGATCTTTAACAGAGACTCTCCAGGCACTAGATAATCGCCGCACAATAGTGTAGTTTACTACTGATTACACTAGCGGTGATATTACACTTAGCTAAGAGTTATTTCAACAGTTACCCTATTCCAACCGTTTTCACTAACTAAAGGACAGACTATTACATGACAGTGCCTACAGATATCTCGTCTTTGCCTGCAGAATTCACCTTAACCGCCACCACTGAGTTATCCGAAATAAATGCTACTCTCTTGCAACTTACCCACAAAGCTACAGGTGCTCGATTTGTCCACATTGCCAACGATGACGATAATAATTTGCTGGCCATTGCATTTAAAACACCGCCAGCAGATTCAAGTGGCATAGCTCATATATTAGAGCACACAACCCTTTGCGGTTCGCGCAACTATCCAGTCCGTGATCCATTCTTTACTATGTTGAAACGTAGCCTCAACACCTTTATGAATGCCTTCACCGCTAGTGATTGGACCTGTTACCCATTTGCCAGCCAGAACCATACTGATTTCTACAACTTGATGAATATTTACCTTGATGCTGCATTTTTTCCACTGTTGCGCGAGCAGGATTTTCATCAAGAGGGACACCGCTTAGAGTTTACTCAGCCCGACGACCCCAACTCACCTCTATGTTTCAAAGGGGTTGTCTTTAATGAGATGAAGGGTGCCATGGCCGATCCGGCTTCGCTACTATCTCGGCGCACCACGCGGCATCTCTATCCGACAACCTGCTATCATCATAATTCAGGAGGCGAACCAGAGAATATTCCTGACTTGACCTGGCAGCAGTTGCGCGACTTTCACACCGAGTATTACCATCCCAGCAACGCCTGTTTTTTCAGCTACGGTAATTTCGCTCTTAGCGACCATCTGCAGGTAATCGAGAAGCAGGTGCTCAGCAAATTTAAGGCACGTCAAGTACACAGCGAAGTTGCAGCAGAACAGCGCTTAACGTCCCCAATAAAAATCAGTGAGCCGTTTCCCATTGATGCCAATGAAGATATGGCCAATAAAAGCATGGTGCACCTGAGTTGGCTAACAACCGACATAGCCGACAGCTTTCACAGCCTATCTTTAACACTCTTATCGCAACTACTTCTCGGCAACCCAGCGGCACCTCTGTATAAGGCCCTGCTCGACTCTGGCCTGGGCAGCAACTTAACTCCAGGTTGTGGTTACCACGACGATTACCGCACCACCTGTTTCAGCGTGGGCTTACAGGGAACTGATCCGCAACATATAGATGCTATCGAAGATCTTGTATTGTCGAGCTTACAAAGTATTGCCGACACCGGTTTTGCCGCAGAACGCATTGATGCAGCTATCCATCGCCTCGAATTTGCCAATCGCGAAGTCAGTGGCGACAGCTATCCATACTCCATCTCTCTGATGTTCCGTATCCTCGGCCCCTGGCTACACTGTGACGATCCCGTGTCCGCCTTGCAGTTGGATACTAACCTACAGTTGCTACGGCAAAAAATTGCCCAGGGCAACTTCTTTGAAGACCTGATTCGCACCTGGCTCATCGATAACCAGCATCGCATAACCCTATGCTTACATCCTGACCAGCAGCTACAAACAAAAATGGAACAGCAGGAGCAGCAACGCTTGGCAGCAATCAACGCTGGTTTAAGCTCAAAAGATAAAGAGCAAATTATTGCTATGGCCCAGCAACTACAGCAGTCACAAGAGGCCAGCGAAAACTTAAGCTGTCTACCAACTTTAGAGCTAAGTGACATCAAGCGCGATGAGCTACAAACTCTAAGCCAAGTGGTAAAAACCTCAGGTCGGAGCGTTACCCTCTTTCCGCAACCAACCAACGGTATCGGTTATTTTGACCTCTATTTTGACTGTAACCACATCGACGCTGCTATGCGCCCCTACCTACCGCTGTTTTGCAGCCTATTAACTCAGGTCGGCGCTGGCGATTACGACTATCTGCAGATGGCTCAGCGAATAGAGGCTACTACTGGTGGAATCCATGCCAGCTTAGACATCCTCGACGATATAGACAATCTCGACCGCTACAAACCACTGTTACGCCTGCGCGGTAAAGCATTGGTGCGCAATTTCACCAAGCTAACTGAACTCATGGCCGACATCTGTGCTGGAGCTAACTTTACCGACTTAGAGCGACTAGCAACTGTCATCGGTCAAATTAAGAGCTCTTGGGAAAACGCTATTCCCAACTCCGGCCACAGCTATGCCGCCCGTGCCGCTGCGAGCGTCTTGACTCCAGCAGGAAAACTACGCGAACAGTGGTCTGGATTCAGCCAGCTCAAACTGATTAAACAGCTGGCACAACTTGAAGTCGAGCAGCTGCTGGAGTTCTCTCAGACTATGCAGCAACTGGCAACCAGTGTTTTCGATGCCAAGCGTGTTCACCCAGCCATTACAGCCGAGGAGCACAATCTGCCTGAGGCAAACACTGCACTAACGCAACTTATTCAGGTGCTGCCAGAGCAAGAGACAACGCCAACAGAACAGAAAATAGAAGCTATAACGCCACAAGCGGTTCAGCTCGGATGGGCCACATCAATCCCCGTATCCTATGTCACGCGCCTCTTCCGCACTGTACCCTTTAATCATCCTGACAGCGCAGCGTTAAAAGTGCTGGCGGCACTACTCAAAGCCAACTTTTTACATCGGGAGATCCGGGAAAAAGGTGGTGCCTATGGTGGCATGGCAAACAGCAGTAGCGAAGCCGGTCTATTTTCCTTGCTCTCTTATCGTGACCCCCAACTGCTGCGGACGATTGAGGTATATACTCAGGCTCTGGATTGGGTACAGCAGGGAGATTTTGACAATGAGAAGATTAAAGAGGCGGTATTATCGGTATTTAGCGCTCACGATAGGCCACTATCACCGAGTGGACGTGGCAGCAATGAGTTTGCCAACCAACTGCAGGGACTAAGCTACGATCTGCGCCAGCAGTTTCGCGAGCGTCTGCTCGCAGTAACTAAAGAACAACTTATAGATGTAGCTAAACGCTATCTCAGCACGCAACTTGACCATAGTCCGCTCTCTATACTATCCAACGAAGAGAGCCTACGTGCCGCGCAACAAGAGCTGCCACAATTGGCCATAAATCGTCTATAACACTAGCTAAAAAAAGTGCGCTACCATTACCAGACAATATCTGAATAATAGTAGCGCACTTAAGTTTCCACTCAGCAGCTAAACACAACCTGCAAACATTAGCTACTCATCAAGCATAATTTGCGTGCTAACCTCCTCAGATTGGGCATGCAAGTTACTCGCGCTAACCGGTGCTAACTGAAACCGGTGCAACATACTTTTTAGCTGTGCAGCCTGGCTGGAAAGTTGTTCGGAAGCAGCAGCTGACTCCTCAGCCGTTGCAGTACTTTGTTGTACCACTTGATCAATTTGTCCCAGTCCAAGATTGATCTGCTCAATCCCCTGTGACTGTTCATTACTTGCCTCGGATATTTCGGCGACAAGATCATTAACCTTAGTAATTCCGGCGACTATTTCCGCCAGAGCTTCAGATGTTTTTTGCGCTATTTGCGTGCCATTATTGGTTTTAGCAACAGACCCCTCTATCAGTTGCGCAGTCTCTTCAGCAGCCTTAGCACTGCGGCCAGCTAAGTTGCGTACCTCCTCGGCTACAACCGCAAAACCTTTGCCATGCTGCCCAGCCCGCGCTGCTTCAACTGCAGCATTTAAAGCCAGCAAATTGGTTTGAAAGGCGATCTCATCGATTACCTTGATAATTTTACTAATATTTTGGCCAGCCTGATTTATATCATCCATAGCAACGACCATGTTATCCATACGCTCGTTACCTGTTTGGGCGGCCAATTGTGCGGCATTAGCCAACCGACTAGCTTCGACAGCGTTTTTTGCACTGTGCTGAGTTTGCCCACCAATTTCATGCATGGAACTGCTGATCTCTTCCAAAGATGCCGCCGACTCGGTTGATCCCTGTGATAAATTTTGAGCAGTATCTGAAACCTGCATACTACCAGCATCTATTTGATTAGCCGCCACGCTTACCGCTGCGAGAACCTCATTGAGATTATCCACCATGAGCTTAAAAGCTTTTCCCATAGTATCCTGCGGCGATGCAACTGCTACCTGCACGCGCAAATCTCCTTGGGCAATTTGAGTGGCCTGCTGCGCTTTAACATTGAGACTATGCACCATGGCGTTTATGGCTTGCGCCAACTCGCCAACTTCATCCTTGCTTACATAGTCCACAGTTTCTGATAGATCTCCAACAGCTATCTTTTTCGCCACTTCAACACCAATCTGTAATGGTTTGGTAAGTTTATGCGTAACCCAGAAGACAGTTAACATTAAGATCACAACCAGCCCTAAGCCGCCACCAGCAAACTGTAGATTGATAGCATGTACTGCTTGGGCATCAGATGCGCTTAGGCGGTTTGTTAGATTTATTACCGCTGAGATATCATAGACTAAAGCTACCACCCCAATATTTTGCCCAGCAAAGTCCTGAATAGGGAATGTGGCAACAAATTCCTGTCCTACTGTATTAAAACTTACCCCATTAAACGCAGCATCTAGCTGCTCCGAAGTTACTACTTTATTGGTCAGATTGGCATTAGTTGAGGAGGTAAATACATACTTTCCGTCTAAAACAGGATTTTTACTCTGATCTTGCAACTGAGTAGCAATCGGCAGCCAATCAGCAAGCATATAAACTGCAAGTTGATAACTATCATCCACGTGATTTGTAGTCAGAACCTCCTCAAAAGGCATCAACACTTCACAAGAACCAAGATGTTCTCCTGCAGCCCCAGATACCTCAGTTAAACCTCGTAAAGCAAATCCTCCTCTACCGATCTCTATACCAGATAGTGGATGATGATCACCCTGGTTAATCTGCACAACTGTTTGCCTAAAAGCGGTTAGGTCATCAGAGACATCAATTTTTTTGCCATCGCGTTTTGCCTGCCAGCCATCGCGCCATAAGCGCACCAAACTGCGACCATTTTTAGTGTGAAAATGAACCATTAGTGCTGAATTACCGGTCTGTTTGCGATAACCGTCGCTATATTATTGCAGCACTTTGCGCAGATGTTCGCGTGCCATCTGCATTTTGCCATCAGTTTCATCATCCATATTGCCAAGCGCTGCAATCTGATAAGCAACCTGCACCTCAGGAATTTTAGAGAAAATTGCAGCCTGTTCTACTGCGCGTGAACCCAAAGTTTTTATTGAAGCATATATAGCCTGTTGACGTTGCTGAGCCTGTTGGCGCACGACCGTATCGGCATATTGCGTAAAAGAGTTTTGGTGGTCATCGACCAAGCTCTCTACAGTCATATTTACCGCTACAACAGCAACGCCAGCAAAGATAATGACTAACAGCGCAATAGGGATAATAAATTTACTTCTAATTTTCATCTGTACCCACCTCTCTTACTAGAGCTAGAGCCATAAACATCCTGTCATATCAGAATAAAATGGCCTGCGTCTCATAGAGCCGCAGCCCATTTATTGTTTACTCAATATTTAAAACTTGCCAAATTCATCATCATCTAAAGCTATAAATTCGGCGGAACTAGTTTTACCGCCTCCCCACTCAGTGCTAGCGGGAAGTGCCGACTGTTTTTTAGAAGGTGGTTTATTATGTGGTGCTGACATGTTGGGAGCCATAGATAAGTTGCCCTGACCTACCCCCTGATACAGGGTAAAGCGATCCAACATCTCGCGCAACTGACCTGCTTGAGCAGCCAACTCTTCTGAGGTAGCTGCACACTGTACCGCATTACCAGTATTTTGCTGGGTCACATCATCAATTTGCGTTAAACCAATGCTGATCTGATCAATACCCTGTGTTTGCTCGTCTGATGCTGAAGCAATTTCACCCACAAGGTCAGAAACCTTGGTGATGGAAGTTACAATACTGTCGAGTGCTTCTGCCGTACCTTCGGCAATAGTAGTACCATTGCTCGCCTTCTGCACTGCCCCCTCAATTAACGAAGCAGTCTCGCTCGCAGCCTTAGCACTGCGCGCGGCTAGATTACGCACCTCCTCGGCAACAACGGCGAACCCTTTACCGTGTTGCCCAGCCCGCGCCGCTTCAACCGCAGCATTGAGCGCCAACAAATTAGTTTGAAAGGCGATCTCATCAATAACCTTGATAATGCGCGAAATATTTTGCGCTGACTCATTGATCTCAGCCATAGCGCCAACCATATCCTGCATTTGCGTATTGCCCTTAGCTGCAGAGGTACATGCTTCAGATGCCAGTTTATTCGCTTGGATAGCATTGTCTGCATTTTGTTGGGTACGTGATGCCATCTCTGTCATTGAGCTATTGATCTCTTCCAGCGAGCTCGCCTGTTCAGTTGCCGCTTGAGATAACTGTTGGCTGGTATCAGAAATTTGGTCGGCTCCAGAAGATATCTGGAAACCAGCAACCTGCACCTGCCCCATAGTGTCATTAAGAGCAGCATTACATTGCGCCAGCGGTTCACGAATCAGCCCCTTGGCCTCAAAAGTGAAATCGCCATGCGCCAATTTATCAAAAGCCGTTAAAATCTCGAACTGCAGACTATCGGCAAAGGCATTCATCGCCTTGCCCAATCTGCCCATCTCATCATTATTGAGATCAGCCAGCCGCTTAGTCAGATCACCATTACCCATAGACTCGATCATGTTCACACTTTGATCGAGAGGTTTTACTAGCTGACGCACCACAAAAACAACGAGCAGAATAGAGTATAGCAGTAGCCCACCGACCACAAAACCACCACCAGTCCACAGCGACGAAGCCAGGGACGCGTCGGCGGCATCAAGAGACTGGATTATTTCAAAAGCACCGTGAATTTCACCGGCTTGCCAATTTTCCATGCGCACTCCGGTTGGATCAACGCCCCGATCATTTCCCCATGCCGCCATGGAGGTACTCGGCGCACCGTGGCACAATAGACATACCTGAGACAGAACCACTGGGCGAAAATAGCGTACAGCATTCAGTTGTTCATCAATTTCGTAATATTCAGTCAACCCCTGCTCTTTAATAGTAGTAAGAGCTCGCGCCTCCAGAGCATCCGGCTTGTTCTCAGGGTTACGTGGTTGGAATTTAGGCACCTTAAAGGTATAGCCACCCTCTTTGGCTTTACGCATAGCAGCGCGCCATGATGATACCACTGGCACTGCAGCCAACAACTTATCGTGCATACCGGCATCAGCAAAAGCCCGCAGCATTTCAGCGTTAAAAACATTTTTCTGGTATAACTCCTCCATCCCTTGGCGAGTAGACTCAACAGTCAAGGTTACCGCTCTGGCCTTAGCTACGTAATTATCAATAGTATCTTTCTTTGCCTGCACCACATATGCGGCAAAAAGACCGCACAGCAACAAAGTAGGCAAAAGAATACTTGCCCCGATAATTTTAACCTTGATGGACAGATTCTTCATAAAAAGCTCTCCTGAAAATATTGGTGACAGCAAAAAATATTACTTATATTCGATAACCAGCTCGACAGTGATATCTCATGCTGGCTACATCTCTGCGTGCTGTACTACAAAAAACATGCCGTTATCGCATTAAAATTGATTTCACCATGTATGGGACTGAATCACAGTCTTCTAAATTATCATTTAGATACCAGCCCATCAAGGAGGAAATCTACATTAATTAAACTAGCTAGCAAAAAAACAACGTTGTTAAATTTTCACTTAAGTATGTTTATTTGTATAAAGATTTAAACTCTTCTGTTATAGTCTGACCAGCTTTAGCACATTAAGGAGATATCACATATTGCTGTCGATAACATTGCAGACTATTGGTCTCTATAGCGGCAGTGGATCACACTTAATTAGGCTAACTATACTAAGGTTTTTGACTCTTATTTACTCCACCAGACCACCTCAACGCGGTCAAACTGATAACTGGTCATATTAATACATAACTGAAGTGCCATATTCATTCCTACTGGATAGTACCACGGCGGATTGAATCCCTAGACAAGTATCGTTACTCAACGACAGTTATGTATTGCCCATAATGGCAAGTATCTTGGAATTAATTAGAGTCATATATGCACTGGGCAGTAATACTAAGCAGTATTTACTAGCCACTACAATTAATCAGCGGGCGAACGAAAATTCATTCGCAGCGCCGCCAACAGCTCTACTATGAGTAGCTGGCGTACTAAAAGGTTTTACATGAGCAAAAAAATGTTGATCAACGCTACCCTTCCAGAAGAGGACCGGGTAGCTATCGTTGATGATGGTGTTTTGACCGAGCTTGACATCGAAATAGCTGGTCGCCAACAGACTAAAAGTAATATCTATCTGGGCGAAATTGTCCGTGTTGAACAGGGGCTGCAAGCGGCCTTTGTCGACTACGGAGCCGCCCGTCCCGGGTTCCTCCAAATTGGTGAGATCCATCCCTCCCTCTACCCACCTCAAGAAGATGGCACTCCGACAACTAAGCGGCTACCAATCAATCAAATACTCAAGCGTGGGCAACAGATCTTAGTGCAGGTGGTAAAAGAGGAGCGCGGGAATAAAGGGGCTGCGATTACCACAGAGATATCTCTGCCGGGTCGCTATATGGTTCTCATGCCAGAAAGTAACTCACGCGGTATTTCACGCAAAATCGAAAATGAGAGCGTCCGCAAAGGGATCAAACAGGCCATTGCCGAATTAGAACTCCCGGAAAACATGGGCTACATAATCCGCACCGCAGCTATTGACCAGCCACCCGAAGAGCTCAAACGTGATTTTGATTATCTGCTAAGCACTTACAACAGCATTATTAGTCACAGCAAAACCGCAAAGGCTCCAGCGTTGATATATCAGGAATCCAATCTGGTAATCCGCTGCATACGCGACTATTTCTCGCCAGAGATCGATGAAGTGCTTATTGATGACCGCAAAGTATTCCAAGAAGCGCGTGATTTTTTTAAAGCGGTCATGCCTGAATACGTTTCCCTGGTAAAACTACATCAGGAGCGACGGCCAATATTTGCCCGCTATCAGATAGAAGAACAGATTGCCCAACTCTCCAGCAACACCGTCAATCTGCCCTCGGGCGGTTCTATAGTTTTAGATCAAACTGAAGCACTGGTAGCTATTGATGTCAACTCTGGGAAAATGGGCAGTGAGCAGGACGTTGAAGCAACAGCCCACCGCGTCAATCTTGAAGCAGCTACTGAGGTAGCGCGGCAGTTACGTCTTCGCGATATGGGCGGACTAATCGTGATTGACTTTATCGATATGCGCCAACGTAAAAATGGCCGCGAGGTGGAAAAGGCGTTAAAAACAGGCCTCAAAATAGACAAAGCGCGCGTAACTGTAGGACGTATAAGCCACCAGTTTGGCTTACTGGAGATGAGCCGCCAACGGATAAAGGGCAACCTAGGCGAAGGGGCATACTATCAGTGCCCACACTGCCAAGGCAGTGGCCGGATTAAAAGCGCAGAATCACGCTCTATAGCTTTGCTGCGTCGCATACAAGCAGGCACCGCCAAGGGCAATATTGACGTCGTGAGTTGTACAGCTGCAGTTGATGTAGTTAATTATATACTTAACAACAAGCGGGTAGAGCTGCTAGATCTTGAGCAACGCTACAACCTTAAAATAAGCATTAATGCCGACCATAACTTCCTGCCGGAACAGACGGAACTTGAATTTATTAAGCAGAGCAAAGAGGCTCAAAATGGTGCAGACGCACAAGCGCCATTGGTAGAAATTGACGTATCAGAACGCAACAGCTTAGACACCGAGGCAAACGAAACACCTGCACTCATAGGCGATACCGCACAAGATAGTAGCGACACTCGACCCATAGATCAGGGAGATGAAGCTACGCCAGCACCCGAGAAAAAACGACCACGTCGCCGGCGGCGGCCAAATCGGCGGCGCAATGATAGCAACAAGAGCAATGAGCAGACGCCCCAAAGCCAAAATGCAACTGATAACGGTACGCAACAACAACCTTTAGCTGCTGACAAGATAGATAATCAAGTTGTCAGTGATGAGGGCACTAGTATAAATACACCACCTGAGGGTGTCCAACCAGATAGTGTTGAGAATAGCAATGCTCCAGTTACCAGCACAGTTAAAGACAGCGACACTACTGATCTAGCTCCAACTATATCGGTAAGCGCGGCCAACGAGAGCAAGAATCCGGCTCCAGCGGAGCAAAAAAAGCCAGTTCGGCGGCGATCAACAAACAAAAAAGCCCAGTCTGCGGCAGATAAAGGCCAAGATCAAAACAAAGATCACCAGCAGCCAGAAGCTAGCACTGATACTGACAACCCAGAAGAGAACTCAGCGCTGAATACAACAGGGGCAATTGTTGCTTCAGATTCCAGTGTTAAAACTCCGCCAACAACGCAACCATCAACCAGCTCAGATGGCGATTCTGGACAAAGCAGCGAAGTGAAAAAACCGGTGCGCCGACGCAGAAGCACTAAGAAAACTGCTACCGCAGAGACACCAGCAGCAGATAAGACCACAGCCGAGCAAGAGGCCACAACTGCACCAGCTGCTGCAAAAACTACTACTACAAAACCTAGAAGAAAAACCAGCGCTAAAACTGCTGCTAAGAAAGCTACGGATACAGAGGAATTGACGCCGGAGGAGACTAAGCCCGCGCCAGCGAAAAAACCTGTGCGGCGGCGCACGACGACCAAGAAAACAGCACCAACAGATGAACAGCAGAGTGCTACTGAAACTCCTACAGCCCCAACAAGTGCTGCTACCGATGAAGAAAAAACTGCAAAAAAACCGGTGCGCAGACGGCGCACTACTAAAAAGACTGAGCAAAAAACAACTGCAGAAACAACGACAACTGATGAACAAGCAAGTGCTCCGGCCAGCACACCGCCAACAAGTGCGGCAACTGATAAAGATACACCGGTGAAAAAACCGGTGCGCAGACGCCGCACTACCAAGAAAACTGAACCCAGCAGCTCTGCAGAAGAGAGTACAAAGGAATAATTTTACTCAACAAAAAGCCCCATCCGCAATTGTTTCCGGATGGGGCTTTTTTTATTTTTTTATATATGCGCCTAAAATACAAACAGCTAAATTTTAATCTTTTTTAGGCCGCATTTGCCGCGAGATAATTGCCAACGGCAGCAAGCGTTTATGCATCTCCAGTAGACTCTTAAGCTCCATGCCATCATTGATAATCATATCATCTGGGCCAAATTCGGTTTTAGCAATATAATTCTTCCCATCACATAGATAGATCATTATTGGATAACTGCGATCAGAAAATTTAAAAAAGCTTTTATGGACTAGCTCTTCTTGGGACATAAATTCTAACTCTTTCTGGCTTAAGAAAATATCATCGAATCTTTACAATGCAGATACTATTCCAAAAACAGCTACCTACACATTAGAGATATTTCCAGCACAGCAAACCGAAAAAGCACTTAGGTTCAAAGAGTCAACTAGCTGATTCTATAGGGATAAATACATATTATCTGTCCAACACAGCGAAGTTAGATCAACTACAGACAAAAATGCCCCAGCTTGATCAATTGAAAGCTGAGGCATTTCACGAAACAAAAGCAGTTATTTTGCGTATCCTACTTACTCCGACTCACCACATAATCTGCCAACACAAACATGGCTCGACGGGCTTCATTATCGGGAAATATCTCTAAGTACTCTTTTGCTCGCGCCACTAACTCTTTAGCTCTGGTGCGCGTATAATCGATACCATTGTACCTATGAATAAGCGCGGTAACACTGGCTAAGTCTTCATCGCTTAGCTGCTCCTTTTCCACAACCGCAGCCACATGGTCGCGCTCTTCCTCGGTACAGTGACGCAATGCTTCAATAAGCGGCAAGGTCATTTTACCCTCTTCCAAGTCATGACCACATACCTTGCCGAACTCCGCTTGATCAGCCACATAATCCAAAGCATCGTCCATGAATTGAAACGCTATCCCCAAGTGCATGCCAAAATCATTCAGCGCCTGCTCCTGTACAGCATCAACACCGCTGAGTACACCGCCACACTTACAGGCGGCAGCTATAAGTACTGCAGTCTTATCACGCACAACCTGCATATAGCGCTCTTCGCTTAGATCCAGCTCACAGGTGCTAATCAATTGCAGAACTTCACCTTCGGCCATCATAGTGGTGGCATCAGAAAGTGCCTGTAAAATAGCTAGGCTACCTGTGCGCACCATTAAGGAGAACGATTTAGAAAACAGAAAATCGCCCACTAAAACCGAAGCTTCATTGCCCCACACGGAGTTAGCCGAAGCCTCGCCACGACGCAAATCAGCGCTATCGACAACATCATCATGTAACAGGGTTGCCGTATGTATAAACTCCACCACGCTGGCTACGCCTATCTGCTGATTGCCCTGATAGCCAGTCAGGCGTGCTGCTAACAAAACCAACATCGGACGCACGCGCTTGCCACCGCTGGCCAGCACGTATTCACCTACTTTACGAATCAACAAAACATCAGAATCAAGATCGTGTTTAAACTGCTTCTCGACCAAGGACATTTCGTTGTCCAACAATTTTAGTACTCGTTCCATTATGCTCACCTAGTAAACAATATCTGGCAATTCAATTAAGTTAGCTACATATACCCGCGCGAGTATAAAACAAACAACGCCGCTTAGCACTCGAAAAGATGTTAAGAAATTCAATTACACGCAGACAGATTATGCGGCGGCAGGTTTAATCAACTGCAGCATTGTTAGGAATAAAATTATTCAATTTATCTGACCAGTGGTAATACTCTTCAATCCACAAATCTTCGACACTATCTAAATCCAGAGGTAGACTCGGCATATCTTCGCTGAGTGAAGCGGCTTCGAGCATCTCATCATCATCGATTAAACCATCACCATTTAAATCGGCCCAATGAATATGGGCAATAACTAACTGATTAACACCAATCAACTCCTCGCGGGCGCTATCGGCAGTGTTGCGCACAACTACGCCACCATCAAAACTCGGCATAGAGTTCAACACACTATCAGTGGCTACCTTGACCAGATAGTATATATTCACTGGAGTATCTGATATCTGCACTATCCAGCGCAACAACCCTTTTTCTTGGTCAAAGCTTGCAGGTGCTGGCACCGCACCGATGAATTCCCATCCAGTGGGGAGCGTCTCGCGTACGACACCGCGCGCTTCTGCTCCATGCAAACTTATCTGCACGGGAATAACCATTCCTGGACTGGCGTAACTAGGCAACAAGCGCTCAGCAACGACATGGGACGGTTGTGCTAACCACAGCCATACTCCGCCAAGCACAGCCAAAACAACAACTGTAGCCACAGTAATCCACACCTTGAGATTACGCCTCTTTCCCCCCTGAGCCGTTTGTTCAACCTGCTCAACTTGGGCATCAGCAGCGCGCAAAAGTTGCTCGATATCAACCTCTAACGCTTCAGCTAACTTCTGAGCATTAACCCGCTTAATAGTTGGATAGCGATTATTCTCCCAACGCGAGATCGTATCCGTGGTTACGCCAACAACTTTTGCCACATATAATTGTGTAAGAGATTGCTGTTCACGTATGCGCTTAATGGCACTACCATCAACATTTACCGTGACATCATTTTTTGTTATCTCACTCAGCTTCATAGTGGCCAACACTAGCAGAATTATCCATAAAGAGCAATGATACAGGCAGCAAAAGCGCTACAGAAACTCCGCCATAAACTACTGTAATCATGTGTTTTCCACTCTACATCTACCTACATTCGGTTAGATATCTACTGTAAAGAGAAAAATTATCGGCAACAATAGCCACAAGTTATCGACAACCATTTTTCTAACCCACATGGAGGTACACAATGGAGACAACACAACCAACAAGATCCACAAAGCACACAATTTTTCTGGCACTGGCAATTGTAAGCGTTAGCCTGATATTCAGTGCCACAATTTTTGCAGCCGACACCTATCAGTACACCGGTAAAGGCACAGTAACTTTTAACCATGCTAAGCATGGAGCAGAACTTGGCTGTGCCAGTTGCCATCAAGAGGAGACCCCAGCAAAAATCACTATCGAGAATAAAAAACAGGGCCACGATTTATGTCTAACCTGTCACAAGGCACAGGCCAAACAGGGTAACAAGAGTGCCCCGACAAAATGTAGCGCATGCCACGTAAAATAATCCAAATTTTGAACCTAATTTCTTTAACCACCTTTTATAAGGAGTACACACCATGATGACCAAAAAAAGTTTTGCTATAATCGCACTGAGCGCATTTGTTTTCGGCACCAGCAATCTAGCCCTGGCTAAAAGCTTTAAGGGCGAAGTTACCCAAGTAACAGATACAACTGTTACGATTCAGTTAGCTAAAAAAGACGTTAAAAAAATTGACGTTGGTGATAATGCAAAAATATCCATCAAAAAAGCTACAAAACCAACAGCTGGCGCTAGTGCCTTAACTGGATGCTAAATTATAACCTGATCAGGTGGATGCTATAGCCACGGCCATGGCATCCACCACTTTTAAACACCGCCATTACCTCGGTAAAACAGCGCTAAAATATTTTATTTCCTTAGAATCCATGCCATAATATCTCCTTACAATTTCAGCAATTTACTACCTCTGATTCTACAGGAGCAACATTAGGTGGCAAAAGGATCGATTCGATTCCCCGCAGAGTGGGAACAACAGGACGCAATCTTGCTTGCTTGGCCAACAGCTAACAGCGATTGGGGCGCAACTCTGGAAGATATAGAAGCCGTTTTTATTGAGCTAGCTACTACGATAAGCCGCTTCGAACGCGTTATTATCGTCGGCGACAACAAACAGCATATCCATGACCTACTAGCTAACAGCCAGGCCAATCTTGACAATATTGGCTACCACATAATTGCCACCAATGATACTTGGGCGCGTGACTTTGGCCCGCTAGGTGTTTATCAGGATGGGGCACCACTGCTCTATGATTGTGGCTTTAATGGGTGGGGACTAAAATTTCCCGCAGATAAAGACAACCAGATCAATAGACAGCTTTATAACCAGAATGCCTTTAGTTGCCCACTGTTGACTCAAGGGATTATTTTAGAAGGTGGGAGCATCGAATCCGATGGTGCGGGAACGCTGCTAACTACCAGTCAATGTTTGCTCAGCCCAAACCGGAATCCACAACTAACCAGAGAGCAAATAGAGGATTTTTTTACTACGCATTTTGGTATTAAACAGCTGTTGTGGTTGGATCATGGTTACCTTGCTGGTGACGACACCGACTCGCACATCGACACCTTGGCGCGCCTCTGTCCCAATGACACCATACTATATACTGCCTGTGGCAACACAACTGACGAGCACTTTGTCGCGCTGCAGCAGATGGAGCAACAACTATCCACCTTTAAAACTCCAGCGGGACATAGATACACTTTGAGCGCACTACCGTGGCCACAAGCTCAATTTGACGCCGAAGGACAGCGTTTACCGGCGACCTATGCCAACTTTCTCATCATTAATGACGCGGTATTAGTGCCGACCTATGCTGACCCTGCAGATAATAAAGCTCTAGCTATCATCCAAGGGGCTTTTCCAGAGCGTGAAGTTATCGGCATCAACTGCAATCCTGTCATTGTGCAACACGGCTCCCTCCACTGCCTAACCATGCAACTGCCGCAAGGAACGCTATCATGACCTGCCGTCAAACTTCATGTACACTTTTGCCAGTGGCACTATTGCAACAGCACTACACTAGTGAGCAGCAAGACAACATCGCTGCCAACATTGCGAGCATCCGCCAAGCGGCAAAAAACGGAGCTAAATTGGTTGTGCTGCCAGAACTGCACACCAGCATATATTTTTGTCAGGGGCAACACTGTGAAAACTTTGAGCTGGCGACTACCATTCCCGGGGCACTATGCGACCTCTTTGCTGCTGTGGCTAAAGAGGAGAACATTGTTCTCGTCACTTCGTTATTTGAGCGCCGCACTGCGGGAATTTACCACAACACTGCGGTCGTGTTCGATAGTGACGGATCCGTGGCTGGGCTGTATCGTAAAATGCATATTCCCGACGACCCGGGCTACAATGAGAAATTTTATTTTACTCCCGGTGACCTTGGCTTCACCCCAATTCAAACCAGCATTGGTAAACTAGGCGTACTGATCTGCTGGGATCAGTGGTATCCAGAAGCGGCACGCCTAATGACCTTAGCCGGGGCAGATATATTGATCTACCCTACTGCAATCGGTTGGGATCCAGCCGACGACGCAGCCGAGCAAAAACGGCAACTAGATGCATGGCTCACCATCCAGCGCAGCCACGCTGTCGCCAATGGCATTCCAGTGCTGTCAGCAAATCGTATTGGCTATGAAGAAGATAGCAGTGGCCGCACCGCTGGAGCTCAATTTTGGGGCAATAGCTTTATTGCCGGCGCGCAAGGGGAGTTTATTGCTCAAGCTAACCATAGCGACGCAACTACGCTCAGTGCTGTTGTGGATTTATCCAACACTGAGAAAGTGCGCCGCATCTGGCCGTTCTTGCGCGACAGGCGTATCGATGCCTATGCGGGTCTAACCTCAAGGTGGCTGGATTAGCTAATAAGGAAAATGCAGCTACGTCTCTAAGCAACTCAAAGTTCGTGACGAGACAAAGTGGTGCTTAATACCACTGATGGGATCGGTAAAACGCAACTCTTTGGCCAGTAGTTGCAACGGATGGGCATAATCATCGTCCTGCTCATCCAGCAAGGTAGGGTAACAGCGATCATTAACCAGAGGAAAACCTAAATCACTCATGTGAATACGCAGTTGGTGGGTTTTACCGGTATGCGGTTGCAGAATAAAATGGCCATAGCTACCAACACGCTGGCGCAAGGTTATGCTGGAGTGTGCATTGATTTTACCCGGCACCACTTGGCGCAAGAACCACGGGTTTCCCTGCTCTATGCGATTTTTCACTTCCCAGCAACAGGGCTGCTCCGCCCTACTCTCCAAGGGATAATGCGCAATAGCCTCGTAGCTCTTCTCAATATGCCCATGACTAAACAACTCGTTATAACAACTGCGCGTCTGGGGATTTTTCGAAAATAGCACCAGTCCGGCAGTATGTCTGTCCAATCGATGTACCGGTACTAGATCATCAAGACCGGTCTGAGCACGCAGTCGATAGACTAAGCACTCTTTGACAAAGCGCCCTCCGGGAGTGACCGGTAAAAAATGTGGTTTACACGCCAGCAGAATTTCATTGTCCTGATAGAGGATATGCGCACTGAAAGGAATATGTGGCTCTGTAGCAACCTCGCGAAAATAGTAGATTGTCTGTTGAGGGACAAAGGGACTGTCGAGACTTAGCGCTTGCTGCTGAGCGTTCAAAACCTTACCGTCAATAAAACGTTGCTGCCAAACCTGCGCGGGTATGCGATTAAAGCGTTGGCACAGGTAAGCAAAAAGAGATGGGTGGGGCGCTGCCAATTGCGGCAAGGTTAAACGCGATGCGTAAGCAGCTATGCTTGTCTTATCAGCTACAACATTATGCATACAGGCGCTAATAGCTCCCCAGTCCCCGCTTCTTTTTGCGCGAAAATTTCCCCGCTACCCAACCGACAAACAGCACCCCAGCCCCAGCGACAAACCATTTAATCATTGCAGTTTTCAGCATCTCATTATTGTCGTGGCGCAACGACTCTAACTCGTCGTTAACCGCACTCAATTCAGTTTTTAACCGCTGACGCTCCTCATCGATCAACACCACGTTTTCCGCTTTAATCTGTAATTCATTGAGCTCATTTTTGGTATTATTCAACAGCTCTTCGTTAAGAGTCAGGGCACTATTTGCTTCGTTCAACTGGTTACGCAACATCGCAGCTTCAGACTGCACCTGCTCCGTCAACTGTGCCTGCTGACTCTGGCTGGCTTGCAGAGCTGCAAGCTCATCCACTAACTGTTTAACACGCTGGCTATTAGGAGTTTTTTTAGAAATATACTGTTTAAGCACATAACCTTTTGTACCATCAGTCAGTTGCACATATAGATAGTTGTCCTGTTCGGCCAACACCTCCATGGCGGTATCTGTCTTCAGAGTCTTAATCACGCGGTATTTGTTGCTCATCCCTTCGCGCAGGGTAATCACCAGCTGATCTGAGACATAGCGCGTATCAGCACTAGCTACTCCGGCACTCAACACTGCGCCACAAGCTACAACTATCATAATCCAGCCTAACCTCATGCTACCTCCTCAATAGAGTTTTACTGCTTAATTGGCCAATCATGTTCAAAACCTTCAGGATAAAAATTATCCTTGGTGCGGTTAAAGTAGCCATATTGAATTTTCGGTACCCGCTGCTTAACCTGAAACAACATATTTTTCATGCCAATAGCGTCCTCACCTGCAGGCATAGCATTATAGTACATCACCGGATCAAGACACAAATTACGCATCTGTATCAAATCTACTTGGCCGTTATCGATGACCTTGACCAGCGCATCGATCTCCTGCTGCTGGTCGGTGATACCAGGAAAGACCAGATAATTGAGCATCACAAACAGACCACAATCTTTAGCGCGCCGGATAGATTCGAGCACATCGGCAAATTGGTAACCACGCGGACGATAATAGGCACTGTAAAATGGTTCGCGCAGAGAGTTTAGTGATACGCGCACCGAATCGAGGCCAGCCTGTGCCAATTTATCTATCTTGTCCGGCAAAGAGCAGTTGGAGTTAAAATTAATTGTGCCTCGTGTTGTCTGCTTACGTATCTCTGCGATGGCCGGGATAATGGTGTCAGTTTGCAAAATCGGATCACCTTCACAACCCTGACCAAAAGAGACAATGGCATTCTCTGCCTGTTGTAGATGCGGCACGGCGGTCTCGCACAACTCCTGCACAGTCGGCACAAAGGTAAGACGCTCTTGGCTGGAGGGGCAGCATTCGTTCTCGGCACTTTGATATGATAGACAGCCGAGGCAGCGGGCATTACACACCGGAGAAGTGGGCAATGGTCCTTCCCAGCGCCCTAAAAACAGGTTTTTCGCTGCAAAACAGTGGTAGTCCAGGGCGCAGCGCGATAACTGCTGCAAGAGACGATTGTCAGGATACTGTTTCAGATAACGTTCCACCCCTGGCGCAACTTTACGGTCATCAAAACGCTCAGGCTGCCACTGCGTATTACGATCTACCTGTTGCGCAGCCACATAAAAACGCTCCTCTTCCACGCACCAGCCTACCGCAGTGTAGGCCCACAACGGCAGAGTCTCACGCTTTTTTTTGTAGCTCGCCGCAGGCAGCAACGTGCGCGTAAAGGCCGGTGACATGAAGGCACAAACCGCCTCCACTTTGTCCCCCCCCCAACTGCGCGGCAAGCGCTCAGCGGTAGTAAACTCACCTTTGTTTGCATCAAAACCAATTGGTGGCGTATTGGGAATAGTAAATAGGCGACTACCTGCGGGTAACGGAATAAGTTCATCAGGCTGCGGTTGGCAGACTGTCATGCCATTCATTCCGGACATGAGCAGTTGCGGATGTTCAAAAACCTCGCCATCCGCCGTCGCCACTACCGTGTAAATTGTCTTTTTGCCTGCCATAAAGTAATCCTTTCTTGTTCTCCATGCTATATGAGAGCGCCTATGCTACCGCAAAACAGCGATAATCAACATAATTTATTCTAAAATATCCGCTGCTTTCACATTTTTGTTTCCCCCATAACAGTCTCTCAGCTAGACTAGCGCGCATGAAAACTATATTGACAACACTGCACAGCAAATATATTCATCCCAGCCTAGCTCTACCGTACCTAGCAGCATACTGTACGCCCCAAGAGTGCGGAACCATTATTATCAGTGAATTCACCATCCATGAACCCAGAGAAAATATTTTAGCGGTATTAATAGATGAAAATCCCGATGTAATAGCCTTCTCGGTCTACATTTGGAACCGCAGTGCAACTATGGAGTTGGTGGATGCACTGCATACCATAAATCCACAGTTACGCATAGTTCTCGGTGGCCCTGAGGTTAGCTTTGAGGATGCTACTATCTGGCAGCAGCACTGCGGCATAACAGCCATAGTGCGCGGTGAAGGCGAACAGCCACTACAGGAGCTATTGCACCAATGGTACACCAGCTCGCGTGAGGATGATACGACCGGTACAGCCATTGCCCGCGTGACTCAGCGCGTAGGTGACAACATTATTGATGGCGGTGACAGTGAACCACTAGAAAATCTGGATATAATCCCCTCCCCATTTCAAAGTGGGTTCATGGATTGCCAACGCGGTTTTGTCTATTATGAAACCAGCCGCGGCTGCCCATATCGCTGCGTGTTCTGCATGAGTGCCCTCGATGTAAGGGTGCGTTCATTTTCTATGGCGCGCATTGAACAAGATCTGTTATGGCTGATGCAGCACGATATTCCCAAAATAAAACTGGTGGATCGCACCTTCAACTACGATGCTGCGCGCGCGCGCCACATCTTCAGTTTTATTCTGCAGCACAACCGCTGCAGCCACTTTCATTTTGAGATCGGCGCTCACCTGTTAGATGATGCAACATTGAAACTATTGCGTCAGGTGCCGGAAGATACATTTCAATTTGAGATAGGAGTGCAATCGATACTCCCACAAACCCTAAAACTCATCAAACGCACAGCACCACTACAGTTACTAGAACATAACGTGCGCCAACTGCTACAACACAGCAATATTCATCTGCATCTTGATCTCATAGCGGGACTACCAGGAGAAAACTTTACCCAAATGTTACGCGGCATAGACCATATAATGGCGCTCCAACCTGACCATCTGCAGATTGAGACGGTTAAGCTCTTACCCGGGGCTCCATTGCGCCGTCAAGCAGCGACATTGGGTATCTTCTTCGACCCAAATCCACCCTATCAGGCTCTACGCACACCCGAGATGAGTTTCACCGATCTGGAACGCGTTCGCAGTATCAGCCGGCTGCTCGACATAACGTGGAACAACAACCGTGCACGCAATATCCTTACCGAGTTAGCTAAGCACTACGGCAGTAGCGCCACAGCCATTGCAGCGCTAGCTGAGTTCTGGCAGCGGACAGGGCTCTTGCGCTTCCCGCTTGCGCAAAAGGAGATATTTGAACAGCTAGGACATTTCATTCAACAGAGCTTTTCCCCTGCCGACAGAGGACGACTTCTGGAAGTGTTGGCGCGAGATTTTGCCTTAACTGAGCGTATAACCATGAATAACACTCCCAGCTTTTTTAATACTGAGTTAAGCGCTACAGAGCAGTTAGCCGTAAAGGCGCAGTGCAAACAGCGCTTGGAACAGATCAAGGGGCAAGGGATTAAGTTGCAACATCTAGCCGTATGTTTTGAGCACCTTAACGCAAGCGCAAAACGCCAGATTCACCTGTTTTACTACCTGACAGCTACAGGCCGCAAAATGGAAATTGAGGAACAGGTTCTTGCGCTCTAGAATCAAATTTGCGCATATCTGGCGAATCAATTTTTCTGAGCACCTACGGATTAGCCCAGCCCTTTTACAGACGAATAATCAACCCACCAACATACTCAGGGGTTACATCTTCTCTGGCGAGTGGACAGAACTCTTGTTGCCAAATATCTAGGCAAAAATTGGCAAAAGTTCCAGAGCCTGGTACTTGTGACTCTACCCAGTCGTGTGTCTGCTGGCGTAACAGCTTAAACTCTGGCGCTGGCAAACTAATTTTTTCATGGAGGAGCAGCAGTTCAGCAACAGCGATTGGCTGGGGGTAGAAATCGCGACCCAACAGGCGATTTGCCAAAGCGGTAAGGAAAAATTCCGATAGAGTAACTTCTGTCGCCAACGCGGGAATACACCCAGTTAAATCGAGCTGCTCCGGTTGCGGTAGGTTAAATACCCCTTTATCACTAAACAGTGCGCTTAAGCGCTCGACACAGTCGAGTTCTTGACGCACCTTCACCACTTCTGCCCAAGTTTGAAAACTGCGCACATCGGCCCGTGTTGCATCGACAATTCCGTTAAAAAACTGCGGTTTAGCCTGATTCAATGCTCCAATCAGAGCAATATCAGGACCATCCAGATAGGGGCCAATAGGTGCAGCGACGATATCCTGTGCCCGATGGCGCAACTGCAGAGTAAGGCTGAACCCGAGTTGATACAGCGCCTGCAAATAGACTCCGCGCAAAAGCTGTTCAGCTCTGTCTAAATCTGCCCCAGCTAAATAACCTAAGGCAATATTCAGGGTGTAGTAAACATCCTGCAATACCCGCGCAATATCCTGTGGCTCACCGTAATCAACTTTTTCGGCACTTAACGCCCGATTCAACAAAAAGCTAAATTCATAAGCGAGGTCGTGACTTAATCCTGAGGAGAGTAGTTCACCGAGCAGGTCATGCGGTTGCGCCAGACTAAGCATAAAGGTTGGTGGTGCAATGCTTGGGCTCCAGCCATCACTAAAGGAGGGGACAAAATCTGGTTTAAGAAAATGGTCGGGATCAAAAGTTTCTGGATCAATCCAGCTGAACAGGGAGCGGGCAGCAAACGGATCGACAAAACCCAAGTCCTCCAAGCGCCCCATACGATCAGTGAATACACACTCCTGCAGAGCGAGATCGAATTCATGGCGCACGGCTTCCATCACCTGCAAAAACAGCTCTTGGCGCTCGCGAAACAACACATCTTGAAAAGCGCTCATGATTTTAGCAACATCGTCATTGCGATAACTACAGTCATAAACTTGATCAAAACGCTTGCGCGTCGCCATCAGATCTTCATCATCACGCAGCGATTCTAGCCCACTGATTATAGTCAGCTGTTTTTTCACCATCATAACTAGCAGTTCAAAATCAAAGCCATCAATCAGGCGCAGGAAAGCCTCTTCATCCTGTATCATGAGCAGATGCAACCATTGCATAGATAAATCTCTATCCAGTTCATCTCCGCGCCAACAGTCCATATCCACACACAGGGTTACCTGCTCTGGCGTAGCCAAACCTATGAGATCAGCTGAATCGGCAGTACCAAGCTCCTTAATCAATAAGAATAGTTCCTGAGGAGGCATACTCTGCACCAACTCAAAACTGTTCTCGGCTTCAATTAAATGCTTATATTTTTTGCGTGCACTCAACCCTTGCAGTTGCTGCAACTGCTTTTCAATTCCCGCTTGCGGTAAACACTGTTTCAACACGGCTGATAGCCTCCTAAATAATCTATACCTAGTGGGTACACCATTAACCACAAAGTTTAGTTATGTTATTTTTTATTGTTGACCAATTTAGTTATATTTGTTACAAATAATCCCACGTACAGACTTAATTGATATTTTTTTGTAGCAGAACTTATCTATAAATTTAAAGGAGCAAAGTAAATGAGTGTACTAGTAGCAAAAGAAGCCCCCGATTTTTGTGCATCAGCAGTATTGGCCGACGGATCTATTGTAGCAGATTTTAAACTCAGTGACCTAAAAGGGAAGTACATCGTCCTCTTTTTCTGGCCACTTGATTTCACCTTTGTTTGTCCATCAGAGATTATTGCCCACAACAACCGTATCGAGCAACTGCGCGAGCGTGGCGTTGAAGTAGTTGGCGTATCTATTGATTCACAATATACCCACTTAGCATGGCGCAATACCCCTATTAATGACGGTGGGATTGGCCCAGTACAGTTCCCCATGGTGTCCGACCTTAAGCATGAAATCTGTCAAGCATACGGTATCCAACATCCACAAGCAGGAGTTGCACTGAGAGCATCATTCCTTATCGACAAAGAGGGTCTAGTGCAACACCAAGTGGTCAACAATTTACCCCTAGGTCGCAACGTAGACGAGATGATACGCACCGTAGATGCTCTGCAATTTTTTGAACAGCATGGCGATGTCTGCCCAGCTGGATGGAAAAAAGGTGATAGCGGCATGCAAGCCACCTCTGAAGGGGTAGCAAAATACTTAGCAGAAAATTCAGAAAAATTATAACCGCTCAGTCTTTGCGATAGAGCAAGAGTAAAACCCGAAGGGCTGTCACTAGACAGCCCTTTTTTTTCGCTCAGCAACATGCTAATTTGTTCAGGATACCTTGTCTCAAGCAACTTCACCACAGCAGAGGTTAAAATGGAACTGTTTGACACTATAAAAAAAAGGCACAGTTATCGTGGGCCAATGGCCAATGAAGCGATTCCTCGTCAGGATCTATGCGCTATAGCTCAAGCTGGGATCATGGCACCTTCGGGCAAAAACGCTCAAACAACTGAATTTATCATCATTGATGACCATAAAATCATAACCAAATTGAACAACCTGCACCCCGCCAACACGGCAATGCAGCAGGCTCCAGCTATGATCGCCTGCATCATTGACAAGAACCCTGAAAAAATTTACTCCGGTTATGATTTTCAACTGGAAGATTGTGCGGCAGCAGCAGAGAACATGCTGCTAGCGATAACTGCGCTTGGCTACGCTAGTGTCTGGATAGATGGTTGGTTACGTACCGATGATCGCGCTCACACGATCGCTCAGTGGCTGGGAGTTCCAGCCGAAAAAAAAATCCAGATTTTGCTCCCCATTGGTAAACCTGTAGAGAGTTGGTCGCCAAAAGAGAAAAAGCCCTTTAACTCACGCGTATGTGTCAATTCATACCACAACATTCAGGAGAATTAGATGATAAGATTAATAATGCTGCTAATTACATTTTTATTGCTATCCCCCAGCCTTACTCTGGCTCTAGACTCCAGTTGGCTGGAAGATTTAGAGCAGGCTAAAATTATAGCGCAGCAAAATAATAAACACATATTTATCGATTTTAGCGGATCAGATTGGTGCCACTGGTGTGTAAAAATGGAAAAAGAGATTCTAAATACCCCTGAATTCCGTCAATTTGCTGCAGAAAATCTAGTTTTAGTCTCGGTAGATTTTCCAAAACGAAAGAAACAATCAGCACAACAAAAACAGCGCAATGAAGAGCTCGCCCGCAAATATGCAGTACGTGGATTCCCATCAGTAGCAATTTTAGATTCAGAAGGGGAGCTGGTTACCATGACTGGTTATCGTAGCGGAGGAGCAACTAACTACGTGGAATACCTGAAACAGCTGCTGGATCAATAACCACTATGAAGGCAAAAAAAACCCGCTGCAAGCAGCGGGGTATAGTTACACTGTTAATTATAAACTGTCACTTCGATACCCAATAAGATGCAACAAATATTTATTACGTTGTTACACAAGCAATGACTGATTAATCAAGCTAATATATAGGATATTTTCCTCCCTGAATTCAAGTTACTAGTGCAACCGGTGGATTAATGCCAAACAGTACTTGATTGGGTGTTTTATACCCAAGGCATTTTCTAGGCCGATTGTTGATTTTATCCATAACGGCTCTAATTTCTGCGTCAGTAATATCTGAAAGGTCTTTGCCTTTTGGATAATACTGGCGAATCAGGCCATTGGTGTTTTCGTTCGTCCCTCGCTCCCAAGAATGGTAGGGATGGGCAAAATAGCTTTTGGTGCCAAGTTCATGATTCACCTGCTGATGGAAGGCGAACTCCTTACCGTTGTCATACGTTATTGTTTTAACAAGAAAGTCTAGCGGCTTCAATCCTCTTAAAATGGCATCTGTGACCTGCTGTGCTGACTTGTCTGCAGCTTTAGTGATAACACAATGTCTGGTTCTACGTTCTACTAGGGTAATGAGTACAGCACCACCCTGCTTGCCGATAACGGTATCGGCCTCCCAGTCGCCGACACGTTTACGGTCATTTACAAAGGTTGGGCGTTCATCAATGGAAACGCGTTCTTTGATTTGACCTCGTCGATCTGGTGACCCGTAACGCTTTTTACGTTGTTTCTGGCAGCGTAAATATGTATAGAGCTCGCCGCCCGCTTGCTTGTCCAGAAAGATATAGTGGTAGATCCATTCATGGCTAATATTGATATTTTCTTCTCTACGCAGCCATTTACTTATTTGTTCTGGACTCCTATCTTCTTCCATGAGTTCTTTTACACGAGCCCAGTGTGAAGAGGATAGTCGAGCCCTTTGTTTATTCTTTCGTCGCCCAAGAGTCAGCTCCTGAGCCTGTTTGGGGCGATAGCCTCTAAGTCCTTTGTTGCGCCTCAGTTCTCGACTGATTGTGGCTTTATGGCGGCCAAGAATCAAAGCAATTTCAACGGGTATGTGACCTGCTGATTTTAATGCAGAAATCTGGTATCTTTCTTCTCGGGTAAGCTGCGTGTAGTGCATAATCGTGCTCCTCTAACTTTGGTCGGTAAAAGAAGCCGTAAGACTACCGCAGCTTGCTCTTTAAACCAGAGAGTTTGAGTTGCACTTATAAGTTGAACTCAGGATTTGAATTTAGCCGAATAAATGTGTTAACGTCCGCACTTTAGCAAATAACTCTCTATAAAAACACCCAACAAGGAGCGATAGCGTTATGAGTTCAGCACCGCAGGTTTTATTACAAACAACTTTAGGTGACATCACTTTGGAGTTAAATTCTGAACTGGCACCAATTAGTGTGGAAAATTTTCTAGGTTACGTTAACAGCGGCTTCTACAATGGCACTATTTTTCACCGGGTGATAGGCTCTTTCATGATACAGGGCGGTGGACTTAACAGTGACATGGCGGAAAAGGGAAGCAAGAATAAACCCATAAAGAATGAAGCAACTAATGGCCTCAAAAACACCTGCGGTTCAATAGCTATGGCACGTACGCAAATTGTCGATAGCGCAACATCTCAATTCTTTATCAATGTTAACGACAATACGTTTCTCGACCATCGTGACACCCGTCCAGATGCATACGGCTATGCCGTCTTTGGCAAAGTGGTTGCGGGCATGGACACAGTTAAGGCTATTGAGCAAGTGGCCACGGGCAGTAAGGGCATGCACCAAGATGTCCCGCTAGAAGAGGTAAGCATAATCTCAGCTAAGGTCGTAGAAAATTAACAACACTAACGCACCGATAATAAAGGCCGTTTCTCTAAAGAAGCGGCCTAGCAGTCTCCTGCAGTATCTGTCGGGCCAATAACCCTATTTTTTTAAACTTGTTTTCTCTGGAGCCGACAGCATCTTCTCTACCTCGCCGGCAACTAACCGCAACTCCTTTTCTGGTTGCCTTATCTCGCCACTGAGAAGTGCACCAGACTCAACTTCTAATATAGCAGTACTGACAGTGCCATCTATCTTTCCACCCTGCTTAACTTGCAACTTCTCGACCTTCATATTGCCCACAACCTGGCCGTAGCACACACAACTATTAGCTACTACATCGCCCAAAACTTTACCACTAGCGCTAACAATCAGGTTGTCACCGCTCAAATTTCCATCAAATTGACCATCAATGCGCATGGTCTCCTTAAAGGACATGTCACCAGTAATTTCAGCACCAGCACCAAGTATAGTAGTTATAGCATCAGGATTACTTTTTTTAGCTTTTGAAAACATTTAACTCTCCACTGTACTGCTATAAGAATGTAAAAGGATATGGATTTACCGCATGCCCATGGTCACGTATCTCATAGTGTAAATGCGGGCCGGTAGAACGACCAGTATTGCCCATAGTACCAATGACATCGCCGCGCACTACTTGGGTCCCATTGGCAACAAGAATCTTCTGCAGATGGCCGAAAACAGTACTAAAGCGCTGGCCATTTTTTACTTTTACCATTTTGCCATAGCCGTTAACTGCACCGCAACTCACCACAACACCATCGGCAGTAGCATAAACCTTAGTACCAGCATAATTGGCAATATCCATACCACTATGAAAGGCTCGACGACCATTTATCGGGTCAATGCGTCGGCCGAAACCTGAAGAACAGTACCCCGCCGTAGGTCGACCCAATGGCACATGAGCAAACAGATCGAGCAAGCGCTCAGAATGATCCAGAATATTATCCGCTTCATCGTGATCTTCCGTGAGCTCATAACTATATTCACCGACAGATATAAAGGGACCACCGCTATTGGCTACCGCCTTACTATCATCAGATGCAGTTACGTCATCCTCACCGTCAGGATCATCAGGGAGCGCTACACCAACCTTAGTGAGGATAGATTCCAACTGAGCGGTGCGTTCATTGAGGTGACTTAGCGTTTCACTCATTAGTTGCTGTTTTTCACGCTGTTGTTGATCTACCTGAACCAGCAAATCACTATTTTGCACCTCAAGGCTATGAACCTTAGATAAAAGAGTATCCAAATGCTGTTTGCGCTCGTGGTGCAGCGCTAAGGTATAGGCAGAATACACAAAAGAAGCGACAGCAACCACTACCAGCAAGACAGCCAAAAACACCAGCGTTGACAGCTTTTTTTTGCTCAACGCCACCGAATGTGCGCCACCATCATCTGCGGCTACAATAATATGAATTTTACTCAACATAAATGGACTCCATTTCCCAACATAAAATGGAGTCCATTTTGATACCAGTTAAATTTAACTAACATTTTTTATCAACTTAGTTGCACCACAAACCTATTCCCCCCATCGTCACTGTTTTCAATCCACACTGCTCCAGCATACAACTGAGCAATATGTTTAATAATTGACAAACCAAGGCCAGTGCCTGAATGACTTTTATTGCGTGATGTCGAGCAGGTATAGAAGCGTTCAAAAATTCTATCTCTATCCGCCATATCTATCTGCGGGCCCTGATCTTCAACTGTAATTTGCGTAGTATTATCCAGTTTAGCCATATTGACAATTATGCGGGAGCCGGTGGAATATTTACGCGCATTATCGATTAAATTAGTTAGAATGCTCAGCAAATGTTCATTGCGCACCATCACAACACTCGAGTCACAGTTAATGTTTAACTCCATAGCATCATCAGCGGCATAAAACTCTCTTATATCATTGGCAACCTCGCTAAGAGATACTCCCTCAATAACAGCAAAAGCCTCATGGACAGATTCCAGCTTAGATAATTCCAACACGTCGTTAATCAGATTATTCAGCCGCAACGAGGCATTATATATATTAGTGACAAACTTAGTGCGCAGTGCTTCGTCTATATCAGCGTTGTCACTCAAAGTCTCGGCATAGCCCATAATCATAGCTAATGGTGTCTTTAATTCGTGTGATAAATTGCCGGTGAGTTGCTCTTTATAGCTTTCATACTCGGCCTGAGCAGTAACGTTACGCAGCAACAACAGGATCTGACCATCAACAACCTTGCGGCTGATATCAAAAATACTGTCATTTAGTGGCAGCCGAAACGCTGAGCTCTCATTATTGATTAACTGGTTAAAAAAATTGATCAGCTGCACATTATTACTGGCGTTATACAGACTGCAATTCAAGGCAATTTTAGTGCCTAGCTCCTTTTCCAGCCATGGATTAACATGGAGTACACAATTCTCATTGTCGAGTAACAAGACCCCTTGATTCATATTGACAAAAATATGGTTCAACTTCTGTTGATCGCGATCTAAGGCCACATTTTTCTGCTGCATACTGGAATAGATACGATAGATCAGCCCAGCAATTTTTGCCATGGACGGATCTTTGAAATGGGGAAAGTGAATATTGCTTTTACCGGCTTCGAGAGTATCAGCAATATAGTTTAGTCGTTGAATAGGCAAAGAGACTTTGCGGGCAAAATACAACGACAATAGCAAGATTACCCCAGAGAGGAAGGCAAACGAGTAGAGCGCCTGATTAACAAAATTGCGCTGCAGCGATTCTACATAGGTGGCCGGATAGGATAAACGTAACACTCGACCATCACTCAAGCGCCGCGCCATATACAGCATATCGATATTTTTGGTATGGCTAAAGCGTGACGCCACCCCTTGCGCAGAATATAGAGCCTGCTTAACCTCGGGGCGATTTTTATGGTTTTCCATGCTGGTAATCTGTTCATAAGGCACCAGCGAATCAAGTATCACCCGACCATCGCCCTCAAGCAGAGTTATCCGCAATGAGGTTTTTTTGGTGAGATTGGCCATAGAGGCATAATTTTCTGCCGTCAAACCTTCAATTGCCTGGCTCTGCGGTGCAATCAAATACCACATATTAGCCATCTCTTGCACAAGCTCTTGGCGCGCGTCGCTCATAATCATACGCTGACTAAAATACAGCGTGAGCAACAACGCCAAAAATATCGGCACAAAAAGAATAAAGAAAACCTTAGAAAAAGAGCGCATCTACTCCACCTTGTAGCCAATTTTAGGAATAGATTTAATCATGTGCCCCGCGTCGCCAAGTTTTTTGCGCAAGGTGGATACATGAGAATCAACGGTGCGCGAGTAAACTTCGGCATCGTAACCCCAAATAGTGGTTAGTAGTTGATTGCGGGTGAAAACCCGGCGCGGATGGCGAACAAACAAGGACAGCAGTTCAAACTCTTTATGCGTCAGCACCACCTCTTGCTCTCCAGCAAACACTTGATGCTTCTCTTCATCAATGGCTACACCAGAATAGCTGCACAGACCGCCCAAATCGGTGGAACGAGAGCGTTTTAGCATGACCACTATCTTAGCTAAGAGTACTTTTATGCTAAACGGTTTAGTTAAATAGTCGTCAGCACCAGCTTCGAGCATGCTAACTATGTTTTCTTCACTACTCTTGGCAGAGATTATAATCACGGGAATACTAGAAAACTCGACTTGAGCACGGATCAATTTCAGAAATTGGTCACCCTTGAGACCGGGCAGCATTATATCCAGTAAAATCAGATCGGGAAGCAGCTCCTCCAACACCAGTAGACCATCATTAGCATTGTCAGTACCGACAACGTTATGCCCCGCTTTTTCGAGATTAAACGTTATAATTTCCCGCAGATCATCTTCGTCTTCTATAAGGAGAATTTTAGCCATTGAACCCCTTCTCTGCTAAGCGATGCTTAATTATCTCACCAGTTTGCATAAAATAGATCATCTCTGCAACATTTGTTGCATAATCGGCTACCCGTTCAATACTCCGAGTTATTAACATCAAGGAGACTATGTTGTGGTTGTTATCTAAATCCGCATTTATATAACTAAATAATTCACTCATTATCTTCTGATCCAACGCATCCACCAGATCATCGCGACGAATGATCTCTAACGCCGACTCAACATCTCTATTAAAAAATGCGCTAATAACATCTTCCAACATACCAGTCGCTGCCCGCGCCATATTGGGTAGATCAATATAGGGTTTAATCGGTGTCGACCGGTTAAGCTTTATCGCCTCTTGAGCTATTTTAGTACAGTGGTCACCAACGCGCTCTAAATCGACGATGATGCGTAGCACTGTAACGATAAAACGTAGATCAATCGCCTTTGGTTCATATAGAGCTAAAATTTTCAAGCAGTGCTCATCAATTTTAGTGTCCAGCGCATCCACCTCATCATCGCGGCTAATCACCTCTTTGGCCAAGTCGCAATCGCGCTTAACCAAAGCCTGGGTAGCATCATGCACCATGGAAGTCGTGACCTTGCACATGCTGGCCAGCATAGTTTTTAACTCTAAATATTCTTGTTCAATTTTTTTCATATTTAATCGCCCCGTAGTAATTGCTCAGCACATTTAACATAACAGTAATCATGCCGATTTAGCCGAACCGCCCAGTAACATACTCTTCAGTCAATTTCTCATGCGGTGTAGTAAACATAATTTGCGTTGAACCAAATTCGACCAATTTACCCATGTACATAAATGCTGTTTTGTCAGAGATACGGGCGGCTTGCTGCATATTGTGCGTTACAATAATAATGCTCACTTGCTTCTTCAACTCTACCATAAGCTCTTCAATTTTACTGGTTGAAATAGGATCCAGTGCACTGGTTGGTTCGTCAAACAGCAGCACTGCGGGCTCAACAGCAAGTGCTCTGGCAATGACTAAGCGCTGTTGCTGGCCACCGGATAACCCATTGGCCGAGCTATGCAGGCGATCTTTCACTTCGTCCCATAGTGCTGCCTGTTTAAGCGCTAACTCTATGCGCTCCGCCAGCTCTGCCCTATTTTTAATCCCCTTCAAGCGCAAACCGTAAGCGATATTATCAAAGACACTCATTGGAAATGGCGTCGGTTTTTGAAAAACCATACCAATGTTGCTACGCAGCTGGGTGATGTCTGGACTGACGAGCAAGTTGCTACCCTGATATATAATCTCACCTTCGTAGCGATGGCCAGGATAGAGATCATGCATACGATTAAAACAGCGCAAAAAAGTTGTTTTACCACAACCAGAGGGACCAATAAGAGCAGTGACCTCATTTTTGCCTATCTCCATGGACATATCCTGCACAGCATGGACATCTCCCTTGTAATAAAAGTTCAAGTTTTTCACTTGCATTATTGCGTCAGACTTCTGATCCATCATATTAAACAGCTCCTAAGCTGATTGTTAACACACTCACGTGCTTACCTAAGCGGTTTGTCGTTTTAATTTTTATATTTCCAATGAATTATTAACCGTCCCATAACGGTAACAACTAGGATAAACATAGTGATAATAAAAGATGCGCCCCAAGCCATTGTGTGCCAATCATCATACGGGCCCATAGCATATTGATAAATAGTCACGGTTAATGACGGCATTGATTCATTCATATTTGTGGTCAAAAACATGTTGTTAAACGAGGTAAAGAGTAACGGGGCAGTCTCTCCGGCAATGCGGGCAATAGCCAACAAAACTCCAGTAAAAATTCCTGTTGCTGCCCCACGATAAACCACCTGTAAAATAACTTTATAGTATGGCGCTCCCAAGGCAAAAGCCGCCTCGCGCAGCTCCCACGGCACCAATAAAATCATCTCTTCCGTAGTGCGCAACACCACCGGCACCATGATGATAGCCAGCGCCAGCGCCCCTGCATATCCGCTAAAATGACCGATCGGCTTAACAAAAACAGCATAGACAAAGGTACCTATTACAATAGATGGAACACTGATCATAATATCCGACAGAGTACTGATAAAGCGCCCCAGCGCACTGTTGCGCCCATATTCAGCCAAGTAGGTTCCACCCAGCACCCCAAGAGGTATACCGATAATCAACGCTACCAAAGTAATCAACAACTGACCGATAAACGCATGTTTGAGCCCGCCGCCACCCATCCCCGGCGGTACAGCTTCGTTCAAGAAAAGCTCTGGAGACAGACTCGCCATACCATGGCGCACCACGTCGGCTAAGATAAATACCAACCAGAACAACCCCAGTGCTGCCGCTGCACAAGCAATAAACAGGGCGATATAGTTGACAATCTGCCTTTTCTTAAACTCTTTTTTTGCCGTATACATAGTTATACCTTATTCCGTTTATGCGCCAAAAACGTCTTGGCCAAAGCCAGCAGTAAGAAGTTCATTCCCAACAGAATCAACGCCAGGTAAAACAGAGACGACAGGTACAGATCACTGTCAGCTTCGGTAAACTCATTGGCCAGTGTTACGGTAATTGTGGCGGAAGCATCAAAGAGCGAGGTGGCTATTGAATGCTTATTACCCAGCACAAAAGCCACGGCCATGGTCTCACCCAAGGCTCGGCCCATGGCGATAATAATGCTGCCGAGAATGCCAGTCTTGGCGTGAGGTATCATGACATCTTTCACCACCTCCCAGCGGGTCGCCCCGATGCCATAAGCCGACTCTTTAAGTTGCAATGGGGTTTGGGTAAAGGTGTCGCGCACAATACTAGCTATAAAGGGGATAATCATAATGCTCAGCACTATACTGGTCGTTAAGATATCAATCCCGAGAGGAACACCGGTGAACAAGTGCCCTATAATAGGAATTGGTTCGAAAATATTCTGTAGTACTGGCTCGACATACTCGCCCATCAGCGGAGCAAAGGTAAACAGTCCCCACATGCCGTAGATAATACTGGGGATAGCTGCGAGCAGTTCAATTGCTGTTCCAAAGATTGGGCGCAAAAAAGCCGGGCAGAGTTCCGTTATAAAGATAGCTATTCCCATGGCCACCGGAACCGCCATAATCAGCGCCAGCAGCGTCGTAACTAAAGTGCCATATAGAGTAGTAGCAGCTCCAAATATCTCCCGCACCGGATCCCACTGCGTTCCAGTGACAAAGTCGAAGAAACCAAAAGTTTCAATTGCCAGCAACGACTCTTGAAATAGAGATATAAAAATACTGACAATGATGACCAAAACTAAAAATGCGGCACCAAAGGTGATGGCACAAAAACTTTTATCTAGCCACTGTTCACGCTTCATGGTTACTGACATATATTATATCCACTTGAATATGGGTTAACGCGCTACCGAGAAGATCTACTAGCTGTGAAAATATCAAGATGTTGTTGGATAGAGGTGATGCAGATGTTAAATATTTGTCAAATATTCACCAGCACTAGCCTTTGCACCCCTAACTAATAAAAAAGGTGGGGCCAGTTAATGGCTCCACCCTTTTTAAAACTTATGAATGCTTTTACTATTTTTACAGCAGATTATTAGCTTTCCAGTAGCTCCGAATATCATCTTTCAAATTTTGTGGCAGCGGTACATAAATTAGTTTCTCAGCCATGGCATCACCATTTTTGAAAGCCCAGTCGTAAAACTTAACTGCTTTACGGCCTTCATCAAGCTTCTCCTTAGCTAGCAGGATAAATGTTGCGCCAGCAATTGGCCATGAACCAGCACCTGGAGCATCTACTAACCACAGATAGTAGCCTTTATCCTGTTCCCATTTGGCGAAACCTGCGGCAGCTTTAAAGCTATCGAAAGAGGCATTTACGAAGTTGCCTTCTTGGTTTTCTAGGGATACATCGGCGAGTTTGTTGTTTTTTGCGTAGGCAAATTCAACATAGCCAATCGAGTTTTTCACCCGTTTAACATAGTTAGCAACACCCTCATTCCCTTTACCGCCAATACCTACGGGCCAGTTTACTGATTTGCCACTACCTACTATTTCAGACCACTCGGAGCTAACTTTGGCCAAATAGGTGGTGTAAATAGCGGTGGTACCTGAGCCATCAGAACGGTGGACAATGGTAATTTCATCATCAGGCAGGTTAATATTTTTATTTAGCTCAGCAATTTCGGGGTCGTTCCACTGGGTAATTTTACCTAAGAAAATCCGTGCCAATACTTCGCCTGTTAACCGTAGTTGCCCTGCATCGATGCCGGCAACATTAAGAATAGGCACAACGCCACCTACAACAGCGGGAAACTGCAACAACTTCTTTTCGGTAAGATCGGCAGGTTTAATTGGCGCATCTGAGGCACCAAAATCTACGGTACGGCTAGTAATCTGGCGCACACCACCACCGGAACCAATTGACTGATAATTAATTTTTGTCCCAGTGTCTTTATGGTATTGAAAAGCCCAAGCCGAATAGACAGGATAAGGGAAAGAGGCACCGGCACCATTTACGGTAGACTCGGCAAAAGATAGGGATGCTGACACACAGCATAACAACATAGCTAAAAGTAGTTTTCTCATTGTTCCTCCAACAGGTTAATTTTAAATTCTTGTGAGGAACATAGCGCAATGTTGTTTTACATTTATGCGCTAGTTGTTAAGTTGTTGTTAAATAGTAACTAGATCATGGCGTTGCTGGGCTAGTTCCCAAAAAGAGCGGACACTGGGCACCAGCAGTGACTGGCGGTTACAGCACAGGGCAACCTCATAGGCCTCCAGCTTGGGAGCATCATTAATCACCCGCACTTTAGGCCGCAACGGACTGCTCTCCCAAACTAGTTGGGGCACCACGCCGATACCACCACCCAAACTTACCAGAGAGATCAAAGCCTCATTTCCCGACACCTCGGAGCTAATATTGGGGGTAACCTGGTTACTTCTAAACCATTGATCGACCCTTTCACGCGATAACCCCTGCTGCGGCAATACCAACGGTGCCACGGATAGATCAAGCTGTCCCGCATTACGCGGATCTAGCGCCGGATCTATCTGCGCAGGGGCAATAAAGACCAGTGGCGTAGTTAGCAGGGGTAAGATATTCAACTGTGCTCGCTTACTCGTAGGTACCGCAGCAACTACTAGGTCTATTTCACCACTACTCAACAACGACAGCGCCTGTTCCGCAGCACCTGTGGTCAACTCCAACTGCACCTTGGGATAGCGCTGGCGATAATTTTCCAAAACCCGTGGCAAAATGCTGTACACCGCTGTCAGTGATGCATAGATCGATAAACTGCCCGCGATTGACTGCTCTTCGCGTATGATCTGCTTAAAGCTGTACCACTGCTGCACCGCTTCACGCGCATATTGATAAAACTGTTCTCCCACAGCAGACAAACGTACACTCCGTCTATTGCGCACAAAGAGTTCACGCTCTACCTGATCCTCCAGACGTTGTATCGTCCGCGTTAACGCTGAAGGACTCAGACCACACATTCGACTGGCACGCCCAAAATGTAACTGCTCGGCCACCACCAAAAAAATCTCTAACTCTCGAATATCCACTCACAACTCCTAAGAGGTAAGCACTGCCACACAACCGACTAAGCATTAAGCTTTGTTGCGTAATACGCAATACAATATACACATCAAATCAATTTACACAACAAGGTAAACAGGCTAAAGTGCGAGATATTTTTCACAGACAGTCTAATTGTGCACTCATATAGCTTTTATTACTCACATTAAACAGGAGAACTACCATGGGTCAAAATTATTTCAACACCCTCAACTTACGGCGCAAACTCGATGAACTTGGAACCTGTCGGTTCATGGAGGCCGATGAATTTGCCAGCGGTTGTGAATACGCCAAAGGGAAAAAAATTGTTATCGTCGGCTGTGGTGCTCAGGGACTCAACCAAGGGCTAAACATGCGCGATAGCGGACTTGACGTATCCTATACCCTGCGCAAAGAGGCCATTGCCGAAAAGCGTCAGTCATATATTAATGCTACCGAAAATGGTTTTAAAGTTGGCACCTATGAAGAGCTGCTGCCGACTGCCGATATCGTCATGAACCTAGCTCCTGACAAGCAGCACACCGATGTAGTCAACACCGTAGTGCCGATGATTAAAAAAGGCGCCACCTTCTCCTACGCTCACGGCTTCAACATTGTTGAAGAGGGAACCGTAATTCGTAAAGATCTTACCGTTATCATGGTAGCGCCTAAATGTCCTGGTACCGAAGTGCGCGCCGAATATGTGCGCGGTTTCGGTGTACCTACTCTTATCGCTGTACATGGCGAGAACGATCCTAACGGTGACGGTATGGAGATTGCCAAAGCCCTGTGCTGTGCCCAAGGCGGTAACCGCGCTGGGGTTCTGGAATCATCATTTGTTGCAGAAGTTAAATCGGACTTGATGGGCGAGCAGACCATCCTGTGCGGTATGCTGCAAGCTGGCTCTCTGCTGTGCTTCGACAAGATGGTTAACAACGGCATCGACGCTCCTTACGCGGTCAAATTGATCCAATACGGCTGGGAAACTATCACCGAAGCGCTCAAGCACGGTGGCATCACTAACATGATGGATCGTCTCTCTAATCCTGCTAAACTGGAAGCCTTTGAACTTGCAGAAGAGCTAAAAGAGATTATGCAGCCGCTGTTCCGCAAGCATATGGATGACATCATCACCGGTGAGTTCTCCAGCACTATGATGGCTGACTGGGCCAACGACGACGTCAATCTATTGACCTGGCGCGAGCAAACTGGCCAAACCGCTTTCGAAAAAACCGAAGCTGCTGGCGACATCTCTGAGCAAGAGTACTTTGACAAAGCTATTCTCATGGTAGCCATGGTTAAAGCTGGTGTAGAGTTGGCTTTTGAGAGCATGGTTGAAGTAGGTATCGAGCCTGAATCTGCCTACTACGAGTCACTGCACGAAACTCCACTTATCGCCAACACTATCGCCCGCAAGAAATTGTACGAGATGAACCGCATCATTTCTGACACAGCTGAATATGGTTGCTATCTATTCGCCCACGCCTGTGTTCCCCTGCTCAAAGATTTCATGGACAGCATCACCACCGAAGTGATCGGCAAAGGGCTGGACAGCCAAGAGACCAGCGTTGACAACAGCACTTTGGTACAGGTAAATGCCGAAATCCGGACTCACTTCATCGAAGAGGTCGGCCAAGAGCTGCGTGCTGCCATGAGCGGCATGAAAGCCATTGTTTAACAAGTCAATGCTCAAATAACAGTAAATTAGACACACACATACAGGTCATCTGCGCAACTCCAGATGGCCTGTACTTTTAACTTGCCCATTTAAGTCTGTGCATCACTGGAGGCCAGAATGCCAACACGCTGCGTTTGGTGTGGTAATGATCCACTCTACATCGACTACCATGACCGTGAATGGGGAGTGCCCCTGCACGATGAGCGCCGCTTATTTGAGATGTTGTGCCTCGAAGGTGCGCAGGCAGGGCTTAGCTGGTTGACTATCTTGAAAAAGCGTGAGGGCTATCGGCAGGCTTTTGCCAATTTTGATATAGAGATTGTCAGTAACTTTTCACCAGCAATGGTCACTAGTCTTACCGCCAACCCTGCGATTGTACGCAATCGACTCAAGATAGCATCTGTTGTCAATAATGCTCGAGTCGTTAGTGAAATTAAAAACCAGTACGGTAGCTTAGATAATTTTCTGTGGCGTTATACCGATGGAGTCACTATCCACAACAGTTGGCACAGTCACGAACAGATACCTACACAGAGTGACCTGTCCGTCCACATGAGTAAGGATCTGAAAAAACTCGGTGGCAAATTTATCGGTCCAACAATATGCTATGCTCTGATGCAGTCTATTGGCATGGTAAATGACCATATAACCAGCTGTTTTCGCTATCAACAGCTAAGGGACAGCACCGCTGTTTAGCCGGTGACAAACACCAACCTCTTTCACCCCTAGTTAGGACTTTTTCTATGAGCACATTGCCCAATTGCCCTAAATGCAACTCCGAATATACCTACGAAGATGGTCTGTTATTGATCTGCCCCGAATGTGGCCACGAGTGGTCGTTAGAAGCTGAGGCCGATAACGAACCGGCAGGCTTAGTAGTTGCAGATGCCCACGGTAACACTCTGCAGGATGGTGACAGCATCACCATCATTAAAGATCTGAAAATCAAAGGATCATCACAGGTGGTAAAAGTAGGCACTAAAGTGAAAAACATTCGACTAATAGATGGCGATCACAATATTGATTGTAAAATCAGTGGCATCGGCCCCATGCAGTTAAAATCGGAGTTCGTCAAAAAACTCTAGTTGCTGCCTATATCCATAAACGCCATAAACGCAAAAAAGCCGATCAGGGTAAACTGATCGGCTTTTTTATGGCACAAATTTATCGAGCTAAACTCAGTCTACCTTGACACTTTCAGACATCAATTTAGACAGCGCTTTAGCAAATACTACCGGATCGCGCGGTTTATCCCCCTCAAGCAGTAGCGCTTGATCATAGAGGAGTCCAGCGTACTCTTTGAGTTTTTCACTGCTGCTATCAGTAGCAAACAGCTGTTTCATGCGCACTATCAAGTCGTGGTTAGGATTAATCTCCAACATCCGCTGCCCCTGTGGTAACTCCTGCCCCATAGCTTCAAACATCTTCGCCATTTTAGGATCGAGGTCATGCTCACCAGCAACTAGACATACAGCCGAATCCTTCAACCGCCCAGAAATACGCACCTCTGAGACCAGATCTTTAAGCTCAGCTTGCAACAACTCCAGTAGATCGCCAAACTCTTTTTTCTGCTCTTCCTTGTCGCTATCGCCAAGGTCAAGATCGCCCTTAATAGCTGATTGGAACGGCTTCTCCTTATAGGTACCCAGACCTGAGATGATAATGTCATCAAAATCATCGGTCATGATCAGCACTTCTATACCTTTTTCTTTAAATACCTCCAGGTATGGTGATGCTTCGGCACTAGCACGGGCGCTGCCGGTGATATAATAGATCTCTTTTTGATCCTCCGGCATACGTTCAACATACTCAGCCAGAGTGGTAGTCTTGCCCGCCTCAACTGCGGTTGATTCAAGCAACAGCAGATCAGCAATGGTTTCACGCCGTTCGAAATCGTGATGAATACCCTCTTTGAGGATCCGGCCAAACTCTTTATAAAATGCACTGTAAGCTTCGGCATCATCTTTTTTCATCTGCGCCAGAGTATCCAGCACCTTTTTGGTCAGGTTCTTTTTAATGACCTCAACCACCTTGTTTTCCTGCAGGATCTCGCGGCTAACATTCAGGGGCAGATCCGAAGATTCAACTACACCTTTTACGAAGCGTAGATATACCGGCAGCATGGCCTCGCAGTGATCCATAATCTGCACCCGGCGCACATATAGGGTAGGACCAATTTTGTAATCCTGATAAAAAATATCGTGCGGCCGCTTCGTCGGCAGATACAGCAGCGCTGAGAACTCGGTAGTCCCCTCAGCCCGGTAGTGAATAACCTTAGCGGGATCGGTAAAGTCGTGTGAGATGTGTTTGTAAAACTCGTTATACTCCTCGTCGCTAATCTCTTCTTTACTCTTCAACCAGATCGCTTTGCAGGAGTTGAGTGTCTCCTCCTTCACCTCAGTGACGCTCCTCTCTTTGTCTTCGGGATCAGGAGTGGTGCGTGTTACATCCATAACTACTGGATACTCAATAAAGTCAGAGTACTGTTTAACAACTTTACGAATCTCCCACTCCTCCAGATACGCCTTAGCGTCCTCTTTCAGGGTGAGAATAACGTCAGTACCCTTGGTCTCTTTAACCGCAGAATCGATAGTATATGAGCCATCCGCTTCCGATTCCCACAATATCGCCTGATCATTGTCAACACCAGCCTTACGCGTCAGGACACTGACCTTATCGGCAACCATGAATGACGAGTAGAAACCGACACCAAATTGACCGATTAACTCAGGATTATTGTCAACTTCCCTACTCTCTAACAACTTAATAAACTCTTTAGTACCCGAATGGGCAATAGTACCCAACGCCTGATCCGCCTCATCACGACTCATGCCGATACCGTTATCACGAATGGTAAGCGTGCCGGCCTCTTTGTCAGGAATAAGCTGAATTTTCCACTCGGCTCCACCTTCGGCCACAGCAGAGTTTGTCAGCGACTCATAACGCGCTTTGTCAATGGCATCGGATGCATTGGAGATCAGTTCACGTAAAAAAATCTCCTTGTTGGAATAAAGAGAATGAATCATCAGATCAAGAATTTTCTTAACTTCAGTCTTAAACTCGTGTTTATTCGCTGTCATGAATCTAATTACCTCCGGGAAATGTATTTAGAAAAAATTGTGTTCGGGTGTGAAGATAAGTACCCCAACTTAGAAAGTCAACCGTCGGCGCGCTATTTTTAACCAAGTTACCCAGCAAACTAACGCGGCACCATTGGTTTATGTTGCCAGCGCACGCCCGTGCAGTAATTCACACACCTGGGCAACCTCTTCATTACTACCCATCAACATCAGAGTATCGCCCTTTTGCAGGCGAAAACCACCCGATGGATTATAGATAGTGCGTTCGGCGCGGATAACAGCGACGACGGTTACACCAGTTTTTTGGCGCAAATCCAGCTCGGCCAGGCTAGCATCTAAGCAGGGAGAATCGTCCGGCATAGCTTGATATTCCAGCCGTCCGCCTGTTAAGACCGATAACCCCTGAGTGCTGATATCGGCATTGACCATCGAGGTGTAATGTTCTTGGCGTAAATCGGCAAGAACATGCAGAATGTGGCCCTCACTAAGATTAAAGTGGTGCATCAGATTCGCCCCCAACTGCAGACTGGCTTCAAATTCGTCGGGCACCACCTCATCGGCACCGAGTTCACACAGATGCTGCAATTCGGCGACATAGCGCGTACGCGCCAATATATACAGATCGGGATTAAGTTGACGCGCAATATGGATAGTTCGCGCCAATGCTGCCGGATCATTGATAGAGAGAACCAGGGCCCGCGCTCGCCTAACCCCCAACTCTACCAACACCTCCGCCGAAGTAACATCTCCATAGATAACAAAGTCATCAGTCTTGCGTCCGGCGTGAACATTATCGACATTTAGCTCTATGTACATATGAGGAATGTTGAAACGACGCAAAATACGCCCAACATTTTTTCCCGACAATCCGTAACCACCAATAAGCACATGGCCGCTGAGGTTACCTGTCTGCTCCTGAATCTCTTGCTGATTAGCCGCCAACGGCGTGCCAATGCGTTCAGCGATCCACGCTGCCCAAGCTCCAGCTTTACCGGCAATTATCGGCGTAGCAATCATTGTCAGAGCAATAACTGCCAGAGTGATCTGATACAGTTCATCAGTCAGCAGTTGCATTGAGGTGGCAGCTTTAAGAAAAACGAAGGAGAACTCACCCGCCTGAAACAGTAAAAATCCAGATATAATCGCGATACGCAGCGGAAAGCGGCACAGTCTGGCGGCTAAAGCAGCGGCAATAAACTTGATCACAAACACCATCAGAGTTACGCCAAGAACTATAGGCCAGTCGGCCATTACACGCTGGATATTGACCAACATCCCGATGGAGACAAAGAATATGGCGAGAAAGGTGTCGCGAAAAGGCAGAATATCCGAGAGCGCCTGATGGGAGTAAGGTGATTCGGCCAGTGCCAAGCCAGCAAGAAAAGCCCCAAGCTCCAGCGACAACCCCACTGCGCTAGTGAGCCAAGCGGTAACTAAAATTAGCGCCAAAATAGTTAGGCGAAACAACTCATGCGAGCGCGACTTTAAGATATACAGCAGAATCGGTTGCAACAAAAAGCGCGAGAATAACGACAGCCCAGTGATAAGAGCCGCAACCTTAGCTATTTCTCCCATAGAGAAGGTCAGATCTTGCCCAGCAACCAGCGGCAAGGCCACCAGAAAAAACACCACCGCTAAATCTTGCGCCAGCAAAATCCCTAGGGCCATGCGCCCGTGGCCCGTATCCATCTCTCCGCGTTCACTGAGCAACTTGAGCACAATTGCCGTAGATGAGAGCGACAGTGCCATAGCCAAGGGTATGGCTGCCTGCATATCGAAACCAAACAGCTTAGCGATACCAATCATCAAGGCGCAACTGACTAAAATTTGCGCTAATCCGCCCATCAGAAGCAACCGTTTCAGGCGTAATAGACGCGACACCGAAAATTCTAAGCCGATAGTAAACAACAGCAGAATTACGCCAAACTCGGCAACCTCCTCGACATCCTGAGTATTTTTGATCAAAAACAACCCGTAGGGCCCAGCAATTATCCCAGAGATCAGGTAGCCAATAATTGGAGATAATTTAAGCCGGGTAAAAATCAGGGCACTTCCCAGCGCTAAGGTCAGAAGAATCAGTAGGTCTAGAAGAAAAACATGATCTGGCATGTGATTACTCGCAGAAGAGGTAGCGATTAAAAGTAACAACTTAGGCTAGTGTCAAGCACCGCCTAAGTAAATCTACAATTTATTGTTCAGATGTAAACGTCTGGAGAGCAGGCACAGGAGATAAAACTTGTGGCTATTATGCAAACGCATGAGCCCTCTAGTCAAGGGGGAGATATTCCACCGCAACAACTTCCAGCTCATCTTCGCCATTAGGCACCTTAACAACAACAGTATCGCCAACATAGGCACCGAGCAAAGCGCGCCCAATTGGCGACACCCAACTGATGCGCCCACGCGCTGGATCGATCTCATCGACACCGACAATGCTCAAAACCTTCTCTGCTCCGGACTCATTTTCGACCGTAACAGTACAACCAAAAAGCACCTTCTCACCAGCCACCTGTTGTTGTTTAACCGGGTCTATGATGATAGCCGCATCCATACGTTGGGTCAGATAGCGGATACGCCGATCAATTTCGCGCAAGCGCTTTTTACCATAATGGTAATCTGCGTTTTCTGAACGATCGCCATTAGAGGCCGCCCAAGCGACAGTTTTGACCATATCCGGACGCTGTACATACAACAGATCCTTAATTTCTGCTTTGATGCGCACCGCACAACCGGTGGTCATATAGTTGCCCTGCCCTTTTATGGCTGGCACCGCAGTGGCGCTATCTTCCTCATCCTCATCCAGTGAGGGGGTATTATTCATCTGTCTCATATAGTCATCAACTTTTAGCGATCTGCAGCTGAACCATAAACTCACCATCATCCGATTCAAACGGGATAACCACCCAGTCAGCATCAGCCACACAGTCTACATGGTAGTCAGCACCATAAACGTATGATGGCACTGAGAGAGTAATATTACCACCAGACTCGTCGAGCACCATCTTGATATTACCAGCTAACATATTGGCCAGTTCACCAAAGGCATCAGTAACATCTTCACAGTAAGAATCGATCTCCAAACCAAGTAAACGCGAGGTTATGGCTAGAGCTACCTCGGATGGCGCGTGGATGGCTACGATACCACTACTGCTGCCAGCAAAACCAACAACACCAGATACTGAATCGACAAAATTACTCACCAGCACGGGTAGTGACGGCAAGGGGGTCGCTTCTAGCATTATCATAGTCTCGAAAACTTCTTGAGTTGCCTCAATAGTTATCCGCTCTAAATCCACAGTTGATCCTTTCGGCAAAAATTTATTTATTGTTGGCTGGTGCATGTAGAAGCGCAGCTAAGCGCTACTGTGAGCGGTTATACTACGTCAACTGCCATGGCGATTTCATCACAATCGGGGAACTTAGGGCACTTCATGCAATCACCCCAAATTTTCTGCGGCAGCTCACTTTTTTCGATAACGCTAAAACCAAGACGGGCAAAAAATTGTTCCTGATAGGTCAACGCAAAGACCCGTTTCAGACCCAACTCACGCGCTTCATCGATACATAGCTGCACCAACTGGCGTCCACAGCCCTGCCCCTTCAATGCTTCCGATACCACCAGCGAACGCACTTCGGCTAAGTCGAGCCACCAGATCTGCAGGCTGACAGTCCCGAGAATCTCGCCATCCTGTTCAATGACATAAAAGGAGCGAATAGCCTGATAGATCTCTGCCAACGAGCGTGACAACATTAAACCATGACGGGCGTGATCAGCCAACATCTGCTGAATAGCTTTGGCATCGTTGATACGGGCTTTTCTTATCATTATATCTCCTCAAACAGCGTTGGCTTCTGGCAACGACGCAACAGGTCGCGCGCATGAGCTACGGTTTGGCTGCTTAACTGTGCTCCACCGAGCATGCGCGCCAGCTCCTGCACTCGTCCTTCGTGATCTAGGTGGTGCAATTTGGTTGTGGTATTGCCATCTTGGACAACCTTTTCCACCCGTAGCTGCTGATTAGCAAAGGCCGCCACCTGCGGTAGATGGGTTATACACAGCACCTGATGTCCAGCGGCAACAGCACAGAGTTTTTCGCCTACAGCGGAGGCGGCCACCCCGCCAATACCAGCATCCACCTCATCAAAGACCATGGTCGCTAAACCATCGACAGCTGGTGCTGATTTACGCAGCGCCAGCATCAAGCGCGACAACTCACCGCCAGATGCAGTATCGGCCAGTGGTCGCGTCTGCTGCCCCGGATTGGCGGAAAAATAGAATTCCACGCGTTCCAAGCCGCACAGACCAGGTTTATCCAAGGGTCGCTGCTGCACCTCAAAACGAGCATTGGGCATCGCTAAACCACCGAGTTCAACCTCCATAACCTGTTGCAAACGTTGCGCTGCCTGACTTCGTTGGGTAGACAACTCAGTACCAAAAGCTAATACCTGCTGCTGTTGTTCTTCAATCTGCTGTTCCAATTTTTGTAAGGTTACCGCGCTAGAACCCAACTGCTCCAGCTCCTCATCAATCTGCTGTTTATATAGGAGGATATCAGCAATTTCTGGTCGATATTTTCGTTGTAATGCGGTGATGAGGTTCAGGCGTTCCTCCACCTCCTGCTGGCGTTGTTCATCAAAAACTACAGTGTCAGCAGCTTGACGAAGCTGCCCCGCCGCATCTTCGAGACAGAACAATGCATCCTTAATAGCCGTCAGTGGTTCGAGTAGCTGCGGGTCGACCTGTTCCAAACCATCTAATTGATGAATAACACCACCCAGCTGCTCACAGATAGCGCCATTATCGGCATATAGACTGTCATAGCTCTGCTGGCATCCGGCATACAAACGCTGGCCATGTTGCAGCTTCAGTCGCTCAGCCGCCAGATCAGCATCCTCACCGGCAACCAACTGCGCCGCAGCAATTTCCTGACTCTGATAGTTGAGCAGATCGAGGCGATCTTGGCGATCATCTTCGGCTTGGCGCAGTTTATCTAACTGCTTTTGTAAATTCAGTAGTTGAGCGTAGTGCTGCTGGTAGTCAGCCAACAGGGCACCGCATTGCGCAAAGCCATCGAGCAGTTGTAGATGATTTTCTACCCGCTGTAACTGCTGTTGATCGTGCTGACCAAAGATGGCCAGCATTGGCGCCGTAATTTGCTGTAACTGGGCCAACGTTGCCAAGGAGCCATTAATATACACGCGATTTTTTCCCTGCAGAGTCATGGTACGCTTAACCAACAATTCATCATCATTGGCAAAGCCCATCTGCTGCAACTGCTGGCGCACACGCGGCTGATCTTCGAGGTTAAACACAGCCTCAACACTGGCGCTCTCCTCACCGCTACGCACCAGATCACTGCGCATCCGTTGCCCGAGCAAAAGCCCCACGGCGTCGATTATGATCGATTTGCCAGCACCAGTTTCACCACTCAACACGGTAAAGCCGCTACTAAAGCTTACCTGCAAGTTATCGATCACCGCTAAGTTGTGGATATTTAGATCGCTCAGCATATAGTTCTAGCGTTCTCCCCAGCGCAATTTAGTGCGTAACACCTCAAAATACTCTTTGGATGCACTCTTGATCAAACTAGTACACATATTCGCCTTGCGAATCTCGACTACATCCTGCGCCTGCAACGCCATACCTATTTGACCATCAGCAGTAATAAATACCCGCTCTTCATCGATGCGCATGATAATACGAATAACCGATTCATCGGAGACAATAATGGGTCGATTGGTTAAGGTATGCGCACAGATAGGGGCAATTACCAAACAGTGCAACCCCGGATAGATGATAGGCCCGCCGGCAGCCAAATTATACGCAGTTGATCCTGTAGGGGTAGAGACGATTAAGCCATCGGCTTTGAAGGTGGTAAGGTAGTGATCGTCTACCCAGACTTCCATGTCGACAATGCGCGCTAAAGCGCCCTTATTTATAACAATATCATTGAGGACTTGATAATGCGCCGCCGGTGTATCACCACGGACAATCGCCGCATCAAGCATTATTCGGTTGGATACCGTAAAGTCGCCAGCCAGCACTCGCTCAAGCTCATCATATAGACCATCTAGGGTGATTTCAGTCAAAAAGCCCAGACTGCCCAGATTAACTCCGAGAATAGGCACATCCAACGCCCCAACATCACGCGCTACCGAGATCAGAGTACCATCGCCGCCCAGCACAATAATGCACTCCACCATTTGCGGCAATTTATCACCTGCAAAACCGCCATCCAGCCCCATATCTGCAGCTAAATGGCGTTCGAGATGCACCTTAACCCCGCGCTGTTCCAACCAAACCTTTAAATCTTTGGCAACATCAACAGCTGCCGTGCTAGTACGTTTGGCATATATTCCTATAGTTTTCATAACGTTAACCTATCCGCAACCCTGCACCGCAATTTTAATTGTAACCACACCGCATTCACAACATAACAACTCTTGAACTAGGCAGATATTCCCCAGTCCAAACACATGGTTAACTTCGACGAAAATCTACCACAGCGTCCAGATAAAGTCTATGCACACCGATGCTTTGATCGAAGATTGAGCCCAGCCACAAATCCGTGCTACAGTGCCAGAAATTTCACCATTTTCCCAGCACATTTAGGCAAATTTATGGATCTATTCACTAACGCAATTGATGATGGCCAAACCCCACTAGCCGAACGCTTACGCCCACGTCAACTAAGTGAAATTGTTGGGCAACAGCACCTCCTAGGCACAGGTTGTCCACTCCGCCTTATTATAGAGAATGATCAACTGAGCTCACTTATTTTCTGGGGGCCGCCGGGCACAGGCAAAACTACTTTGGCACAGGTAATTGCCCACAGCACTAGCAGCCGCTTCATATTTTTTTCCGCGATTATGAATGGGGTTAAAGAGATAAGGTCGATCGTTGCTCGCGCTAAGGAAGATCGTGCTCTCTACACTACCCGCACCATCCTGTTTGTTGACGAGATTCACCGCTTCAATAAATCTCAGCAGGACGCTTTTCTGCCCGCGCTGGAAAAAGGGGATATCATACTCATTGGCGCAACCACGGAGAACCCATCTTTTGAGGTAAACGCTGCCCTGCTCTCACGCGCCCGCGTCTTTGTCCTCGAAGCGCTGGATAGCACTGCCATAACGGAACTGATTAATCGTGCCCTCACCGATGTACGCGGCTTCGGTGCCCAACAGGTAACAATTACCGCTGACGCCATCGAACAGTTGGCTCAGCTAGCACAAGGTGATGCGCGTATCGCTTTAGGCAATCTGCAATTGGTGGTCGAAACAGCAGCAGGAGCACAGATAGATTCCCCATTTGTAGCGCGCACTCTGCAGCAGCGGGCACTGCGTTACGACAAAGGCGGAGATGAACATTACAACGTGATTTCTGCCTTTATCAAGAGTGTGCGTGGTTCAGATCCTGATGCAGCGCTGTATTGGCTGGCGCGCATGATTGACGCTGGGGAAGACCCGCTATTTATCGCGCGCCGCTTAGTCATCTTAGCTGCTGAAGATGTTGGTAACGCCGATCCGCGCGGGCTGCAATTAGCCGTATCTGCGCAGCAAGCAGTACACTTTGTCGGCATGCCAGAAGGACGCATTATTTTAGCCCAAGCCACGACCTATCTGGCCTCGGCTCCAAAAAGTAATGCTGCCTATACTGGAATCAATGAAGCTTTAGCAGAAGTGCGCAGCAGCGGCGCTTTAGAGGTGCCGTTACACATTCGCAACGCCCCCACAAAACTGATGCAAGAGATGCATTACGGGACAGGTTATAAATATGCCCATGATGCCGCCAGCGGCTACCAACAGCAAGAGTACCTACCGGAACAACTGCAACAACGGCAATTTTATCGCCCCGTTGCCAGAGGCTATGAAAAAATTATTGCGGAACGATTAAACTTTTACCGCAACCAGAACATGCAAGATGAGAAGATAGACTAATCTACTAAGCATTCACCAGAATTCACATACAAGCTATACAGTAAATACCCAAAAGAAAGCGATAATAGAGATAACTCCTAGAGTAATTAAAGAAAAATAGAACACATCGTGCTTGCGCCGCCGCCGCATGATGTTTATCACCACACCAAGCAGCCCCAACACAATACCGCCAAACAACATCCAGAACACGTAATTCATGATTTCCATATTCCAGTCATGCGACGTATTGAGATTGTTCATACGGGCGAAAAACGTGGTTGAGCGTGGTTTCGCCACACTAACCATAAAAAAAGCTCCCAGCACCAAAGCCCAGCCACTAACAGCAAACCAGCGCAACGAACGCGCCCAAACATCAGGGCCGGTGCGGCGATCGCTACGCTCGCGCCTATCGTTGGCGTAACGGCCATCATCAAAACGACGACGATCCAGTTGATTTGACATAAGGGATCTCCTCAATATTCAAGTTGCACAGCATAGTAAAATTTATACGCAATAACGATATTAACCTACTGCTCAATCAATACATAACGCAGCGCCACTACCTCTTGTTAATCACTCCATACACCAGCAATCGGCGCACCACAAAGCGGACATAGCCCGCGGCTAATTTTATTGTTCACTACCCTAAAACGCCGCCGCTCAATTAACAGCGCATGGCAAGCAGGACAAAAAGTGTCTTCACCAGCGCCAGAGTGCAAATTGCCCACATATACATGCTTCAACCCAGCATCGAAACCTATCTGCTGAACGCGTTGCAACAGCTGAGGACTGGTTGGTGGTGCATCCAACAATTTATATGTCGGATCACTACTGTCCGGTTAATAGTTAAACAGATTCAACTGGTTAGATTCGAGAGGTTCTGATATATGCTTAAGAGCATCAGTAACCAGTGATGAAATTGGCTTTTTCTCGAACAAATTGACCTCCAA
>JAVETC010000060.1:0-9181 GCA_034006225.1 Desulfuromonas sp. | reverse complement strand
TATTGGAGGTCAATTTGTTCGAGAAAAAGCCAATTTCATCACTGGTTACTGATGCTCTTAAGCATATATCAGAACCTCTCGAATCTAACCAGTTGAATCTGTTTAACTATTAACCGGACAGTAGTGCTTTTTTATTTTTATTGCGTTTATAGGGATATAAATATGGAAAATACTAATGCGCGCCCATTGACGGTTATTCTTGTTGAACCTCGACAACCGGGGAATATTGGGGCTACCTGCCGCGCTATGGCAAACTTTGGGGTAACCGATTTGCGTTTAGTCAACCCCTGCGATCGCTTTGCTCCTGAAGCGGTAAAGTTTGCCGTGGCAGCTAAACCGCTGTTGGGGCAAGCACAACTGTTTACCAGTTTGTCTGAAGCGTTGGCAGATTTGCATGTTAGTTTAGCGCTCACGCGGCGCAGGGGACGTTTGCGTGGTGATTTACCCACTATTGCGCAGTTTCCTCAACTGTTAGCGACACTGCCAGTATCTAGTAAGGTTGGTTTGGTATTTGGTCGCGAGGATTGTGGTTTATCCACGCAGGAGGTGGCCTGTTGTACACACGCCGTATCAATACCCACTCCAGGTGACAATGGCTCCCTAAATTTGGCGCAAGCTGTTGTGGTAACCCTGTATGAACTGCTGGCACATGATCAAGGACAGGCTTGTGAACGGAATGATTGCACTGCAGAGCTGCCAGCCCAGCAAGATATGGATGCGCTGCTGCAAAAGCTAGAGGGTATTGCGGCAACTATCGGGTACAATAATCCTAGTCGACCTGAAGTAATAGGGCACACATTGAGACAACTGCTGAGTAAATCTCAGCCAGATATACGTGAGTTTAATATGCTGCGTGGTTTCGTTACCCAGTTAGAGCAGAGCATTCACGGATGGCCAGGCAAGAGACGCGGTTGACCTGCGGTTGTTTAGCCTCGGCGCTCTGCTATCGCGCAACTACTTAATAATCACCCACGTCAGACCCCTAAATTCGCCCAGCTTAAAACCCTGAGCTTGATCCTGCGGATAGTGCAGGGCAATCTCATGGGATAGTTGCGGTGATATATTTTCTCCGTGACAACGCAGGCATGGAGCTACCATGTAGATTGGTTTTACCAAAGCCAAACTGCCATTGGCAAGGAGTACCGATTTTGCTGGTTGTGGCGCATTTGCTTTGAGATATTCTGCCATTAGACCCTCTTGCCAACTCTGTACTCTATTATTTGGATTTCGCGGCCGATGACTTACGCGCCCAATTTGCACTCCAGGTGTTGTTAATTGCTGAGCAATCTGTGGCGCTTTTTGCCGGCAGATATTGATCGCCGCTTCTGGCCCCTGTTTTAATCCAGCTAGCAGTTCATGCTTTAGTTGTCCCATGAGCTGCTCTGCTAGTTGTTCAGCTTGGGCGCTGCGCGGGTCGTTAATCTCTTGCTCGGCATTAACGTAGGTTGCGCTGAGCAGGGCAAATAGACATAAGATAAAAGTAACTGTTCTCATAGTAGTTCTTCTCTCTGTTCTTTAGTAATTGCTCGGGAAAACATTTGTTTAGCTCAATGCAGCGCTAATAACTATTGCCTGTTCTGTGGCGGAACATAGCCAAGCGCTAAGGCAACATAGATGCGTGCGGCAGCTTCAACCTCAGCCACTGTGGTTTGCTCTTCGGCAGTATGGGCTGTTTCCAGAGAACCGGGGCCAATTATCAGTGGTTTAGTTCCAGCTTGATAGAACAGATTGCCGTCGGAATGAGAGCGAAATGGTACAAAGTTTAGAGGTAAGTTCAGGCGCGGATATGCCTCTTCCAGAGTGGTCATTAGTTGATTGTTCAGGTCTAGTTCGTAACCGCTAGCTTCAAAATCAAAGCTGCATTCAAGGTCTAAACCTTTAATTGAGTTACGTGCTCTTTCCATTACGTTGTCCAACTCTTTGTGGACGATGGCGGGATCAGTGTCTGGTGATAGGTGCAGATCAATCATGGTTTCGCAGCGGTCAGGAACTACGAATCCGGCGCGCGATGAGCTCATTTCACGGATAGAATAGACAAGTTTTGATGGCTCAGGGCCAAACAGGGGGGAGCGTTCGATATGTAAAAGCACTCTGAGCATCGATTCGATAGCATTATGCCCTAACTCCGGCAGCGAAGAGTGAATGCGCCGTCCTTGAGTTATCAAGGCTATCTCCATATAACCGAAATGTTTGAAGGCCGGGAGCATAGATGTTGGTTCGCCAATAACGACCCACTCTGGTTGGCAATCTTGCAAAAAACGCTCACTTCCGTCGCCGTTTTCTTCCTCGCCAACAACCAATAGTAGGCCGACAGATGGACGATGCTCCTCGGGTAATGTCGCCAATGCTAGCCACGCTTCGATCATTGCAGCACAGCCACCCTTCATGTCGGCACTGCCTAGACCGCGTACAACTCCCCACTCTTCAACTGCGGCATACTCTTCGATATCCCATGCGGCAACGGTGTCAACATGACCGACTAGATATAGTTGTGGTTGGGCGCTACCCATAGTGGCGATAAGATTAAAACGCTCATTTTCTACCTCTTGTCTGTGTACCGTAACTCCAGCAGTGGTTAATAGATTCTCTATATAGAGCTGAACGTCCTCCTCTTTGCCCGAGGGTGAGTATATGTCGATCATCTCCATCAGTGTACGCTGCAAACGTTGTGGGTCGATAGCGTTCCATACTTGTTCCAGTTGTGGAATCATGATTTAGCCTTTTTGTGCTTTTTGCGCGCACGGGAGAGGTTGAGAGTCATGTAGACGTGTTGTTGAATGTTGTCAAAGCCCTGCTTTTTGAAAAAATTTATCCCCGCTTCGTTGTCGGCATCAGTGTCAATAATGATCATCCGCACTCCCTGTTCGACCATGCGTTCTTTGATGTCATTAAACAGCTTGTTACCGGCGCCGCACTTCTGTAATCCCGGGCGGACACAGATCCACACCAGATAGCCATATTTCCAAGATGAGTTGTGTTTTTCGACGGTTGTTGCCAAAGCGAAACCAACCACTTCATTATTAAGTTCTGCGACTATGCATAACTCGTTGTCGGAGTTAAATAGCGTGGTAATCTCGTATTCATCCCAAGTGCGGTACATGCTGGAAGAGTACTCCGAAGTGAAAATCTTTTCTCCTAGGTGAAAAACTGCTGCTATATCATCTATGGACATCTGGCGAATTTCAAGCTCATGGTCGGTGCTCTGCTTTTTCATGAATGGTAGCCTTTTACGCTGCTCTAATAGCAGGTACAGATAGAGTGGTGCCAAGTTGAAGTTGATTCATTGCTGGATCAATAATCCGCCAATGATGGTACATAATCTCCTTTGTAAAATTTACTTTAATGTAGATTTGTGGTGAAGCAAAGAATAAATATATCTCTGCCTGCATAAATTAATGCTGCCGTTATCTGTGAAGAGTGTTAAACCTGCACCAGTAAAAATTTTTATCAACAAAAAGATTGTTTCTACCCCTAAAAGAGACCAGAAGGATTGCTACTATAATGAGTGAAAAACGCCATGTTGTGCACGGGCTAATCGTTGAGACACTGCACACCAGTTATGTGCTTTTTAAGATAATTATTCCCATTGTTTTTGTTACTAAGCTACTTACCGATAATGGCGTAACGGCGTGGCTGGGTAACTTGCTAGCGCCGGTGATGGCTGTGGTTGGTCTCCCGGGTGAAATGGGCTTGGTGTGGGCTACGGCTATGATGACAAATTTATATGGTGGTTTAGCCGTTTTTGCATCGATGCCGACAGCGGCGCATTTAAGCGTAGCGCAGGTGAGTGTGCTGACTACTATGATGCTCATTGCTCATGCACTACCTCTAGAAGTGAGTATTGCGCAAAAGGCCGGTAGCCGTTTTGCCAGTATGGCAATCTTGCGGGTAGGTAGTGCCTTATTGTTGGGCGTAATCCTTTATCATGGTTATGCGGCCAGCAATTATCTGCAGCAGCCTAATCAAGCGCTTTGGCAACCGACGCCAACACTTCCCGGATGGGAACCATGGTTATATGGTCAGGTGGAAAATTTACTATTTATCTTCTGTATCATATTTGTTCTGCTGGCGTTGATGCGCTTGCTAGAACACTTTGGTCTAATGAGTTGGTTGACGCAGCGTCTTAAACCATTTTTAGCAATCTTGGGTATGCATCAGGATGCCGCACCGGTAACTCTTATTGGGATGTTGTTGGGGCTGAGCTACGGAGGTAGCCTGATTATCAAAGAGGCGCAAAGTGGGAAACTTAGCGCACAAGATATATTTTTGTCTCTGGCCTTAATGGGGCTGTGTCACAGCCTGATTGAGGATACTCTGCTCATGGCGGTAGTCGGTGGCCACTGGTCTGCAATTTTGTGGGCGCGGATACTGTTTTCAGTGCTGATGGTGGCTGGGATTGCGGCGCTGTTGCGAATTGTGCCAACAGCGCTCAAACAACGCTTTTTTTATTGATGCAGGCTTTAAATCCACCCCAAGTGCAACCCCGCCAGCGTCAATGCGCTGATAAACAACCACAGCATCGTGCCCTGAAGAAGAACCTTACCACCTACTTTGCGCAATAGTGGCCGATTGAGGCTACTGCCGATGAAAAATAAACTGGCTACCAGTGCATGTTTGGCCAGAGTGCTAAATTGATCCCACAGAGGTTGCCATGTCGGTATGCTGCTGTGCAGTGCTGCCGCTACAATGAATAGTAATATGAAACGGGGAACCTTGGCCCGCTTATCTGAGTGTGCAAGCATTCCGGCTACTAAAGCTACCGGTACAATCCACAACGCGCGGGTAAGTTTTACCATTGTCGCTGTTTCTAAGGCTTGCGCGCCATAGCTAGCCGCTGCACCTACGACACTACTAGTATCGTGGATGGCCATTCCCGCCCACACCCCAAATTGATTCTGCTCCATACTGAGCAGATGCCCAATTAAAGGAAACAGCAATAATGCCACCGCATTTAGGGTAAACACCGTAGCTAGAGCTACAGCTGATTCATCATTTTTAGCGCGCAAAACTGGCGCAATGGCTGCGATAGCGCTACCACCGCAAATAGCTGTACCACAGGCAACCAGCATCCCCGTAGTATGGGGCACCTTTAGCCAGCGCCCTAATGTCCAACCGGCGCCAATTGTTACCAGAATGCCGAGCAGGGTTATAAAAAAAGATTGTTGCCCAACTTGCCACACCTGCGCTAATGGTACACCGAAGCCAAGGCCAACTACTGCTGCTTGGAGCAGATAGCGGCTGATGGTTGCTCCAGCTTGCGGCCATGGGTTCATCCATATTAGGCCATAGGCTATTCCTAAGCCTAGTGCCATAGGTGGAGTAATGCCTGGTAACAGGCAGCTTATTGCACCGATAAGATACAGTGGTTTTGCTAGGTTTTGCATGTTCTCGCCTCCGTTGTTTTATATGGTTTGCAAAGCATACCCCAGTGTTGTATATAAATAAAAATAGATAATATTGTTATAAATGATCAAATAAATTGAATAAAATATGCTAAGTATTCGTAAAATTGATGTTTTTGTTCGTGTAGCTGAAAGCGGGCAGGTGGTGCGTGCCAGTGAAGAGCTGGGTTTGACTCAGTCAGCGGTGAGTATGGCGCTGGCCAGTCTGGAATCTCTGCACGGTGGGCCACTGTTTCATCGCCAGGGCAAGAAATTGTTGCTTAACGAGCAGGGGCGTATGCTGTTGCCATACGCGCGTGAAATTTTGCAAAGCTTGGAAAACTTCTCCTGTATGGTGCGTGATACTCATGGCGAACCCAGTGGTGAGTTACACGTTGGTGCCAGTACCACCATTGGCAATTATTTGCTGCCGTTGCTGCTAGGAAAATTTTCGCGCCACTATCCTCAGGCAAAAGTGTCCTTGCAGATTGCTAATACCGACCAAATTGCTCTAGCTGTGTGTGACGGAACGCTAGATCTCGGTCTTATCGAAGGGCCATGTCATCAAACGCAGTTGTTGTGCCAGAAGTGGCGTGATGATGAACTGGTGGTTATTGCCGCGCCAACGCATTCATGGTCCAGCCAGTCAACCGTTGGGGTAATGCAGTTACAGCAGGGTGATTGGATTGTCCGTGAAACAGGTTCAGGTACGCGTGAAGTGTTTGAGGCCGCGCTGGGAATGGCGGTGGCGCAGTTACCCTCAACTCTGGAGCTCGGGCACACTGAGGCCATTAAGCGCGCGGTTGAAGCTGGCTTGGGGGTGAGCTGTCTATCACGCTTGGCAGTGCAATCCGAACTCGAGTTGGGGCGCTTAGTGCTTATTCCTACACCGTTAAATCTGCAGCGCAGTTTAAGCATTATTTGCCATGGTGCACGCTATCAAAGTTCTCTGCTTAAGGCCTGTGTCGCAATGCTCAGTAGTCATAACTAAAATCTGCACAATATTTTTATCCTATCTCCGTGTTACCTAGCGATTTTACTTAACTAATATCGTTCTAGTCCACTCCGTTTTTTGTTGTGTTTAATCCTTTTTGACTCAGCGCTTGTTCTGTTAATTAATTATTTTTGTGTATTATATTAATTTTTATGCTGAAAACATTCCAATGATTGTTGACTTACAGATATTGTCTTTTATAGTTAGCTTATAAGAAATAGCTCATATATTTATTGCTGAAATAAGTAGGGGTTACGAGATGGTGCCACCTTTTTATTGTTATGTTAGTTGGTTAAATTATCCATTATTTATTATATGTTTTTTGCTTGTGACTATAAATGCGCAGGCTGCAGATTTGTTAGAGATGGGATTTGAGGATCTTCTCAATGTTGAAGTCTCTTCAGCCAGTAAGACGCCGACGCGCTTAATGGAGACCGCGGCGGCGGTGTCGGTGATTAACCGTGAGGATATCCTCCGCAGCGGAGCCTGTGCTGTGCCCGAGTTGTTGCGCATGGTGCCAGGAGTACAGGTGGCACAAATAGATGCAAATCGTTGGGCGGTTACGGTACGTGGCTTTAACGGACAGACCGCCAATAAACTGCTGGTTATGATTGATGGGCGCAGTGTCTATACGCCAACTTTTTCTGGTACCTATTGGGATGCTCTCGACGTGTCTATAGATGAAATTGAACGCATTGAGGTCATTAGAGGGCCAGGTGCTGCTCTATGGGGGGCAAATGCGGTCAATGGTGTCATTAACATTATCACCCAGTCGGCATTTACCGACAAAGGGACTCAAGTTGCGAGCTGGATTGGTAGTAATGAACGTGCTGGCGTTAACCTGAGGCAGACTGTAGCGCCATCAGAAAATAGTTCAGTAGCTCTATCGGCACGCGCTCTAGTACGCGATCAAGGTGAATTGGAGGGCAGGGGCTCTGATCATTCCACTAATTTGGGGCGCGTAGGCTTGCGTTGGGATGTCCGTGGAGCTGATTATAGTGTTCAGACCAGCGCGAGCTATTACCAGAAAGAGCAAACATCTACCTATAATAAGATGAGTATTGTTGCTCCTTATGATACAGCGCTAACCGATGAGGCCGATCTGTGTGGAGGCCATCTTCGCACACGTTACAGCCGTTATTTAAGTGATGATTCTACTTTTGATGTACAGCTGTATTACGATTACAGCTCCCGCCACGAATGGCTCTATGATCAACGGATACAGAAATTCAGCTTAGATTTGCAACACAGTATTCGCCTATTTGACATCCATCGAGTTACTTGGGGCGCCACTGCCGAGCTAAGCCTGGATTACTACAGATCCAGCCAAGGGCAGATCAATATAACCCCGCACCATAACCGTGCTCATCTGCTGAGTTTTTTTGTTCAAGATGATTATTCGCTAACTGAAGATATTATTTTTACCCTTGGAGCAAAATTTGAACATAACGAAGTAACCGACTGGGAGGTGCAACCCAATTTGCGTCTACTCTGGCAGGCAAACTCGCAACTTTCGTTGTGGGGTGCGGTATCACGAGCGGTGCGAACGCCCTCACATGTTGAGCAAAGTGGAGATTTAATTCTCGCTACGGAACCGCAGACTGGCCAATTGCCAGTGTTGGTAACCTTACAAGGGGATAGTGATATTGACTCTGAAGACCTGTTGGCTTGGGAACTGGGGTCGCGTTTTGCCGTTAGCGACTGTCTATCCATCGATCTGGCGTTGTTTCAACATGATTATGATAACTTGCAGGGTGGCAAGATTCAGTCACAGTATCTCGGATTATACGATGGGCAACCAGTATATTTTATCAACTATAGTGCAAACAACCATTTTGATGGGCGCAGCTATGGTGCGGAACTAGCGGTCGATTGGTGCGCTCGGCCCGATTGGCGGCTGGTGCTGGCCTATAGTTTTCTCGATATGAAAATCAGCCCGCCAGAAGATGACGAAATCTCCTATCCGGAACGCTATTCTCAACATCAGCTCTCATTGCAGTCGCGTTGGGATGTTACCGAGCAGCTCAAAGCTGATTGCTGGATTACCTATACCGATGGAATCGCCGTACAGGACATTGACGATTCCTGGGATCTACAACTGCGTCTGGGCTGGCAAGCAAATAAGAGCTGGAATTTTGAGTTGATTGGACAAAATTTGCTCCATGACGATAAAAAAGAGATCGACTCAGAACTGTCGAGTATGATTTCTGCGCGTAGTGAACGAGGTGTCATGTTGCGAGCTCACTATCGGTTCTAGCAGAGGGTTGCTTAGCTAGCTGCTGATTAAAATTATAATAACTGCCGTGAGGTTTTTTTGAAAATATTTGGCCGTAAATATATAGCTATGCTGGTTTTGCTGGGGATGCTCTGCGCTATTCCTACGGCAAATGCAGCCGCTGAGCATATTGCGAGCCGCGAGTATCCTTTGAAGGCAGCTTTTGTTTACAATTTTATCAAATTTACCCGCTGGACTAGTTGTAACCAGCCCCAGCATAACCTGCTGTATTTAGCTGTCGCAGGTCCAGATCCATTTGGCGATGTTTTACACCCACTCGAGGAAAAAACTGCTGACGGAAAAGCAATAAAATTGACCAATTACTCAGAACTATCTGGCCTAAGAAGAGATCACTGTCAGGTTGTTTTTGTGGCTTACCAGCAACACGAAATGTTTATTCGTGTGCTAGCAGTTTGTCGGACTTGGTTGCCACCAGCAAATCAAACCCGACAACATTGAGACGTTGATGCTGAAATCAGCTGAGATAACTTGTTTTTGTCCCGACCTTCTGTTGTGGCGCTGTCCATACAC
>JAVETC010000059.1:0-9315 GCA_034006225.1 Desulfuromonas sp. | reverse complement strand
CGTTATAAGTATCAGCCAAAGCCTATTGCAACACGCAATAGCATGGACGAACGCCGATCACATGCGTATCATTGCCGCCGCATGCACCAGTAGCTCAGCTGGATAGAGTACTGCCCTCCGAAGGCAGTCCCGCCTAATTATCTAAAAATACCTCTTCTTACGTAAATTAACTTCCTCATGTATTTCAAGGCTTTAGAGTCAAATCTATTGTTTTTAGCATAAAGTGCTTTTACACAATATAAGGTATTTTGTGTTGGTCATGATTTAATTTAGTCACAATTGGTTGGCTCTAATTAGAGCCGTTTTTGACTACCGCCTAATATTTCAGCATACTGTTGATTGACTTTTTTAGGTGAATTTCATGGCTGGCATCTACACCTCTATCGCAATAAAAAACTTAGCGCCGCATCCAGCCATTGGGCGAATATTAGCCAGGGCTCTGGCGTCCTATGAGCCAGAAAATCAATCCCCTTTTAACGATGAAATCCTATTAATGATGCAAAAAAGCGTGCCTGTTCATGTCATAAAAACAGGCACTGATCAGCTATTATTTTTTGCAGGATGGGAATTGTTGAGTGAGTTTAGGCGTAGAAATATTACAACGGCTTGGGCTGTTATACATGAAAAAGAACCAGATAAAATTGAGTTGTGGGCGTTACAAAACGAGCTTAGTAAGGCCGCTTATATAAGAGGTGATACAGAGAAAAAGCAGCAGTATTTTTATGATTTACTGAATAGTAATAAAACCCTCTGGAGTAAAGTTTTCACCGTACCACGACCTCGAACAGCAGTTTCAGCGCTTCAAAAGCTCTGCAATTTAACGCGCGGATATGCTCGTAAATTCAGCAAAAATAACCAGCAGGCTAATTCGTTAGCGCGCTTATTACAGGATTTTAAGAAAAAGGATCCTGGCAATGATTAACAAATTTATCACTGCTCCACACTCTGCAGATACTCTAAAGAGCCTAGATCTACGCGCAGTTCAGCTGGTAACTGGTTTTTTCAATGACAGCACTGATGAAGGCCTAAAGAGCCGAATATATGAGCGCTATCTAGGGCAGATTGATGACTCACTCTCGTTAACAACAGACAGAGCTGCACTTGATCAGATTTTTTTAAATTTAAAAAACCATAAACAAATCACTGAGTCGCAGGCCGAAGCATTTTTGTGTGTTTCATCGGATCAAAACAGAATGATGCGCTGGCAAGCCCTAATTTTTGTCGTGTCGCTGGAGCATATGAGGCTTTTTGAAAATACCGATCGTGTTTTACGAGCAATGTCTGATTTTCGGCGACTTTTACAAGATAAAAAGGACAATAAAAAGCTTCAAGAAATAATTACTATTGAAAGCTCTATCCCAGACCCATTGCAATCGTTGGATCAAATTGTGATGCGATTATCAAGGTTTCTGGAGCAGGTACCAAAATCTCAAAAAATATATATACACCAAAGATTGTTGTCAATTCGCAGAATCCTAGCTGATGTTAATGAAGAGAAGTTGAAAAATCAGCGTTCTAGAGAAACGCAAAATAATGATGAGCGTGAGATAAATCAGCAAGAGCCAGAGTTGCATGCTGAGGGTGCTGATGTTCGTAGCAGCCCAGTTAAAAGAGGCCGTTATAATGCGACTATTGAAGCCGCCAGAGTCGACGATGAAGATGCTGCACACGCTGTAATGCGTGAGAGTCCAGACACAACTCACAACACACTGAATGAAGCTGAGTTTGCTTCAGACAACGCAACAGAGCGCTCGTACATAGCATTAGCTCCGGACTCATCCACGCCTCCTAGTTTGCGCCGCTCTTTTATGTTGAGTGCAGTGCATGCTAAAACAGTTGCAGGTCATATTGAGCGCAATGAAAAGCGGCTCGTAACGGCAATGAGTCAGTTAACGCGACATGATATTCATTGCTTAAAAGAAGCTCTGCAGCAAAAGGCTGATACTCAGCCAGCAATTGTTTTTCTCATACATTTAATGCTGGTAACAGGACGACGTCTAGAGCAAGTATTACGGGCACGTAATATAGATCATGCCAGTGATTTAAAACAATCAGGCGACGCCATCATTCTGCAGCAAAATGGCGACATGTACTGGGTCTACCGTGCAGACCTTCCACAGCATCAGCTGGATGGTAATTTAAAGTTGTTTATTGACCGGCAAGTAAGCCCAGTAATCCTGCCGTTGCCGCCACCTCCTAAAAACAGCTACATGCTTGCGTTACCGCCGTTGACAGCAGACATACAGCAAGAAGCCATAAGTTTTATCGATGAAATAAATTGTGTTAATAAGACCAGGTTAACATGCAATCGTATTGCTGCTTTTTTAAGCGATTTCTTGCATCAGCGAGGAGTTGACGATGTCGTTAATGCCCTTGTAACAGGTAATCCAAGCATTCAGGATGCAGGAACTTACTATTATCAATATGAAAATAAAACAGTATTTGCAGCGTACGAACTGTTCCTGAGCGAATTTTTTGCTGTTGAAATAGAGGGCTTTAAGAAAGAGGCTCTTACACGGCACAAGGGTGGCTCTCAGCTGATTGTTAAGCCAGAAGTCGTAAGTACTCTATTTGAATATTTAGAGTCAAAAACGCAGGTAAGCAAAGGCGATATAGCTGAGTTTCACAATGCGTACACGTACTACATCTTACATTTACTGAACTTTGCAACGGGTCACCGTCCAGTCCGGGACCCTTTTGATGATTTAGAACATATCGATTTAGCCAATAAAAAGATTTTTATCTCTGATAAAGAATCACGCCAGACCGCATCATCTGCCCGGGTCTTGCGCCTGCCTGAAACAGCTATTAAGCAAATTCAGATGTATATCGAACACTTAAAAGAACTGCAGTTGCAGCTCTTTGTTATCAATCCAGATGCAGCAAATGCAGTAGCTAGAACGCTAGCTGGAAAAAACAGACTGCTTTTTTTGTTTGAAGAAAATGATGCAGACATCTATCAAATTCAACCGCTCTCTCCTAAAGCTGTTCAGGAATATCTAGGGGCTCTGTTTAATATTCCAGCAAACTGGCATCGTCACTACTTACGTACTTTTCTGTCTAGAAACACTGTACCTGGCGAGCTAATTGACGCTTGGATGGGCCATGCCAAGCTGGGACAGGAGGGCTATAACCAGTTCAGCGGACTCAGCATGGAATATGTGTGGCTTATCAGCAATAAAATAGAGCGAGAGATGAATAAGCTAGGTATTAAGTCTATTGCGGGCTGGGGTGCGGGTAAGAAGGAGTAAAAGCATGGATTTATACGGTTCAAATTTACGAGCTAAAGAAAACAAAACCGAGCATCAAAATAATACAGCTCAGGTGCGCAGATCTATGCAGATATGGATTGCTCAGCACTTGCCGGAGCTGGAAAAAGGACAGACTGCAGACAATGTGGTTTTTTTAGACCAAACACGTCAGTTTCGCGAGTATTTACGTCAACAATACAATGACATAAAACGTCTCAGGCTTGCTTATGAATACCTTGCGAGAGTCATTGCACAAGGTAATGAAGACGGGAAATGGTCTCTCGATATTCCCTCTACGATCGTAAGTGTACCCAGATCAAATAGCAGTCGTAATCATCAGTTTTTTAAAGCTGGTATTGAGGGCGGGAAATTATATCAAAGCTGGCTAGATAAAATAGAAAAAAGCCCTGCACCACCATCCGCATGGTTTGAGCGTTTAGCAGATGTGCTGATCTCAGCCGCTTATTACGGGGGCTTAGCGAATCCAAGAGCACTCACCTGCTTAGCGAACACGCTCATAAATAATCGTAAACCTCTACAAAAAATCTATAATTTCATTTGGATTGACCTTATCTGGGTCAGCGATAAAGACCCACTCAACTATCAAATAAAAACAGATGGAAAAACGAACTGGCAAACACTGCATCGTTTTTATTTGGACAATCAAACGCTAGGGCTTGTGCTGTCACTGTATAAGTGTAAACAACCCGATGGTCTGGAGCGCACTAATGAGCTGGAACAAAATGACGTTTGGAGTCTGATTAAAGGCAGGTTACTGGGCGTTAAGCAAACAACACGACACAATAGCCTTCGCGCATTTTGCAGTGGTGCGCAATCAGTCACTGAAGTGCTGCCGCAAGTCGATATCCCTCAGGCTCTTTTAGAGTGTGCGTCGGGGCGGGTCGGAACAACGTCATTGTTACCGGAACAGCTATATGGTTGGTTCTTGCATCGTCAGCCAGCAGTTGAAACAGCAGAGTTTGACTTTCGAGCTGTAGCGTCTAGTCTTTTCATCCCACAATTAGAAAAACAGGAACAAGAGCATCCTCAAAAAGATAACAGTCTTGATAGTCAGAAAAAGCCCCCAAAGAGTGTTGATGGAATGCTCAAGCGTGCCAGTTTTGCCTTGCGTGTCGAGCACGCTGGTTTTAAACGCTCACCATCGCAAGCAGTCCAAGAACTCAACGATCTACTGAGCAGTAATACTCAATTAAACGTTCAAGTCTTTATTCACTGGCTGCTCCACTGCCTGGCCACTCTGAAAGTTTCATCGGTCTATCGTTATTATCAAGAGATTGCTCATTTATGGCTCTATCGTACGGAAACGCAAGAGCTTGATGAGCTAGATGAAAGTGAGTTGGAGCATATATATGAGCAAATTCTTGCGAGCAAGACGGATGCAAAAGCTCGGAATTATCTGCATGGCCGCCTTCGTGACTTGCATCAGTTTGCCAGTGAGCACTATGGTTTGCCTGCGTTAAACAGTTTTTTTTCGACAACGAGCACCACGGAAAACCAAGCGCAAGTGCGTGTGGGCTATGTCACCGAAGATGTTTATCAAGCCATGTTAAAAAGGTTGGATAACTTAACTGGCTTAGAGCAAGAAACACAGCAGGGTTTAAAAATAATGCTGATGCTGGCATACCGTACTGGCATGCGCCGTGGCGAGCTGCTTAAGCTGAGGCTGTCAGATATTGAGGAGTCTGAAGAGGCCTGGGTTTTCGTTGTAAACAACCGTTACGGCAACAATAAAACAGATTCCGCGAGACGTAAAATACCGACCTATGTGCTTCTATTATCTGAAGAATTACAACAGTTTAAGGACTATATAGGGCGTCGCCGTAGTCAAAATCCACATACAACGAATACGCTGGTTTTTTCTGATCCGCACGCAGTCACAATACCCCACAGCGGAACGATGGTAAGTAATTTAATTAAGTACCTGCTATCGCAATGTGGGGTGGGCGAGCTGACTTTCCACCACCTCAGACATAGTGCATTGACAAATTTGATGTTTGTTATGCACGGCAATAACGTGCTTGTGACAAGTTTTACGGGCTACACACCTGAGCATGCGAACAAAATTCGTCAAGAGCTGTATTGCGTTAACCCAGAAAGTCGTCGTGATATCTACCACTCGGTATCAGGGCTTGCCGGTCACTTAACTCCAGAGACAACATTCCTGCATTACATGCATGAGGTTAGCTTTTTACTTTGGGGCCGAATTCAAGCCTATAGTCCCACTCTTAGCGTCAGAAACGCACGATACTTTAGCGGTTTATCAACGGAGTTTCTTAATAGACATTTAGCTCAAAGAAAAAGCGACACGCTGCAGCTGATAGCAGTAAAATCCGAAATCATTGCGCGACTGAAACCACATACTCAAATCATAAAGGCATCGGAAGAAGCACAGTCCTCTCATGAAGAACCCTTGGAGGCAAGTACAGCAAGGTCTGCCAGCGTAACAGACTGCTATAGCGCGTTAAGTGATATTGAAAATGGTGAATCAGTCGCTGTAGTTGCTATGCGTTACGCACTCAATGAGCAACAAGTTTCACGATGGTTTGAAAATGCCAAAGTGCTGCAAGAACTAAAAACAAACCGAGGAAATCAACGTCTATTTTCGAGCAAAATGAAACCCACGACGCTTGGTATCCACTTGCTGCCAGTGAAGATACAAGATCGAGCAACGGCAGCTGAAGTCGATCAAACAATCAACCAGTTAAGGAGCCTTTATAGTAAGGATAAAGCCAATACTCTGTGGTGTATTCAGTACTGGATTTACAACAGTAGTTTATCTAAAGCGGGTATCCGATTTACTGATCCCTCAAAGCTAGAGCACTTTATCGGTACTTTACATAGCGTAATTCCTTACAGTCGCTGGCAGTTAAAGTTGCTTGTTACGCCTCAGTCGACCCAGAACGATATAAAGTCATGGCGCGTCAAAGGCATAACAAAGCCTGTGCTTGAGCATGTTAAAATAGGGAAGAGTATTCAAGCTTATCTTGTACTTCGCCATACAGATGAAAAGGATCTGCTTTTTAACCATAAGCGCAGCTTGAGTCAGTACTCGTCAACGCTGCTGCGGTATGTATTCCATATGTTGGCGATTATGATTGGGATCGGCCCAAAAGATGAGCATGGCTTAATCGCTCTTAATGAGACTGTTAGTACTGATTTTTCAGCAGATGAAGCAGCGAAAACACAGCATGATGAAGCGTCTCAGGCGAACTCGCCACATGAAAGTTGTGTTAGGCCTGACGATATAGGGAAATCCAGTTCGCTCAGCGAGCTGAGTGCAGGTATCCGTAGCAAACAAGAGCAAAGCCAACAAACTGAACCCTATGATGCGCTTGAAAAGTATTTGGGAATGAAAATTTAGGATGTCTTAACCCAACCTTATTCATAAGAATTCCCAAAGGGACTCATTATCAGTAGCTTGATGACCCTCTGGCAGCTTTCGGGCTGGAGAGACTCTAAATATCTTGCATGAACGCTTTTTCAGTTTGGAATTGCATAAAGAACAAGTCTGCGCTGGACAAGGCTTTGAGAATTAGTTTGAAGGCAGGATCGTTAGGCTGGTAGCTTCCTTGGATCGGCGTAGTCTTCGCTGTTCCTCTTTCTATGTATTGTCTCTCATTGAAGTGTCCATTTGTATTAGACCAGAACACTATGGACGGTGAGGTCTAAAGTGGACTTAAATCTTGTAGTAAGTGAACGACTTTTTCTAGCTGGTTTCTGCACGTCACGCCGTCATGAATGGCGTAAACCGACCATAAACGGACGTTGGGCAGCTTTGAGTATCTCTTTTCACGTTAAGATGCCGGGAAGTCCCGCGCTACCAGTGAAAGATAAACAAGTAGTGTACGGTGCCCTCTGTTAGCAGGGTGATGTTTCGCTTTAGGGATAAGGAGAATGGACATGGCCATTTACGGTGAAGTATTAGTGTGGGCGGATAGGCTGCCGCCGTGGCGCCAAGACGCCTTGCGTCGCTTATGCGTTCAGGGCGGCTGGAGCGAAGAGGATCTTGAAGAAGTTCTTGATCTCGCCAAGCAGAATCATGGAATTGCCAGTGCATTTGAACCTGCGCTACAGCCAATCAGGTTCGCAGCAGAACATTTTCCCGCAGAAGCAAATCAGGACCAGGTCGTTGCTCTCAAATCCTTGCATACGCTGACCAATGTAGGAAAAATACCGAGCGACCAAGCTTTGGAGTTTCAGGCCCTGGGCCTGACCATCGTGTACGGGGGCAATGGCACAGGAAAGTCTGGGTATGCGCGAGTGTTGAAGCAGGCATGCAGAGCTAGAAGTCCGGGAACCGTCTACGCCAATGCCTACGCTGATGACTATAAGCAGCTCACACCGAATGCCACGATCGACTTCGAGCTGAACAGTACCCCAGAGCAGACAATCTGGAGCGGTCAACGCGGTCATGTACCGCGACCCGAACTCAGAGGCATCTCCGTCTTCGATGGCGACTGCGCTCGCCACTACCTCCAGTCGAAAGAGACCGCCACCTTTCAGCCGCCTGCTCTGAGCTATCTCCAGCAACTGGCCAATGGTCTCAATCAGGCTCTGCGTCCACGGCTTCAGACAGAGATCACAGGTCTAGCTACAGACATTACGCCGTTCAATGTCGTTCCTACCGATACGGAGGCTGGCCGGGCCGTGCACCCGATTGGCCCAAATACGGATCTGGCGCGGGCACGTGCATTAACCGTGCTCACCCTAGAGGAGCAAGCAGAACTTGCGCGACTGCCGCAAGAGATCAGCGAGGCAGACCCCACTGCCAAGGCAGCAAATCTCGACAACGCTGCGACGAGGATCGATGAGCTAGCCAATGCCATCACCGCAGCCGCCGAAATCATGTCTGATGATGCGCTGGATGCCAGGCAGACAGCGCATCGGGCTATGGTAGAGGCAGAAGCAGCGGAGCTCGCGGCTTCTAAATTGCTTCAGGCGGCAGATGCCACACGGTTGCTAACTGGAACGGGGCAAGGTCCCTGGGCGTTTTTGTTCAACGCCGCACGCGAGTATTCGACCAGCACAGCATATCCCGAGCAGGCATTCCCGGTTACCGGTGAAGATACTCTGTTTAAGCGCAAGTTTTTTTATGCTCATCGCTAAATAATTTTGAGGAATCAAAGGGTGTGTTTGTTTGTAAGCACGCCCAAATTCCAGTCAGCATTTTGCGCATGACGGCACACAATGCTTGCATCTTTTTCTTGCCACGTAGAACAAGAGACTGATAAAACGCTTTTGCATTAGGGTCATTGGTGGCTGCTGATAAAGCGGGCATAAAGAGCGCTGTACGCAAATAAGCGTTGCCTGCTTTACTCAAGCGACCTGGTTTGTTGATGCTTGTGCCTGACTGCGTCAGACGTACATCCAGACCTGCAAAACGGCTGACCTGGGATGATTTTAAATGACTTGGTAGCAATTCTAACTCACAAATAATCATAATTGCGCTGTTGATACCTATGCCAATAGCTGCAGTTAAATTATCTAGCTTTCGAGAAAGAGCTTCATCTGTTTTGATTATTTCTAACGCCATATTGCGCATGCGCTCAATGCGAAAATCCAAATACTCAATACCTTCGATCTCGTCATCAATCAGTGGTTGATACGTTGTATCTTTGGCTCTCAAGGCATGTAAGTTGTTTTTAGCTTCGGTGCGACGACCGACCAACCTATTGATTTGACGACCAATATCACGCAATGACAGATACTTGGGATCGGGAGCTGCCCACAAACGAGGTGTCATACGCTGCGCGTATTCAGCTAGTAAAGCAGCATCAATACCGTCAGTTTTACTGTGCGTTAACGTAAGCTTAGCGAAGTGATTAAAACTATTAGGATTGATCACTGATACTTTTAAACCGCTGTTAAATAACACTACAGCAAGGTTTAAATAATAGATTCCAGTGGCTTCCATAACAACACAAGCAGGATCTAATTTAAGCAATTGAGCAGCAAGTTTCTCATGGTCTTTTGGTGTTTGTTTGTAGCTTTTGACGGCACCATTTTTATCGTTTTTACGCACTACGACTTCAAATGTTGTTGC
>JAVETC010000023.1:0-52518 GCA_034006225.1 Desulfuromonas sp. | reverse complement strand
GCGCTGGTAGCGGCGAAAAATATCTGTCGAGAAACTACCGTCTCGCGTTTGAGGCACTTGAAGGGTAACTGGGCCTACGCGAGTGTAGAGAGTGCGTGCCCGGTAGCCGTTGCGGTAGCCTTGTCGCCCATCTGAGCGCTCATGACGCTCTGCCCCCAAGGTCTCCGATATCTGTGCCTCCAATATCTGGTTGAGTACTGCTTCAACTAGTTGGGCTAGTCCGTTCTGACCACTTAACAATTCTGGCAATAAATCACGACCTACGTTAATATCATATCCAGCCATCGCTTCTTCTCCTTTGGTTTGTGAAACGTCTTTGACAACGTCAACTTACCAAACCGGAGCGATGGCTACCTACCAATTATTTACAGCAGTTTACGGACTTGATCTTTTAATACAGTGATATTAGTGTCGTATTTAGAAACTTGTCAACTGTTATATGCCTTAGTTGCGCGCCAAAATACAAATAATTTATATATAGAAATTATCGTCAACAATTGAACCAGCCAAGCAGATTGATTCCACGGTGCTTATAAATTTACTAAGCATAAAAAAACTGACAGCATATCTCCTATGAATTTGCTATAGTCTGCCCGACATAGATATTTTTATAAAAATTTATCGGATTAGTGGAAGATGGTGCAAATCCATCACGGACCCGCCACTGTAATCGCTGGCTCTACTGCGCCGCGTAAGTCAGATACACTGCCGATTGACTTGTTCGCTCCACCTCCGTGGTATGAGGTCGCCTGAACAAACTCGAGGATTAAATACGCAATCCCCGCAACCCTTAACTAGGTAGCGGGGATTTTTTATGCGCGCGGAGTCTGTCCCATGCCTAAAAAACTGACCTTGATTCGCCATGCGGCCATAGACAATGCCTTTGACCACTGCTATATCGGACGGAGCGACCTACCATTGAGTGCGGCAGGACGCCAACAGGCACTGAGCCTCGCCCAGCGTATCCAGCAAACCAACAGCGACATCGACACCATGTGGAGCAGCCCCGCCGCGCGCGCGCACCAGACAGCACGTCCAATAGCGCAGCAGTTAGGGCTCGAATACACAGAGCACCAAGAGCTGCAAGAGGTCGATTTTGGCCGCTGGGATGGGCTGACCTTTGACCAGATCTGCGCCTTAGATCCACAACTTATCGACGACTGGGCAAAGCTTGATGAGAGCTTCTGCTTTCCCAATGGTGAATCGCAGCGCCACTTTACCCAACGCATTACTCAGCTAGTCACAAGCATCCACAGCAGCACTAGCGAGCATTTAGCCATTGTCAGCCACGGTGGAGTGATTCGCGCGTTAATCTGCCAACTGGTGGGCTGGCCAGCGAGTGACGCCATGAAATTCAATCTGGTTCGTGGCGGTTATGCCACATTGGACTTTTACGCTAACTATGGCGTTTTGACAGGATTATATAATGAAATCTGACTCCAATATCATCTACATCAGCGGTGGCAGCCGCAGTGGTAAAAGCCATTACGCTGAACAACGCGCCTTAGCATTGCCCGGCCAGCGCATCTACATTGCCACCTGTCCGGTAATAGATGACGAGATGGACTCGCGCATTGCCCTACATCGCCAACAGCGTCAAGGGCAAGGCTGGGTAACGATAGAGGAGCCCTATAATCTAGCCGAAGCGCTGCAATCCTGTGCCAGCAACTCTGTCGTCTTAGTCGACTGCATCACCCTGTGGATCAATAATCTGCTGTACCGCGCCGAATTGCACCAACAGACTATCACTGAGCAGCAAATTGCCGCCCATACTCAGCAAGTAATAGAAGCCTGCCATGCTCGGCAGTGCACAGTTATCTTTGTTAGTAACGAACTCGGCATGGGCTTGGTTCCTGCCGACCCCAGCTCGCGCCGCTATCGTGATCTTGTAGGCCGCTGCAATCAGGTACTGGCGGCCGCCGCTGACGAAGTGGTGTTTATGGTATCTGGCCTACCTCTAACCTTAAAGGAGAATACACTCCATGACTAATAGTGAAAACCAGCTATTAAGCACAACCATCGCCGCTATTACCCCTAGCGATAATGGCATGCGTCAACAGGCACATCAACGCTTGGAACAGTTGGCCATCCCCCACTGGGCCTTAGGGCGCATGATGGATTTAGCCGAAGATCTAGCGGCTACCACCTCCAGTATGCACCCTCGCGTGCAGCGCAAATCTATTGTTGTCATGGCCGCAGATCACGGTATTGTCGCCGCTGGTGTAAGTAAGTTTCCCCAAGCGGTAACCCTGGAGATGGTGCACAATTTTGTCAACGAGAAGGCTAGCATTAACGCTCTGGCTCGCCAAGTTGGAGCTCAGGTCACTGTTGTTGATGTCGGTGTCGCCGGAGACCTTAGTGCGTTGCACTCTGCTCCCAACCTAGTGCATAAAAAAATCGCCGCTGGCACCGCCAATTTTGCCGTCGGCCCAGCCATGAGTCGGGCACAAGCCATACGCTCTATTGAAGTAGGCATCGAGGTCGCAGAACAACTTGCCACCACCACCGATCTATTTGGTACAGGTGACATGGGCATTGGCAACACCAGCCCCTCCAGCGCCATCATTGCGGTGCTCTGTCAACGTACCCTGGCTGAAGTAACCGGGCGTGGTACTGGCTTGGACGATGCCGCCCTGAGCGCAAAGATCACCACCCTGCAGAACGCCGTAGAGTTAAACCAACCCGATGCCAGCGATGGTCTTGATGTGCTGGCCAAAGTCGGCGGCTTTGAAATAGGTGCTATAGCTGGATTAATTCTCGGCGCGGCAGCACAGCACAAACCGGTAATGATAGATGGCATAATTTCTACCGCTGGCGCTCTGATTGCTGCCAGCCTAGCTCCAGCCAGCGTCGACTATATGATCGCTGGGCATTGCAGTGTCGAACAGGGACATCGCATCGCCGTCTCAGCCCTTGGAAAACGCCCGCTGCTCGACCTCGATCTGCGGCTAGGCGAAGGAACAGGTGGTGCTATCGCTATGAATCTGGTCGATGCTGCGGTAGCTATTCTCACCGAGATAGCGACATTTGAAGAGGCCGCAGTATCAAAAATATAAGAACGGTAAAATCAACCAAACAGATAGTTATTAATGGGGGATAAATTTTGAGCTACTTACAACCGTTCTGTGCGGCGATGACATTTTTAACCATCATACGTCTCCCACAACGTTGGTGCGGTGAACAGTCGGCCATGGAGCGCAGTTTAATCTGGTTTCCGCTAGTTGGCCTGCTAATCGGCGCTAGCGTAGCGCTATTAGACAGTATTATGTGCACCATATTCCCCGGCACACTCGTCCCCAGCGCTATAACAGTTTTGGCGTTAATCGCAGTTTCTGGGGGCTTACATCTCGATGGCGTAGCCGACAGTGCCGATGCCTTTATGAGTTCGCGCAGCAGAGAACGGATGTTGGAGATCATGAAAGACAGCCGAGTTGGTGCTATGGGATCCTTGGCCATAGCAGCGCTGTTATTGCTCAAATTCAGCGCCTTGGCCACCCTGCCCCAGCACTGCCGTGTAGCTGCTATTATTTTGCTGCCGTTAGCCGGACGCACAGCATTAGTTATCAAAACAGTTAGCTTACCCTATGCCCGCAGCGGTGGCGGTTTAGCCAGCGCTGTTCACTCCTCTGGTCGGCACTGGCATGCATTAGTTGCGACTCTGTTTCTAGCAGTGGTATCCCTAGCTTTTTTTGGCGCTATGGGTATATGGATTACCCTGGCAACATTGGTAACAACAGGGCTATTTTCTTGGTACTGCAAAAATAAGATTGGAGGTCTTACCGGCGATACTCTGGGGGCAAGTTGTGAATTGGTAGAGGTGGTGACAGCTCTCAGCGCGCTAATGTGCTGCAAATATGGAGGATTATTGTGAGTCGTCAGCGACATGGCGGCAACCTACGTCAGTTAAGTAAGCTGGCGGGAAAAAAGGCTAGTGACATAATCGATTTTTCCGCTAATCTCAACCCCTTGGGGCCACCAGAATGGCTACGCCCATTGATAAGTGCCAACATCAGCGCACTAGCCCAGTATCCCGACCCCGACTGTTGTGAGCTACTGGCGGCTATTGCTACACACAACCAGGTCTCCACCGATCAGGTTTTAGTAGGTAACGGAGCCACGGAGCTACTCCATCTCTTGCCACGAGTGTTGCCCGTAGATGAGGTGCTAGTACCCGTCCCCTCCTACGCCGATTACCAAGATCCCGCGCGTCTGAATGGAATGCCGGTTATGCTGATGCCGCTGGCAGCGCAGAATAATTTTCGTCTTGATTCAGCACAACTAGCCACGCTACTACGCCCACGACAGCTGGTATTTATCGGCCAACCAAATAACCCAACAGGAGCGCTAACTCCCGCTGCTGAGTTGCAGCTTCTGGCTAACAACCATCGGCAGACGCTTTTTGTCATTGATGAGTCGTTTATCGATTTCACCGATGGCGAACACAGTCTCGTCCAAGAGCGACCAGACAACGTCATCATCGTTCACTCCCTCACTAAAACTTATGCCATTCCTGGGTTACGCCTAGGCTACGCCATTGCCGATGCCACTATTGTCAGCAAGGTACGCCAGCACCTACCTCCATGGACGGTGAATACTCTAGCGCAGATTGTCGGCATCCACGCGCTGCAGGATGAGGATTATCGCACGCGCAGTCGCCTCTTTGTCGAGCGCCAACGCGAACAATTGTACCAAGCTCTCGCCGCCATACCCAGCCTGACCCTCTACCCTAGCGCAGCCAATTTTTTGTTGCTGCGCCTCGACCATCCCACCCTTGATGCTGGACAACTAGCTCAGCTGGCCTTAAGACAAGGGATTGCCCTGCGCGTATGTGATAATTTTTCCACCCTTGATAAGCGTTATTTGCGCGTCGCAGTTCGCACCGAAGAGGAGCAACATCAGCTGTGTCGAGTGCTGCAACAGATCCTCTGTCCACGGCAAGTGGCGCCCCAGCGCAAAAAAGTTCCAGCCATAATGTTCCAGGGCACCAGCTCCAATGCCGGTAAAAGTGTCCTTACCGCCGCGCTGTGCCGCATCCTCCATCAGGATGGCTACAATGTTGCCCCCTTTAAAGCACAAAATATGTCCCTTAACTCGTTTGTTACCGCGCATGGTGGCGAGATGGGACGAGCTCAAGCGGTTCAAGCACAGGCGTGTCACCTCGACCCCGATGTACGCATGAATCCGGTTCTGCTTAAACCCAACAGCGCTACTGGCTCACAGATTATTGTGTTAGGAAAAGCCCTCGGTAATATGCATTTTCGCGCCTATGCTAAACAGCGCAGCGATATTTTTACGCAGGTAAAACAGAGCTACGACGCTCTGTCCAACGAGCACGATGTGATGGTACTGGAGGGAGCAGGTAGCCCAGCAGAGGTCAATCTTAAAGCGGGTGATATTGTTAACATGAATATGGCGCGTTACGCTGCGGCCCCAGTTCTACTGGTGGGCGATATCGATCGCGGTGGCGTGTTTGCCTCTTTTGTCGGCACTATGGAGGTTCTCAACGAAATCGAGCGTTCCCAAGTGGCCGGATTCATAATTAATCGCTTTCGCGGCGATGCCAGCCTACTGGGCAGCGCTATGGATTACACTCAGAACCATACTGGCCGCCCTGTGCTGGGCACAATCCCTTATATTAACGGGCTCGGGCTACCAGAAGAGGATTCGGTCTCCTTCAAAGATGGCGGTATTCACCACGGCCCCGCCCCAGAAGATCGCATCGATATCGCCATTCTTGACCTGCCGCACATCTCCAACTTTACCGATTTCGATGCTCTGAGTATAGAACCTGATCTGCACGTGCGGTTGGTGCACAGCGTTCAGGAGCTAGGACAACCGGACGCCGTGATTCTCCCCGGCAGCAAAAATGTCCTAGCTGACCTAGACTATCTGCACAACAGTGGCTTAGGAGCAGCAATTATACATCTGGCTAACCACGACCAGAGCGAGATCATTGGTATCTGCGGCGGGTTTCAGCTTCTTGGTCAACACATCAGCGACCCACACCACATAGAATCGGACAGGAACCGCCTCTCCGGCTTGGGGCTACTCCCCGTCTCGACGGTTCTAGCACTAGACAAAACTACTATCCAAACCAACAGTCGCCACCTGCTCTCTGGACATGAACTGCGCGGTTACGAAATTCATCACGGTCAGACCTCTGCCGTTGGACTCACCCCTATCGCCTATAATCAGCGCGGAGAATTGATAAGCGGCGGTGTAGCAGATGGCCGAATCTGGGGCACCTATCTGCATGGAGTGTTTGATAGTGACGGCTTTCGGCGTTGGTTTATTGATGGTCTACGCCGACGGCGCGGTTGGGATTGCGATGGGAAAATTCGCACTTGTTACGATCTGGAACCGGCCTTCGACCGACTGGCTGAACATGTTCGCCAAGCCCTAGACATCAAAGCTATTTACCGGAGCATGGGGCTATGATTCCGTTGCCTATACAAATCCTGCTGGCCATCGTTATCGATGCTGTGGCGGGCGATCCGCGCTGGATGCCTCACCCAGTGCAGGGCATTGCCGCCCTGGCGACACGGCTCGAAGCACCGCTGCGTCGCACCATCGGTAGCGCGCGCGTAGCGGGAGTTATTACCCTGCTCAGCGTGCTCTGCGTAACGGCAGGAGTCAGCACCATACTGCTGTGGGCTGGCAAAAGTATTCATCCACTACTTGGTGATGGCGTCGCCATAGCTCTGCTCTACACCACCATCGCCACTCGTAGCCTGACGCAACACGCTCGCCAAGTACAGCAGCCGCTAGAACAGCACGATCTTGCCACGGCCCGCCAGCACGTAGCCTGGTTGGTTGGCCGCGATACCGATCAGCTAGATGAAGCAGAAATAACCCGCGCTACAGTGGAAAGCGTGGCGGAAAACAGCGTCGATGGTGTTACCGCGCCACTGCTATTCGCTGTGGTAGCGGGTCCAGTTGGAGCCATGCTCTACAAAGCGATCAACACTCTCGACTCTACATTTGGCTATAAAAACGCGCGTTACTTGGAGTTTGGCTGGGCATCTGCCCGTCTCGACGATGTGGCCAACTTTATTCCAGCCCGTTTCACTGCGCTGCTAGTGCCACTAGCAGCAAAAATAATAGGCCTAGATGCTCGCCAAGCCTGGGCTATGTGGCGCCGCGACCGCCATCAGCACCCTAGCCCAAACGGCGGCCAAACCGAAGCCGCCATGGCTGGCGCTCTCAATGTGCGCTTAGGTGGTGAAAATAGCTATTTTGGAGTTCCAGCATTTCGCCCCTACATGGGAGAAGCTCAGCAAACTCTATGCGCACGCCATATTGATGAGGTTATCCACCTGATGTGGTTCACTTCAGTCTTGGTAATTTCTATCGCTTTGGCAGGATGGCTAGTCGTTACCACACAGTAGAGAAATCTAATATTTTACCCACAAAAAAAGGCTAGCGAGAGACGCTAACCTTTTTCTTATTTATGGAGGCCCCGCCCAGATTCGAACTGGGGATAAAGGCTTTGCAGGCCTCTGCCTTACCACTTGGCGACGGGGCCATGACGTTGTTTATATCCATGCCGTCAAGGCTCGCTATTGATAACAAATCACCCCTGCTACGTCAAGAAAAATAATCAGCTTTTTCGATTAATCATCAGCACAGTATGCAAGAATAGCAGCAATAAATTTATGCCCATATTTTTCCATTTTATGTTTACCAACACCATTTATTGCTAACATAGATTGTTCGTGCGAAGGCAGATAAAAGGCCATCTCCATCAACGACGCATCGCTAAACACCACATAGGGTGGTACACCATCACTAGCAGCTATAGTTTTTCTCAGCATGCGCAATTGTTGCAATAGATTTTCATCGTAATCCAGATCAACAGCGCGTTTTTTAGGTGTCTTTTTAGCATAAGTTTTCACGCGTGGTTTTGCCAGGGACAAAGTGGTTATTCCAGTCAAAACTGAGCGAGACTGTTCTGTTAGTTTCAACACTGAATAATTGGCAACATCTTGATACAGATAACCTAAGTGAATCAATTGCCGGATAAGACTGCCCCACTCCTGCAAACTTCTATCCTTGCCTATAGCATAAGTAGACAATTTATCATGGCCTAATTGTAATAACTTCTGTGTCTGTGCTCCACGCAATACATCAATAACGTGCTTAGCTCCAAACCTCTGGCCTACACGAAACACACAGGACAACACCATCTGCGCATCGCGTGTTGCATCATAACGCTGTGGCGGATTAAGACACATATCACAATTGCCACAGTCATCAGCCATGGTTTCGCCAAAATAGCCAAGCAGAGCGCGACGCCGACAGGTTAAGGGTTCGGCATAACTGATCATTGCATTTAATTTATGCAGTTCTATTCTTACCTGTTCTTTATTCTGACTTTTTTCAATTAGACCACGCGCAATAGCGCTATCGGCATAGCCAAACAGCAACAGGGCTTCAGCAGAGGCACCATCGCGGCCAGCACGACCTGTTTCCTGATAATAACTTTCTATATTTTTCGGGAGATCATAATGGACAACAAAGCGCACATTGGGTTTATCAATGCCCATACCAAAGGCAACAGTAGCGACCACTATCTGAATGTCATCGACTAAGAAGGCATTCTGTACCTTTTGGCGCATTGAATCGGGCAAACCAGCATGATATGCGGCGGCATTGATTCCCGCAGCAATAAGCATATTAGCAACCTCCTCGACCCTTTTGCGGCTAAGAGCATAGACAATCCCACATTCATCTTTATGCCGCGTTAAATAGTCGAGCAACTGCTGTTGTGGTTTATCTTTTTCAACCACCATATAGCGAATATTGGGCCGATCGAACCCGTTAATAAATACTTGCGCATGGTGCAAATGAAGTTTATCAATAATGTCATTGCGAGTTTGAGAGTCTGCAGTCGCAGTTAATGCAATAAAGGGGATTTTAGGCAGATATTGGCGTAAACCGCCCAACTTAACATATTCTGGTCTAAAGTCATGTCCCCACTGTGAGACACAATGAGCCTCATCTACAGCTATCAAACTAATATCTAATTCACGCAACATCTGTATAAAAGCACTATCAAATAAGCGCTCTGGTGCTAGATATAATAAATCTAAGTCATGCTTATGCATCCGCTGCAAGACTTGCTTTGCGGCACTATCGGTTAAAGATGAATTATAATATGCAGCCTTGACACCATTAGCAGTAAGGGCATCAACCTGATCCTTCATCAAAGAGATGAGCGGTGACACAACAATTGCCATACCAGATAGATAAATAGCGGGGATCTGGTAACAGAGTGATTTACCACCGCCAGTTGGCATCAGCACAAAGGCATCGTTTCCATGCACCACATTATCTATTATCTCTTGTTGATTTAAACGAAATTCTCTGTAGCCGAAAACAGTTTGCAGTATCTGTAAGGGAGATTTGTAGTTTTTAGACTCAACTGCTGCCAAAATTTCAACCTATATTTTTTGGGGAAAAACAAAAAGCGCACCTCTTTGCAGGGTGCGCTTTTAAAATGCAATTAAAACACTAACTACTTAATATTGAAAAAAGTAGTATTCAAGTTATTCCTTAATACATCCCCTGTTCCATCGGGATTAACAAGGCGAGTATAAACATTTTTTGTTTCACCGGTTGCGGTATCTAACACAAAAGCACCAACAACGGCCTTATTATCATTAATTCTCGTGCTCCATGATGAAATCTGATAACGCCCATAGTTAGGAGCACTAATATCTGTTGCGCCAACAAGCAACAATATTGTTGCTAATGATAGAGCACCCAAAAGAACTAACATTAAGCTTGATTTTCTCATCGTCACCCCTGATAGCAAGAATAACAGCTATATAATCTCTATATCACCCGTTACTGTTGAAAATCGTTCTCTTGAGCTCCTTGGCCTTCAACTTGGATCACTTGACCCTGTCCTTGAACTACATCCCCAATCATAGAGTTAACTTCATCTAAATTCAGTTGCAAAACAACATAAGCATCACCATGATCATCCCAACCATACTCGACAAGCTCTGCCATATAGATGGTAGCCATTACTTTAGTTTTAACGCTATCCGATTTTAACATAAAATTTTCTACGCTAGTTTCACTCTCCAATTGAAAGCCTACAACTTGCTTAATAAGTTGTTTATAAGCATCCAATTCTGCGGCACGCATAGCTTGCAAAGGCCCAGCTTGAGCAGGGGTAGAGGTGGCAAAACCAACACGTCGGAAGGTTTTATTATGCAAATCCATCTCTACACCGTCAATATTAGTTATGCTGGGTAGTGTAACCTCTGCAGTAACTTTTGCGATATCAGACGCTTCATCATAAATTACATCTATATAGGTAATGCCTTTAATCATAGATTTAGTTTTAGACTCTGTACTACCCTCAAAACTTGCCGCTACCATATTTTCGACTGATTCGGTGGCACGCAGTTTCAAACCATATACAGATTCAACTAATGCACGTTCAGCAAGAACCTTTGCTGCACGTATCGACATAATTCGCTTATTACCAGCGAAGCTATAAGAAGCACTAAAAAGCACTGTTATCACCAAAGTGACAACAGTAAGAAATCTCAGCTGTTTCATATTATTTCCTTCCAAATACTACCACTCAGCATCATCCAAAATACGGCCAATGCCCCGTGAACGAGTTACTGGTGCCGGCTGTGCCGGGTTAACTTGTTGCACTTGCTCTTGAACAGGCTGCTCTTGAACAGGCTGCTGTTGTTGTACTTGAACATATTGAACTTGTTGCACAGGTTCTGGCTGTTGCGCTTGCATAGGGGTAACAACAGCTGGCAGTTCCTGAACAACTGAAACTGGTTTACCCATGTTAGCCAGCATATTACGCCGACCTAAGGTCTTTTGATTAATTGGTATCGTAGTGTAGATATCAACAAAAGCCTCTACTGATATCGGCTTATTAATCTCAAAGGCTTGATCAAAGTTTTGCATAGCCAACACTGTAGCATCATCTACATACCCAGTGATGTTAACATCATAACCATGGAGGAACAGCCACTCCTGAACCAGACTAATTCGCTCTGCAGGGTTTAAACTATAATAACTCTTTTGCAGCTCACTTATTACCACAATATCAGGACTATCATCATTACCGAGCAAACGCCAATATGGTAGAGCTAGATGCTTACCAACTATCTGAATCATGCTTAACTCTACTAATAGTCTAACTGCAGCATGACGTCCCTGAACTTTTTTAATAGATCCTTTACGCCCAAAAGTTGGTCCAAATATTGTTATCCCCAACTCTTTATCGCTCATAGCTTTACTTACTTCCATGCTGTTAACTGTATTCATACGGGCGATACCAGCCATGGTTCTAAAGTTAAGTAAATTAAAATCAAGAGTTATGCGAGCTAAGCCCTCTTTAGAGCTTGAGCTATAATCTATTGACACCCGTTTTGATGGCAACCAATCTTTCATGCCAGTAAATTCTGCTTCCGCACCGGCATCAGTACCTACACCACGAGTTTCCAGACCACGATCAAACTCAGTGATACCCCCGCTGAGAACAACGTCAGGAATCATTTTTTCATCAAAGCTAGAATAACCTGTTACCATCTGATTCTGCATATATGCAGGATCATAGGGTATAAATACAACGTTACCACCTATTGAGTTCAACGAACTCTTAATAATTTCGGTAATATCACGGGGAATTTCACCACCAGTTGTCTGTGCCGTCCCAGTATTATCCCCAATAGGATTACTTTGAATTTTCAGCGATCCAGTGCCATAAATTTCAGTCATTAACCCTAACTCTGATAGTGCTTGAGTATAAGAGGTTAATTTAGCTTCTGGAGCTGACTCTTTAAGTTCAACATCTACTTTACCAGGATCGATACTAGAGCAGGCAGGCAACAGTAAACATAGGCAAAAAAACACACCTAAATTAACAAAGCCTGTCAACCTGCTTTTTTTAAAGGTACTAACAGTCATTACGTCTCCTCACGCTAGCAGATAAAATCACTATTCAGCAATTTGCGTTTTGTCTCCACTACTGTCGTCTATGATGATGACATCACCACGAATAGTTCCACCAGCTCCGAGAATAACGCTATTCATATTAGCACTACCATCACTTATTCCACTTGTACCGGAAGCATTACCATTTTTTGAACGCACGGAAGCTTGGCTGCGTGCATTTAATTTGATAAAAGTAACATTGCGATCCTTCTTGCCTAAATCATCCCATTTGGTGATATTATCGTCGGTAAATTTAGAGATTCCATCGTCCAAATCCCCAGCCAACACCGATGTAACACCTAACAGTAAACACAAAACAACACTAATTAACATGCCTATACGCATATTGTTTTTCTCCTGAAAAAACGAATCCCTCCAGCTTTAATATTTTCCTAAAAAAGCTGGAGGGATTTGAACTGTATTCAGAAATTATTCGATATTAACAGAGCCCATTGTCGCAGTATTGCCCTGGCCAATAGCTACGTTCGCTGCGTTTTGTACGTTAGACTTATTAAGAATTACACCTTTCAGTTGTGAACCCTTAATATTAATTGCCCCCATATTAGCAGTATTGCCCTGGCCAATAGCAACGTTAGCTGCATTTTTAACATTTGATTGGTTGAGAACGGTTCCTTTTATAGCTGAGCCACTGATATTGGTAGAACCCATATTAGCGGTATTGCCTTGACCAATAGCTACGTTAGCTGCATTTTCCACGTTGGATTTATTGAGGATCGTGCCTTTAACTGCTGAACCGCTGATATTAGTTGAACCCATGTTGGCGGTGTTACCTTGACCAATGGCTACGTTAGCTGCATTTTTAACATTTGATTGGTTCAGGATCGTACCTTTTACAGCTGAGCCACTGATATTGGTAGAACCCATGTTGGCAGTGTTGCCTTGACCAATAGCTACGTTAGCTGCATTTTCAACGTTGGATTTATTGAGGATCGTGCCTTTAACTGCTGAACCGCTGATATTAGTTGAACCCATGTTGGCGGTGTTACCTTGACCAATGGCTACGTTAGCTGCATTTTTAACATTTGATTGGTTCAGGATCGTACCTTTTACAGCTGAGCCACTGATATTGGTAGAACCCATGTTGGCAGTGTTGCCTTGACCAATAGCTACGTTAGCTGCATTTTCAACGTTGGATTTATTGAGGATCGTGCCTTTAACTGCTGAACCGCTGATATTAGTTGAACCCATGTTGGCGGTGTTACCTTGACCAATGGCGACGTTAGCTGCATTTTTAACATTTGATTGGTTCAGGATCGTACCTTTTACAGCTGAGCCGCTGATATTGGTAGAACCCATATTGGCAGTGTTGCCTTGACCAATAGCTACGTTCGCTGCATTTTCCACGTTTGATTTGTTGAGAATAGTACCCTGAATAGTTGAATTTTTAACACCAATTGCACCCATCTCTGCTTTATTGTCTTGACCTATAGCAACATTTGCAGCATTTTCAACCTCTGACTTATTCAGAATTGTACCTTTAACCTGCGATGCGGCATAAGCATTTCCAGCAAATGCTGCAAGCACTAACAGAACAAACACATTTCTAACCATAATATCCCCCTAGAAAGAAAAAAAATACTACCCAATTCCTACTTTAATCCCATTATCAGCTTTGGAAGCATAGCAAAATATTATTCATATATCAAACAAATCAAATAAACTTTTTCTACTTTATTTAAAAGATATTCAAATCAAAGCAATCACTGTCACCTATAGCGGTAACAGCATATACTTATTACAAAAATAGGGAATCAACCTGAAGGTCAACTCCCTATATAAATAGTGTTATTTATGGTCGGGGCGAGAAGATTTGAACTTCCGACCCCGTGCACCCCATGCACGTGCGCTACCAGGCTGCGCTACGCCCCGACAAATAACGAAGCGGATTGTCTTGTATTTACGCCCTTAAGTCAAGTGAATAAATATCAGCCATTGCGTTTATCAATTACCCTTTTAGCTTTACCTTCATGGCGGGTAATGGTTGATGGCTCTACCAGCTTAACCTTGGCTCCAACCCCTAGAACTGACAGCAGACGTTTCTCTAATTTTTCGACAAAAGCGCGCTGCTTTCTCATTTCATCGAAGAAGATATGCTCGTTAACCTCGACCTGCACCTCTAAGGTATCCATTGTTCCAGAACGCTCTACAATCAATTGATAATGCGGTTCACAACCATCTTCTTGGAATAAAACCTCCTCAATTTGAGTAGGAAACACATTAACGCCCTTGATGATCAACATATCGTCAGAACGCCCCATGGTTTTAAGCATGCGCACATGACTGCGACCGCAGGCACATGGAGCATAATCAAGTTGGGTAATATCACGAGTGCGGTAGCGAATTATAGGAAAAGCCTCTTTAGTGATACTAGTCAGCACCAGCTCACCAACAGAACCGCGCGGCAATACTACTCCGGTCTCTGGATCAATTATTTCCGGAATAAAATGATCTTCAAAAATATGCATGCCACATTTGTGTTGGCACTCTCCAGCAACACCAGGCCCCATCACTTCCGACAGGCCATAATTGTCAGTGGCTATTATACCTAGACGAGACTCAATTTCGCGGCGCATCTCTTCACTCCAGGGCTCACCGCCAAACAGACCAACCTTCAATGACAGGGTATGTGGATCTATTCCCTGCTTTTCCATACGGTCAGCTAAAGTCATGGCATACGACGGAGTACAGACTAATGCACTGGAGCGATAATCCTGCATTATCATGATCTGTTTATTGGTATTGCCGCTAGAAATAGGAATAACTGAAGCACCAATCTCCTCGGCACCGTAGTGCAAACCGAAGGCACCGGTAAACAGACCATAACCAAAAGCTATATGGACAATATCATCGGGAGTAACCCCAGCTGCAGTCATAAACCGCGCGGCGAGCTGCGTCCAGATTTTTAGATCATTGCGCGTATAGCCGACAACAGTTGGCTTACCCGTGGTGCCCGATGATGAATGAATACGGACAACATCACGCAACGGCACAGCAAACATACCGTAGGGATAATTTAGGCGCAGGTCCTCTTTAGTCGTGAAGGGTAATTTCTGCAAATCTTCCAGCGAATTGATGTCGTTAGGAGATATATTTAGTGCAGAAAATTTATTTTTATAGCAGGGAACCTTTTCATTGGCTCGGTGCAATGTTTGCTGAAGGCGTTGTAATTGCAACTGCTCCAGCTGCTCGCGTGGCATGCACTCATTCTGCGCATCCCAAATTCTGTCTGTTGGCTTAGGTTGTGTCATTGCTTTAGTAATCCGCATGACGGGCTACATATTGTAAACCCGTTCTCCCTGAAGAACATTAACATTATTTTTTAACAAAATATCTATCGCCGCATCATGATCATCAAAGCGAAAGATGATCACCGCATTGCCTCTACAGCGCTCAACAAAAGCATACATATACTCAACATTTACCTTACCTGAATCTAAAATATTGAGAATACCAGCCAAACCTGATGGATGGTCTGGAACCTCCACCGCAACAACAGTAGTTTTACTAACGGTAAAACCATGCTTTTTCAAAGTATCATTGGCTAAATCTGTTTTATCAACGATTAGGCGCAAAATACCAAAATCAGAGGTGTCCGCAAGAGACAAGGCATGGATATTAACCCCATTGTCACCTAAAGATTGAGCCACCTCAGCCAAACGTCCAGACTTATTTTCGATAAAAATTGAGATCTGTTCTATTGTCATGTTATCCCCCGTATTAGAGCATAAATTTCGTGCAATTATCTATTTCGGACGCCGATCTACAACACGCTGAGCCTTGCCCTCACTACGCGCGATAGTTTTAGGCTCAACCAGTCTAATTTTACAGGTAATACCGAGCAAATCTTTGATCTGTTTACGAATTTCGTTATTCAACCCCTGCATAACTTTGATTTCATCGGAGAAGACATGTTCATTGACTTCAACCTGAACCTCAAGACTATCCAGATTGCCCTCACGCTCAACTATCAACTGATAATGGGGTTCAACTCCATCAATATTACACAGCACACTTTCGATCTGTGATGGGAATACATTGACACCACGGATGATCAACATATCATCAGTACGACCACTGAGACGCTCCAAGCGCACATGGGTTCGCCCACAGATACAGGGTTCCGGCAAAATGCGGGTAATATCACGCGTCCGATAGCGTATCATCGGAATCCCCTCTTTAGTGATGGTAGTTATAACCAACTCACCTTTTTCACCATGGGGCAACACTGCGCCAGATATAGGATCAATTATCTCGGGGATAAAATGATCCTCCCAGATATGCAAGCCATTTTGCGCCTCAATACATTCTATACCTACGCCGGGACCAAGGATCTCAGACAATCCATAAATATCGATGGCTTTTATCCCGAGCTTAGCCTCAATTTCCGTGCGCATTGCCTCGCTCCATGGCTCTGCCCCGAGTATACCAACACGCAGTTTGAGCTCCTCTTTTTTAATACCCGCCTCTTCCAACGCTTCAGCAAGGTACAGACTATACGAGGGAGTACAGGTAATTACTGAAGAGCCGAAATCCTTCATAATTAACATCTGTTTTTGCGTATTTCCACCCGACATAGGAATAACGGAAGCGCCAAGGCGCTCGGCACCGTAGTGCGCGCCCAAACCACCAGTAAACAACCCGTAGCCATAAGCATTATGAATTACGTCACTGCTAGTTGCGCCAGCGGCAACAAATGAACGCGCCATAAGTTCTGACCAAGTCTCAATATCGCGCTTTGTGTACCCCACAACAGTTGGCTTACCAGTGGTGCCTGAAGAGGCATGGATACGCACTATCTGATCCAATGGTACAGCAAAAAGCCCATAGGGATAGTTATCCCGCATATCCTGTTTATAGGTAAAAGGTAACTTATGTAAATCAGCTAAAGAGCGAATATCTGCGGGAGTTATACCCGCCTTTTTAAAACTATTTTTATAAAAAGGAACCGTAGCATATACCCTATCGAGAGTCTGTTTTAAGCGTTTTAGCTGCAACGCCTCGATAGCCTCTCGCGGCAATGTTTCAAATTCGTCATTCCAAATCATGCGTACCTCACTTATTCGATAGTGCTTTTCCTGAATACCACTAACCTAGCTAGCGCGGCCCAACTCAAAAGCCTTTAGGTTTTCAGCCAAAAACTTGGTTGGTACCATTTTTTCCAACGCACGCAGCCACAGGTCGAGTTCTATATCCAACATGTTAGATATAGCCCCCAACAGCACTGTATTTACCGTACGCGCATTACCTGCACTAACAGCTAGAGTCAGGCCCTGGACAATTTTTGTCTCATCAACTTGAGCGGTTATCTTCTCAGTGATACCCGATGGATAACGCTCTAAACCGGTGGCAACGCTGGGAGGCATAATCTCTAGATCATTCACCACCACTTTCCCCCCTGCACGCAAGAAAGGTAGATAGCGATAAGTTTCCAGCACTTCAAAGCCAAACAGAATATCTGCCTCTCCTTCGGGTATAATGGGCGAGTACACCTTTTCCCCAAAACGCACGTGCGAAGTTACGCTACCGCCCCGTTGTGACATCCCATGGACATCATTTTTTTTCACATCATAGCCAGCCAACATCAGAACCTCAGCCAGGACTTCACTGGCGAGGAGAATGCCCTGTCCACCGACACCAGCCAGAAGAATATTGGTCACTTTAGCCATTTTTCACCTCACTATCTACCGACCCACCAACAACCTTATAGGCGTCAAACTTACACAGCTGATCGCAGATACCACAGCCGACACACAGCAGTTGATTAACCACTGCCTTGCCACGCTCACCGGCATCGGGCTGCCATTCGATAGCTGGACAACCAATCTTCAAACAGGCTTTGCAGCCTGTGCACTTGTCTGGGTCAATCTCCAGTGGTGTCTTGCGTTGCCCGACATCGCGTTTAATCAGAATACATGGCCCCCTGGTAATTACTACGGACGGAGCTTTACGCTCCATCTCCTCCTGCAAGACCTGACGTGTCTGTTCTAAATCCCAAGGATTTACTGTGCGCACATGCTCAACACCTATGCTGCGACACAACAACTCTAAATCTACAGTTTTGGCTTTTTCCCCCGCCAAGGTAAAACCTGAACCGGGATTTTCCTGACGCCCAGTCATTGCGGTAATACTGTTATCCAGAATCACTAAGGTGGCGGTTGATCCATTGTAGACCATATCCATCAGGCCATTAATACCGGTATGCAAAAAAGTGGAGTCGCCAATAACACCGACAACTTTTTGTTTTTCATCCGCATTAAGAACCTTATTTAGCCCAGAAGCATTGCCGACACTTGCGCCCATACAGATGCAGCTATCCATCGCTGACAACGGTGGCATAAACCCCAAGGTGTAACAACCTATATCACCAGTGACAAAGGCCTTGAGACGTTTAAGATTATAAAACACCCCACGATGTGGACAACCAGGACACATATTGGGGGGACGATTTGGTAAAGCAATATCATGTTGGTAAGTTGCCGTCGGTTGAAGGCCACTGATAGCACTAGCAACCCGCCCAGGAGTTAACTCACCGCAGATTGGCAGACAATCTTTGCCGATAACTTCAATGCCCAGCGCGCGCACTTGATCCTCAATAAAGGGTTCCAGCTCTTCAATCACATAGAGAGTTTTAAAGCGCGCCGCAAAATCGCGAATCAACTGTTTAGCTAAGGGGAATACCAACCCAAGTTTGAGCACGGAAGCTTCTGGCAACACTTCACGCGCATACTGATAGGATACGCCAGCAGTTATTACTCCGACCTCACTACTGCGCTCCTCGATGCGATTGAACGGCTGGTCACAGGCCCAATCAGCCATTTTTTTCAGCTCATCTTCGACAACATGATGACGCTGGCGCGCATTGCCGGGCAGCATGACGAACTTAGCAGGATTGCGTTCTAAGCTAGCCTCGGGCAGGCCAGTCACTGCCACCCCCTGCTCTACAATAGATTTCGAATGAGCAATACGCGTTGTGGTGCGCACAAATACTGGAGTATCAAACTGCTCACTGGCAGCATAAGCCAGGCGGGTAAAATCCAACGCCTCTTGGCTATCTGCCGGTTCAAACATCGGCATTTTTGCTGCGCGAGCATAGTGACGGCTATCCTGCTCATTCTGCGACGAATGCAATTCGGGGTCATCAGCAACTACCAACACCAATCCCGCACGTACCCCAGTATAGGACAGAGTAAACAGCGGGTCGGCAGCCACGTTCAAGCCTACATGCTTCATAGTCACTAAACTACGCGCACCGCCCAAGCAGGCGCCGATGCCAACCTCCAGAGCCACTTTTTCATTCGGAGCCCAGGAGGAATCTATACTTGGATAGTTAATGGTATTCTCTAAGATCTCGGTACTTGGAGTTCCGGGGTACGCTACTGCTACCTTTACACCAGCTTCATAAGCACCGCGGGCAACTGCCTCGTTGCCGGATAATATAACTTTGTCCATTCACACCTCACATTGATGTCAAACTACGGATTATATTGTGCAATCATTGAATTAGTTACAACCTACTTAGCGCAAACTATTTTTTACCGAGGATGGCACGTGCCACACTGTGGGTGTGATCACCAATCTTCTCACAGTTATGCAGCATATCAATAAAGATCAACCCAGTATTTACCGAGCACTCGCCGGTATTTAACCGCAAGATATGATTACTGCGTAAACTAGCCTCCAGGGAGTCAATCTCATTTTCCATCGCCTGTGCTTGTTTGGCAATATCTACTTGATTATGTTCAATGGCCTGCTGAATATAGGATAAAAATTCGCGCGTTTTGCCAACCAATAGGTAAAATTCGTCATCAGCCATCTGCGAAAAAATTATCTTCTGATCAATTTTGCGCTCGCCCAGTTCCCACAAGTTCTCGCAATAATCGCCAACTTTTTCCAGGTCATTGACCATGTGCATAAGTGAAGAGATCTCTTTAGATACATCTTGTGATATTGGCCGTTGAGAAATTGCCACAAGAAAATCGAGAATCTCCCGCTGTAACAGGTCAATAAGATCTTCCCTCTTCCTCAACCCTTCCAGCAGACGCGTATCCTTGGTTTTGGTAAAAACAATTGTCTCGTCAAGGCACTCTAAACACAAAACAGCCATACGGTTGGTTTCGAGACGTGCCTGACTAAGTGCTAGCGGCGGGGTATTTAACACGCGGCTATCAATATATTGCAGACGATAGTCGACCTCGGAATCAACACCTTTAATAAACCGTGTTGATAATTTAGCCAGCAGACCAACCATAGGCAAAAAGATCAACACATTCAAGATATTAAACAGGGTGTGAGTGTTGGCAATATGGCGAGCAATAAAAGGTTTATCCCCGATAGCGGCGCCATATTGCAGCGCTTGCTGTTGGGTGGTAATCACAAAATCAGCATCCCCCGGAGTAACACTGGATATAAAGTCTAAAAAATAGGGGAACAAAATTAGCATGTAGGTGACGCCAAGGGTATTAAACAAAAAGTGGGAAAACGCCGTACGTCGCGCCGCGACATTAGTGCCAATAGCCGCTAAGTTAGCGGTAATAGTAGTACCAATATTTTCCCCTAAAATTAGTGCGGTACTAGCCTCAAACGTTAACAAACCGCTAGTAGCCAGAGCCAGGGTAATACCAATGGTAGCACTACTACTCTGGACAACTACCGTCAATAAAGCCCCTGCCGCCACCGCAAACAGGTGGTTATCACCAACTAGGGTAAAAAAGTGACGAAACTCCTCACTGGCTTTAAGTGGATCAAAGGCGTGCTTCATAACTGAGAGGCCGTAAAACAAAATACCAAAGCCGAGAATGATTTCTCCAACATATATCCACGACTTACGTTTGGCAAACAGCTTCAAACCGACGCCTATGCCAATAGCCGGCAGAGCAAATTTTGTTATATTAAAGGCAATAAGTTGGGCGGTAACCGTAGTACCTATATTCGCCCCGAGAACAACGCCTATCGCTTGCATCAACGACATCAAACCGGCATTGACAAAACCAACCACCATAACAGTAGTTGCACTGGAAGATTGGATAATAGCCGTAACCGCCAAACCAACAAATGCCGCCATATATCGGTTATTTGTTAACGCTGCGAGAATTTTTCGCATGCGGTCACCAGCTACTTTTTGTAAACCTTCGGACATGACCTTCATGCCAAACAGGAATAGACCTAAGCCTCCCATCAATCCGAATACTAGCTGTTGATTAAAAAAAACTGACATTATTCAACCTCCCCACATAAGCAACATCATACGCTGACGGCAGCACATAAGTGCTTACACATGGAAACAACCGACCTAAAAACGCTGAGAATATAGCCGAGCACTATAGCTTTGACAACCGCAAAAGGATAAAACTTAATGATCTTAATTAGCTTGGTTGGTCAATACTCTGCGCAACATAATCCGCCAGCGTCGATATTGATTGCAGAACTTCGCGCCCAGACTGTTGCCCACCAATGCGCACACCATACTTTTTTTGCACGGCTACCACAATCTCAACTGCATCCAGCGAATCTAACCCCAATGGAGAGTCGGGCCCAATAATGGCTATTTCTTGATCTACAACATCAGGGACATCTTCCAGATGGCAAGCATCAACTATCAACTCCAACAACTCTTTACCTAAAACTTCTTGGGCCATTCTCTACTCCTTAAGCACCAGCCATAACCACTCTCTAGCACTCTAATTTTTAGCTATTCTGCGCCACGCTAACAACAAGCAACCAACGAAGCACACCATCATGGTAAGCAATTGCGGCAGGATATCAAGCAGAGTGCCGCCACGCAGCAATAAAACTTGGCAAGCATCCAAACCCCACCCCAATGGTGAAATAAAACTCAACTGCTGCATCGTAGGTGGCATCATATACACCGGCACCATAATGCCACCTAAAGCAGCGGCAATAACGATGGACACAGCAGCAAGCATAATTGCCTGTTGCTCACTACGTGCTACAACTCCTAACAGCAGACCAAATCCACACGCAGTGATACCTGCACCCAAGGCCACGACCAGCAAACCACTCATCTGACCATTAAATTGGAGGATATCGGTTCCCAAGCGGGGCAAAAGGTAATAACCAACCAGCAGCATAAGACAAAACTGCAGCATACACACCAGAAGATAAGCCGACAACCGCCCCAGCAACATAACTAGCTTAGAACCAGGTACAATAAGAATTCGCGGAAAGATCCCATGCGAACGCTCCTGCAATATCACCCCAGCAACCGGTAAAATAATAAAAAATATCCCAAACAACGACCACGCCGGAACATTATGTTGAACCGAAGTTGGCTGGACAAAATCGTCCATCCCCCCCATTGCCACGGGATTTATCTGCACAGCTTGCAAAATGGGTTGATCTAGCACTGGTGATTTAAAGCTCAAGTCGCTTGATGCCAAAACCTGAGCATAAAGAGGGCCCAACTTACTGCTCACCTGACGTTCAATATATGCTGGCAACATCTGCTGAAATGCATGCACCTGTTCCGTCAAAGTGGTGCTAGTAATCAATTGGCGCAACATGCCACTAATCCCAGCTTGAAGCCCCCCCTGAACTGCTGGATCAAAAAAATATTCCACTTCTAACGGAGGTAGCTGATCTAATGATAATGCATCGCCCCCCCTGCCGGTAAAACCGTTACGCACCTGTGTAACCGCCTGCTGGTGCAGTTGCTGCGATATCCCCGCAGGCAAATAGATACCAACCTGCCAGTTCCCAGCACTCACCTCAAGCTTCGCGGCAGCGTAATCCATCGATACGGGGGCACAAGTAACTTGCAAGGAATCGCTGGTGTGTAACTGGTGCAATAGCTGCTGACCTAAATAGCCATGGTCATTATCAACCAGCAACAACTTAACGGTTCTGCTGCCAGTTACCTTGAGAATATTGTCCTGCACCAGAGAGACAATTATCACTAACGCCACCGGCATCAGAAACAGAATCAGTAACGCTCCACGATCCCTGCGCAGTAGCTGCAACTCCTTGAGCATAAAAGCGTAAAAGTGTCGCCACCACAAAAACATACACATCGTCCCGTAAAAAACTGCTCAATCCCGTAGTTTCTTACCTGTTAAGTGCAAAAATAGCTGTTCTAAGTTGTCACAGTTGCAGCGGTGTAACAACTGGCTAGAGTCACCCGCAACGACAGCTTTGCCAGCATCAATAATCATCACCTTAGAGCACAAAAGCTCTACCTCCTCCATATAGTGTGAGGAGTAGATCATCGTCATTCCCTGACAATTTAGTTCCCGCAAATTCTCTATTATGCTGTGCCGTGATTGCGGGTCGATACCCACAGTGGGCTCATCGAGAAAAAGCAACTCCGGACGATGAATAATACCGGCGGCCAGATTAGCGCGGCGCTTCATCCCCCCTGAAAATACGTTTATACAACTATCCAGCTGATCGTCGAGCCCAACTAGATGGATACACTCCCGAATACGCTGGGTCAGAGCAGCTCCGTGCAAACCATATAGTTGCCCCCAAAAGATGAGATTTTCCCGCAAGGTCAAGCTTTGGTACAGAGCCAAATCCTGTGGTACAACACCTATTTTTGCGCGCACAGCTTGCGGCTTACGTAGGGCATCGATACCGGCAATTTCAATAGTCCCAGAATCTGGTCGCAACATAGTTGCCAGCATGGAGATGGTGGTAGTTTTACCCGCACCGTTTGGCCCGAGCAAACCCAACAGATCACCACGCATTAATTGCAGATCAATATGATCTACTGCTGGTTGCGTTTGCGACGGGTAGCTCTTTACCAAGCCAGTTGCCTGCAGTAACCTCGTGCTGCTCATCGTCCCAACTGCTTAGTTAGTGCGCGCAATTGGCGAAACAGTCGCTCCTCGCGCTCAGCCTGATCTGCAACCAGTGTAGCCAGATCGGTATAAGTTGCTGCAGATCGTCCCTTACAGCAGCGGGTGGCCTGCAGGGCAAACTCGCGCCAACTATCCCCTATAGCAGTTAAATCCTGAGCTACAGCAGCCAATTGCGGGGCACCTAAATAGCTTGCCGCTTCCTGCAAAAAGGCAGCATAGATAAAACGGAATCCAGCACCGCCAGTACCAATCTCCTCTTGCATCCGCACCACCTGAGCCAAGCAATACTTAGCACGGCGCTGACCATATTTCTGCTCCCACTTTGGCATACTCCGCGCCATAAGGCGCATTCCACGCACTCCGGCAACAGGAATCGGGGCGAGCATATCACTACAGACACTACGCATCCCCTGCACCATGGGCTGAGCTAAATGGCCGGGATCAGGTACCTGATCCAGATAATAGCAACGCCCTTTGGGCGCTAAAGCACCCTGAGCAAAACGGGCATTTTCTAAATCCTGCGCTGGGCACCACACCAGATCCGGCACGACAGGATCGCTGATAAGATAACGATCCTCCTCTTTGCCAATGACAATCAGGTTGTGCGCATTAAAGTGAAAACGCAGCGCAGCCGGGATATAGGGCAACCAAAAAACGCTGGTCTGTAAACCAACGGCTATGCCCTGTTCCAACATCTGATCCAGTTCTGCCATTGCCTGTTTTTTGTGCCGATATCGCTTCTGGATAACCTTGCAGTGTAAATTTTTGGTCACTCGAGAAAAAATAGCTCCGGGCCGAGTGCGATAGGTCGTCAAAGGAAAACCATTGAGTTTTACAAATGGGACATAACCAAAGAAAATCCCTGCCCCAATGCCAAATACCATCGCCTCGGAGAGGGGAAAACCGGCATGACTTAGCAGGCTGGCAGTAGCACCACTTTCACAGTGGGCCGATTGTTTATGCGGGAAATCAAGGATGCTCACTCGTGGTGCTCTCCGCAGACAACTGCACCTGATTCCATCGGTAAGTCATCGGTTGCTGGCAGTTGCACTAATTGCGCGACACTAATGCCAAATAACTGCGCATAATGCCCCAACTGTTCACTCCCAAGTTTTTTAAAAACCGCCGGGCGCAGATGACGCCGTACTCGCCAGCGCGCCACAGCCGCGTAACGCGCCAGTAAAGCAACATCCATCTGGGCACGCGTCATATAGTAGGCTAATGGACTAAATTTACCGGCGACGATATCCTGCCGTATATGCTGCAGTTGCTCCTGTATATCTTCCCAAGCCAGACGATTAGCATCATTGACCGGAGCCCAGCCTGCAGTAGCGGTTAGACAGTAATTTCCCTCATCATCGAGGGCATAATTTACCACCTGATTATCTTCCAATACGCCACTATCCTGCGGCACTTCATCTCTACGCATAAACACCAGCCTGAGAACTTAAAGTGATCTGTCCAAATTGACCATCGGGTGCAAATTTAAGCGCACTGATGGTGCGTAGTGGCGAGTTAACCAATTGCTTGGAGCCTGCCGCCACACCGTAGACACACTGGTCACGCAACATAAGTGCCGCAGCTATCAGATCAAAAGCCTGCCCGGTCGGCAGACTTCCATAGCAGGGGGCACAGCTTACCAGTGGTAGCACCTCGCCAAGATCAGCGGCTAGCCGAGAATAGCTGTCTGCCGTAGCTAATTGACCGTCCGCACCAAGAACCAGCACATCAGCAGCTGTTGAATCGGCAGCCAACTGCGCTGGGGTACAACGCCCGCTATCCAAACCAGTAATATAGCCATAGGGAGTATTACCACAGGAGGTGTTATCATCCCTACGGCTAAGGAGTAGAAAGGCTGCCCCCTCGCCAGCTATGGCACTTTGCCGCCGGTAATCGAACGGAGCTATCTGCGTGTTTGCCCCATCCGACGCAGCGCTGCGTTGCCAACAGTAATCATTCAACAGCGCATTGCGCTCATCCACAGCTCCGATCAGCACCTTATCAACCCGCCCCTGTTCCAACCAGCATACTGCACTCTGTAGCGCCGCACAGATAGACAACTCAAACTGACTAACAGTTAAGCTGGGGCCAAGGGCCTGCAGCTGCATGGATAGATAGGCAGCGGCAACATTGTGCACTGAATTGGAAAAGTTGGTGGGAGAAGCATAGCTGTCGCCATTATCGATGACCGAATCAAGAAAATTAATCGTCGTCGTCGTCGCGCCATAACCGCTGGCCACAATTACGCCGAGTTTTTCACACGCAGAGCTAGGCACTCCAGCATCTTCGAGAGCCAGATAACCACCCAACAGCGCCATGCGCGCATAATGGTCGATACGGCGCAATGCGCGCCGCGCCACAAAGTCGGTCAGGCGCGAGGTATCAGCCAGAAGCGCTGGTAAAAAAGCACTGCCATCTGGATGAACCTTCTCTTCTAGCTGCGCCTTAGCGTAGCCCTGCTGCAACGCGCTCACAAAGGCGGTGTGCCCGCAGCCAAAACCGCCGACGCAACCGACACCCTCAATAGCAATTTTTATCGATTCAGTACTCATGACGCCTCTGCTATCCCGAGTATCAGTGCCGCATTATTGCCACCAAAGGCTAACGACTCAGACAGCGCAATGTTTCCAGTAAAGGAGGTGTTGCTGGTCACTGGCGACAGCGCTATAGCCGGATCTTGCACATTAAAACCAGCACTGGCAGGTATCTGTTGACGCTGCAAAAATTCCAGCGTCAACGCTGCCTCAATTGCCCCGGCAGCACCGAGGGTATGGCCAGTGTAACCTTTAGTTGAATGAAAGGGTGTTTTGGGCAGCAGTTGTGCCAGCACCAAACCTTCCACACGATCATTATCTTTGGTCCCAGTTCCATGGGTATTGACAAAGGCCAGTCTATCCAGCGTCACTCCTCTACCACTAACATCGGCACAGTCAGCGATGGCTTCATGCACTGCCTGCTGCAATCCGCGCCCTTCAGGATGCGGAGCGGTCAAATGCCAACCATCGCTACCGCTACCATAACCCAGAACATAACCATAAGGTTGCGCCAGAGCCAACTGCTTGATGACCTCAGCGCGCGCCAGCACCAGAACCGCAGCCCCCTCGCCTAGGTTGAGCCCACTGCGCTCGGCGCTAAACGGGCTACACGGCTGTGGTGAACTAATCTGCAGTGCGGCAAAACCATTATAGGTGGTTCGACACAGCTCATCCGCACCACCGGCTAACACCACATCGCAACAGCCATTACGCAACCACATGGCCGCGGTGCCAATAGCATCAGTACCCGAAGAGCAGGCATTAACGATAGTTTGCTGTGGCCCATTAAAGCCAAAATAGGTGCTGATAACCGCCGCCGGGTTGCTGTTATAAAAACAGTCAATTGGGCGCATATCGGGGGTTGCGCCCTGACGGTAGTCGGCATAAAAGGCCTCTACATCCATCGAACTACCCACCGTAGTCCCCATACACACCCCAACTTTTAGGGTGCGCAGTTGCTCTATGTCGATACCAGACTGCTCAATGGCCTGATGAGCCGCCTCCAGCCCTAAGTTGGCCGTACGCATATAGCGCATACCTGCGCTACTAAAAGCGTAGTGCGACAACTCTTTTTTAACAGGAAAAACCGGATATGGTTCAGCATGTGTAGTAGCAAAAATCGGTGCCGCGCCCAGGTGGCGCTCAGCACGCAACATCGAGTCAACAGCCTGTTGCAGGGTGTCTCCAGCCGCGCAAATGCAACCTATACCAGCTACACAGACAGCTGGATACATCTATGCTTTCTCCTGTTTATCAACGATAAAATTGGCCAACGCCTGAACTGACTGCAGTGCCGGACGCCCCTCTTCCATATCCTTGATCTCTACACCGAAATGTTTTTGCACAATAACCGCCATCTCCACCGCATCAAGAGAGTCAAGTCCCAGTCCATCGCCAAACAATGGGTCATTATCACCAATCTCCTCTGGAGTAATATCATCCAGATTTAAATCATCGATAAGAATTACTTTTAACTGCTCTTTTATCTCTTCCACTTTAGCCATTATCCGCTCCTCTTGCTAAGAAATTACTTTAAGTGTTTATCTGTAAGCTACTGCCACATATTGAAAAAATTATAAAATTGATAGGGGTTTTTCTGACAATAATCATCCAATATTGCCGCATATCGCTGCACATAAGGGATAAACTTATCCGCTTTACGTCCCAATCCTACAGGCACCTCAATGACATCAGCTACCACCATTTCGTAGGTGCTATCACCTGTTTTACGACTGGTTAATACCACTATCGGTGCACCAGTAGCCGACGCCAGATGATATGGACTAATGGGCAGCGCCACCTCCCCATCCAACAGGGAAACCGGCGCGGTATTCTTCTCCTGGCGCGGCACACGATCACCCATGATGGAGAGAATTCCTCCACTCTTGAGCACTCCGAGCATCTCTAGCGAGCCACCGAGATAACCCTGAGGATCAATCGTCCGATAGGGGCAGGAGCTGTCAACCTCAGTCTGGTAGTTTTTGCTTTCAAATGAGCTGGCATGACCATGCATCAACATATAGAGCGGTTCATTTAACGCGCCCATAGCCGACATGGCCAACTGCCAACAGCCGACATGCGATAACAGTAAAATCATCCCGCGCCCCTGATCGCGCACCTGCAGCAGTTGTTCGCGACCAACCAAAGAAACTTTGATCTGTTCGGCTCCCAAGGTCGCCACAATAGCGCGGTCAACCATCACCCGCCCAAAAGAGAGTATCAGGCGATACTGCTGCCACAATTTAGTAAAACCTACCGCCGCCCCAAAACGATGCGTTAAGTAGGGCTCACAACTGCAGCGCACCTGCGGACGAAACAGCACATAAAAGGCACAGACCCAGTTTAGTAAGGCATAGGCACAACGGCGGCCACCAACTTTAATGAAGAGATAAAACAGCTGATACCCCAAAGCATTGCCGAGTTTTTGCTCACCTGCTGCCATAAGCGATCAGAGATCCTCACTAGTCAATGTGTGCCAAGCACGTTGTTGCAGCCAGCGCGCCATAGCATAGATAACAACCCCACCAATTGCGGCGAGTAGTGGCCCCACCAGTAACGAACCTAAAAACCACTCCCACACCCGATCCAGACACTGTAGTCCCAAGGTTTCAAAACTGATATCGGTCAACCACTGGCCGTGACGCAAATAGTAACCGACCTCTATACATAGAGCCGGAACCAGTGGTGGCATACACAGATTACCAGCCGCCACAGCAAGGTAACGATTGACGCCTAAAAATCCGGCGACAAATAGGGTAACTACTGTATGACAGGCAATGAGCGGCAATGCCCCGAGCAGCACTCCCACCGCCATAGCCCAACCCAGCTTTGCCGGTGAAATATCTTGCACTAATAGTGCGTGCAGCGACTGTAGTGGACGCCGCCAACTGAACGGCGGTTGGTCGCGCGGCACTAGACGTTTATGCGGCCATGGTGCAATAGAGCGTAAACACAGGCGCGTATTTAACCACGATAAGTACAAATTATCGCGTATTTTTTTAAAGTGGGACACCCGCTCGCTAGCCGGCGCGTAATATACCTGTATCGGCACATCACGTAAAGCAATACCCGCCCAGCACCCCTTAACCAGCACCTCAACTTCAAAAGAGTAGCGACTATCGGTAAAACTAAGTTGTTGCAGCACCTGAAGCGGATAGGCGCGAAAGCCGCTTTGCACATCTGCCAATTTACAGCCGGTCTCAACCCGCAGCCAAAAGTTGGAAAATTGTCGCCCAAAGCGAGAACTGTGCGGAACATTGGCAACAGCAAAATCCCGCCAGCCAACATAGATAGCCATGGGAAAGTCAATTATGGCCTGAATAAACAGCGGCAGATCCTCGGGCAGGTGTTGTCCGTCCGCATCAATAGTGATTATATGACTGCAGCCCCGTCTGCTAGCTTCAGCAGCGGCGCTCAATATAGCAGCCCCTTTGCCGCGATTGCTCTGATGAGTAATAACAGTTAAAGGTAAATCGGCTAAGCTATCGGCCCCGCCATCACTGCTGCCGTCATCGACCACAACCACTTGCGGATGGTACTGCAAACAGCGTTGCGCTACATCACGCACAGTGGCACCATGGTTATACAGTGGAATTACCACCATGATCTGCGCTGCAGCAACGCTCACTTCAGGCTTCATCAAGTGGCTCATCAGCAATGCGCTTACCACGCTTGATAAAAGATAAAAACCCCGGCAAATTAGCCACAAAGCGATACCAACTGTGCGGTGACTTCCACAACATAGTCACGTAGCCCCACAGCACCTCGGGACGGTGAAAATGGCTGCGATAAAAGTCACTAAACAGCGTCTCCAGCTGCTCTTCCGTCATCCCTTTGGTGACAAACTGAAACCCCATACAGTCCATTTTTGGCCAGTCCTCATCAAAGGTGCCCAGTTGGTGGATATTTTCGTACAGAGGCGAGCCGGGGAACGGGGTAAACTTGGCCACATTCAGATCGTCAATCGGCAGATTAAAGACATAATCCATGCTGCGGCGCACACTCTGTTCACTCTCGCCGGGCAACCCCACCATCATCAAACCTTTAACACGGATGCCATGTTTTTTGATCATCTTGATCGTATCGGCCAGCATGCGTAAATCAGGATTTTGCCGATGCTGCGCCAATAATTCAGGATCGCCGGTCTCTATGCCTAAGCTGACCATCCAGCAACCAGCCTTTTTCATCTGCGCCATGAGTTCATCGTCAACATGCTCAGCCCGAATGGCACAGTTAAAGGTCATACCCAGCGGCTTATCGATCATCAGCTGCGTAAAGTCGAGAACACGCTGGCGATGAAAAGTGAACTGATCATCATAAAAATTGATATGTTTAATAGCATATTTGTCGTGCAGATGTTGCACGTGCGCATACAGATATTCTGCCGAATTAAAGCGAAAAGTACGCTGAAACACCGAGCGATCGCAATAGCTGCAGGCGTAGGGACAACCACGACTGGAGATACAACTGGTATTGGGCGCTTTAGGGTAGTTAAAGATAGGCAGCTGATAGACTTGCGGAAAACCGCTGAGTTTATGATAGGCCGGAAAAGGTAGGCTATCGAGCTCCAAGGCTGGGGTTCGATACCCGGAGAAAGTTACCACCCCATTAGCTTGACGGCTAACCACACCGGCCACGCTGGGCCACTGATCTTGCGCTGTGTCCAGCAACTGGCACAGGGTCTCCTCACCCTCACCGACAATCAACGCATCGATAACCGGATAATCTCGGAGCAACACCTCTTTTAGAGCTGACACATGGGGGCCACCGACCACCACCTTAATCTCAGGCTGCAGCGCCTTTGCCATCTTGGCAATACGTACCCCATCGAGAAAACTTGAGGTGGTACAGCTTAAACCCAACCAGTCCGGTTGCTGCTGGCGCACATAATCGACAATCTGGCTGTCAGAGTCAGGAAAAGCGTAACAATCGATGATATCGACATCAATCTCGCGCTCCAACAGATAGGCAGCAATAGCCGCCAACCCTAATGGTGGCATAATATTAGCCAGCCGCGACACATCATTAGCGGCGCTTGAGCTGGCATAACCTAGAGGATGAACTAAGAGAATCCGGGGGCGATCAGCCATTTTTGCGAGCCCTCCTACGGGTAGTTGCGTTACCAAAATTGACCATCTGATCCCATAAAATCCCCTTAAAGCCAAAATTATTCATCATGGTCATCTGTTCCTGACCGGCAGAGGGTGGGAAGATACGATCGCGACGGCCAGAGAAAGAGTTGAGAAGCTCTTGATTCATCCACTCCTGATCAATATGTGGCGACAGATAGTAGACCGGTTTAAGCAGATCTACATCTGCGGGAACAACACCATCGGCAACAGCGCGTTGAAGCAGGCTGGACTTGGGCAGAATACGGATACCTGAGAAGGCAAAGACGACAGTATTCTGCAACGTCGCAATATTCTCCAGCCCTTCACGAATGGTATCTGGCGTCTCTTCTGGGCCACCAAACATAATAAAATGAGCACAGGGGATCTGCGCTGCTACCGCCAAGTTGTGACAGCGCTGCACTTCGGCAAAGGTAAAACCTTTATTTAACCCTGCCAAGGTACGATCACAACCAGCATCGGTGCCCATCTCCATAGCGTAGAGGCCAGAGCGTTTGAGCAGAGCCAAATTCTCCGCAGTCAACCCCTGCGGACGGAAAAATGCACACCAGCGCACCGACACTTCGCGGCGCACCATCTCCTCGACCAGTTGTAGATGATGACCACTGCTGTCATTAAAGATCGAGTCGGTAAAAAATAGATGGTTAGTGGCATGATCGCGTTGCATCCGTTCGATGTCATCGACCACCTCCCCCACCTCACGCGGGCGAAAGCAGTGCCCCTCCAACCCGGGATAGGTACAGTACACACAGCGATACGGACAGCCACGCTTGGTCTGCAAATTAACCATGCCACTATGTTGCTGATAGTACTCAACATACTCGGGCACCAACAGTGGCCCCGGCATCTGTTTGCCAGTTAGGGGTTCGGGACTGGAGTTAAGCCGTTCCGGCTGTTCTCCACGTTCCAAAGCAGCAATCAACGCCCCGACCACCAGCTCACCCTCACCGATCACCCCATAATCCGCCTGCAGATACTCGATAATCGCCTGCGGCATAATTGAGAACGCTGGGCCACCGACAATGACTGGACAGGCGACGCTCTGCTTAATGGCAGCAACTATTTTTTTCGCGTCGGATAAATACCAGTTTTCATCGGAGCTAAACGAGTCGACATTGTCAATATTGCGCAGCGACAACGCCACTACATCGGGGGCAAACTGCTGCAATTCAGCACACAATTTACTGTAAGATTGGCCGCGCACCAAAAAATCAAACTGGTACACCTGGTGTCCCTGACGTTCCAGCACTCCGGCAATTATTGCCATCCCCAGCGGATAGACCGGATAGGGCTCATTGGCAATGTTACTTGAGAGTAAAAATACGCGACTCATTAAACGGCTCCGGCAACCTTTTTATTAAAAATGCGATGGCGTTTAGTGTCATATTTGCGATAGGTGCCATCTTCGATTTCGCGGGTTATAACCTGTTTGAACAATTTACTCATCTTCAGCTGATAGCCACCGTCAGCGTTAAAGGTATCCCAAGCATAATAGAACATCTTCTGCAGCTCATCTGGGGTCATCTGCTTAGGTTGAAAGACAACTTTATCCGCGGTATAGTCGCCCCAGTTGTTGGATAGTATGCGCCCCTCTTTTTCCATCTGCGCCCGCAGTGGTGACTTCAAGAACGGCGTCATGATAGTAAACTCAGCGACATCAAGATCGACCTCTAGCAGAAAATCGACTAAAGCACGAATATCATCAGCGCTTTGATCGTCGGTTCCGAGCAGAATAGTCCCCTCAATACCGATGCCGTGTTCTTTCAAACGCTTGATGCGATTGCGAATTACATCCGAGGTATCGAATACCGCCTGATAGACATACCATGCCCCAGCGTCAGCAGCGGCTTGCAGCACATCGGCATCATCGAGCAGTGGATGTGATACCCATTTCTTTTTCAGCGGTTTCATAGCGGCAAAGAGTTCCAGCAGCCACTGTTTATCCTGCGCCATGGAGTTGTCGACAATAAAGAGTCGATTATTGGGAATCGCCTCCATCTCGGCAATTACTTTGTCTATAGGCCGCGGACGAAACTTTTGTCCGCCCAGATAACCGGTACAACAGGGATAACAGTTAAACTTGCAGCCGCGTGAGGTGTGCACCAGATCCAGCATCTGCACACCACGATAGTTGTACAGCTCACGATCGAGAATATCCCGGCGTGCGGTACCAACCAGCTCGATATCTGGGTGCTGCTGCATGTAATTATAAACTTTTTTCAACTGCCCTTTTTCAAAGTCATCGATAACCGCCTGCATGCGCCCTTCGGCTTCCCCTAAGAAAACACAATCGGCGTGTAGCTGCACCTCTTCGGCGTGCAGCATGGTGGCAATACCACCAAACATCACCTTGACACCACGCGCACGATACTCTTGCGCTATAGCAAAAGCGCGCGGTAGCTGGCAGGTCAACATAACCGACAGCGCAACCAAGTCGGCACTATCGTTAAAATCCAGAGTCTGGACATTTTCATCGACAAAATCGACCTCGACCTCTGGCGGCAGTGCTGCGGCAAAGACTACGGGGCCATGGGGTGGTAGGTGAAATTCGGTCTGGCGTTCCAATTTAGCCCAGCGCGGATAAACAAGTTTCATCTTCATCGGTGGGTTCTCCTTATCGTCTATTTACGCGCTGCTTGATGTGCACGCTAAGTGTTTAATTAAATCTTGCAGGCTGCAAATTGTCCTGTCATTAGAGCGCAACCTACCCTGCTCATCGACAGCCAACTTCAGCGCCGCTACGGAGTCGGCCTGCGCAACTGTACTGGGTTGCAACACCATGAACAGCGCCCCAGGAGCATGGAGTGCCCCCTGATCGCCCAAGTCACAGTAACCAACTATAACCTTTTCATTCTCACCCCAGGCAATTGACTCCATGGCAGTACGCACCACTGCCAGGGCATGACTCTCATCGCCATTGATGCCACTATTTAGAACCTGGCAATTACCGGTAAGACCGAAACGCAATGCGGCTTCGCCCAAAAAGGTGTTGGGCAGAGTATAGGCAAACAGCTGCGGACTGGCAAAGAGACCTTGACCCTCCAGCACGGTTTTAAAGTAGTCAACATCGGTATACATACAACCTGTTACCGTTGCCGCTAAAACGCCGATATTGCGTTTATCCTGCCACGTCTCCAACCCAGCATCACGCAATGCCAAGGCGATACCGGCCAAGCCAAGACGTGAGAATTGATCCATACGCCCAAAGCTACGATCAGGGCGCGACAGCACATCTTTACGCTGCACTGGCGGCAGTTCGCCACGGCGAAACTCACCAAAGGGGCAACTATTTGTTGCGCTCAGTCCCGCGCCAAGGCCATCGACGCTGACCCAACCGAAACCACAGATATCTGCACTCAACATTGTTCCCCCCGCTGCAACACCAGCGCCGCGTTAACGCCGCCGAAGCCGGAATTGGTTGACAGCAGCATATCACCACAGAAGGTTTGCTTGTCACTACTTACCTGCTTAGCAATCAGCTGTTCTGGGCTGAGTAGACCACAGGTAGGTGGTACTATTCCAGTATCCAGACTTTTTAGCGCTAACACCGCCTCAATTCCACCAGCCGCGCCCAAGGTGTGCCCCAGCGCGCCCTTAATTGAGGACAACGGCAGTTGGCGTTCACCAAACACTGCCCTAAATGCGGTAATCTCCATCATATCGTTATATATAGTTCCAGTACCATGGGCACTGATCGCCGCCACATCATCGAGCTCAATCTGCGCTTGCGCCACAGCCTGTTTAATGGTCTGAATCAGGCCACAACCGTCGCGCGCTGGTGCCGTGATATGGTTGGCATCATTGGCCGCGCCCCAACCGCGCACCTGAGCAAGCTTCTTGCATCCATAACGCTGCGCCGCTTCTGCACTCATCAGCACCAGTGCTGCAGCACCTTCGCCCAGAGTCAAGCCACTGCGCTGACAATCAAAGGGGCGGCTCGCCTCTACCGCTAACGCCTGTAGTGCCGAGAAACCGGAGAACACAAACTCGCTGACCAGATCGGCGCAAACCACCACGACAACCTCAGCACCACCATGCGCGATGAGCGCAGCCCCCCGCGCTATGGCCAGAGTTGATGAGGTACAGGCGGCATTTACATTAATTCCACAGTCTTGCAAGCGCAGTTTGTGCGCAACCCAGCTGGGCACCGTCCCCAGTTGCACCTGTTCTGGCACTTTGCCAGCGCTGTCAGGTTGGCGACACTGCATCTCCAACAGGTCAATAGCCCCCTTGGTGGTGGCGGTAATCAAGCGTGCTTGCGCCGGAACCTCCGCCAGTTGCGCCAGCAACATCTCCAACAGCGGGTACAGCCGCGATTGACCAGCAGCAGCAGCACGCAAATCTGGCACTGTAGCCGCCAGATTGGTGATATAATTTTTGGTGCTAAAACGCTCAACGTCACGTATAGCGGTCTTACCCGCCAGCAGTTGTGACCACACATGGTCAACGCCAACGCCCAGTCCAGTGACGAGGGCGCAATCGGTTATATGAACACTGTGCTCCATCAGAGTTCTCCCTGTTGCCAGCGTTGTAAAAATTGTTGATAAAACAGTGGCGGCACCACCATGATATTGACCTCGGTATCGAGCAACATCTGCACGCTATAGCCAGTAGTAACTATCTGCTGCTGGCTATTGCGCACAATAAACTCAAAATTTAACCGCGCCGCTTCACTCCAATGCCACAGTGCTTCGATGGTGAACTCATCTGTAAAACGCAGCGGTTTATGATAATCGATATGCATCTGTTTGATTGGTGCTATCACCCCTTGCGCGTAAAAATCCATATAACCCAGGCCATACTGCGCACCTAAGGCTACCCGCGCATCCTCAAAATAACTTGGATAGCGGCCATGCCATACAATTCCTATAGCATCGACCTCTTCAAAACGCACCTGACGCTGCACAACGATAGACAGTGGTTCCGGAGCGTTTTCAATTTTGGCAAACCAACGTTTTTTCATCCTCAGCATCTACCCCTTGGTTGCGCCACTATTCTCTACCAACCAAAAACTGGCGACATGATCATCGGCAACATAGAGTTGCACATCAACAACTCCCCGGCCATGTACCTCTTTGCGCTGGCACTGGACATCGATAATATCAAGTGGTTGCAGTTGGCGATGAAACTTAGCACGTTCTACACTGCTCAGCGGTAACCTCATAGATAAATGTTGTTCGGCAACAAGTTGTGCCATAAAAACCTGCACCACCGCCGGGACAATGGGGTAGCCGGGGAAATGGCCAGAAAAGCCGATAAAATCAGGGGGCAAACAGTAACGTTGCCGCACTGTAGTAATAGCCCCATTTGCCCCAGCATCCGATTGAATGTCGGCATCACCAACTTGGCAATTTAATAATTCGCACCGTACTTTACTCATTGCAACTCTCTTATCTCCTGAATCCACAGCGTTAAACGGAACCCGCTATTATCGTCCAGAACAATTCCCGTTGGAGCCCATAATCCCAGCGGATTAATCTCGCCACTATTGACAGGAGTATCGGCAGCGCTACCAGCAAAGTCTTTGTATTGATAGTAGGTGGCCTGCCACTGTTGTTCGGCGCTGTGCACCACTTTTGTGTTTAGGCGCACCGGCGCGCCAATAAAGTTAAAGCTGGCTCCTGTTTCTCGGCTGCGCAACCAGTAACCATTGCCAGTGTACTCAAGTTGATCAGCTGCCTGCGGATAGGGTGCTAAAAAAATATGTTGCACACTCTTAGCCACCATCTGCGGTAACTGGCGATGCTCTTCGAGCACCGGCAACAGATAGTTCAGCTGAAAATCATCACGGCTAACGGATATATCAAAAAGTTTCACCCCCATGCTGTCCATCGCCACCAGTCGCGCACTATTTTCTGTTGTATCGACCTTCACTACCCCTTCGAGGGGAACCTTACGGGTAAAAACCTCAAGTAACCCGCTGTGACGGCACAGATAACGATGCCCAGTGGTCAACCAGCAGTTATCCAACAACTGCTGAGCACTCATTTCTGGCATGGGCTGGGGTGGATACTGTTTAAATGGTACTGGTGCGCTACAAGCCGTCACCAGCACACAACAGAGCACCGTGAAGAAAACTTTACCCCACCGCTGCATATCGGCACCGTAGCGCTTCATGCTGTCACCAGCCAACGATAGCACACCGGCACCACAGATAACGCGGTTGTTACCGCAGCACTAATACCCAACAGTACGGTCACGCCGATGGAGTTCATGGCCGGATGATGAGCCAACACCAGCGCGCCAAAGCCAGCCATGGTGGTTAGCGCCGAGACCAACACTGCGCGCCGCGACTGCTGACAGCCGCTGCCATCACATAGGCTGAGGATAAAAATGCCATAATCCACTCCAAGACCAATTATCAGAATAGCCGCAATAACATTGAACAGATTAAAACTAAGCCCCAACCAGCTCATAGTGCCAAACATAAAGAGTAGGCCGCTTACAACCGGCAACAAAGCCAAGACAACGTGCCGCCAACGCCGATACCACAAGATCAACACCAGCACCACCACAGCACAGGCAACGCTGATAAATTTGCCAAAATCTGTCGCCAGTTCAGCACTCAACTGGCGACTAAACTCACTTTGCGCCACCACCACTGCACCATCTATACTAGCGATACTCTGCTGCAGTGCGGGGGTAAGAGCGGCTTCATCAATTAAGGATATAAGCGCGGCACTATGCCCATCTCCATTAGAAGATTTATCTTCATTGGCAGCATTAGAACGCGGCACAATCAACCCATTCAACAGCGGAGCCAACCCCACTCGCTGCCACACAGCTAGATCAGTCGGTGGCACTTCACGTGGCAACCACTGGATAAAGGGGGCAAAGGCCTGCGGCGAAAAGCCATATTTGGCTCCTGCACTGGCTAGCTGCGTCTGCAACGAGCCACTATGTTTATCCCAAAACTTATGCCAGATTTCGCGGCTATGGCGCTGGCTAGCCTGTGACGGCAATATGGCCGCCAAACTGACTAAATCTGTATCGGCACAGATATGGTGTACTCGCTGCGAGATTTGGTCATTCACCTGTAGAGCATCTTCAAAGGTAGCACCGGTAGCAAACAGCAGAGCACTGCTGCGCATATTCCCCCACACCTGCTGCAACAGCTCTTCGTTGTGACGCAGCTCTGGAGTGGCTACGCTCAGACTGCGCATAGCACCATCAAAATGCAAACGCGGCAAAGCTCCTGCACAGGCTAGCATCACCACCAACCACACCAGCACCCACAGTCGCCCCGGCTGCTGGGTAGTTACCAAACACTGTTCAACACCTGCGGTGCGAGAACTGGAGCTATTAACACCAACTGCACCACATAGATGCGGCATAACCACAACAGCCAAGAGCAGAGCTAAGGCTATAGCTGTCATGGAAAATATGGCCAGTTGGCGTTGCCCAGGCAGTGCCGACATGAGCAAGATGCTAAAGGCCAAAAAGCTGGTGAGGGCACTTCCCATAAGCGGCGTGGTTAAACTGCGCAGCTGTTGTAGTGGCTCAGAGCTAGCGCGCAACGAAAAGTAGACATGCAGGGTGAAATCTACGGTTACGCCGAGGAGCACTGCCCCAAAACCGATGGTAATTCCCGATACAGTGGGGAAAAAGACGGCAACAGCAGCGACCGCATAACCCAGCACCGACGCTGGCAAAATAAAGACAAATAGCGCTCGCCAACTGCGCAGCAACAGAAAAAAAATCAGCAAAATAGCTACAGTTGCGGTACCTAACACCAGGCGCAAATCGCGTTGCACGCTATCGGCATTAGCCAAGGTATACAGGTGTCCACTGACGACACTGGCCTTAATCGACGCTGGGACAATGCTCACCAAATGCTGCTGCAACTGCTCCATCATCCGGCGACTACCAGCCACATCGCTGATTGAGATATCCGTATCCACCACAACTAGGCGATGAGTGCCATCTTGGCTGACAAAATCGCTTTGCTGGTGATCGGACTTGGACATCGGATTGAGCTGACGCAGATGCCCCGCCGCTATCTGCCACAGTTGTAAGGGATCAGATCTTAGACTCTGCTTAGTCCACCACCCCTGTGGCATCAACAACTGATTGCGCACCCACTGCAGTTGCTTATCTATCTGCTGTTCCCCTAAGCGCTGCTCAATGGTGACCAGATCATCTACAGTGACCAAATTGGGTAAGGCCTGCAACAGAGTTTGATCCAGCGCCACCTCCGATTGCAACGGTGGCGCATATAGCGCCTGGGTAAACAGCGGCGGACGTAAAGCCCGACTCAAGTCGATAGCGACCTGTTTTAATTGTGCGCTCTGTTGCGCCTTCGTGCCACTCAAGCCGCCTTCGGCAGCAGGAAGAGTATGCAGATCAATCAGAACCTTGCGCGCAAAGGGTGCATGTTGCAGCAGAGCAAAATCACGCCGCACCGTGGTGCCAGCAGTATCCGGCAGCAAGGCTTCAATATTTTCTTCCTGTACCACTGAACTGAAGCACAGGATGCCCAGCAATACAAAACAACCATAACCCAGCACCAGCAATTTACGCCGCCGCGAAAAAAAGCTGTACAGCCTGGCAAGCATTTAGCTACGCACTCGATCGGTAAAAATACCATCAGGAATACGGTCATTTACCGCGGTATTGTTAAAGTTGATTATCGTATAATCACCATCGGTTTCATGGATCTCCACCGTACTTACATAGCTGGCATCGGCGGCAAAAGTGATCAACAGATAACTTAAAAATCCGCCTGTTTCAGCTGGTGGTACCAAGCGCAATTGAATCGGCTGTTCCTCTGCCATAGCAGGATCAACTGTTCGCCTAGCCATAGTAATAGTATAATGGCTACGTAACCAGGGTAGATCAGCTTTGGCCCAAGCAAACAGCTGCTGCGCAATCAGCGCCATCGCCTTATCTTGATTGAGCTTAAAGGCTTCACTGCCAGCAACACTCTGGTGCCAACGCCGACCACCAGCGCCCTTGATGACAAAACCTGAGGCAATAGGGGTCAACAACTCCCAGCGCAACAGATCGGGACGTTGATAAAAAAACTCCCCTGTTGAGAGCAATTTTTCTGCAAACATGCTCAGATATTTTTCTTGCACAAAATCGCTATGCAGAGTTGTAACCTCCTGTGCCGCCCGCGCAATTTTTTGCTCCACCTCTGCGCTCAGCGCTTGATACTGCAGCTGGGTATCGTCAACTGCAGCAGAGGAGTTATCACCGGCAATGGCCCATGCTACATGCGGCACTACTGCAACAGCAACGATTAGCACAAGCAGGCTGCGGAGCAAAAAAGTCTTTAAGGTAGCCACAGTTTTAAACTCCCTTCAGCGATAATTTCATCCGCGCTATTAACCACCCCGTCCACAACAGAGAACTCATCCAAGTCCGCCATTGTTGTGATAGTTATTCTTAGCTGCTCCCCAACAAGAGGACAGCGCTTTATCTTAAAGCTGCGCCCACCGACGAGAAAACCGCGCTGCACAGGCCGATGGTTGAGCCGATCATCGTAACCCTTTATTGCTGCATAGGATTGCGCCACGATTTCGATTAAAGCCACCGCCTCTAGGCATCCATCAGCATCAACAAAGATATTGTCAGCGGCAATCGTCGCTGTCACCACGCCATCGCCAGCGTCAAATTCCAGCAATTTATCGACTAAAATCATCGGCGCGCGATGAGGCAACAGATCAATAGCGTTGTATGGCAGTTTAAACAGGTCAGCCGCCATCTAGCTAATCCTGCCAATAACCAGTCAAATCATCAAATAACTGACTGGAGAAGAGAATTTTGCGCAATTTAACCAAGTCGTCGTGGAACACCCGAGTATTGTCATATACTTGGAAATCTTTTTTAAGCAGTGCATAGATGCGCCCAGTGCCCAGCCCCAACTTATCCGCATTGCGGAAAGATAGCGCCTGCATATCGGCCAACACTTCCATAGTAAGAATATGTTTAGCATTGGTAACTTGCCGGAAGGCCTTGCGCGCCGCTACCGTCCCCATACTGACGATATCCTGATTAGAGGCATTACAGGAGATACTGTTGGTACTTACCGGATTCGCCAGTTGGCGATTTTCGGCAGTGGTCGAAGTCGCCAGATATTGCGCGCCCATAAAGCCCATAGTCAGCCCTAAGGTTCCGGGAATCAGGTGTTCAGGCAGCCCTTCGTTAAGATTTTTATCCAGCAACTTATTCAAGCGGCGCTCGGACAGGTTGCACAGGGTGGCCAAGCTGATACACAGAGCATCCATGCTGAAACCGATACTCTGCCCATGAAAGTTACCGCCATGAATGATCTTTTTCTGCTCGGGCACGATAATAGGATTATCGTTAGAGGAGTTTGCCTCCACCTCAACAGTGCGGGTCGCGCTCTCAATCATCTCAGTTACCGGAGCTAAAACCTGCGGAGTGCAGCGGATGGAATAGACATCCTGCACATTAATGCTAGTTTCGTAGACCAAGCCATCGCGATGCTGCTGACGTATTTGGTCATGCATATCCTCGCGCCGAGTAATATTGCCGGAACCGTTATACAGATTACGAATGATATCCGCTGTGGCTACCTGACCCGGATGGGGCTTGAGTTTATGCAGATCTTCATCAAATGCGTCGTCAATTCCGCCAAACAGCTCGATGCCAAAAGCACCGGTAACATAGCTGACACGCAGCAATTTCTTGGCACCAAAAATAGCAAACGCCGCCAGCGCAGTCATAGCGCTAGTGCCGTTCATGATGGCGATCCCCTCTTTGTAGCTCAAGCGCATCGGTTCGCGCCCCAATTGCGCCATCACCTCGGCGGCAGGACGTAACTGATCCTGGTAATAGACATTACCCTCACCGATAATAGCCAAAGCTAAATGGGCTAGATGGATGAGATCACCGGAGGCGCCGACACTGCCACATTCAGGAATATAGGCGGCCACGCCATTGTTGATCATCCACTGCATGTGCTGCAACAGCTCTACCCGTACTCCGCTGAAGCCCTTAACTAGAGTATTCAGCCTTACCAACATCACCGCCTGAGCAACGTAGGGTTTTAAGGGATCACCTAGTCCTGCAGCATGACTGCGGATTAGATTAACCTGCAGCGCCTCGATCTCGTTATCATCAATAATTTTGTTGCACATAGGGCCAAATGAGGTATTAACGCCATAGATGACATGCTTAGCCGCTACCGCCTGCGCCAAAAAATCGCGGCTGGCACGACAGCGCTGCAACGCATCTTCATCCAGCTCAACGCGCAGGTCACCAACCCCTACTGCTATAATATCTTCAACTGTCAGGTCATTACCTGTCAGTACTACCGCTTTTCTTGTAGACATTGTTCACACCCTTCATCGCAATTAATTCAAAAAACACTATAAATTTTGTCTACGGTAATCAAAAAACAATACCGGCTTTCTCTTATCTTCTTGGGTGGTTTTTTGCCGAATGACAGCAATATCTTCCAACACCACCTCTGGTTTTACCCGAATCCGCGCCGCCAAATGTTCCGCAATGTGCTGAGTAGTCAGGCTGGGATCACTGCAGCCCACTACAACTTTAATCCGGTCGGATAGAGCGTAATCGTCAAACACTTCCAGATAGTATGCAGCAACAGCGTCCATCTGCTGTAATGCGGCAAAAATAGCCGGAGGATAGACCGTTGTACCGCGATACTTGAGCATCTGGTCTTTGCGACCGATAACCGGCCCGAGGCGGATACCGCTGACACCACAGACACAGGGATCGCTATATTTACAGGCAATATCACCGGTACGAAAACGCAGCAACGGCATTCCGGTAACCTGTAGCGGGGTGGCCACCACCTCGCCGGCAGTACCGTCAGCCACCCGCTGCCCCTGCTCGTCGAGAATCTCTACCACCATCAATGCTGAATTAACGTGGCCACCGCGACCATGCTCACAATCACAGAAGGTGGTAGCCATCTCGGTGCTGGCGTAGGTGCCATAAACCTGAGCCTGCCACAGCAGTTGCAAGCGCTGGCCCAAAGCGGACAGTGAAAAATCATGGCTGCGCACCGGTTCGCCAATGCAGATCAAGCGTTGTACCCCGCACGCAGCAGCATCTACTCCAGTGCTACGCAACTGTGCTGCCAGAGCCAAAAAGAAGGTGGGCACCCCCACCAGCGCGCTAGGACGAAAGCGTTGCACAAGTTGCGCTAACACCCCAATAGCACTGGAACCACTGCGAATAACTCCAGCACCAATGCGCTGCAAACCGAGAAAATAGGCCAGCCCCGCCATGAAACAGCGATCAATAGCTGCCGCGATCAGCACACGATCATGACAAGTTATCCCAGCCAGGCGAAAGGCAAACTCCTCATTTATGGCCAGCCGTTCCAGATCGGCTCGGCTCTGATAAAAGGTGACCGGCCGCCCTGTGGTACCCGAGGTTAAGCAGATATCGGCAATATCGTGCTCTGCAATGGATAAAAATTGCTCTTCGTTATCCTCTAAATCGGCCTTAGTTGTGGTTGGTAGCTTAACTAAATCAGCGCAGCTGCTAATATCAGCAGCAGATAGGTGCAGGCGGGTAAACATTTGCCGATAAAATGGCGAGTTTTCTATGAGGTAAGATATGTGTTCAGAGAGTAGTTTATCTTGATTGATTGGTTGTGATTGCCGTTTTAAGCAATCGGCTTCGCAGTTATTCATGTGCCCCATCCCCACCAGTTTTATCTGTATTAAGCTGGCGCATAAGCTCCAACTCTTGGGTCATCTGCGCCTTAATCTCTTTACGCAAGCGTAGATGGCCACCATCTTCGCCGTATGCAGTGCTATCAACAGAGGGCAAAACCCGCAAGCGCACCGTCGCTGGTTTCAGCTGTTTGCGCCCAGGGGGCAATAATCTGTCAGTGCCCACAATACACAAGGGGACAATGGGTCGCCCACTGGCAACCGCCATCTTAAATGCCCCAGAATAAAAACGCTGTAGTTGCCCAGTCCGGCTCCTATGCCCTTCGGGAAAAAACAGAACCGCGCCACCAGCGTGCAAAATTTTAATGCCTCGATCCAACGTCTGTTGCCACGAGAGATCCTCTACCTCCAGATACCCCGCTAAGCGCATAAACAACAGATACCAGAACATCTTAAAGGGCCAGGAACGCACAGCAAAGGTGATATCACTACTGGGCAATGAGCCCATAAAGTAGGTATCAAAAAAAGAGAGGTGGTTGATCACAAACACGCAGTTGTGCGGAATATCTGCATCGGCAACACCATCGCGGTTGAAATCTACAAACGGGGTGATAATTACCAGCCATAGCCGCCCATATAACCAGATCACATGGCGCACAGCACGCGCGACATTCCAGCTGTAGGTTATGACAAAACCTGCAATCAGCAGCGGAGTCATAATGATGCCGACAACGGTAATTAGCAGCAACAATGAATACACCCACAGATTCATTAAAATTATTTTTATCTGTTCAGGCCGCACTAAACTTCAACCAATCTCTAATAAGTCTATGCTTCAGTGCTCAGTTTACGCTGCACAAAGGTATGAATGTCGCCCAGGGTACGAATTTTTTTAATTTCCGCCTCTTCGCGAATTTTGAAATTAAATGTCCCTTCCAGCACAATAACCATGTCAACAGTATCCAAGCTATCTAGGCCCAGGTCCTGATAAATAGACAACTCTGGCTGCATATCGGCAGGATCGAGTTCAAACTCCTCCACCAATGCATTGTTTACCTTGGTGATAATCTCTTGTTCAGTCACTTATATACCTCCCTAAGACCAAAGAGGTGTTGACACCTCCAAGGGCAAAACTATTCTTTAAAGCAAAATCTATCGGTCGGTGTTCATTTATATCTACATCACTGTCAGCCTCACGCACATAGTTGAGGGGCGCACAGCGTGAATCTATCTCGGTTAGGTGCAATGTCGGAACAATTTTACCGCTGCGCTGCATATCGAGAGTAGCAATAGCCTCCAAAGCTCCACTCGCTGCCAAGGTGTGGCCTAAGTGACCTTTCAAACTACTGACTGGAGTTTTGTCACCAAACACTGCAGCAATAGCGTTGCTCTCGGCAATATCCCCCTGCTCAGTTGCGGTGGCATGAGCATTGACATAACCTATTTGATCAGCCGTTAAATGGGCATTATCCAGCGCCAACTGCATACACTCCGCCATAATCGCGCTATCTGGATTGGCGATATTACCACTATCGGTCAGGGTGGCAAAACCCACCACCTCGCCGAGGATATTCGCACCGCGCTGCAGTGCTGAGGACAACGACTCCAGCAGGAGCACCCCGCTGCCCTCGCCGCACACCATGCCATCGCGCTGCGCACTAAAGGGTCGCGGCGTATGTTGCGCATCATCGTTATAGGCAGTGGAGGCAGCGTGCATAACATCAAAGGTTGCACTAGTAAGTGGATGATGCTCATCGGCCCCACCGCACAGCAGCATCTCCTGCTGACCAGTCGCAATCATTTCATAACCATAACCTATAGACTGGCTACCGGTAGCGCAAGCCGCAGCGGGAGCTAAAATACGCCCTTTTATCGAAAAAGTTTGAGCTATATTGGCAGCACAGCTGTGGTTCATAATCTTAAAAAATAGCGATGTCTTCATCCGCTCTAAACTGTGGTCGCGGGCAAAGTCATTAAAAAACTCTTCCGTCGTAGCGCTACTAGCCAAAGTGGAGCCAAGGATAACCCCCAACTGACCGGACTCACACTCTATGGCACCAACACCAGCCTGATGCATAGCTTCAGCTGCTGCCAGCACCGCATAGATCGACATCGACGACATGGAGCGCCGATGTTTGCGCGCTATCTGCTGTACCGCCATCTCCAGTACGCTGTCCGGCACAGATGCCGCCACTAAGCTGCGCAACCCTTTGATCGCCAGCATTTCCGGGCAGTAGCGCACTGCACTACGATTTTGATACAGGCCAGAGAGCAACTCAGCTACACCGGAACCATAGGGAGATATCGCTCCCATACCAGTTATAACAACACGATTCAATTGCACTTTTTCAACTCTCCGATCAAGCGTTCGCGCCCTAAAATCGTTCCACAACTATTGAATGCACTGATCATCGCTCCCATCACGCCAGGGGCAACCAGCGCCTGTCCAGACAGAAACAACCCCTCAATACGGGTTGTAGCCTGCAACGGATACTCATCTACCACGCGCTGAGCACCATACAGAGCGCCATTGTGACTGTGCATGTAATCACGCAGCGTCAGTGGTGACGACAGAGTACAGTGGTCAATTTGATCGTGCAGCGCCGCTATAGAGTGGGTAAAACGCTGGATAATCTCTGCAGCAACGCCCCTCTTCTTGGTATAATACGCCGCCGGGCGTTGGCCACTAACAGTATCTGCCCAGGGAGTAAATTCCTCCAGATATGCAGGAACAATCGACATAAAGCCACTGCTGTTAACCCCATTGGCCGCTGTTAGATAGCACATATTATTATCAAAAGGGAAGTGCTGTTGTTGCTGCTGAGCGACATCCCACAGATAGAGGTTACTGCCATGGAGCAAATCGATACTACTCTTGCAATGGGCAAACAGCAAACATGCACTCGAGGTCTCATGCACCCCCTGCAACCGTTTGCGATACACCGGACGCACCAGATGTGGTGGCAAACAGGCAAGTAGCTGTTGTGGATGAATTGCGCCTATGGCAAACGAGCATTTTAGCACCTGTCCGTCGGCCAATTCAACCCCATTAACTCTATTCTCTGTTGATACGCACAGCTTGTGCACCGGCTGACCACAGTAGATATCTACCCCGCAGGCAGCTAGCTCGTGCTCAAAAGCCTTAACCAGTGCCAGACCACCACCGGCAAAAGTTGACGCCGAGCGGATATACGGCCCTACGACACTGGCATGAAAACGAAAAGGTACTCGTGCTGCGGCTACACCATGCAGTATGCAGTGCAGTGACAGTAGTTGGCGCAAGCGAATATTGGTAGTGAGGCGCTCCAGATAGGCGGTTAAACTGACATCTTCGGCAACAGCAAATACCGATACCCCTTCGACTGGAGCCGATAGGTTCATATAAGGCAGGTTATCCGCCACATGTAAGACGTCGTGCACAAAGCGGGTTATTGCTAAATGTTCAGCGGGAAATTCGGCACTCAGAGCAGCGATAAAGGGTTGCTCTCCCACGGGCAACTCCAGTTGCGCTGAGTGGTCGGTGGCGATGACACGATCAAAACAGTGCTGTCGCAGCGGCAAGATATCCAGATGCTTATCTAAGTTAAGGAACTTAAAAAATCGCCGTACCCCTTCGCCAGCAGCCATACCTCCGGCATAATGGAAGCCAGTATCAAAATGTACCCCCCAGCGATCAAAGCCACTGAGCAGCGAGCCGATCTTAGCAGCACGCTCCACAACAGCAACCCGCTTACCAGCTCGCGCCAAAATCAAGGCATTTGTCAGTCCACTGACACCGGCACCAACAACTACCGCATCATACATCTAGGCGCCCATCCGCAGTACCAATGTGGAGTTGGTGCCACCAAAGCCAGCCGAGTTGCACAGCACCAACTCCGGTGCCTGCGCCAGAGTTTCAGTGACAATCTTCAGCCCAGCAGAGTGTGCATCAGGCGAGGTAAAATTGATATTTGGAGCGATAAATCCCCCTTGCGCCATCAAGGTCGAATAGACCACCTGCGCCGCGCCAGACATCCACAGCTCGTGACCAGTCATAGATTTTAGCGATGATACCCAGGGCACTGCACCACCATCTGTCTCAGAACCAAATACCGCTTTAATATTATCCGCTTCAGCGCCATCACCGGCCGGTGTCGCTGTAGCATGAGCGCAGAGATAATCGATATCTGCGGGGCGCAAACTGGCACGCTGTAAAGCTTCACGCATGGAGCGTTGTAAGCCACCGCGACTAGGCACCGACAGGCTCTCACCATCGGACGAGAATGCGTAAGAGAGCACTTCGCCGAGGATATTAGCCCCACGCTGCTGCGCCATGGCGTAATCTTCCAACACCAGCGCCGCCGCGCCGCCACTGGGCACCAAACCATCGCGACCAGCATCAAAGGGTTTAGATGCCGTATGAGGATTAGCGCTACTGGTAGAGAATGCGCCCAAGCCATCAAAGCTACACATAGACTGCCAGTTAATCTCCTGCGCCCCACCACATATAATGCGCCGCTGGCGCCCCAAAGCGATTAGATCGGCAGCTTGGCCAATAGCGTGGCCACCACTGGAACAGGCCGAGCTCAGAGTCCAGCACGCCCCTTGAGTACCCAAGATAGTATTCAAATTCATGGTGACGTTAGAGGTCATGGAGCGAAAGATATGGCCGCTACCGATGGACTTGGTTTCATGGTGCTGGCGCAACAAGTCGACCTGCTCAATAGCGGCTAAACAACTGGAATCACCACCAAAGATCAATCCCGTATCGGGGTTGCGCAACTCATCATCAACAACGCCAGCCATATCAAGCGCCTGCCGCGCTGCCGCATAGGCCTGCACCGCGAAATCGGGCATGGATTTACGCTCCTTGCGCGACAGCACTTTTTTCTCATCAAAGCCATCAATCCGGCCAGTCAGCGGGCTACGAAAGCCCAACTGCACGCGCTCTTCATCAACCACAATACCCGAGCGCCCAGCACGCAAAGCTGCCGTAACAGTTGCGCTATCGCAACCGAGGCACGATATGATTCCCACTCCAGTTATGGCAACACGATTTAATGTCATAGAGGTGTGATCTTTCCGTTTAAGTGTATTTTTAAAAGGTATAAATATGCCCAACTTGTTGGCACTACAGGTAACGAGCCTAAACAAGAGGGTCGCGCGCTAACATTGGAGCGCAGCGAGTTTTAGCGGTGTTCGCAGTGGCAGCGGCTGCAGCAGTTAAGCACGGCCCGCTGCAACACAACAAACCTTACGGCATACAGGCCCCGCCATTAACTGAAAACACCTGCCCAGTAATATAACTCGATTTATCAGAGCACAGAAAATCGACCATGTTGGCCACCTCTTCCGCTTTACCCACCCGCCCCAGCGGAATCATAGGCAAGATATGCTCCAGCGGCAGATCGGCAATCATCTCGGTCGCGATAAAGCCAGGTGCTACCGCATTAACCAGAATCTTACGTTTAGCCACCTCGGCTGCCAAAGAGCGCGTCGCCCCGATTAAACCAGCCTTCGCTGCGGAATAGTTGGTCTGCCCCGCCACCCCAGTCTGACCGGAGGTAGAAACTATATTAACAATGCGCCCAGTGCGCTTGCGTAACATCTGCGGCAACACAGTACGGGTGACATTAAAAAATCCACCCAAATGAACAGAGAGCACATCGTTCCACTCGGCACTGCTCATCATCGCCATAATGGCATCACGGGCAAAACCGGCGTTGTTGACCACGGCAAAGGGGGTAGCATCCTCCAACAACGGTTTAAGAGCCGCCTCGGTTTGCGCCATATCGCTGACATCAAAAGGCAGCAACTGGCACATTGCCCCCACAGCCTCAATTTGCTGCTTAACCGCGTTGGCCGCCTCATCGTCGCTGCAATAGTTAAGCCAGATATCAAAACCAGACTGCGCTAAACTCAACGCAATTGCTGCGCCTATACCCTTACTCGCCCCAGTTACCAGAGCAATTTTTGCCACTCTCTTAACTTCACCCATCACTATTTAACTCCACAAATACAGCCCAATTACCCAAAATTAAACGAATAAATTTAAGCCAAACACTTTATATAAATATGCCTATGGATACAACTGATTTTAATCCCAAGTTTGAGCAAAGGTTAAGCATAGTTAGTCACTAATAAACGAGCTCTTAAGTTCCATGCAGTGACCTAAGTGCGCTCGGCAGTGACAAAGAAAGGAATAGAGCTGAGACCACCAACTCCCAGCAAAAGCTAATACCGTTCCGCATCAATTCCTACCACTACAGCAACACAGTAGAACAGTCCGCCATTCTAAAGGATGGCGGCTCGCCAATATAGGCAATTGCTGTATGGCATGTTACTCAACAAAAAATCGAATATGCCGTCCGCAGGACGACCCTGAAGCCATTTTTGCTTACTTTTTGGGGCTCAGCAAAAAGTACGTCGCCTGCCGGGGCGAAACCCGGCGGTATTGATTTTTGCAGTTGGTTTTAGAAGTTATGCTTGAGGAATGTAATCAATTTTCATCAGATGGATAATAACCCTCAACGGTTAAAGTAACCCGGTGTCGCGCCACCGGACTGCGCCATCCTTTTAGAGTTATCCAAAAGGATGCAAAACATAACCCGCAAGTTGTCTTGTCCTTCGGATTCCCTCCCTCCACTCGCTTACCCCGAGAAGCCCGTAAAAACTCGCTAACGCTCAGACAGTTTACGGGCACCCTTCTCGCTGACACTCACTGCGTTCGGCGGCGACAAAGGGGGGAAGAAAAGTTTACGGTTCCCCCTGTTCAAAGCTGGCACCGCAACTCAGCAAATGCCACAACTCTTCCAAAATACCTGCTACCACCGAAGCAACATAATAGCACCGTCCGCCATTCTCAAGGATGGCGGCTCGCCAATACAACGCTATTGCTCGACAGCTCATTACCAATCAGAAAAGAGAACATGCCGTCCGCAGGACGCCCCTTAAAAGCCATTTTTGCTTACTTTTTGGGGCTCAGCAAAAAGTACGTCGCCTGCCGGGGCGAAACCCGGCGGTATTGATTTTTGCAGTTGGTTTTAGAAGTTATGCTTGAGGAATGTAATCAATTTTCATCAGATGGATAATAACCCTCAACGGTTAAAGTAACCCGTTGTCGCGCCACCGGACTGCGCCATCCTTTTAGAGTCATCCAAAAGGATGCAAAACATAACCCGCAAGTTGTCTTGTCCTTCGGATTCCCTCACTCCACTCGCTTACCCCGAGAAGCCCGTAAAAACTTGCTGCGCTCAGACAGTTTACGGGCAATCTTCTCGGTGACGCTCACTGCGTTCGGCGTCGACAAAGAGGGGGGAAGAAGCTGAGACCACCAACCAGTAGATAAAAGCCAAAACCGTTCCGCATCAATTCCTACCACTACAGCAACACAGTAGAACCGTCCGCCATTCTAAAGGATGGCGGCTCGCCAATATTGGCAATTGCTGTATGGCATGTTACTCAACAAAAAATCGAATATGCCGTCCGCAGGACGCCCCTTAAAAGCCATTTTTGCTTACTTTTTGGGGCTTAGCAAAAAGTACGTCGCCTGCCGGGGCGAAACCCGGCGGTGTTGATTTTGAATTTGATTGTCGAAAGAAATGTGATCAACTTTTATCAGGTGGATAATAACACTCATCGGCTAAAGTAACCCGGTGTCGCGCCACCGGACTGCGCCATCCTTTTAGAGTCATCCAAAAGGATGCAAAACATGACCCGCAAGTTGTCTTGTCCTTCGGATTCCCTCCCTCCACTCGCTTACCCCGAGAAGCCCGTAAAAACTCGCTAACGCTCAGACAGTTTACGGGCACCCTTCTCGGTGACACTCATTGCGTTCGGCTGCGACAAAGGGGGGGGAGAAAAGTTTACGGTTCCCCCTGTTGAAAGCTGGCACCGCAACTCAGCAAATGCCACAACTCTTCCAAAATACCTGCTACCACCGAAGCAACATAATAGCACCGTCCGCCATTCTAAAGGATGGCGGCTCGCCAATATTGGCAAATGCCACATGGAATATTATCCAGCAAATAACAGAATATGCCGTCCGCAGGACGCCCCTTAAAAGCCATTTTTGCTTACTTTTTGGGGCTTAGCAAAAAGTACGTCGCCTGCCGGGGCGAAACCCGGCGGTGTTGATTTTGAATTTGGTTGTAGAAAGAAATGTGATCAACGCTGATCGGTAGGATGATAACACTCAGCGGTTAAAGTAATCCGGTGTCGCGCCACCGGACTGCGCCATCCTTTTAGAGTCATCCAAAAGGATGCAAAAACATGACCCGCAAGTTGTCTTGTCCTTCGGATTCCCTCACTCCACTCGCTTACCCCGAGAAGCCCGTAAAAACTCGCTAACGCTCAGACAGTTTACGGGCACCCTTCTCGGTGACACTCACTGCGCTCGGCGGCGACAAAGGGGGGGGATGGTTGCCACCAACTCCCAGCAAAAGCT
>JAVETC010000021.1:0-54076 GCA_034006225.1 Desulfuromonas sp. | reverse complement strand
TTGGAGGTCAATTTGTTCGAGAAAAAGCCAATTTCATCACTGGTTACTGATGCTCTTAAGCATATATCAGAACCTCTCGAATCTAACCAGTTGAATCTGTTTAACTATTAACCGGACAGTAGTGGTGCTACAACAGAAGTGCCGGCTGGTAGTTGCACGCAGCTACATAGCCTTTTGTGCGAAATGCGGGTGCCGCTAGCAAGATTACAGGTTAAACAAATCAATAAAGTGCGCGCGCAATTGGCACAGAAACAGTGGCCAGAGGTTTTTACTGCGCAACTGCAACAGTTAATTGCGCATCTAGATAATTATCAATTTGCTCCAGCTAGTGAGCTTTTAGAGGGGCTACTATCTATCTGCTTGGCGGCGCAAGCTAACGAGACGAAAAACGATTAAACCACAGGATCATAAAGGAGATTTTGGGTGTTAGATGATTTGACAAAGGATTTTCACCAAGCACGAATCTTATTGGTTGATGACAATGTCATGAATCTGGATACTCTGTTGGCCTCCTTAGGGAATAATTACGATTTGCGGGTAGCTATCGATGGTCAAGCTGCCTTGAATTTACTAGCTAGTGGGTACTCTCCCGACCTTATTCTGCTGGATATTATGATGCCAGGCATTGATGGTTACGAGGTGTGCCGTCGAGTCAAAGCGGAACCAGCACTAAGCGCTATTCCGGTAATTTTTCTTACCGCGCTGGACAATGATCAAGAAGAAACCAAAGGGCTGGCCTTAGGTGCTGTTGATTATATTACCAAACCATTCTCTCCCGCCATTGTCTGTCAACGCATAAAAACTCACTTGGAACTCAAGCTTCATCGCGATCAATTAGATGAACTAGTCACGCAAAAAACCGCTGAGCTCAGTACTGCCTATGTAGATCTGAAAAAGGTTCACGATCAGATGGTACAGCAGGAGAAGATGGCCTCACTAGGCCAACTTGCCGCTGGAGTCGCGCATGAGATAAATAATCCCGCCGGATTCGTCAACAGTAACATTGGCTCGCTGGAAAAGTATGTCGAGCGTCTCCTGCAGTGGACACTCTTTATCGATGAGCACATGGATAATATCGATAATGAAGAGTTGATTGCTGAACTCAACAGCAAGAAGCGCGCTCTGAAGATAGATTATATTCTCGATGATATTAAATCTCTAATTGCGGAGACAAAGGACGGAATAGGACGCATTGGCGCCATTGTGCGCAATATGAAAAACTTTTGCCGTGCCGAAGATGACCAGCTAAAACTGGTTGATTTGGCGGAATGTATCGACAGTGCATTGAGTATTGCGTGGAATGAAGTGAAGTATAAAGCTACGGTGGAAAAGAGCTACGCCCAGCTTCCTCAGGTAACGGTGTTGCCGCAGCAGTTGGGGCAGGTTTTTGTCAATCTGTTGGTAAACGCCGCTCAGGCTATTGAGGACCAAGGACAGATAACCATTACCACCAGCCTAGAGCAGAGTAGCAGTGCCGCCAAAGATGGAGCACACAACTGGGCAGTTGTGAGTATCTGTGATACCGGCAGTGGTATGACCGCCGAGCAGCAGTTACGCATATTTGAACCATTCTATACGACCAAAGCGGTGGGCAAAGGCACCGGACTAGGTTTGAGTATCTGCGCCGATATAATGCAAAAACACAACGGTATTATCACTGTAGATAGCAGTGTTGGTGTGGGGAGCTGCTTCACTCTCAAAATACCCTTGTTAGCTCAAACACCAGAGAAAGTGGCATAAATGAGCGTTAAACAACGATTTTTTCTGCTGATCAGTTTTATTATTTTGTTAACGGTGATGGCGTATGTCTATGTCTACTCAATTATCGATAATAGAAGAGTCCTTGAAAAGATGGATGAAGATGCTCAACAGGCTGAGTATGCCTTTAAGGCCGAGTATCAGGCCGCGCAGATGCGTATGCTACAAATTGCTACTTTCGTAGCTAGCGATCCCCATGTCCAGCAACTGTTTATGCAGGGTAAGCGCGCTATAGCTGCCGAAGGTGGCGGTGCAGGAGGGCCAGCGGCGGCAAAAATTCGCGCTGAGTTGTATGAGCATGTGCGCAATAGTCGCGCAATGCTGGAGCAACAGTTCGATTTTCACCAATTACATTTTCATTTAGAACCAGGCGCTACAAGCTTTTTGCGTGTGCATAATGTAACTAAGTTTGGTGACAGCTTGGATAAAATCCGTTTTAGCATAATGGCTACTGCTGCTACCCACCAAGCGGTAACAGGTTTTGAAACTGGGCGTACAATGTCAGGTATTCGCGGCGTGGTGCCGGTGTACGCTTTAGATGCTAAGAGCGGAGAAAAAATCTATGTAGGGGAGTTAGAGGCAGGCTCTGCGAGCAGCGTTGTCTTTAGCTCGTTGCATGCTAATCATCCCTGGTTAAATGGAGCTGTGTTTTTGACCAAGGAGCATTTACTCCGTAATGTTTGGCCGGAATACTTTGCCGAGATTGAAGGAGAAAAACAGTTTGTTTACGACATGTATTTGGAAGCTACCAGCAGTAGCGAGATACAAAAACTGCTAAACCTGCAGCAGTTTGCCTCCGTTTTATCCACGCCCGGTCATCAATTATTAACGGTGGAGGGTAAAACTTATAATATGTGCTCCTTTGGCCTGCGTGATTTTCGTGGCGTAAATGATCCAAGTCAAGAGGATGTTGGTCAGATCGTCGTGTGGCACGATGTAACTGCTGCAATTGCTACTCAGCAGCGCAATGTTTACCATATGATCATGTATGGGCTGCTGCTGTTTATTGCGCTGGAGTTGATTCTATATTATGGCCTGCACTACCTAACCAGTAGTTTAGAAAAAGAGTTAGCCGCCAGCTTAAAGCGGCAAGAGGCGAGCGATAAACAGGCGCAGATTGCCGCCGAGTCAGCTCGCATGAAAAACACCTTTTTGGCAATGATGGGGCACGAACTGCTGACTCCGCTTAATACTATTATTGGTATGGGCAGATCTCTGAATACTGACTCTATGCAGTTAGAGCAGCAACGCTGTATCGGTAAAATTAACCTGTCGGCGCAACGCCTGTTTAAACTTATCGATGAAGTTATGGCTATTGTTAAACTGGAAGATTCCAGTGTTATTGCCGCAACTACCCCATTTAATGTCTATCAGTTGCTCCAGCGCATCATCTCTAATTTTACCTCCTTAAGCCAAGATGAAGCCATTAGCTTAAAAAGCTCTATCGATACGCAGGTACCACCATATTTGCGTAACCATCCGCATCTATTAGAACGGGTTTTATCCAATCTGGTTGATAACGCTATTAAATTCAGTACCGGTGGTGAAGTTGTTATAGCTATAGATGTGCTCGATAGGAGAGAAGAGAGCGTGGTGCTTGAGTTTAGCGTTACCGATCAGGGTATCGGTATAGGTGCTGATCATTTTAGCGAAATTTTTGCGCCATTTTATCAGGTCGATAGCTCTTTATCGCGGCCTAGTGATGGTGCCGGTTTAGGTTTGCATCTGGCACAGAAAATCTGTCGTCTGCTTGGTACCAGTATACAGGTTGAGAGTAGTGTCGGCGGTGGGAGTCGCTTTAGTTTTGTATTGCACTCCGATGTAGAGGTAAATGCTGAGGTTGCCACTAACGCCGCAGATAGGCCACAGCAACGTAACGAACAGATTACGCCGCTGGCCGACATGGGTAGCAGCACAGAGTTGCGCGCGCTACTGGAGCAACTGCACGTCCCCTTAGTTAATTTACAAGCAAAGCAGTGTCGGCAACTGGCCAAGCAGTTGCAAAGTAAGCGCTGGCCCGACGCTTACAGCGGTGATGTAAATAGATTGATTCTGCAGATTGAAAACTACCGTTTTACTGAAGCGCAGGAAGTCTTGGCATGGCTGCAAAAGATGCTTTAACCCGCGTTGCCCCCCTTATCAAAGTTCTAGGAAATAGCTATGCAACTGTTACACAACATAAGTTTGCGTGGGAAGATTTTCCTCCTGTTTAGTTTTTTTGGCGCTCTTATTATGGCCTGGGTAACGCTTACACATCTGTATGGTCTGCCTAGTATTGATGACGGAGCTATAAACCTCGCCACGCGCTATGAACAACAAAAGCTTGCTATGCATGCCGACAACAAGAAAAATATGTTGGAGATGTGGCTTAAAGGCTGTACGACGCAGCTCCATCGCTTTATCTCGCGCAGTGCAAACGATCACCTCCTAGACGCAGTTAACCAAGCCCAGCAGAGCAATTTGGGTGTAACTGGGGCGGTTGCCAAATTTAACCAGCGCTGTGCTCAGTTTATTCAAACATCTTTTCCCCATTTCGATAATCTGTTCTTCATTAGTGTAAAAGATGACGAGTTTATCGCTTCGACTGAAGCTATTGATGCAATTACCAATGGCAATGGGCAGATTTTTAGCGCGCTAATGGCACAGATACAGCACCAGCCAGATTCAGTGGTGATTACGGTAGTGCATGACAATCAGAACGGCCGCTGTTGTGTGGTTTTTGGTAAGGTTGTCCATAATCCGGCTGCAGCTAAGGGTGCGACTCAAGAGGCGGCATCTAGTCAACAACCAGTACTAGGGATTGTTGTAGCCAGCTCCTTTACCACTAATTTTCTCGATAATATTCTTCACAATGTAGCTGGTTTAGGGGCTAACGCTGAGGTGGTACTTACTGCTGAAGATGGCACCATCCTCTCCCACCCCAAACACGGATACCTGCACGATAAAACCAGTATCTGGAGCACAACAACTGCGCCACCGCGAGAAATGCATCTGGGCGACGGACAGGTTATGTGGCGAGGCTATGACTACCGTCAGCAGGAAGTTGGGGCAGTCATGCGCTATATTGATATTGATGACCAGCACCGCTGGACCATGATGGTTAAAGAGGATTGGGCGCAGATACAGCACCCTATAAATAACATCTATATTATTATTTTGAGCACCGCAACTGGCGGGTTGTTAGCGCTGCTACTGATAGCATTCTACCTTGCCCGCCATCTTACCCGCCCACTGGTGCAGTTAAGTAAAACCGCACAGCTGGTGGCTGCTGGCGATCTGAGTGCTCGCGCCGAAATGGCTGGTTGTCAGGAGGAGCTAAACCTGGCTTTAGTGTTCAACCAGATGGTTTCGCGTATGAGCGAGTGGCGCCAAACCCTAGAGTCAGAGGTCAACCGCAAGACACTCTCCCTACAGCGCACTAATCAGGATTTGCACAAAACCCAACGTCAGCGCACATCCATTAGCGACATAAATAATTGCTACCTGCGCAGCGGCAATGTTGCTCAGACTATGGAGTTGCTTATTGAGCGTGCTTTGCGCTTTACCGGAGCTAGCGCAGGGCGCTTGCGTGCGGTTATTGAGGATGCTGCCGGGAATTATACTTTTGATCCAGTGACCAAACTGGTTTCAGCTCCTTATCTTGCTCCGCAGCAGGTCGAAGCTTTGGAGAGCCACTCCCTAGTAAATAAAACTTGGTACGATGCCCAGTATGCTCAAGTGGTGAGTACGAATAAGATCTTTACTCTGAGCACAGGGGCAGCGCAAATTTTTAATCAGGCGGTTGTGGGGGAAAAAGATCTAGTTAACTCTATGATGTTGATTCCTGTGTATGAGCAAAACCGTATTTATGCTGTTATCGGCTTGCTTAATAAACCGGGTGGTTTTACCGCCGATGATGAGATTGGAGTGCGTGCCTTTGCTACTGTGGCCGCCTTGATTATGGCCGCAGATAAACGCGAGCAACAGCGGCTCGCGGCCGAGGAGAGTACTCGGATTAAGGGAGAGTTTCTGGCCACCATGAGTCATGAGTTGCGCACGCCGATGAATGTAGTTATCGGCATGAGTAGCCTGCTCATGGATACCGCCTTAACTTTGCAGCAGCAGGATTACATGCAAAAAGTTAGCACCTCCGCGCGTCAGTTACTGGCTTTGATCAATGATATTCTCGATGTGTCGAAGTTAGAGGCGGGGCATAAACTTACTATAAATAGTGCCACCTTTGATCTAGAAACGGTTTTACAGAGTGTTGTTAGCCTGCACTCTTACAGCTTGGATGAGACGGCGGTGGAGCTGCATGTAGATATTAGTCGCGACGTACCGCGCCAGCTGGTAGGTGATTCTCAACGTTTGGAGCAGGTGTTGAGTAATCTGCTCGGCAACGCTATTAAATTCACCGCGTGCGGGGATATTCTCCTGCAGGTTACTGTTGAACCGGCGCAAGAGCAGACCAGTGCGAATCAGCTAGTGATAACCTTTTGTGTTAAAGATAGCGGTATTGGGATCAGCGAGCAGCAACAGCAGCATCTGTTCGAGCCCTTTGCCCAAGGAGATAGTTCCATTACCCGACAACATGGTGGCACCGGCCTAGGATTAACTATAAGTCGCTATCTGTGTCAGATGATGGGTGGTGATATGGCGGTGGAGAGCACTCTTGGTGTGGGCAGTACCTTCTATTTCTCTTTGCCATTTACTGTGCCTGCCTCTGCTGAGATAGCGCAACCGCTGCTGCCTAACGACGATCTGTTGGGGATTCCGGTGTTGGTAGTAGATGATAACCAACTGGGGCGCAAAATTATCAGTAAATTACTGGAGCGTATGCAGTTTCGCGTTACTGGTGCCGAAACCGCCCAGAGCGCCATTGCGGCGGTGCGTAGGGCGCAACAAGCAGGTGATCCCTTCCGCTTGCTGATAATTGATAATGTGCTGCCTGATGTCAGCGGGTTGGAGCTAGTTGCGCAGATTCGCACTGAGAACCTATCTGCGGCGCCACGCATTTTAATGGTTAATATGCATGATACTATTAAAACCCAACTGGTTGCGCAGGATGGAGTGGCCGCTGTTGTGGATAAACCGGTGCAGGCTTCAGCGCTGTTTAATACAATTATGCAAGTGTTCGGCTATGCTGTAGCGCTTGAAACAGCTCCACATAGCTGCTGTTTGTGGCGTGATGTTAAGTTGTTAGTGGTGGAAGATGTTGAGCTTAATCGCCAAGTGGTGCGCGATCTACTCCACAAAGTAGGTATCCAATGCGCCGAGGCGATCAACGGTGAAGTGGCGCTGGAGATGGTGCGCCATCAAGTTTATGATCTCGTGTTGATGGATATTCAGATGCCGATCATGGATGGGTTTGAGGCGACGCGGCAAATTCGTAAACTGGATAATTGCGCTGCCGATAACTTGCCAATTTTGGCCATGAGTGCCGATGCCTTAGAACAGGATAGGCGCAACAGTTGCGCATCTGGCATGAATGATCATATTGCTAAACCAATAGATCCAGATACGCTGTATCAGCAGTTGCAGCACTGGTTGCCAGCCCATAAACAGATTAAAATTTCTTCTGCGGAATTGTCCACAGCTGCGGATGCGCAGCTGTTTAGCGTGCAGTTACCGACGGTGGATACCAGTAGAGGTCTACGCTATGCCGGTGGGGAATGTCGCCAGTATTTGCGCAACCTACATGGATTTGCCCAACAGTTGGCTGAGGTGATTTCATTGCTGCCCGAGGAGTTGCTGCACGATCGTCATCAAGCTCTTCTGCGTATTCACAGTTTAAAGGGGATAGCTGGCACCGTAGGCACCACTGAGTTGCAAGAATTAGCGCGCCAACTGGAAACAGAGTTAAGCAATGATAAGCCACTAACCGCACTCGACCAGCTGCTTAGCTTGGCCTCTGAATTAGTCAAGGCCTGTGCTAAGCTTCCGCCTGCACCGTCGAACACCTCTGCCGGCCAGCCCTTGGCTCCAGAAGCTAAGGCTAGTGCGCCGCGGCAAAGTGGCAGCAACTCCGAGCTATTGACGCTGCTCGAACAGTTGAGTCCTGCGTTAAAAAATCTGCAAGCTCGGCTATGCAGTGAATCTGTTGCTAAGATACGCCAGAAAAGCTGGCCAAGAGAGTTAGTTAATGATATCGATAAACTACAACAGTTAGTTGAGCACTATAGGTTTATTCAAGCGCTGGATGTGGTGCGATCTTTAACGCAAAAGATCACCTCCTCCACTTAGGGCGCGCAACCACGAGCGATTTTTTTGTTATCGCTTTGGTGTAATAATAAGAATATTCTTTAGATTAGTTTTATAGCACTCATGAGGTATTTTGGATGTCAATGTCTACACATAGCGATGAAATCACTGATCAGATATTAATAGTCGATGATAATAGCGTCAATGTTGATACTTTGATCGCTGTCCTCGGTGACGATTACGATGTGCGCGTTGCGCTAGATGGTGAAACTGCACTGAAAGCAATCGATAACAATGATCTCCCCGATCTGGTGTTGCTGGATGTGATGATGCCTGGCATGGATGGCTATGAGGTGTGTCGGCAGCTGAAAAAAAATGAACAGACTAAAAATATTCGTATTATTTTTCTAACCGCTCTCTCTGATGATGCGGATCAGGAGAAGGGGTTAGATCTTGGGGCTGAAGATTATATTACCAAGCCCTTTAGTCCGGCTATTGTGCGGGCGCGGGTGCGCAGCCAGTTAAAACTCAAGCACTACCGGGATAATCTCGAGGATTTGGTGGCGCAGAAAACCCTGCAACTGTTTCATGCCCAGGAGGCCATCATCGCCAGTATGGCAAGTATGGCGGAGTTTCGCGATCCAGAAACTGGAGCCCATATTCTGCGCACCAAGTCCTATGTGCGCACTCTGGCGCAGGCTGTTGCCGAGGAGATTCCCCAGCAGTTGCCCCCAGAGATGGTGGATATGCTATATCAAGCGGCCCCGTTGCACGATATTGGCAAGGTGGCTATTCCCGATGAAATTTTGCTCAAGCCTGGCCGGCTCACGGCCAAGGAGTTTGAGATCATGAAGCAGCACCCCGTCTTTGGCGCTAAAGTACTGCACAAAACTGAAGGCTTTGCCGGAGATAACCCCCTGCTGCATTTAGCAGCCGATATCGCGGAATTTCATCATGAGAAATGGGATGGCAGTGGCTATCCCCAGGGGCTTAAAGGTGAGGCCATTCCGCTGGGCGCGCGCATTATGGCGCTAGCTGATGTCTATGACGCTCTAATTAGCAAGCGCCCGTATAAAGAGGCACTTAGTCATCAAGCCACAGTAGAGATAATCTTACACGGAGATCATATTACCCGTCCTGAGCATTTTGATCCCTTAGTGCTCCGCTGTTTTGCCCGTATCCATGACCAGTTTGATGAGATTGCACATACCTTTGCTGATTGAGCATTTTAACCGCTAACTCGTCGCGCCCCGCTTAATCAACCTCTCTACCCTTCCGTCTCGACATTTTCGTCGACTCTTTTATGTGTTTGTCGAACTAAATCCTCGTCTATCTTTGCTCAATATCTGTAAAAGTCACTGTTATTACATGGTTTTTTATAGTAGCTCTTTTCTGGCATAACCATTGCTCCTATGGATAAACAAATTGTTTTGCTGCAGTTTATTTTTTATCCACCTATTTCGAAAGGACCACAGTTATGTCAAAAACAACAGGTATCAAATTTGCCCTGGCACTGCTCACTATTGCTATGTGTAGTGCCCCTACTCTCTCTCAAGCTTCACAATTTCGCGGTGCCGATGGTGGTACTTGCCTGAACATGATCGATACTGATGGTGATGGTATTGGCGATACTCGTCCCGAGCGTGGCACCGGCAGTGGCACTAACGCGGCTAACTTTGTTGATGTCGACAATGATGGGGTTTGCGATACCTATGCCGCAGGTGGTCAGCAGTTGCTCGACGGCTCTGGGGTTCCTGATAGTGCCCTGCAGACTCAACAACAACAGCGTTTGCGTACCAGAAGCAGCCGCTAATTGCACTGCGCTCCCCTTCGGCGCAGGGGGAGCGCGTCTTTACCATATCAACTAAGGAACTCTCCATGAAGCTGACCCCTTATCTTATTATTCCCAGTATCTGTTGGATGTTGCTGAGCGCAGCGTTCAATGCTGGCGCAGACACTACTAGCAGTCCTTTGCCGCCGAGCGTGCACACAACTACGCCAAGTTGGGCTCAGGGATATAATTTTTCCAGTGGTTATACTTGGCTGGATGAAACTGAATACTTGCCGGAGATCGCTGCCGATAGCTATATCTGGCAAGAGCGTAACTTTCAGGTTCAGTTGAGTAAAAGTATTGGCACTGGTCGTTTGGGTTTTGGCTATATTGATGGCACCATTAAACAGAAAAATGAGATATATAATGATACCGACTTTGCGCTGACCCGCAAGGCTCCATTTGCTCTGCTGGATTGGCGTTTTAGTGAAAAACTGCAGACACGTGTGCGGGTGCGCTATGAAGAGTATAGCGATGATGGTCGCGCAGGTTTTTATCAACTTGGCAGTGATGAGAACCTGTGGACAGGCTATGCCATGGTCAGTTATGTGGAGAGCAGGTGGTGGGTCAATGTCAGCCACTCGCGTGAGCGTGACCCCGAGCCCATTTATGATGCAGCCAACGATCGCGTAGCTTTGGATATAAGCGCTCAGGCACTGTCTGGCCTAACCTTTGGCTGGTTGTGGAGTCCGCAGTGGGAGGCTGCAGCGGCAGTCTATTATGAAGCATATGGTTCAGATAGACCGGATCAGTTTAACTATACTGTCCAGGTTACGCATAAGCCGACTTGGTTGCCGCAGTTGCAAGCAGCTTTGGGCGTGGGTTACTACACTGAAGAGGTAGATACTCTGATTAACCTGACGCTGAACTACCACAAGCAGCTGTATAAAGATCTGAGCATGCAGGTGGAATACCAGCTGGAATACTCAGATGATGAGCAGTCATTGCTCAATCAGGGGCGCTTGCTATTAAGCTATGCTCTTACCTCGCAGTTTAGTGTAACTGCGAGTACAGAGTATGGTAAAGAGAGTGGTGATGATCAGGATGACAGCCTGTTTGTGGTTGCCAGTGTAGATTATCGCTTTTAGCTCTGGAATAACGTAGCGATTAGAGTCTGGGTGGGATCTATCCTACTTAGGCTTGTTATTTAAGCCATGTTTGGCCATCTTATAGCGCAATACCCGTTCGCTAATGCCCAGCGCATCAGCCGCCCGTGTTTGCACCCAGCCGTGTTGTTCTAAGGTCTCCAGTAACATCTGTTGCTCTACTGATTGCAGCCGTGCCGCGAGTGAGGCGCTGTCGAGAGCCAATTTAGGTGGTTGCAAAATGGCTGATGGTAGATCACGCCGGCGGATGCTGTTACCGCGCACTAGAGTGGCCAGCCTTTGCACTAGATGCTCCAACTCGCGTACGTTGCCTGGGTAATCGTATTTAATCAACGCATCCATAGCTTCCCGCTCAATGGTTAATGGTCGCTGAGTATATTTGCCTAAAAAGTGTTGGATTAGGAGTGGGGTGTCTTCGCGCCGTCGGCGCAGAGGTGGCAGAGCAACTTCAAAGACATTGAGCCGATAGTATAGATCTTCGCGGAAGGTTCCTGCTGCGACCATGGCGCTCAGATCCCCATTGGTGGCGGCGACCACGCGCACATCGATTTCGTGTTCATGGTTGGCACCTACAGGGCAAATGCGTTTCTCCTGCAGAGCGCGTAAGAGCTTTGCCTGTAGCCCCAACGGCAGTTCACCAATCTCATCGAGAAAAATAGTCCCCTTCTGTGCGGCAGCAAAGCGCCCACTGCGGCGTGTTGTCGCTCCAGTAAATGCCCCCCTTTCGTGCCCGAATAGTTCCGACTCAAACAGATTGTCGGGAATAGCAGCACAGTTTACTTCGATAAAAGGCTCCTTGGCGCGTGTACTTAATTGATGGATCAGGCGGGCGGCCAGCTCTTTGCCGGTGCCAGTTTCGCCATTGATAAGAACCGTCCATGGGCTTGCCGCTACCTGATGCAGTAGCGATAAGAGTTCCCGCATCACCTCACTAGCGGCAATGACTGCAAACGGTAGAGGCTCATTGACAAGTTGCGAGTTGAGCTCGGCAACATCACGATCAATAGCGACCTCCTGCTCTAATTGATCAATTTTTTCAGCGAGGGCGGTTAAATCCACAGGTTTTTCAATAAAGTCACAGGCCCCGAGTTTCATCACGTTTACTGCGGTATCGATACTGCCATAGGCGGTGATCATGATCACCCTCAACTGTGGATTAGCCTGCATCAACTGCTCTAGTACCTGCACGCCAGACAGTCCCGGCATACATTGATCGAGAAGAACTAGATCAATGGGATAGCGAGCACAGCAGCTCAACGCCTCTTCACCACTGGCTGCGCTGATAACCTTATAGCCTTGACGTTCGAGAAAGCCCTGCAGCATATCGCGCTGTGTGGCCTCGTCATCTACAAGCAAAATTTTCATGGGGCAACCTTCACGGGTAAGCTGATCTGTACCAGAAAACAGTTGTTATCCGGCTGTTCCAGGGTTAACTCGCCGCCATGAGCTAAAATAATTTTTTTGACCATGGCTAACCCCAAGCCGGTACCGCGCGTTTTGGTGGTGTAGTATGGAGCTGGACACTGCTCCAGGTCGATATCAGCGCTACTGCCATTTTCTATCTGCAGCAACAAATAATCTGGATAACGTTGCAAAACAATGTTGATATAGCCCCCACGCGGCTGCGCTTCAAGCGCATTTTTGACCAGATTCTCCATCATCATCCCAAACAGCTCGGCATCAACTGGGTGGGATAGTTGTTCCATGGTGGTGGCGATAATTACTTTCTGATCTTGAGCGGCGATAGCGTAGAGCGCTAACACCGAGTGGATCTGTTGAGTTATATCCACTAGCTGTAGCTGGGGTTGTAGATGCTGAGCAAAGCGTTGCAGACCTGTGATGATGCCGTTGCTGCGCGTTACCGCATCTAACATTCCCGCGATAAGAGCCTGATGTCCAGGGTTGAGATTGCTCTCTTCCAGTTGCAGGCGTTGTAGGCCCATACTGATGGCGTTGAGAGGATTGCGTATCTCATGACTTATAGCTGCCGCTGCTCGTCCAAGTAGAGCGTCTTCGCGCTGATGGCCCAACTGCTGCTGTAGTTGCAGTAACTTTTGGGTGTGGCGATTTTGATAGCGTTGTAAAATCCAAGAAAAAAACACTGCTGCCGTGGCAAGAAATAGGCAGAATAACCAGAATTGTTGCCATAACTGCCCTTCACGCTGCTCTAGAATATCTGATTCGATTACCAGGGTAACGGTGTTGTCGCCGAGTTCTATTTGGCGCTCATTAGTGGCTATACTATGTTTCTGGGCCTGGGTGGTGGGTTCGATGCGTAGCTGTTCGACGCCACTGAGCTGGGCAAGGGTTTTTAACAGCTGTGGTATCTGCATCTGCTGCTGTAACCGCTCTATATTCTGCGCTGGCAGCGCTAGCATTAGTGTAAGTTGTTGCTCTGGGTAAGGCCATAACAACACATACTGCTGCTGACGGTGGAAAAGCTTTGGTTCTAGATAACTTCTCTCATCGGCGCTGATACACCAGTTTGTTGGCGTCATAACTGCTGGCTGCGATCCACGCTGTATCCACAGTCCGGCTAGGCCGTTTTCGTGAGCATAGGCGGCTAATTCGGCGGCCGTGAATGGTTCAACTGCGTCGAGATAGGCGATAAAACGGGCGGTATTGCTTAAGAATGAAGTTATTACCTGTTCAATAACTTGCAGTGATTGGTTGGCATTGTTGAGATTGGAGGTCACCACTTCGGCAACCAACTGGGTATGCTCCTGCACGTGCTGAGCAAAAGCTTGGCGTGACTGGTTGATTTGCCAATAAAAATAACCTAGAACTAGTAAAAATAGTCCGGCGAATACCAGAATATTAATCTTCCATGGGGTGCTTTTAAGTTGTGCGCTCTGCATCAATGACGTCCTCGATGTGAGCCGCGCTGGCTGCCAAAGCCGCCAGAACTGGCCTGTTTCATCCGTGCTCGGACACCGGTTTTGTCGGAACCATTAATGCCACTCATGTCAAGGCGCAGTGCGGTACCTCGGTATAGCTGGGTGGCGTTGTCGTGCGCGTTTGCTGCATCTGATTGCTGCGCAGCGATATCTAACTGGATACGGCTATTGAGTTGAATATCGCTGGGAATATGGTCAGTTATAATCTGAATATTGCGTGTTGTACCACTGCTGGGATCGGTTATCTCCAGTGTCATGGTTGGACTAGCGCTAGCGTTGCGCTCAATGTTGAGGACGCGCGCGCTACTGCTTTGTGCCGCTGCCGCTTGACAACTCAATATATTGAGAATAATTAGTATGACCAAGAAACTCCGCATTGACTCACCGTTTCTGTGTAGCAATCAGCATTGCGAGGAGCTGTGTGCCACTGTTTATCCAGCTGTATATAGAGCGTAAGCGCGTCTGTGGCCTGCCAGTTTAGCCGCGTGGCTGCCAGCCAATTGCGCTCCTGACCATATCTGTATTCCTGCCACAGGTGGCTGCCCCACAGCTCCAATCTCCACTGCTTAGCCAAGCGATAGCGCCAATGGCTTTCCAATCCTGTCTCGGTATAGCTTTCTACCCTCAGGGTAGAATCGTTATCCCTATAGCTAATAGTCAGGCCAGTCTCGGTATCGGCACTAAAACGGTAATTCAGTGTGGTGGACAACAGCCACATTGTGTCATCGCGTTGCATGCTGGAGCGACTAGTAGTGGAGCCAGCCTGACCACGGTTGTTACTATTTTGCTGAGCACCTGTTGTCGACCGCTCTATCTTGTTGCGATAACGGCTGTCCTCATAGCTTAGGGCAAAAGTGGTGCTGAGTTTTTCGTTAAAAAACCACTGCCAGCTACTGCCCAGCGCGATAAAGTCGCGCTCATCATCAATATCGATGTGGTCGGCATAGCGGCTCAGTTCGGCAAACAGTGTTGCGTGCAGTCGGCCATTTAGCAGGCGCTGCCAAGCTGCTAGGCCCGCCGTGGCTTGCCATTGATCGCCGAGGCGCAAGTGGTCGCGATAGTAAGTGCTAGCATAGCCGGTTATCGAGTAGTTAGCGCTGGTGTAGATGGGCTGCTCAACCGCGAAACTGTAGATGGTGAATGCTGAACTCTGTTGGGCTGAAGTTTCATCCACATTGTCATTGTAGCCCAAGCTTAAATCTAAGTTGGCGTTGATTGCCCATACCGGTGCCAGCGCCAGAAGTACCATGGCGACAGTTGCAATAGCTGTGACTACTAGTTGACGCATTATATATGCCTGCAGCGCTAAACTATCTCTGTGGAAAGCTAAGGGTGTAATGTGCAAAATATATTCCAATTATGCATTAGGGGTGGCTGGGCGCTAGACTAGTAATACTGACGATACATATTCGACAATATTGTCGAATTGCGACAAAAATGCCCCTCTACTGTAAAGTAAAGGGGCAAGAGTGAAGCGGCAGGTTATAGACGGATATCGATATAGGCTTCACCTTTTAGCTTAGTGCGCCACTGCTCTAATTTCTGGTCTAGCTTCTCTTGGCGCAGTTGCTGGCGAATATCCTCCTCAACGCTGGCTAGGTCGGCGACTCCGCCACTGGTCTTATCCTCTACTTTAAGTATGTGTAGAGATCCGCCCAGTTCAATTATCTCTGAGTGCTCCCCACTATTGAGGGTGCTAATGGCCTGTTCAAATGCCGGCGATAGCTCACCTGGCTTAAAGGCGCCCATGTCGCCGCCCTCTACCTGACTGCGTCCCGACATCTCCTCAAGTATGGTATCTACCGATTTTCCCTCGGACAGTTTGCGTAGGGCTATCTGTGCATTTTGCTGGGCGTTGTCATCCCCTAGAGGAAAGGAAATTCTGCTGATGCGGCTGTGAGCCGATTGGCGGAACTCATCCAGATGTTGCTGATAGTAGTTGCGGATCTCTTGCCGAGTAATGTCAACCTTGCTCTGTACTTCGTGACCCATCAACTTGTAGCGCAATATCTGCGCGCTGAGTTGCTCACGGTAGCGCTCCATGGTTAGTCCTTGAGCGAGCAATGCCTGTTCAAGCTGGTCGCGAGTGATGTTGTTTTTGTTCTCCACGTCGCTAAGGGCTTGATCTATATCATCGGCACTGACCTCAATGCCGATATCTTTGGCGCGCTGCTGCATTAACAGCTCGGCTATCATGGCATCCAGCATTTGTTGCTGTTGCTGGCTATTGTTGTCCACGCCAGCATCCTTGAGGCGTTGCTGTAGTTGATGCGTAGTGATGATATCGTCATTGACAACCGCAGCTATTCTATTCAGGGTTTCAGCAGCGCTGGGGACGGTAAAGAGAGTGCAGATCAGAACGCACAATAAGAGCTTTTTTAACATAGGATGATATTTCCTCTTGTGGTTTAAGTGGATAGTGCCGTGGTATCGGTGGCATAGAGCAGGTGGCTGTAGCAACCAAGGTGCTCAGACTACCATGGTCAATAAAAGTGCTGCAATTGCTTTTTAGCGGCGCGCACCAGCTGATAATCATCTTCCCGTTCTAAGCGAATAGTTAATTTGAAGTCCGGCGCCAGGCTGTATTGCTCCGGTTGACTCTGGATCAGGTGTAAAATTTTCTCCGGAGCCACGGTTGTGCTGGCGTGGAAGCCAAAAGTCAGGCGCTGGTTGGCATACTCTGCCAGATCAATACGCAGTTTTTTAAGCTCAACGCGCAGTTTCATCAACTCCAGCAATAACTTGCCGGGTTCGGGTATGCCACCATAGCGGTCTTGCAGTTCATCTATAGTGTCATATAGCTGCTCTTCTTGTTCGGCGGCGGCCAACTTTTTGTAAAATACCAGACGTTGATTGGGGTCGACTATATAATCATCCGGCAGGTAGGCGGCGATCCCTAAGCGAATTTCTGGATCGATACGCCCCTCCTGGGCTAACCCTTTTAGCTCGGCAATGGTCTCCTGTAACAGTTCGGTGTACATTTCGAAACCTATAGCAGCAATCTGTCCAGCTTGGCGGCGTCCGAGCAGGTCTCCAGCTCCGCGCAGTTCTAAATCGTGGCTGGCGACGCGGAACCCGGCACCGAGTTCAGTCAAATCTTGTAACACCTGCAGACGCGAGCGCGCGTCTTTGGTCAGGGTGCTCTCATTGGGGATGAGCAGGTAGGCATAGCCACGCTCCTTGCTGCGTCCGACGCGGCCACGCAGTTGGTAGAGTTGGGCAAGACCAAAGCAGTCAGCGCGATTAATAATGATGGTGTTGGCGCGGGCGATGTCCAGCCCGTTTTCGATGATGGTGCTGGCCACCAGAACTTGGGTTTCGCCGTCGATAAAGCCGAGCATGACTTTTTCCAGCTCTTTTTCCGACATCTGGCCGTGACCGACGGCGATCTTGGCTTCGGGAACTAGATTGCGCAAAAATTCAGCCATGGCGGCGATGGATTGTACCCGATTGTGGACGAAATATACCTGCCCGCCGCGTTGCAACTCGCGTAATATTGCGTTGCGCACCAGCTCATCATCAAAACGGGTAACATAGGTGCGGATGGCCAGACGGTCGACAGGCGGCGTGTCGATGATGGACAGGTCGCGCATGCCTATCATGCCCATATTTAAAGTACGTGGAATGGGGGTGGCACTGAGAGTGAGCATGGCTACTTGGGCGCGCATTTTTTTCAGCCGCTCCTTATGTGAGACCCCAAAACGCTGCTCTTCGTCAATAATAACCAGCCCTAGATCCTTGAAATGAATGTCGCGCTGCAACAGACGGTGGGTCCCGATAACGATGTCAATGCTGCCATCTTCCAGACCAGAGATCACCTGCTTTTGCTCAGCTGGGCTGCGAAAGCGGGAGATCATGTCGACATTGACCGGATAATCGTTAAAGCGTTGCTGTAGGGAAGCAAAGTGTTGCCGCGCCAAGATGGTCGTGGGGACAATAAAAGCTACCTGTTTACTATCGAGTACCGCCTTAAAAGCCGCACGAATAGCCACCTCGGTCTTGCCGTAACCGACATCGCCACAGATGAGGCGATCCATGGGGTGGCCAGATTGCATATCGCTGAGGACATCCTGAATGGCTGCCAACTGATCTGGGGTCTCCTCGTAAGGGAAAGCTGCTTCGAATTCGCGGAATACCTCATCCGGGGCGGAAAAGGGCACGGCAGTTTCCATCTGGCGGCGCGCATAAATTTTTAATAGCTCCTGCGCCATCTCTTCCACCACTATGCGCGCTTTGGTGCAGGTTTTTTCCCAGCCGTTGCCACCCATTTTATCCAGATGGATATGTTGACCGTCGGCCGCCGCATATTTTTGTACCTTTTCGATGCGTTCGATAGGCAGATATAGACGGTCACCACCGGCGTATTCCAGCTGCATAAAGTCGCCGTTCAGGCTGTCAGTGGCGAGTTGCTGCAGACCAAGGTAGCGAGCGATACCGTGGTCGGTGTGCACCACATAATCGTTCTCTTTAAGCTGTGCTAGGGAGGAGAGCACGGTTTTAGTGCGTAGTTGTTGGCGGTGCTGCAGGCGGGCGCGTTGACCAAAAATCTCCTCTTCGGTTATAACCACCAGCTTTTCATCGGCCAGTTGAAAACCACGGCTTAAATCACCAATGAGCAGAGATAGTCCCGCTGGTTGTGCCTCGTGCCAGCTCTTATGCTGCTCAATTTTTGGGGTGATGTTGTGTGGTTCGAGTAGGTCGCACAAGCGTTCGGCTTGGCCGGATTGACGACACACCAGAACCACTCGCCACTGCTGCTCCAGCCATGAGTGTAGCCGCTCTACCAGGTGGTGGATGTGGCTGCTACTGCTCGAGCCGTGCGCTGGTTTCGCGGCGGGGCCAGCTCCAGTGCCGTTGATGCCAGCGTTGCTGTGGCTATTGACGCGGAACAGAGTACGCTGTTGTTCTAAGTGATATAGGTGCAGATCGGAGAAGTCGATACGGCGCATCTGCTCCAGTTTGGCTTCTAACTCCTGGGTTGCCAGATAGAGACTGTGCGGTTCAACATAGGGTTCAGTGCTTGCTGCCATGCGCTCAATACCGCTAGCTATCTGCTGGCTGAATTTATCCAGCGCTTGCTCTATGGCTGGAGCGTCACAAACAATAAGGCGCTTGCTATCGAGGTAGTCAAATAGCGTCTCCAGTTGGGGATAATTCAGCGGGAGCAGAAAGCAGCGTCCAGGGGCTAACAGCCCCTCGCGCACCTCTTCCAAGACCGCTTCGCGTTTGGTGCGCGGCAGAGCAAGGTCATCACAGCGTTTCTTTAGGCTATCAGTAAAATGCTGGAGATGATCTCCTGCCAGCACCATCTCCCGTGCGGGCAACAGTAGCAATCGCTTCAGCTCTTCAGCGCCACTGCGCTGGCTGGTGGGATCAAAGAGGCGCATGCGTTCGATATAGTCACCAAAAAAATCGATGCGCACCGGTTGATTCATAGTGGGAGGATAGATGTCGAGAATATCGCCACGCAGCGAGAAGGTGCCACGATCTTCAACTAAGGGTACTGCACGATAGCCGAGAGCAGAAAAGCGTTGTTGTAATATTGGGCGTGGATACTCATCTTCCAGAATTAACTCTTCAGTTAACTGCTGCAAGATGTGGCGCGGAATCAGGCGTTGCTGGATGGCGTTTATTGTAGTTACCACCGCTTGAGCACTGCCGTTGAGCAGAGCCTGAAGGGTGTCGAGGCGGGTAGCCTCCAGCTCGTTGTGCGGAGTAAGCGGTTCGTAGGGAGCAATTTCCCAGTGGGGGAATAGGTAGATACTCTCTGGTTGCGGCGCAAAAAATTGCAGTTCGCGTTGCATCTGCCGCGCCTGTTCTAAGCTGGCGACCACAATTAACAGCGGTTGCTGTTTTTTTGTCAGTAATCCCGCCATAAAGCGGGCGCTGCTGGAGCCGGTTAATCCAACTACTTCAGCAGGAGCAGTGGTGGTGGATACGGTGCCTACAAAGGAGCTGAGCGTGGTGTAGGCTAAGAGTTCTTCAGTCACCGCAACGGCCTCCACCTAATAGATGCAGGTAGAGAAACACCTCTGCAGCCGACTTTAGTGTAGTTGCTCTGATCAGCAGGTTCACCATCAATCACGAGGGATAGCCAACATACGTTGCAGGGAGCGCTGGGCGGGAAGACGAACCTGTTCTGCTACCGTTATCTGCGGCTGTAGGGTTTCGAGGCTGGCGCGCACATCTTCAAGAGTGGTTAGTTTCATATCTTTACAGATAAAATCGTAATCAGGGTAGAAAAACTCTTTGTTTGGGTTGTCTTTTTTTAGCTGACACAAAATACCGCGCTCGGTGGCAATAATAAATTGGTTGTGACTGCTGGTGCGGACAAAATCCAACATGCCGCCGGTAGAGAGTATATGTGCAGCATGTTCCAGTACGGCTGGAGGACACTCGGGATGAGCAAGACAGATAGCCTGTGGATGCTCAGCCTGACACTTCTCCACTTGCTGCACTGTCAGTTGATCATGAATTGGACAACATCCCGGCCACAGGTGACATTTTTTATCTACTTGGGCGGCAATATAGCTGCCTAAGTTACGATCTGGCACCAAAATTACCTCGGCGTCGGGTAGCGAAGCGACCACCTTAACAGCATTGGCGCTGGTGCAGCAGATATCACTTAACGCCTTGGTTGCGGCGCTGGTGTTGACATAGGCCACAACCGGCACACCGGGGTGTTGCTCACGCATAACTTGCAGCGTCTGCGGTGTGACCGTATCCGCCATAGGACAGCCTGCAGCGGGGTTCGGTAGCAGCACCGTTTTATCGGGAGCTAAAATTGCTGCGCTTTCAGCCATAAAGTGGACGCCACAAAAAACTATAACCTCTTTGTCGGTGGCTGCGGCGGCGATGGATAGTGCCAACGAATCACCTGTTATATCGGCAATCTCTTGGATTTCGTCACCCTGATAGTTGTGCGCTAAAATTAGCGCATTACGCTGTTGCGCCAATTGTTTAATCTGCTGTTGTAGTGGGCTGTAGTCCATATTTTTTAATGCTCCTTTTTATACTTCGCACATAGTAAATTAAACTTGTAGATTATGTCAAATTGCTGTGAATAATATGGCGTAAAAACTGTTATTGTGCGGTTTTCAGTTGTTTTGCTGGCGTTAGGCTTGATGGTTGGTAGCGGATAATTTCTTGTTTTTTATTGAGTTCTCTGTATACTCGGTTACAATTGTCTGGCGCAAGCTAGAACTGGTATATATTAATATTTAAGGAGCATTAAAAATGAAAACAATTAAATTGCTGGCCCTTGTGGCGTTGGTTGCCCTGTTGTCTACAGGTTGTGCTGGTTTAATGCAGGACGAACCGGAAGATGCTTGTGAGGTTACTCAAATGGGTGAAACTGCAGCTCCAGCTGCTGTTCCCAGTTACAGCGATGCGGCAGTAACCGAAGCTCCAGCTGTAGTTGAACCTGAAGTCGTTCCAGTCGCAGCACCAGTACTGCAAAATATTAATTTTGATTTTGATCAACATCTGCTCTCTGAACAAGCTCGGGCGATTCTCGACGAAAATGCCCGTTATCTGCAGATTAATAACACTGCCAGTGTGGTTGTCTCCGGATATTGCGATGAGCGCGGTTCCGATGAGTATAACTTAGCCCTGGGCGAGCGTCGTGCTATTGCGGCAGCAAACTATCTGGTCTCTATGGGTATTTCTCCACAACGAATCAGCACTATCTCTTACGGTGAAGAGAAGCCTTTGGATCCTGCTAGCACAGAAGCAGCCTGGGCTATGAATCGTCGTGCCGAGTTTACTCCGCAGTTTTAATTCGTTGATTTTAAGTTTTTGTTTAAACAGGGCTGTGCATACTAAATGCGCGGCCCTGTTCTGTTTAAGGAGGTAGTTTATGTCACGTTTTTCACTGTTTATTACTGGCGGTGTTGTGGTTCTTTTTCTGGGAGGCTGCCTCTTACCTCAACAGCAGGTGGAGCTAAAGTCAGAAATTAAATCTCTGGACCAGCGCTTGCGCAATGTAGAACAACGTCCGGTACAGCAGCAGACTCAGCTCAATGATGGCCAACAGTTGAACAATATTGGGCGCCAACAGGCGAATCTGAAAGCTGAACTGGATAGCTTGCGCGTCGATGTTCAGACCCTAACTGGGCGCTTGGAAGACCAGCAACACAATATGAATCAGTTGCGCGAAGAGCTGAGCTTGGCTCAGAATGATCTCAGCTTGCAGGTGGCGCAACTGACCAGTAGAAAAACTACTGAATCTGTGCCGCCAGCTAGTCAGCCTCTGGCTGTTGCTCCAGCTCCTGCTGTGGCCATCCCGCCAGTGCCTGCTCCAGTTGTGGACAATGTCCCATCGACATTCGCGCCAGTTGCGGCCACTACGTCGCTGCCTGCAACAGGTCAAGATACTGATGCTGCTACGGCTCTATATCAACAGGCACTTCAGTTGGTACAGCATCAGGGTGATTTCACGCAATCGCGAGAACTGTTTACCAAATTTATTCAGCAATATCCGAACAATAGTTTAGCGGTTAATGCCATGTATTGGATTGGTGAGACCTATTATGGGGATAAAAAATATGAAAATGCCATCCTCCAGTTCCAAGATGTAATTCAAAAATATCCCCAACATCCTAAAGTCGCTGCAGCATTGATGAAGCAGGGGTTGGCTTTTTATGCCCTAGGCGACGTTCGCAATGCGCGGGTAATTTTACAGAAGGTTGTCGATCAGTACCCCGCGACGCCTGAAGCCGATAAGGCACAGCAGCGCCTAGCTAGTTGGCAGACACAAAACTAGACATGAGAGGGAGATCGGTCATGTCAGATCAATTAGTCCGAGTAATGTCTAGTGATGGTTCTATCCGTGCCAGCGCTGCCAGCACGACCAACTTAGTTGCCCAGATATGTAGCTTACAGGGAACCGATCCTACAGCGACGGTGGCATTGGGGCGTATGTTGAGCGCTACCTGTCTAATGGGAAGCTTGCTAAAAGGTGGACAACGTTTAGCCCTGACTATAGAGGGTAACGGGCCACTACAAAAGCTCCAGGCTGAGACGGACGCTTTTGGGGCGGTACGGGCAACCATTAAACAGCCAGTGTGCAATTTGCCACCGCGCAATGATAATTTCGATGTTGCCAATGCTATTGGTAAGGCGGGTTTTCTCCACGTAATAAAAGATCTAGGGTTGAAGGAGCCCTACCACGGCACGGTGCAGTTGGTGACCAGCGAGATTGCAGAGGATATTGCTCACTATTTTGCTGTATCCGAGCAGACACCTACATCTTTGGCCCTCGGGGTTACACTGGATAGCCAAGCTGGTGTGGCAGCAAGTGGCGGGTTGTTGATTCAAGCTCTGCCTGGTTGCCAGGATGAGGTAGTTACGCAGCTCGAAGGTGCCCTGCAAGGGTTGGAACCAGTGTCTACTCTGCTACGTGCTGGGAGTAGCCCCATGGCCATTCTAGAGCAGGTCTTTCAAGGTATTCCCTTCGCGCTGCAGAGTAGCTATGCTTTAACTTTTAATTGCAGTTGTTCGCGCCAGTATGTGGCTACGATGCTCTCTGGCTTGTCAGTTGAAGAGCGCTCAGCTCTGTTGCAGCGTTCAGAAGATACGCTCGTTACCTGTGAATACTGCAAACACGAATATCGCTTTACTGCTGCGGATTTACGCGCAGTTATCCCTGAAATAAAAAAATAGTAAATAGAAACAAATAAGTTGTTATAATGAGCCTTTGTTTTTTATAGGTGAAAATTTATATTTATTGCGGTAGGTGGTTTATGGCAAAGAGAAAAAGATTTGGTGAAGTTCTGTTAGAAGAGGGAATAATTGATGCGCAAACGCTGGAAAAGGCTTTAGCGCTGCAGGGGAGTAGCGGTAAGCGTCTAGGGCAGATACTGGAAGAGCAGAAGGTTATCTCTGAGAGTGATATTGCGATAGTTTTGGCGCGCCAGTTCGGTCTTAAAACGGTAAAAAATATTTCTCAGCACGAATTTCCCAAGTCGCTGCTCGAACTTGTCGATAGTGAAAAAGCGCTGCAAAAGATGATTTTCCCCCTGCGCATAGATAATAAAACTATGTATCTGGCGATGGTTAACCCGCTAGATATGGAGACCTTGGATACCCTATCGTTTGGTACTGGACTGCGTATTGTTCCCTACTTAACCACTCCGCAAGAGATTCACGCTGCTATAAATACTCACTACCTAAAAGCGATTGATAGCCCGGCCAATGGTGACTGGTGGCGCGTGCTTGTTTTTGATAATCAAGAGCTGGCTCTATCGGCAACGACGGCAGCCCTGAATAAGGAGGGCTTTGAGGTTATCAAGGCGTCACAGGCTGAAGGGGCACTCACCTTGGTGCATCAGAAACATCCGCACCTGGTAATTGCTGAGGTATCTATGGCTGGGGTGAATGGTGTGGATCTGTTTAAGACCTTACAGAGTAATCCAGCGACAAAGCAGATACCTGTTATAGCCTACTCCAATAGATCTACGGCGCAGGATGAAGCTAAACTGCTCGATCTTGGTTTTAGCGATTTTATTGCCAAACCGATAAATGCGTTGCGCTTAGTGGCGCGGGTTAGGCGTGTTCTGCGCTTGAGTTATGGTGACCTCTCTACGCCACCGCGGGGCGTCAGGCGCTAGTCTGTGCTGGCCGTTGTGGCTACCAAGAGCCCCTCTTCTAAGCCAAACTTTAATAACTCCAAGCACTCCTGCTGACTGAGGGCGGCACTGAACGGAGCGAAAATCTGCTTGGGGGTCTTATTGCCCGTACTAGCACTGAGCAGCGTGGCGAAGATATCATCGATAGATTCACAAAAAACCTCCTCACCACGGCGCAAAAAGAGTCCGGTAGAAGCATGGGGTTGCAAGGTTTCGTACAGTTCAATCAGGTCAATATCTTCAATAGTGCTGAGCTCGTCAACTGGGTAGGTAAATTGTTTGATGGTAACCGTATTTGCCATTTGCCAGGGTTGATTCAGGAGATCCTGTGCATCTAGCTGCGCGGTCTGCTGTGAATTGGGCACTGTTTCTGCGCCGATCATGGTGTCTGACCAACAACTGTGTAGGTCTATTATATCCAAGGCTAGCGCGCTCAGATGTTCTACCCCATGCTTGGCAAATAGCTGAGGAACAAAACATCTCTGCATTTGCAACGCCTGCGGTGCCGACCAATCTATCTGCCACCAGCGCTGCCAATCCACACACCCAACATCTGTACTTTGAGTTCGACCATCAGTTGTTAACCACTGAGCAAATTGCTCAATAAATTCTACAGCGCTCAGATTGACGGCTTGGCATAGTGGTAAAAAGTAGGCCATGGCTCGGCCAGTATTGTAAAACAGGGTGGTTGCAGCTGCCAATTTTTCACATTGTAGCAACTGTTCCGCGCTCATACTGGCACTGCTGATGACACTGTAGGGTGCTTCTGGTTGGGCGCATAAACCGTATTGATCCTTGTTGGCATGCAGTTTAGTGCCGGGTAGCAGCGCTAGTGGAAAAATCTCTACTTGGTTGGGATAAAATTGTAGAGCAAAATTGATGCTGTGGCGCAAGCCAGCGAGATCGTCACTCGGGAGACCATAAATCAAGTCTATGCCAAAAGTTACTCCCGCTGCACTGAGCATGCTGACCTTGGCGCTAAATGTTGCAACATCAAGAGAACGATTAATGTGGCGCAATACTTCCGGCTTTGCCGACTGTAGCCCAACCTGTACCGAGCAGCGAATTTGCTGGAGCAGCTCAATAGTCTCTTCATCCAAAAATTCTGCCTTGGCTTCGAGGTGATAATGGCACTGCGGTGCATGTTGAAGCATTAGGCGCAACAGCCTTTTTCCCCGCTGTGCTGGAAAGTTAAAGGTGGAGTCGAGAACCCATATCTGTCCAACCTGCTGACGGTCGAAAAGCTGTAACTCCTGTTCGAGACGCTGTGCGGGGATTTCGCGTACCCCATCACTACCACGTGCGTCAAAGCAGAAAGCGCAGTTAAACGGGCAGCCGCGCGCAGTTTCCCACAGCACACCGTGTTGCGGGTGTAGCATGCCGCTCAGCCATGGCGACACCTGATCGTTCATGTTGAGTGCTGGCGTTGCTGCGGGACATAGAGTTGTAGACTGTTTCGTCTGGAGCAGTGCTGCAATCATGGCGGGAAGCGCTAATTCACCCTCACCTGCGATAACGGCATCAAATAGTTGAAGCTCTGAGAGTTCCTGTTGGCAGGCAGTGGCCTCGGGCCCGCCAATAACTAGGGCGGCAGTTGGATAGCTGTGGCGTAAACACTGGGCTAAGGTCAATATCCGTTGGCGATTCCATACATAGAGACTAAAAGATATGCAGTGCAGTTTGTCAGGGCTGTCTGGTTGCTGATGCTTTATTTTGGCTATTATACCTTCATCACTATCCTCAGGATAGGCATCAATAAGGCTAATATTTGGGTGCAAACCCGCAGGGATGGCAGCGGCTATGGTGGCGGCAGCCAAGGGTACAGCCTGATCCGATTGGCGCACATGCATGGTGACGAAGCTGATGGTAACAGATGACATATGTTATCGCTTTAAGCTGACCTTTATTTTTGGTTTGCCGTTTTCACAAGTGACCTTAAACTGACACTGCACTTTGCCATATTTAGCCTGAATATTGTCGCGCTGCTGTTGTAAAAATGTCTCTAGCTGGGCGCGCGAAGGTACGGCAGCTTGGCACTGCTGACAAATACTGCTGTAGTCACTAAAAATACGTTCATTTTCAGTGACGCTTTTCTCTGCTGCTGTGGATCCGGCTTTCTGCTTATGGCGTTGAAAGCGCCCCTCGTCCATATTCCGTTGTAGCCTCTCCCACATGCCCTGGTAGACATGAAAGCGGCTGGCCAAGTTGTTAAATCTGTAGCGCAACTCGGTCTGGATAATTTTACGTTGACTGAGGCGACGTAAATCTCGCGCCATATTCTCCTGCTCGCGAATGGGGGCACGTTTTTCCACCCCAGCAAAGTACTGTTCGTACTGAATGCGTAAGGCGTTAATACGTGACTCTATTTCGTCGATTCTTTGCGATATGTCTACGCGGTTATCACTCTGATTCATGCCGATCTTGTCCTTGAATATTTATATTTCTGTGTAGCATTGCATAGCACTTAGGACTATTTGTGTGTATACTTACTAATCTTATTGTCGCCACCAGCCGAGCGCCTCTGTGGCTTGACGTATATATACATTTAAGCTACAAGAGGTCAGTTTAACATACTCTAAGAGGGATTACGATGCCTATACAAGACCTAGCTGTTGTTATACTTGCCGCCGGAAAAGGGACACGTATGCAGTCCGAGTGCCCTAAGGTACTACATACTATTGCCGGTAAATCTTTGGCCGCTTATCCGGTGAACTTGGCGCAGCAACTTGGCTGTGCAATCAAGGTTATGGTGGTCGGTCATGAGTCAGAGCGCGTACGTCAGCAATTTGCTGGAGACGGTGTGGTTTTTGTTGAACAGGCGCAGCAGTTGGGTACCGGTCACGCGTTGCAGGTTGCTCAAGCTGGTCTGGGCGATTTTAGCGGGACTATTCTCCTGCTGTGCGGCGATGTTCCCCTGTTACGCCAGCAGACGCTCGAGAAGATGTTGCACGAACATGCCACTGCCCAAGCCGATGTCAGTGTTCTTACTACACTGGTCGAGAATCCTCATGGCTATGGCAGGGTGGTGCGTAGCGGCAGCGAAATTGAGTCTATTGTCGAAGAGAAGGATGCCAGCAGTGCGCAACGTGCCATTAAGGAGATTAATACTGGCATTTACGCTTTTGCCGCGCCCTTAGCGTTCGAGCTGCTCAAGCAGTTGAGCAATAACAATGCTCAGGGAGAGTATTATCTTACCGATATAATTGCTCTGGCGCGCCAACAGGGTGGAAAATTGCTGGCGGTTAACCTAGATGATGCCAGCGAAGCTATGGGCATTAATGATCGAGTCCAGTTGGCGCAGGCAGGAAAAATATTGCGTATGCGGATAAATCACCGGCATATGCTGGCCGGAGTCACGCTGGTAGATCCTGATACCACCTACATAGATGATGAAGTGGTTATTGGTGCTGATACCATCATCTATCCTGGAGCGCATGTGCGCGGCAATACAACTATCGGTAGGAGTTGTATCGTTGAAACCGGTGTGGTTATCGATAGCTGCACTATTGGCGCAAACAGCTACATCAAGGCCGGCAGTGCTCTCGAAGATTCGCAGTTGGGCGAACACTCGACTATCGGGCCGATGGCTCATCTCCGTCCGGGGACAGTACTCTGTGGCAACAATAAAATTGGTAACTTTGTCGAGACCAAAAAAGCAATTATTGGCCAGCGCTCACAAGCCAGCCATCTAACCTATATCGGTGATGCCGAACTGGGCTGCGATGTCAACTTAGGTTGTGGCACCATCACCTGCAATTACGATGGCGTCAACAAACATAAAACTATCATTGAAGATGGGGTGTTTGTCGGCAGCGATACTCAGTTTATTGCTCCCGTCACTATCGGCAGCAACAGCTTAATCGGTGCTGGATCAACCATCACCAAGGATGTTCCTGCCGATGCACTAGCCCTGTCGCGCAGCGAACAGCGTGTTATTGCTGGATGGCGCAAGCGAAAAAAATGATACAGGTAGCGGAGCGATCAGGTACTCAGGTGCTTAAATCCACTTTTATAGAAATGGTATAAAATATGTGCGGAATTGTCGGTTATATCGGAGAACAGTCAGCAGCAACTGTCGTATTGGATGGGTTGCGGCGCTTGGAATATCGCGGTTACGACTCAGCAGGTATTTCTACTTTGGCGGACGGTAAATTTCACACGCAGCGCGCCGAAGGTAAACTGGCTAATCTAGAAAAGTTGCTGCAGCAACAACCGCTGCCGGGGAATCTGGGGATCGGTCACACCCGCTGGGCTACCCATGGCAGGCCATCTACCGCCAACGCTCATCCCCATCGGGCGGGCAATTTCGTAGTAGTTCACAACGGCATCATTGAGAATTATCTACAACTAAAACAGCAGCTTGAGGACAATGGACACCATTTTCTCTCCCAAACAGACAGTGAGATCATCGCTCACCTTATAGAAGATCATTTCAAAAGTTGTGCAAATTTTTCTCAAGCGGTGCGGCTGGCTCTGCACGATTTGCGCGGTGCCTTTGCCGTTGCTGTGATGTGTGATTTGTGTCCGGATATGCTGATAGCTGCCAAAGCTGGTTCGCCACTGGTTATTGGCCAGGGCAGCGGCGAATATTTTGTAGCTTCCGATATTCCGGCCATGCTCAGCCACACCCGCGAAATGATTTTTTTAAATGATAAAGAGATGGTGGTGTTCAGTCGTGCGCAGATGGAGATCACAACTCTGAGCGGCGAAAAAGTTGCGCCAAAAGTTAAAACTATCACCTGGAGCCCGACCATGGCTGAAAAGGGTGGCTATCGTCACTTTATGCTCAAGGAGATTTATGAGCAACCGCGCGCCATTACCGATACCATAGCCGGGCGGATCAATGAGACCAAAGATGAGGTGGTGCTCAATGAATTAAACCTTAGCACCGCGCAGTTAGCTGAGTTTGAGCGCGTGTATATTGTCGCCTGTGGCACCTCTTGGCATGCCGCGCTGGTGGGAAAATTTCTCATCGAAAAATACGCCCGTATTCCAGTTGAGGTCGATATTGCCAGCGAATTTCGCTATCGCCAGCCGCTGGTCAGCGACAAAACTCTAACTCTGGTAATCAGCCAAAGTGGAGAAACCGCAGATACTCTGGCGGCGTTGCGCGAAGCCCACGAGCGCGGGGGCAAAGTGGTGGCAATCTGTAATGTGGTGGAATCCTCCATTGCCCGCGAGAGCGAAGGGGTTATCTACACCCATGCTGGACCGGAGATTGGTGTCGCCTCCACTAAAGCATTTACCACACAGCTGGTAGCGCTGTTTTTGTTCGCGCTGCATCTGGCTCTGGCGCGTAAGCGCATCGATAAACAGCAGAGCCAACAGCTAATTGGCAACCTATTGACCCTGCCACGCAAATTGGAACAGACCTTAGGGTTGGATGGCGCCATCGAAATAGCGGCGCGCCAGTTTATCCATGTGCACGATTTTCTCTATCTCGGGCGCGGCAACCAATATCCTATCGCTCTTGAAGGCGCTCTAAAGCTCAAGGAGATATCCTATATTCACGCTGAAGGCTATCCCGCTGGCGAGATGAAACATGGCCCTATCGCTCTAATTGATGAAGATTTGCCGGTGGTAGTTATTGCCCCGAATAACGAGACTTTCGAAAAAGTGGTATCCAACATGGAAGAGGTGCGCGCCCGTGGTGGTAAGATAATCGCCATCAGTGACTCCACTAGCTCCTGCTTTAGCGATGTAACCGATGTTGCTTTTAAGATACCCACTATCTGTGATGACTTGATGCCTATCATCACCTCTATCCCACTGCAACTACTCTCCTACTACATTGCGGTAAATAAAGGTACCGATGTCGATCAACCTAGAAATCTTGCCAAAAGCGTTACCGTTGAGTAGGCGCAAGTAGCTGAAATTTTTAACTGTAGGAACGTAATAAAGTTACATACTGATGAATAAAGTACAAAACTGAATAATAAAGTTGCATCCTGTAATGGTCTTAGTTAGGATAACATAATTCTAACTAAGGCTATTTTTATGGCAACCAAAAAATATAGTAATTCTGACGTCAAAAACCAAAAGTGGATCAAAGAAGGTCGTGGATCTGGTCGTGGTAAAGATTATTTACCCTGGTTGACAGTTCGAGACCTCCCCTCATCTGGACGTTCTCACCGTATATTTGGGCACAAGTCACAACGCACTCACCATCTTTTTTCTGATCTAGAGTTAGCAGTGTTTTTCTATCTTGAATTTGAAGAAGACACTGTTGAGATTCGAGAACAATTTCCTCTGCGCTTAGAAGAAACCAGGGCCCTAGCTGAAAAAAGCGGCATCGCTCATCCCTCGTATCAGGGGGCACTTCAAATAATGTCTTCTGATTTTTTGGTAAACACTAATAGTGTGGCAATTCCTAAATTTGCACTTCAGGCAAAATATTCGGACGCTTTACAAGATCAACGTACAATTGAAAAATTAGAGATTGAACGAAGGTATTGGCAAGCAAAGGGTATCCCTTGGATGATTATTACTGAACAAGAAATCCCGAGGGTTATGTTTGAGAATATTGCGTGGTTATACCCAGCTCTGAGCGAGGATATAACGTTATTGGATATTTCTGAACGCGTTGATTTTTACAGTTACCAATTAAGCAGAAAAGCTGATTTAAATATCATTGAGATTGCTAAATCACTTGATGTTGCCTATGAACTAGAACCTGGGCAGTCCCTTCTTGAAATAAGAGGATTGCTTGCTCGAAGATGTTTTTTATTTGACCTTTTGATCCCTTCTCGAAAATTGAAACCTTCTGATTTAAAGATCGGAGATATCAAGGGAATAATGGAGAATTTGCGTGTTTCGAATCAATGAAGTTTTGCGTCTAGAAGACAATCTTTATCGAATTCTTTCATTGTTACCAGCAGGGGTTGTTTGGATCAGTCTTGAAGATGAATCTGCATTTCCGGAACTGGTACACAAAAATGAATTATTAGCTGCGATAGATGACGAAGTTCTCCGCCGTGTAAAAGATCCCTATGAAGAACTAACATTTATGGTTCCTGGAGAAGGAACGATTGCGCGGATAAAGAGGGATAAAAATTATGATTTGATAGGGCCGTTGATAGGGGAATCGCTCTTTTATGTGCCTAAAATAAGATCAAAGTTAATTGCAAAGATTATTGAAGAAAAAAAAACTACCAAACAAAATATTTATAAGTTAGTCCGTCGTTATTGGCAACGAGGACAAACTCCCAATGCCTTAATTCCGGATTATGTAAATTCTGGTGGCCGTGGCAAGAAGCGATACGCGAAGGATAAGAAATTAGGTAGGCCTAGAAAATTCACACCAGGTGTTGGTGCAATTATTGATGAATACGTTGAAAAACTGTTTCGGCGGATGATAGAACGCCACTTGTTTAAAAAAGAAAAGTGTTCTTTTCCCGCCGCGCACAGAAAATTTAAGGATCTTTATAAGGTATATTTTCCTGACATCCCAGAAGAAGAATTGCCGTCTAGAGCGCAGATGCTCCACTTCTACAAGCGAGAATATGGAGTAGTTGACCGGATTAAAAATCGTACACCAAGAATTGAATATAATAAGGATGTGAGACCGTTGAGTTCTACGGTCAATGCAAATGTTTTAGGCCCGGGAAGTCGGTATGAAATTGATGCAACAATTGCAGATATTTACTTGGTTTCCAATTCTGATCGGCGAAACATTGTTGGCCGTCCGGTAGTTTATCTTGTCATTGATGTTTTCAGCCGAATGGTTGCAGGATTATATATTGGTTTCGAAAATCCATCGTATGTGACTGCATTACAAGCCTTATCCATGGCGATGACTAGCAAAGTTGAATATTGTAAAAAATTTAATTTTGATATTAGTGAAGAAGACTGGCCAGTTATTGGCTTGCCCGATGCTATTTTAGCCGATAGAGGCGAGTTGTTAGGCCATCAAATTGAATCGTTGGAATCAATTTTCCACGTGAGAATAGAAAATACTCCGCCATACAGAGGTGATGCCAAAGGTATCGTTGAGCGCTATTTTAAAACCATTCAAGCTGATTTTAAGATATTTGCGCCTGGGGTTGTCACAGAAACTAAAATAAAAAAACGTGGTGGTAAAGATTACCGGCTTGATGCCAAGCTAACAGTTACTGATTTTACCGAAATTATTTTAGGTTCCATTCTGTATCATAACAGATTTCATACGATGAAAAAATATGATCGCGATATTGATATGCCAGCAGATTTGCCTATGATTCCACTCGCGATTTGGAATTGGGGAGTTCAGCATCGTACCGGCCGACTTAGGGTTGTTTCTGAAGATGCATTAAAAATTGGGTTGTTGCCTAGGATCAAAGGGACAATTTCGTCACTCGGGGTTTGCGTATTTGGTTTGTATTTTACTTCTCAGGAAATTATTCAGTTGGGTTGGCTTCACCGCACAAAAGATGTTTCTAGGCCAGGGTCGCTTGAGATAGCCTATGATCCACGAACTGCTGATTACGTTTACTTGTTTCCGAAGAAAAACAGCATGAAATATTGGGTTTGCAACTTGACACCTAGATCTAGGCAGTTTAGTGGGTGTTCATTCTGGGACGTTTGGCAGGTAAGTTCTATGCAGAAAAAAAAGATGGCAGAAAGCACGGTTGCCTCTGAACTGCATCGTCGCAAACTAGATAGTCTTATCGAAGAAAAAATTAAATTTGCTGAAAAAAATCAGCCACGTATTGAAGATGTTTCTAATGTAAAACGTATTGAAAAAATCCGTCCCAACCGCAAACAGGCGTTAGACGAGGAAAGACAACAAACGACACCTTTTCGAAGCAAACAAAACAACAATAAGGCTGCAGAAGTTATCCCTTTAGTCGAGCAGGATTCTGATTATAGTTATCCGGATCTTATTGATGAACTTTTTTCAGAGGATGATTGATGGGATTACCAAATAAAATTGTAGCGGCTCGATATTCTGATCCAGGTATCGCTAAATATCGCAAAAATCCCTTGATAGAAGCGTTGCCGCCAATCATGTCAGCGAAACAGATTAGACACGGTCTGAGCGGAAGTATTTCTTTCAATCCTAAAGATCTGTATGTCGATGCCAACAAGCGTGCCCACCTGATTGCACAGATTCTGGACGATTTTTTTCAACCGCTATCGAGCCATATAGAGTTAGAGACAAAATTATCAATAATGATTCGCCAAGGATATGTTGGCCGAAATTTAATGGATGGTTCATTAAACACTCACATGCAAAATGGTTATGAGAGATTGATGTCTGGCGACCTTGAAGCCTTTCGCTTTGATCACGTTGTTTCTACCGCACGAAGCCTGTCGTTGATAGGTTGTTCTGGGAGTGGTAAAAGCAGCACCATTAACCGTATATTAGCCACCTATCCTCAAGCAATTTTCCACGAAAAATATAATTTTACCCAAATCACTTATCTGAAGCTGGATTGCCCCCATGATGGGTCTCTAAAAAATCTATGTTTTAGCTTTTTTAGGGCAATTGATAGTGTCTTGCGGACAAATTATGAAAAAAAATACGCTTCAAAGGGGCACAGTAGGGAAACCTTGCTGGCTACTATGAGCCAAATAGCCAATTTGCACGCCGTTGGCGTTCTTGTAATAGATGAGATTCAACACCTCAGCGTTGGGCGGTCCGGAGGTGTTGAGGTAATGTTAAATTTTTTTGTCACTCTGGTCAATGTTATCGGTCTCCCTGTGGTCATGGTGGGTACACCTAAGGCTAGACCGATCTTTGAGACAAATTTACGTTCGGCACGACGAGGAGCTGGTCTTGGTGCTCTTTTTTGGGATCCTATGAAGGCTCCAGAGCCAAAGCTGAACGCTACAACGGGAAATTTTGATAAAACAGAATGGATCGCTTTTACAGATAAGTTGTGGAAGTATCAGTGGTTGCAAAAAAGAGATGAAATTCTCAGAGACGAAGTTCGGGAGTGTTGGTATGACTTGTCTCAAGGTGTCCTTGATATCGTAGTCAAATTATTCGTCCTTGCGCAGCTTCGAGCCATAGTAACCAGAACGGAAAGGCTTACTGTTAAATTACTACAGCAGGTCTATAACGACGAGCTTAAGCCTGTTCACCCGATGTTGGCCGCACTTAGATCTGGTGATCCTGATTTAATCGCCGAATTCTCTGATTTGGGGGTTGAAGAGATGGATAAAAAGGTCCTGAGATTGCATTCCCAAATCCATACTTCCTTATCCGTGAGTGATAGGGAGGTTAATCTTTACGGTGGTAATGAGCAGGCTGAACGGTTGCACAATTTGCTGGTTGGGATGGACTGTAGCTCGGATCTAATTGTTCCGCTCATCAAGCGGGTGTTCTCAGAGCACCCCAGTTTACAGATCAGGGAACTGATGTCAATTGTCCTTGAATGGTATGAATCTAAGCCACAAAATGAACAGAAGAAGGCAAAGGTTAAACCTAAAGATTGGCATACTTTGGATAGTGATGATTTGCGTTTTATTTTTTCACAATGTGATTCTGCAACATCAGTGTACCAACGGCTGAGAGCAGAGCATAAGATTTTTGATATAGAATCCTGGCCCAACAATATGAATTAAATATGCTCAACTTTCCTATCCCTTATCCGAATGAATTAATTTATAGTGTTGTCGCTCGCGCCGGAGTACACAAGGGGATAATTAGTCCCAAGCAACTTCTGGATGAAGTTTTTAAGGATAGGAAGGTTGTTGCAACTTTAGATTTGCCCAATCAGCTTTTACAGATAACCGCTCTGTTGCCAAGCAAGTCTAGTTTTACCGTGGAAGGGTTGGCATATAAACACACACTTTTTCCTATTTATGCCCCGTTTACGACTGAAACAAGACGATTGAGGTGTCTTAACTGGATGGCAGCAAAATCTCAAGGCGCGGTTCATTTATCTTTAGGTGTAGCAGCTTCGAGAATCAAGCAGTTGAAGGTTTTAAGATATTGCCCACAATGTTTGATCGTACATCTAGTGAAATATGGCGAATATTTTTGGGATAGACAATGGCAGGTTTGCGGTGCTGACGCATGTTTGGAACACGGAAGAGTTCTAGAAGAATCTTTTTTACAGCCTTCATATTATCGGCATCAATATTTTGCAGCTTCACCTGCAAATTGTAATATGCAAAGCAGTATTGGTACAGATACCTACGGAGAGACTGTCACCGTTCAGGTTGTAGCACTACTGAATAGGCCGCCTACTGTTTCCGCTAGTTTTAGCCAGTGGAGTTGTTTTTATAAAAACCTTGCCGCTCAAAGTGACTGCACTCGTGGTAAGCATATTAGTTATGAGAATATCGTCCGGCGTGTAATGGATTACTGGTCACCTCAATGGCTGGACAGGCATCGTTTGGTAGTTAGCTATGATCAAACATGTTGGCTGCGAAGTATTTTCAGAAAACATCGTAAATCATTTAGTTATCTTGAGCATATTGTCGTTCTGGCTTCGTTTTTGCCGCAGTCATGGTGTATTTGTGAGGTACTAGATAAGGTTGCCAAGATTCAGGATGACCATGAGCAGGTCGCCTTGCCAGAAGTATTAACTCTCGCCACAGAGCAAACTGTTTCTCGTCACAGAGAACATTGGCTCATGCATCTGAAACGTTATGGGACCAATATTGGCCGTTTAAACGGTGGTGGAGCGTCATACGCTTGGTTATATCGACACGATAAGCAGTGGCTTCTTAAAGTAAATAAACAATATCGACAGACGCCAAAAATTTTAAATCAGCGAATCGACTGGCATTCAAGGGATATAGCTGCGGTTCGTCAATTGATTCGTATAAGAATTATGTATGATGGGCAGCTAGAACCACCCCGCTTCACTAGGCGTTGGTTTTTGTCTAAGTTGGACTGTGGGTCTCAGGTTGAAAAGAATATCAAAAAATTGCCATTGGCGGGTTTGTTTTTTAAACGGTTTTGCGAGGACGTTGCCGATTATCAAATTCGAAGAATTAACCATACTGTAGCACAACTTAAAGCACAGGGTGAGGATTTTAAGCGTTGGCGGGTACTTAGAATGTCCGGCTTAGCCGATGTGCGTCTGAAGAACCGAACGCGGCGCTATCTCGATAGTTTTGGGGAGGACTGATGCAGAATAATAGATTTGCCGATTTGGAAGATGATGTGAAAATTAAATCTTTGGGTTCTCTTTTCCGTAAAGAAAATGGAACTAACTGGGCCATCAATATCGGGTTTTTCCCTCATCAACAAAAAAAAGCTATGTCCATTTCAAATGCCCCAGTGCTTGTCCGTAATCGTATATTAAACCCCACAACAATAGATCCAAGCACAGGCTACAGTAGGTCATTTACTATTGAAAATACATGCCATTGGGATACCGTTAAAATTGGGGATTGTCCTATTTTTGCCAAGACTAAACTTAGTAAGTATGAAGCGAATCAGTTTTGTTTTTTATTTCATATAAACAATGGCATAGCCATGTATTTGCCTCAGTTTGAATTTGCACGCGCCCTATTTCTCCATGATGGTTACCTTTCTCGGTCTGCTCTGGAGCCCGAGTGCTTAAAAGCAGAGTTTGATGTCACTATAAACAGTGATATGGCGATTGCGAGGGTCAACGTGATGGAAATATCAGGTTATCCACTGAAATCATTAGACGATGATGGTGCTAGAAATATTTTGAGTTGGATACTCCTTGATCCTGAGGCCAGACGGTCTTTCGAAAGTATTGGCTACAGTCAGAAGGGAAACGGCAAACAAATTGGCGGTTATAGGCATTGGGACTTTCAATTTAAACCGCCATCTCTCCCTGGGGCACGCCTTTCTGTTCGTGGTCGGTTTGATGATGCTTCCAATAGTCTCTTTGTTTATGAGATTAGCGAAATTAGCAACATTGTTGCCGACATGCCCGAGGTTATCGAATTTTTCCATCCAAAAGTTGTGGAAAATATTCGTGGCGATGCCTCATTGAGGACTAGTGGTCCTGCTGATCCTCCGTCCCAGTACAATGTGCATGATGTCGATGAAGCTAATTCACACAACCATCACCTACTACTTAGAGCTCCGGCGGTAAAGTTTGGGTTTGCCAAGGCTTTTAAATCTATTATGGTGTTCGATAAACAGCGGTCTGGATCAACGGGACGCAAAGATGATGATGCAACCAGCTCAGAAATAAAAGATGTTAGTACTGAAGAACCAATGGCAACCGGTAGCTTCCCCTGTGCCGATTGGGATATTCTTTCAGATATTACAGATGATGCTCACCTTTATGCGAACAAGTTTGATTGTTTTCACCAGATGTTAGAACTGCTGGAAAACGAGCATCAATGTACTATTCTATCAAAAGTGTTGCATCGGTTGCCTAAAATACTACGAGGTAAAAAGCACCTTTTGGCAAATGATGGAACGCCAAGGTTTATCGCTGTAGTGGAGATCTCAACTGGCGGCCAGTGCTTTCATCTTATAGAAGTTGATACTTCGGATGCTATAAATTCTCTTTCGACGCAGTTGCTTAGTGTGAAATCGCAGCAATCTTGGAGCGTTATGCTTGAAATCTTAGAGCATGACTTGGTGAAAAATTCACTTCGGTGGCCTAAAAATATTCTCCGGCAAATATGTGGACCTGATGGGTATAAAGGGATACCTCACCCCAGTAGCGATTCTGCTCATAAGGGGATGCTAGATCCTGATAGCGTATCTAATTGGGCGAAGAGGGTTTATCGTTGGATGGAGCAGCTTAAGTAACTTTGCGCGGCAATAATTTCTACCGGTTAGTATTAAATAATGGTATATTTCTAAAACAATAGTTCGCTATTGTAGTGGTAAATCAGGCGATCATAATCGACCGCTCTTTGTGGGATATCCCATGGAGCGGTTTTTATTTTTTAGGATTTTGTAGATGCACGCTAATCTTGTAGAACTTGAAAAACAACTCTGGTCTGCAGCGGACGAACTGCGCGCCAATTCCGAGCTAAAGTCATCGGAATACTCTGTCCCGGTATTGGGGCTGATCTTCCTGCGCTATGCAGATGTGAAGTTTGCCCATGCCCAGCATGAGCTTTCAGGCAAGGGAACTGGCCGGCGTACCATCGGCCCGATCGACTATAAGGCGTGCGGGGTGATCTACCTGCCCGAGGGCGCGCGCTACGCTGAACTGCTCACGGTAACCGAGGGTGAGGATATCGGCGCCAAAATCAACGCTGCCATGCGCTTGATCGAGAAGGAAAATGAAGAGCTGAAAGGGGTGCTGCCCAAGACCTACCAGAAAGTCGGCAACGATTCTCTGGCCACCCTGCTCAAAGCTTTCAATTCGGTCCCGCTGGATATCGAAGGAGATGCTTTCGGGCGGATATACGAATATTTTCTCGGCGAGTTTGCCAAGGCCGAAGGGCAAAAAGGGGGCGAGTTCTTCACCCCTACCAGCTTGGTCAAATTGATTGTCGAGATCATCGAACCCTATAAAGGACGGATCTTTGACCCCGCCTGCGGTTCGGGTGGTATGTTCGTGCAGAGTGCTAACTTTGTGCGTGAACACCAGCAGAACCCTGGCAGCGAGATCAGCGTCTATGGTGAGGAGCGAGTCGAAGAAACAGTGCGGTTATGCAAGATGAACCTTGCCGTTCACGGCCTCTCCGGCGATATCCGCCAGGGGAACAGCTATTACGATGACATCCACGAATCCCTCGGTAGGTTCGATTTCGTCATGGCTAACCCTCCTTTTAATGTCAACGGTATCGACAAAGAGCGGATCAAGGATGACAAGCGCTTCCCCTTTGGTATGCCAAAAACCGATAACGGCAATACCCTCTGGATGCAGATGTTCTACAGCACCCTGAGCGCGAAGGGACGGGCTGGATTCGTCATGGCTAACTCGGCCAGCGATGCCCGTGCTTCGGAACTTGAGATTCGCAGGCAGCTCATTCAGGCCAAGGCGGTCGACGTAATGGTTGCCATCGGCAGCAACTTCTTCTCCAACGTCACGCTTCCTTGTACCCTGTGGTTTCTCGACAAGGGGAAGAAGGGAACCGCGCGTGAGGATAGCGTCCTGTTTATCGATGCCCGACATATTTACCGCCAGATCGACCGTGCCCATCGTGATTTTAGCCCTGACCAGACCGAGTTCCTCGCCAATATTGCCCGGCTTTATCGCGGTGATCAGCCAGAAACGACTCATGGGAGTGCCAAGCAGCTCAAAGATGCTTTTCCAGAGGGGCGCTACGCTGATGTGGCCGGGCTGTGTAAGGTGGCAACAATGGATGAAATCGAGGCTCAGGGCTGGAGTTTGAATCCGGGGAGATATGTTGGGGTGGCGGATCGCGAGGAAGATGATTTTGTTTTTGCCGAGCGGCTGGAGGAGTTGAATGAGGAGTTGGTAGTGTTGAACTCTGAGGCACGTGAGTTGGAAGGCATAATTGCAGACAATGTTTCGGCAATTTTGGAGGCATGATTATGGTGAATTTATGGATTAAATCCACCATGAATAAACTCTGTGAAATTACTTCCAGCAAGAGGATTTTTGCTGCCGAGTATCAAACTGATGGCGTGCCCTTTTATCGCGGAAAAGAAATTACTGAAAAACACAAAGGTAGTCTTGATGTTTCGACAGAGTTGTTTATTTCTAGGCGCAAATTCCTTGAAATAAAGAATAAATTTGGTGCGCCAAAGCAGGGAGATTTACTCCTCACCTCAGTCGGCACTCTCGGGATGCCTTATGTTGTTAAGCGTAACGAGGAGTTCTACTTCAAAGATGGTAATCTTACGTGGTTTAGGAATTTCATAGGGCTCGACAGCCGATTCTTATATTATTGGTTGCTTTCACCACAAGGGAAAGGCGAACTTAAAAAAGCGACTATTGGCTCATCGCAATCAGCCTATACCATAGTTTTGCTCAAAGAAATGGTAGTGACACTACCCCCTCTCGAAACCCAGCGCAAAATCGCCACCATCCTCTCCACCTACGACGACTTGATCGAAAACAACACCCGGCGCATCAAGATCCTCGAAGAGATGGCCCAGACCATTTACCGCGAGTGGTTCGTCAACTTCCGCTTCCCCGGCCATGAGCAGGTCAAGCTGGTCGATTCGCCGCTCGGGAAGATTCCGGAGGGGTGGGAGGTGAAACCAGTCACCGAATCAATTGAAGTAAAACCAAGGACGAAAGTCACGAAAGAGGGCGAAAAGCCTTTCGCTCCTATGGGTTCGCTTTCAACAAATTCTATGCTGATCTCAAATGTCGAGACTAAAGCAGGCAACAGCGGGGCTAAGTTCAAAAATGGCGACACACTTTTCGCCAGAATCACCCCGTGCCTCGAAAATGGAAAGACAGGGTTTGTGCAATTCTTGCCAGATGACGAAACAACCGCTTTTGGTTCAACTGAGTTTATCGTCCTACGGTCAAAGGCGTTGTGCCCTGAATATGTTTATCTCATGGCTCGTTCCAACGAATTCAGAGACAACGCCATCAAGAGCATGTCCGGCGCGACCGGCCGACAACGTGTCAGCGAGAAATGCTTCGACCAGTTCTTTATCGCGCAACCGAGTCAAAAGAGATTGGATATTTTCAGCAGCCACGTTGCGCCAATGTTTCGGAAGGTTCATGTATTGGCGAAGAAGAATGAAAATCTTCGACAAACCAGAGATCTGCTCCTGCCAAAGCTTATTTCAGGAGCGGTTGACGTTGTTGGAATACCCTACACAAATAAGGAGGAGTGCTGACAAATGAACTGGAAAGAATCAGCCATTCAAGAAGTATTTGAAAAACGTTTTCCGACAGTTCTTCTCGGGAGCGGGGCTTCAATTGCAACCAGCCAGTTTTTGGAGTTAACATCCCACTTTCCCAGCATGGCGGATTTAGCGAAAAGATATTCCGAAAACATCGACCCTGTAGACTTTGTGCCTGAGGACATGTCTGCCTACTTGGCGTTATCTGAAGAGTTGAAAGGTTTGGGTGCTGACTGGCACAAGTTTAACCTTGAGGGTTTTTTGGCAGAACATCCACTTAGGCATAATTCAGTATTTCTTAGCCAGATTTTGGCTCAAACTACCGACGCTTTCATAAAACCTCATGAAGAATTAGCCAGTATCTTCGAGCAAAATCCAGATGTGAATTTCCCCTTAAAAGAGATGCTGGTGAATCTTTTGAGGGCAGCGCCCGCTGCAAACCCCGAATTATGCATCATTACTCCCAATTATGATCTGTTGGTTGAATATGCCAGTGATCTTATTGGGGCACCTTGTCTTACGGGTTTTTCTGGTGGAATTTTGCGAACATGGAAACCCGAGATTGGCTTATCTTCTCCAATACTCCGAAAGGGTGGGCAGGTTGTTCGGGCAAATAATTTACGGTTGATCAAGCCACACGGCTCATTTTCATGGCATCAATCTGTCGCTACGCCGGAACGAGTTATTGAATGTTTTAAACCAAGCGGATTAGAAGGTAATTGGCAGCGGTGCATGATTGCCCCTGGCCCATCCAAATATGCTGAAGCTCTAAGAGATGTCCGCAGAGAACATCTTCACTATATGGATCATGCTTTTAAAAATGCCTTGTCATTGCTGATCATTGGCTATGGATTCAACGACCAGCATCTGGAGGCACATTTAAAGCAAAGTATTGGCAGGGGCACACCAACACTTTGTGTCACTTATTCACTGAGCGATGAAGTTAGACAAAAGGTCATTGCGCCGCACCCAAATGTTACATGCATTACTTGTGATGACGCAGGCGGAACACTTGTGCAAATAGGTGAAGAAATAAAACATTATCCTGATGAGGATATTTGGAAACTGGATCGGTTCATTACTGAATTTACTAGATAGGGGGAAAGCATGAGTCTATTTGATTTTTCTGAGGCTGAATTGAACAAAGGGGAAAAACATCCCAAAAGTATCGGTACTGTTCAGAGCGTTGATAATGGCAGAGTTTTTGTGCAGATTTCTTCTGGTGAAAAGTTGCAACTACTCAGGATAGGTAGTCTTGTTGCGATTCCTGGCGGTGTCGGTCGTTACATCATAGGTCATGCAAGCAGAATCTGGCGACATCAGCCTAAGATTGAAAAAATTTCAAAAGAGGGTGCTGGTGACGAGGCAGAAGACCTGTTTTCTGCTATACCAGAGAATAACGGTGCAATGTTAACTCTACTGGGCTGCATCCGTGACCGCGCTGAGGGACCAAGATTTAGTCGATCAATGGATGATCTGCCAGGAATTGATGAGGAGGTTTTTTTGCTTGCAGACAAAAACCTTCACGATTTTATGAACGTGGTTTCAGCTACTTCAAAGACAGCTCAAAAAACACCTCTTCATTTTGGCCAGTTCAGCCTTGATACAACTGCATCAGCCTTTCTGGATGGGAACAAACTTTTTCAAAGACATGCAGCTTTGTTGGGAAGCACTGGTAGTGGTAAAAGTTGGGCTGTTGCTAGGATTCTGGAACAGGCAAACCAGCTTCCAGACACCAATGTCGTTCTCTTTGACCTTCATGGCGAATATAAATCGCTTCCATATGCAAAACATTACCGGATAGCTGGTGCTGCGGACTTGTCTTCACCGTCTGAGCAGGTCTTGTTTTTGCCGTACTGGCTTCTCTCATATGAGGAGATGCAAGCACTCTTTGTGGAAAAGTCGGAGTTTACTGCTCAGAATCAAAGCTTAGTAATTCACAATGCTGTTCGGGATCAGAAAAAAGAACGGTTGGCCGCAGAGAGCAAAACTGCTGTTTTGAATCAGTTCACAATCAATAGCCCTGTGCCCTTTGATTTGCAAAAGGTTTTAGAGCATCTTCAGATGCTTAACGTGCAGATGGTGCCTGGCGTTAACAAGGATAAGCAGGGACCATATTTTGGTGATTTCAGTCGACTTATACCTCGGATAGAGGGAAAAATTTCTGATCGAAGATATGGGTTTATGTATCAGGCCCCTGATGAATGGCACAGTTATGAAGCTTTACATCTTTTAGCGAAAAAACTTTTGGGCTTTGGAAAAGATGGTGCGGTCTCTACTGGGATCAAGATAATTGATCTATCAGAGGTGCCGGTCGACGTATTGCCCGTTGTCATTGGTACGCTATCTCGCTTGATTTATTCCCTTCAATTTTGGACACCTTCAGACAAAAGACATCCAATATTAATAGCGTGTGACGAAGCTCACCTATATTTGCCTAAGGCTCAAAACTCAAATCCGCTCGAAAGGGCTGCGGTTGAAAGTGTTGAAAGGATTGCCAAGGAAGGTCGCAAATATGGTGTCGGTCTGATGGTCATAAGCCAACGACCCTCTGATGTTAGTGAAACCATCCTGAGCCAATGCAATAACGTCATAAGTCTTAGACTTACTAATCCTGGTGATCAACAGACTGTTCGGAAGTTGCTACCTGATAGCCTTGGGGAAATAATGCAAATGCTCCCACTTATGGATGTTGGCGAAGCGGTTGTCGTCGGTGATGCGGTTCTTTTGCCTGCACGCATAAGGGTCACAGAACCCAATCACAAGCCCTTAAGCGCCACAATTGATTTTTGGGATGAATGGGGAAAAACAGAGGCCCAAGAAGACAATCTTTATGCAGTGATATCTGAGAATCTTCGGAGGCAAGAGCGCTTAACCTCTCTTTGAGTTAGATGGTGAATTCGTTCCGCTTTTATCTTATGGCAGGTGCATCTAATATCGCGGGATTATGACATTCTTATCTGCCGCGCACGGGTTTTTTGAAGAATTCCACAGATTAACTTAATGGAAACAGCAAGTTCCAATTTGCAAGCAAACGCCGATTACGATAGGGGGAACGAATGTCCGGGCCATTTTCCGAAGATTCACTTGAAAAAGCCGTCATGGGACTGTTTGAAACACAGGGCTGGACTGCTCGCGATTGCTACGAGGAATCTCTGGGATCGGCGGGCACACTGGGACGTGAGACGACGGCAGAAGTTGTGTTGCGGCCAAAGCTTCTCGCTGCGCTGAAAACACTCAACCCTTCACTGTCTGTATCTGCCCTTGGCTTAGCAATAGAAGAACTCTCCCGCGACCGTAGTCTGATGATACCCGTACAGGCCAACCGGGAGATTCACCGCCTGCTGCAAAACGGCGTCAAGGTCAGTTTCGAAAACACTAAAGGGGTACAAACTACCGAGACAGTCAAGGTGATCGACTGGCAGAAGCCGGAAAATAATGATTTTTTTCTTGCCTCCCAATTATGGATTACCGGCGAGATGTATAAACGCCGCGCTGATCTGATCGGTTTCGTCAACGGCCTGCCGCTGGTTTTTATTGAGCTGAAGGCCTCGCACCGGAAGGTCGAAAATGCCTTCAACGACAACCTCAAGGACTACAAAACCGCCATACCTCAGCTCTTTTGGTACAACGCCTTCATTATCCTGAGCAACGGCAGCCGGAGTCGCATTGGTAGCCTGACTGCCGAGTGGGAACATTTTTCCGCATGGAAGAAAATCAACAGCGAGGGCGAAACAGGCAAAATCAGTTTGGAAACCATGATTCGGGGCACCTGCGATAAACAGCGTCTGCTCGACCTGACAGAGAACTTCATCCTCTTCACCGAGAGTAAGGGCGGAGTGCAGAAGCTGGTAGCTAAGAACCATCAGTTTCTCGGGGTAAACAACGCTGTCGAGGCTGTCACCAACCTCAAGCAAAATCAGGGCAAACTCGGGGTATTTTGGCACACTCAGGGCAGTGGCAAAAGTTACTCGATGGTGTTCTTTTCGCAGAAGGTGCTGCGTAAGCTGATGGGCAACTGGACCTTTTTGATTGTTACCGACCGCCAGGAACTGGACGGTCAGATTTACAAGAACTTCGCCAATTGTGGGGTCGTGACCGAGGAAGAAAAACGCATTCACGCCCAGAGTGGCGAACATCTCAAAGGGTTGCTGCGTGAGGATCACCGCTTTGTGTTCACCCTGATTCAGAAATTCCGCACCGACAAGGGTGACACTTTCCCCCTGCTCTCGGAACGATCCGACATCATTGTCATCACCGATGAGGCGCATCGTAGCCAGTACGACACGTTCGCCCTGAATATGCGCAACGCTTTGCCCAATGCCGCCTTTATCGGCTTTACCGGTACTCCGTTGATGGCAGGAGAAGAGTTGACCCGCAAAGTCTTTGGTGATTATGTCAGCGTGTACAACTTTAAGCAGTCGGTTGAAGATAATGCCACCGTGCCTCTTTACTACGAAAACCGTATCCCTGAGTTGCAACTGACCAATGAAAACCTCAATGAGGATATGGACACTCTGCTTGAATCGGCGATGCTCGACGAGGGGCAGGAAGCAAAGCTGGAACGGGAATTTTCACGTGAGTATCACCTGATCACCCGCGATGAGCGGCTGGATAAAGTTGCCGAGGATGTAGTGCAGCACTTTACTAACCGTGGCCAACGCGGGAAAGCGATGTTTATCGCCATCGACAAGCTGACCGCTGTGCAAATGTACGAAAAGGTGCAAGCATACTGGCAGCGGGAGATCAACCACCTGAAAGATGAACTATCCGGCGCTAAAAGCGCATTCAAGCAACAGCGATTGGCTGAGAAAATTGGCTTCATGGAAGAGACCGACATGGCGGTCGTTGTCTCGCAGTCCCAGAACGAGCTAGAGTTTTTCACTGAAAAGGGGATCGACTTTAAGCCGCATCGTCTACGCATGGTGCAACAAGATATGGAAAAGCAGTTCAAGGATTCGGATAACCCGTTCCGGCTGGTTTTCGTCTGCGCCATGTGGATCACCGGTTTTGACGTGCCGAGTTGTAACACCATCTATCTGGACAAGCCGATGCGCAACCACACCTTGATGCAGACGATTGCGCGTGCGAACCGCGTGTTTCAGGATAAGCTCAATGGCCTTATTGTTGATTACGTTGGCGTGTTTCGCAACATGCAGAAAGCTCTGGCAATTTACGGCTCTGCTAATGGTGGCACAGCTGAAGATGGTGAATGCCCGGTTCAGATCAAGGAATATCTTGTTATTAAGTTGGCTGAGAAGATTTCAGAAACCGAGGCTTTCCTAGATAAACTAGGTGTTAAACTTGGGCTGTTGCTGGAGGCCAGAGACTTTGACTTTATTGCTGCACGCGATTTGGCGGTCGAAGCCATTCTGATTAGCGATGATGTGAAAAAACAATATATTGGGCTAGCGAATCAAGTGCGCCGGCTTTACAAAGCGATCCTTCCCGACCCGTCTGCCAACTCATTTGGTCCATCCAGGGCAGTGATTATCAATATTGCCGAAACGATTCAATCTCTTAACCCAATAATCGATATCTCGGCGGTAATGGAGCAAGTTGAAGGTCTGCTCGACCAATCAATTGCCAGCGAAGGTTATGTTATTCGTGATCCAGCCAAGACTAGTTATGGTGGAGTTATTGACCTGTCCTCAATTGACTTTGATGCCTTGCGCGAAAAGTTCGCGGGCAACAAAAAGCGGACTGAACTTGAGAAACTACGTGCCGCTCTGGAAAACAAATTACGCGTTATGGTCGAACTAAATCGTTCACGAATGGATTATTTGGAGAAATTCCAACAGCTGATAGAGGAATACAATAGTGGTGCCTACAATATCGAAGTAATCATCGATGAGATGATAAACTTTGCTCAGGATCTGAACGAAGAAGAGCAGCGCCACATAAAGGAAGGACTGGCAGAGGAAGAATTGGCGGTGTTTGACATGCTGTTTCGTCCGCCACCGGAATTGACAGACCGGGAGCGTAGCCAGATTAAAAGCGTTGCCAAGAATCTGTTGTCCAAGCTTAAGAAAGAGAAGCTGGTTCTCGACTGGCGCAAAAAAGAGATGACTCGCGCTGCGGTTCGGCAGACAATTGAAATTGTCCTCGATGAACTGCCCGAGGCTTTTACCAAGGATTACTACGATCAGCGCTGTGATCAGGTTTATCAGCATATTTATGATGCTTATTGGGGACAGGCTGAAAATATATACCTATCGAGGCAGTAAATTTGTGATAAGGGGAGTTGCTGTCAAGGCAACAACAGTGCTGAAGCGCTAGATTATTCTGGAAATAGTATTTCAGAGAAATAGTTTCGATTTTAGTATGCAACTTTATTACTTAGTTTTTACACAAGGTGGTAAATTAAATTGATCCAGTATTGTACTTTATTTTTTTAATGGAATATTGTTGCCTCAGGAATAGGCGATTTCAGCTCATTACAGTATGTAACTTTATTACACACCTACATTAACTTAAACTTAAGCTGGCTATCGAATTTAAAATAGTAGATAAAATCCTTGTAGCAGCCTTAAGAATGCGCAGGAGCTTAAGAGACGCGACAGCTTCTTACAGGAGGATGATTATTGCTAGTTATCCTCCTGTGACCATAAAAAAACCTGTCTGTAATTTGACACTATTATGTCATTCATAGCGTAAGGCATCGATAGGATTGAGATTAGCGGCTTTACGCGCCGGATAAAAACCAAAGAACACTCCAACAGCGCCGGTAAAAAGAACGGTTGTCATAACAACTGTGGGATTTACCACCGCGCTAACTCCCAACAACTTGCCCACGCCCCAAGCGGCACTTAAGCCGGACAGGATACCGATCAAGCCTCCCAGCAGGCTGAGGATAGCGGCTTCGATAAGAAATTGCGCTAAAACATCTAGAGGACGGGCGCCAACGGCGAGACGAAGGCCGATTTCGCGGGTGCGCTCGGTTACGGAGACCAGCATGATATTCATGATGCCGATCCCGCCCACGAGCAGGGAAACCCCGGCGATGGAACTGAGCAGCAGGGTCATGGTGCCTGTTACACTGGTGGCGATTGCGACAATTTCGGTCTGATCGCGGATGACGAAATCATCCTCAGCAGCGGCGGCGAGGCGGTGTTCAGAGCGCAGCAGCGCCGTCAGCTCATCCTTGGCCGCGTCCATACTCTCGGAACTGATGGCGCTTGCCGATATATCGTGGATTGTTTTGCCGTTACTCAGGCGATAGAGCACGGTGTTGTCGGGAGCGAAGATGATATCGTCCTGATCGTTGCCCATGGCTGATTGCCCCTTTTCGGCCATCACGCCGATCACTTTAAAGGGTACATTGCGGATGCGCAACCGCGCTCCAACTGGATCCTGATCGGGGAAGAGTTCATCGGCAACTGTCTTACCGAGCACTGCGACTTTGGCCCGAGTTTTACTATCCCGCGCGGTGAAGAAGGAGCCGCTATCCATCTCATAGTTGCGAATCGACAGGTAGTTGGGGGAGACACCTTTGATGGTAGTGCTCCAGTTGTTGCTTCCGGCGATCACCTGCCCGCTGGCGCGCACCTCGGCTGAGACCCAGCGCAGCTGCGTTGCATATTTCTCCAGCCTGGCGACATCATCCATGGTCAGGCTCGGCCGCGAACCAGCACCGCCACTTACGCCGCCTGAGTCGACGCTACCCGGGCGCACCATTAGCAGGTTGGTTCCCAAGGAGGCGACCTGTCCTTCAATATCGGCCTGAGATCCCTCCCCTAAGGCTACCATGGTGATCACCGAGGCGACGCCTATGATAATGCCGAGCATTGTCAGCAGGCTGCGCATCTTGTTACGGGCGATGCTCTTTAACGCCACCAAGATCAACTTATGCCAGCGCATCAGATTTCTCCTCTTGCAGCTCTAGCAGATCGGCCTGTGCATTGCGTGGCTGCTGGTTGATTTCATCGCGCAACAGCATACCGTCACGCAGTTCGATCAGGCGTCCGGCATATTTGGCAACCTCTACTTCATGGGTGACCACGACTAGAGTTAGTCCTTCACCGTTCAACTCTTGAAACAGGGCCATAATTTCCAGAGTTGTGCGACTATCGAGATTACCTGTGGGTTCATCGGCAAGAATAATCGGCGGGTCAGTGACCAGCGCACGGGCAATAGCCACGCGCTGTTGTTGCCCACCGGAGAGCTGGTTCGGCTCATGATCGAGGCGATCCCCCAGGCCGACACGCTGCAACGCTTCGATGGAGCGCGCTTTGGGATCGGCGACCGCACGGTGGCGATCGTAGAGCAGTGGCAGTTCGACATTTTCCAGCGCAGTGGTGCGTGGCAACAGATTGAAGCCCTGAAAAACAAAACCGATTTTGGCATTGCGCAGGTCAGCTAGCTGCTTGCGATTCAGAGTCTCCACTGCTATGCCATCGAAACGATAGCTGCCGCTGGTTGGAGTGTCGAGACAACCGAGGATATTCATCATCGTCGATTTACCGCTGCCTGAGCTGCCCATGATGGCGATAAACTCACCGCGGCCAATCTCCAGCGACAGGTCATCCAGTGCCCGGACTTCAACCTCTCCCAAGGAGAAAAATTTGCAAATATGGCTGAGACTGATCTGCGCTGCGCTCATTGACGCGGCCCTCCACCGGACCCCTGCCCCGGGCCGCCGCGTCCTCTCTGTCCTTGGCGCATAAAATTGAACAGTGAGAAGCTCTCTTCCTCAGCCTCTTCCCCCGCCTGTTTTATGCCGATAGCAACCTGCATCCCGGCATCTAGTTCGTCCGCGACAATCTCGGTCAACAGTCCGTCGCTCTCTCCTGCTGTGATCCGAATTGGTCGCAATGGCCCAGCGTCTTGGCGGATGAAAACCTGACTGCTGTTGTTGCTCTTGCGTTTTGGGTCGGGGCTAAAATTGAGTGCAGCGACCGGAACCAGCAGGGCGTTTTCCGACTGGTAGACAACAAAGTCGACGGTTGCCGTCATTCCTGGCATCAGCTGTCCTGATGCGTTGTCTGCGTCGACGATCACAGTGTAGGTGACGACATTGTCGACTGTTTCTGGTTGTAACCTAATTTGGCGGACGCTGCCGGTAAAGTCCTGATCGAAATAGCTTTGCACCGTAAAGCGCACCGCTTGCCCCTGACGGATCTGACCGATATCAGTTTCGTCAACCTGGGTCTCGATCTGCATCTGAGATAGATCTTCGGCGATCAAAAACAGAGTTGGGGTGCTCAGGCTGGCTGCAACCGTTTGCCCAGCATCGACGCTACGGTCAATAACTGTGCCGTCGATAGGTGAACGAATCACGGTGTACTGTAGATTTATCTGCGCCTGTTCCAGATCGGCCTCGGCTGACTGCAGGGAGGCTTTTGTCGTAGCCACTGCCGTTTTTATCGGGATAAATTCTTGTTCGGAGATGTAGCCCTTATTAAAGAGTGGCGCGTTGCGGCGTAACTCGTCCTGCGCCTGTTGTAATTCGGCCTGAGCCTTAAGTACGTTTGCTTTGGCTTTATTGACGGAAGCGATAAATGAGGATTGATCCAGGAGCGCCAGCACCTGACCTGTTTTAACCTGATCATTATAATCGACCAGCAATTTCTCAATGGTTCCCGAAACCTGAGTACCGATTTCCACCGTTTCCACCGCAGCTAGAGTGCCCGTGCTGGTTACCAGGACCTCAAGCATTCCGCGGCTTACCTCGGCAAACTTGAAGGCTGGTTTTGTCCTTGTTGCTTCTGGGTGCATCCAGGTTACCCAGGCAAAACCTGTCAGAGATAAAATCGCGATTAGCACGATTGCGTATTTGATTATTTTTGAAGTTTTTCGTTGTGTAGTCATTCTAACTTTTCTCCAGTCCAAAAGCGGCGAACAGCGGTTTCATGTTGCCCAGATAGTAGGCAAGAGCAACCTCTTGAGTGATCAAACTGTATTTCACCTCTATCTGGTCAAACGCTGCCGTAACGTACTCCGTGCGAGCCTGAGTTAGTTCCACCAAAGTCGAAGCCCCCACTCGGTATCGCTCTTCGTAGGATTGTAGCGCTTGGCGCGCAGATATCAGTTTGCTCTGAACAACATCAACCTGTTGCTGTGTAGTGCGATACTCTTGGAGGGCCTGGGCTATTTCAAGACCGACCTGCAGCTGTTTTTGCTTGAGGGTTAACTGTTCATTGCGCTGCTCAATTCCCGCCGTAGCAATTTGATTACGCGCCAGATGCCGGTCAAAGATAGGAATGCTCAATGACATACCAAGAGTTGCGTCGAGATTGTCATCCTGTAGTTGCTCTGACAATGGCTCATCGCCCCAACTGCTGTAGCCAGAGCTCAATTTGGCAAAGAGATCAAGTTTTGGCAGTTGACCAGCCTTGGCCTGAAGAATCTGCTGATCAGCGGCTTTAATCTGATACTGTTGCGCTTTGATATCTGCGCGCTCGTTCAGTGCTGCCTCACTCAGCTTGGCGATCTCTTCATCGGTCATAACCCTTGCCCACCTATCAAAATCGGGATCAGCAGCCCGATAAGCACTTGTCGGATTCAGCCCCATGGTTTGCATCAGCAGTAACTTATTATCGTTGAGGCTCTGCTGTGCCTCAATCAGCTCCAGCTGCGCCTGTTTGGTCTCCGCCTGCTGCTGATAGAGGTCGCTTAAGGACAGGCGTCCGACCTGGTGAAAGGTTTCAATCTGTTCCAGTAGTTTACGGTTCTCCTCCAAGTTTTCCTCTTTAACCTGAATCAAAGCCTGACTGGTGAGAACCTGCATAAATTGGGAAAAGGTTTCAAAGACTAACGACTGTTGCTCGCGAGTCAAATCCTCCTGCACAGCACTCATCTCCAGCTCAGCGTTTTTTAGAGCGGCAGTGTCGGCAAAGCCGTTGAACAGATTCAGTGTTGAGGATAACTCTGTAGAGAGTGAAAAATCATCTCGAGCAGAGTTTTGTCCACTGATTGCGGCACTCAAGTCTGGATAAAAATCGGCTTTTTGCTGGAAAACAGAAATTTCGTTGATTTTTACCGCATTAACTTGCTGAGCCAAGCTAGGGTTGTTTTTCAATGCGATGCGCACTGCCTGTTCAAGGGCAAGAACCGGCTCATTTTGCGTTGCGCATAGCCCTAGGCTGGTAAAGGCCAAAATTATTGAAGTAAAAAGTGTGGCGGAGAAGGTTCGAAGACACATTAGCAAAGACCTGTCTTTATTATTGGTGCGTTGGTAAATAAAAACATCCTGCGATTAATTATTGAACAGTAAAACAATAGCGCCTGAGTAAGGAGCAAATAGGGTAGAAATGTGAAAAAAGCGTGCAAGTTAATGAATTTTATTGAAAAACATGATCCCGCACACCTGGTTAAATGTTAGTTGTTGCCTGCCACAACATCCATGAACTCTAAATTTTATCTGGAGTTGTGCTCTTTGGTTAATCCAACAATTATGCGGTTTTTGCTATGTCTATCCGCGAATGCGCCGCACGCGAATAGTGCGCCCTTTCAATTTGCCATTGCTCAATTTTTTCAATGCTAATGGTGCCGCCGCGCGGGTGACGGCAACGTAGGCCCAGTTAGCAAAGATATTGATCTTGCCAACCTCTGTCCCCGCAATGCCATTTTCTGCGGTCAATGCACCGAGAATATCCCCGGGGCGCATCTTCTGGCGTTTGCCGCTGTCAATTTGCAACGTAGCCATGGTTGACGGCGTGATGGGATTATCCAAGACACTCAGTGGCGGTAATGGTTCGCCAGCGAGGCTTTGATCGAGAAACTTTGCCAAGCGTTCTACTTTAAATTGCTCTTTGGTGCTGTACAGTGAACAGGCTATTCCTTTGCTGCCAGCGCGGCCGGTGCGGCCAATGCGGTGGACATGCACCTCAGTTTCGCGGGCAATGTGATAGTTGAACACCGCGTCCAGAGCTTCGATATCTAAGCCGCGGGCGGCGACATCGGTAGCAACTAAAATAGATTCACTGCGATTGGCAAAGCGTACCAGCGCTTGATCGCGGTCACGCTGCTCCAAATCACCATGTAGGGCTAGAGCACTAAAGCCGTGGGCTGCGAGATCGTCCGCCACCTCTTGGGTATCCTGCTTGGTGTTGCAAAATACCACTGCAGATGCGGGGTTGTGATGGAGTAGCAACAGGCGCAATGCTAACCTGCGCTGTTCGGTATCCTCTGCAACTTCGTAAAAGTGTTGTTGAATAACAGCGCTGGTATGCGTCGCCTCTACTTGAACCACGATCGGGTGAATCATCACCCGCTCTGCAATAGATTTTATTTGCGGCGGGAAGGTGGCGCTAAACAACAGAGTTTGGCGCTTAGCTGGAGTATGCTCTATGATCGCGTCTAGCGACTCCTGAAAGCCCATCTCCAACATGCGGTCGGCCTCATCCAGCACCAGCATGTTTAGCTCATTCAATTTTAGCGCACCCTTGCGCACATGCTCTTCGACTCGTCCCGGGGTGCCGACAATAATGTGGGCACCGTGCTCCAATGAGCCCAGTTGGGGGCCAAATGGCATGCCGCCGCACAGGGTTAACACCTTAATGTTGTGGGTGGTGCGCGCTAGCTTGCGAATCTCCTTTGCCACCTGATCGGCCAGCTCGCGCGTAGGGCACAACACTAAGGATTGCACACGAAAGCGTTTCACCTTGAGTTTTTCCAGTAATCCCAGACCAAAGGCGGCGGTTTTGCCTGAGCCAGTCTTACTCTGACCGATGACATCTTTTCCCGCCAGAATGTGCGGCAGACTCATGGCTTGGATCGGGGTCATTGTCGCATAACCTATGGATGTGAGGTTGTTTAATAGGTCGGGATGTAGTTTCAGAGCGGAAAATTTACTTTGGTCCACGGGGATTCCTGTCTTGAGGAGCTAGTGTCACAAGTAGTGGCAACGGCGCTGCAATTGGTATTTTAACAAAGTGTCTATTTTGCTATCCTAGCAGTTTGTCGGACTTGGTTGCCACCAGCAAATCAAACCCGACAACATTGAGACGTTGATGCTGAAATCAGCTGAGATAACTTGTTTTTGTCCCGACCTTCTGTTGTGGCGCTGTCCATACACT